>NZ_CP133842.1:0-693981 GCF_031432995.1 Citricoccus sp. I39-566
CGCGTCAACCGACCAGCCACCCGACGTGCCGAGCAATCCGCCGTCAGAACGGCCGGCTGAACGGTGGCCACAACCATGGCCTGAACCGTGGCCCGAACTGCCTCCTGACATCCAGACCGAAGCCACGTCGGGGACGCGGCATGATCCCGTGCTCGGCCACGTCACCTACCGACCAGCCGACAGTGTCCTCGAGCAGGGCATGATCCAGCTGTTGATGGCCGCCGCGGTGGCGCGGCGTGCTGGCATTGACCCCTCGACCGTGCCCCAGTGATCGTGGTGATCGTGGTGATCGCGGTGAACCCCTGCCGCGGGACACCACGTTAGGGCGACGGCGGCGCTCCCGTCGGTCCGGGCCGCAGCTCGGCCTGATGGAAGGCCAGGATCTGCAACTCGGTGGACAGGTCGACGGCCCGCACGGTGACTCCCGCCGGCACCGCCAGGTCCACGGGGGCGAAGTTCAGCAGCCCGCGGATCCCGGCGGCCACCAGCCTCTCGGCCACCGACTGCGCCGCACCGGTCGGCACGGCCAGGATGGCCAGCCGCGCCGCCGCGGCGGTGACCGTGTCCTCCAGCTCGTCGATCGACTGCACCACCACCGCACCGCGCCGCTGCCCGATCAGGCGGGGGTCGGCGTCGAGCACGGCGCACAGCCGCAGTCCGCGGTCCTCGAAGCCGGCATAGCCGGCCAGTGCGGAGCCCAGATGCCCCGCCCCCACCAGGACCACGGGCTGGTCCTCGACGAGCCCCAGAGCCTGGCTGATGGCCTGCTGGAGCGTCGCCACGGGATATCCCACCCCACGGCGGCCCAGCTGGCCGAGGCCTGCCAGGTCCCGGCGCAGCACGGCGGGACTGGCTCCGGTGAGCCGGGCGAGCTCGGCCGAGGACACCCGGACGGTGCCGGACCCCGCGAGCGAGGACAGCGCCCGCAGGTACCCGGGCAGCCGGGAGACGGTGGGGCGGGAGAGTCCGGTACCCGGGCCCCGGCGGGGGTCCGTCACGCGCGGTCCGCCGTCAGCAGCCGCTCGAGCCGGTCGGGGTCGATGCGCCAGAAGTCCCGCTGGACGCCGTCCACCAGCAGCACGGGGATCTCCTCCGCGTGACGCTCGGCCAGGTCCGGGTGGCGGGCCACGTCCACGCTCCGCCACGCCACCCCGAGCCGACCGCACACCTCGTCCACCACGGCCAGGGCGTCCGCGCACAGGTGGCACCCGTCCTTGACGAGGAGTTCGACGGATGGTGCGGGCTGGGAGGACGCGTGGGGCTGGCAGTCAGTCATCGGATCCATGGTAGGCCCGCTCAGACGACGCCGGGGCCGTCCTGCCTTGCGGCGGGACGGCCCCGGGGTGGTTCGGCACCTCGTACGCGGGTGCCTACTTCTTGTTGCGGCGCTGGTGGCGCGTCTTGCGAAGCTGCTTGCGGTGCTTCTTCTTGGACATACGCTTACGGCGCTTCTTGATGACTGAGCCCATAGGGAAACCTCTTATGTGGTTGGTGGACCGGCACTGAACATCGCGTTGCCGATCCGCGGATCTGTGGTCAAAACGATCCCTAATACCTTACCCCGCCTGCGGGCGTGGCGACGAACCGGGACCGTGCACCGGCCTGGAGGGCCGGCCGTGTCAGCTGCTGCTGCCGTCCGTGCCGGTGGCGCGGACGTCCGTGGACCCGGTCTGCAGGATCTGCTCGACGGCGGATTCGGGAACGCGGTAGGACCGCCCGAAGCGGACGGCGGGGAGCTCGCCGGCATGGATCATCCGGTACACGGTCATGCGGGAGACCCGCATCATCTCGGCCACTTCCGTGACGGTCATGAAGCGGGTGTCGGCGAAATTACCGGCATCTACCACGTGCGTTCCCCTTTTCCACTGCCTCGGCTCGGTCTGACGCGTTCTGGCGGCACTCTACGTCTGCCGCGCCAGGCGCGGCATCCTCGGACATCCTATCCACCGCTCGGCGCACTCCCGTCCGGGAGGCACGCCTCCTGAGCATACAGCGGCGTGTCAGTCGAACCAGGGATCGAGCCCATGATACGGGAAGATCTCCTTGCGCGTCGCCATGATCGTCTGGTCCACCGCGTCCGAGGGGTCGTAGCCGACCTCCCAGGAGCGCCACCAGACGTCCACCCCGTCGGACATGGTCGCGGGGATCCCGTCCAGCCCCTCATCCGGGCCCAGGCCGGCCGCCCGCGCCGCATACTCGCGCCAGTCCGCGGGGATCACCGCATCGGCCTTCACCGGCTGGCCGGTCGCCGCGGCCACCAGGTGGGTCCAGGTCCGGGGCACCACGGAGAAGGGGCTGTAGCCCCCGCCCCCGGTGGCCAGCCACCGGTCCCCCGCGTAGTCACGGGCCCAGTCCGCGGCGTCGAGGGCGAGCTGGCGCTGGCCCTCCACGGACATCCGCAGGTTGGTCAGCGGGTCGGCCTGGTGGCCGTCGCAGCCGTGCTGAGTCACCAGCACCTTCGGCCCGAAGGCCTGGAGCAGCTGCGGGACCACGGCGTGCACGGCGCGGAGGAAGCCGGCGTCGCCCGTGCCCGGGGGGAGGGCCACGTTGACGGCCGAGCCAAGGGCCTGGGGCCCGCCGGCGTCATTGGCGAATCCGCTGCCCGGGAAGAGCGAGACGCCGGTCTCGTGCACGGAGATCGTCAGCACCCGGGGGTCGTTCCAGAAGATGGACTCCACCCCGTCGCCGTGGTGGGCGTCCAGGTCCACGTAGGCCACCCGCTCCGCGCCGAGGTCCAACAGCCGCTGGATGGCGGCGGCGCAGTCGTTGTAGATGCAGAACCCGCTGGCCCGGCCCCGGCCGGCGTGGTGCAGGCCGCCGGCGAAGTTCACGGCGTGCCGGGCCTCCCCGGTCCACAGGGCCTGGGCCGCGGCCACCGAGCCCCCGAGGATCCGGGCCGAGGCCTCGTGGATGTCCGGGAAGACCGGGTTGTCGTCCGTGCCCAGGCCCCGTTCCGGGTCTGCGGCCCGCTCTCCCGTGGCGACGGCACGGACCGAACGGATGTACTCGGGATCGTGCACGGAGGCCAGCAGCTCGTCCGAGGCCACCTCCGGCGTGATCAGCCGCACCCCCGGCCGGTCGAAGAGGCCGAAGGCCGCGGACAACCGGTACGTCAGGTCCAGCCGCACGGGTGCCATGGGGTGGGCCGCGCTGAACCTGTACTGCAGCAGGGAATCGTCCCAGACGACGGCGGCGGAGCCCAGGGGGGCCTCCTTGGCGCTGGGCGCGGCGCCGGGGGATCCATCAGGTGTGGTGGTCATCACCGTCCAGACTATGCTTCCTCCGGTCCCGGAGGGCAGCGCATGGCAGCGGATGACGCCACGATGCCGGTCCCCGGGGCCGCGGATGGTGGATGATGGGGATCGGCCCCGGCGGAGAGCCGCCGGGCCGGCGGATCCCGGGACGGGAGAAGGGACGTGAGGCGGCAGGCATGACGCGGCATCAGCGCACCCCCAGCCAACGGCCCCGGTGGCGCACCGGGAGAAGGATCCCGACGCCGTCGTCCGCGCCCGTGCCCCGCCCTCCGTCCGCCCTCCGCCGGACCCTCGTCCCGCGCGTCGGGCCCCGGGGGGCGTCCCAGCGCCTGCGGCGCTTCGTCTCCGGGGTGGCCGGCGCCTCGCCGGCCCGGGCGGCGCTGCTGGCCTTCGCCCTCGTGATCCTCGTCTTCACCGCGCTGCTGTCCCTGCCCTTCGCCTCTCGGGACGGCCGCATCACCGCCTTCCACGATGCGCTGTTCGTGGCCACCTCCGCGGTGTCCGTGACGGGGCTGACCCCGGTGAACACCGCCGAGCACTGGAGCTTCGCCGGGCAGCTGATCATCCTCGTGGCCATGCAGATCGGCGGGCTGGGCATCCTGTCCATGGCCGCCCTGCTGACCCTGGCCGTGTCCAAGCGGCTGGGCGTGCGGTCCAAGCTGATCACGCAGGAGGGCATGACCACCGGGCGGATCGGCGAGGTCGGCTCCCTGCTGCGCGTGGTGGTGGGCACCACGTTCCTGTTCGAGGCGGTCCTGGCGGTGGTGCTGATCCCCCGCTTCATGGTCCACACCGGCTCGCTCACCGAGGGCGTGTGGAACGGGATCTTCTACTCCGTGTCCGCGTTCAACAACGCCGGATTCACGGTCCATCCGGACGGGCTGGAGTCCCTCCTGCACGATCCCTGGATCGTGTGGACGCTCATGGCCGGCGTCTTCGCCGGGGCCCTGGGCTTCCCCGTGGTCATGGTGCTGCTCAAGCACCGCTGGCGGTGGACCCGGTGGAACCTGCACACCAAGCTGACCCTCACCACCACCGTGGCGCTCGTGCTCGGCGGCGCGCTGCTGATCGGGGTCTTCGAGTGGTCCAACCCAGCCACCCTCGGACAGTTCGGGGCGGCCGAGCGGGTCCAGTTCTCGCTGTTCGGCTCGGTGATGTCCCGCTCCGGCGGCTTCGCCGTCTATGACATCGACGCCCAGTCCGCGGAGACCCTGCTGCTGACGGACGCCCTGATGTTCGTGGGCGGCGGCTCGGCCTCCACGGCCGGCGGCATCAAGGTCACCACCCTGGCCGTGATGTTCCTGGCGATCGTGGCCGAGGCGCGCGGTGACCGCGAGGTCACGGCGCACGGCCGCACCATCACCTCCGAATCCCTGCGCGTGGCCATCTCCGTGCTGGCCCTGGGGGCCACGCTCGTGCTGGCCAGCACCATGGCCCTCGTGGCCATCAGCGGCGAGTCCCTGCAGCGCCCCCTGTTCGAGGTGCTCAGCGCCTTCGGCACCTGCGGACTGACCACGGGGCTCACGGCCGAGCTGCCGCCCTCCGGCAAGTACGTGCTGACCGCCCTGATGTTCGCGGGCCGTGTTGGTACGATCACCTTCGCGTCCGCACTGGCCCTGCGCCAGCGGCGCAACCTGTTCCGGTACCCCGAGGAGAGACCGATCATTGGCTGAGAACCGTCCGGATCCCCACGCCCCGGTGCTGCTGATCGGCCTCGGCCGGTTCGGCTCCGCCGTGGGCGAGCAGCTCGTGGACCAGGGCCGCGAGGTGATGGCGATCGAGCGTGACCGGACCCTGGTGCAGAAGTTCTCCGGGGTGCTGACCCACGTGGTGGAGGCCGATGCCACCGACCTCGAGGCGTTGCGCCAGCTCGGTGCCCAGGAGTTCGCCACCGCCGTGGTGGGCGTGGGTACCTCGATCGAGTCCTCCGTGCTGATCACCGTGAACCTCGTGGACCTGGGCGTGGAGCACATCTGGGTCAAGGCCATCACCCCGGCCCACGGCAAGATCCTGCGCCGCATCGGCGCGCACCACGTGATCTTCCCCGAGCACGACGCCGGGGTGCGCGCCGCCCACCTGTTGGGCGGGCGCATGCTGGACTTCATCGAGTTCGACGATGACTTCGCGATCGTCAAGATGTACCCGCCCACGGAGGCGGTGGGCTTCACCCTGGCCGAATCCGACATCCGCGCCAAGTACGGCGTGACGGTGGTGGGCGTGAAGACCCCGGGCGAGGACTTCACCTACGCCCAGCCGGACACCACGGTGGGTCCCCGTGACACCCTGATCGTCTCCGGGCACACGGACCTGCTGGAGCGCTTCGCGGCCCGTCCCTAGGAGTTTCCGAACTCCTCGCTGATCGCCCGGCCGCGGGCGGCCGAGGCCTGCATGCCGCGGGCGATGATCCCGGCCAGGTCTGCCGCCAGGAATGACTCCACGGCCGCCTCCGTGGTGCCGTTCGGGCTCGTGACGGCCCGGCGCAGCGCCGCCGGGTCCACGCCCGGCTCGGCCAGCATCCTCCCGGCGCCGGCCACCGTGTTCCGCGCCAGTTCGGCCGCCAGGTCCTCATCCAGCCCCATCTGCGCTCCCCCGGCGGCCATCAGCTCCGCGAGCAGGAAGGCGTAGGCGGGTCCGGAGCCGGAGACGGCGGCCACGGCGTCGATCTGGTCCTCCGCCACGCGGTGCACCGTCCCGGATCCGGCGAAGAGCGCGGTGGCCGCGGCCAGGTGCTCCTCGGTGGCGGCGGCCCCGCCGGCCATCCCGACCACGCCCATCCCCACGGTCAGCGGCGTGCTCGGCATGGTCCGCACCACGGGCTGTCCCGCCGGCAGGTGGCGCTCCATGGCCGCCAGCGGGATCCCGGCCGCCACGGACACCACGACGGTGCCCGGGCGCAGTGCGCCGGCGATCTCCCGGCACAGGGACAGGATGTCCTTGGGCTTGACGCCGAGCACCACCACGTCGGCCCCGGCCGCGGCGTTGCGGTTCGCCTCGGGATCGGCCTCGGTGGCGGTCACGGTGACGCGAAAGCGTTCCTCCCGCTGCCGCGCCGTGGTGGCCGAGCGGCCGGTGGCACTCACCGATCCGGGATCCGTCCCGGCGGCGAGCATGCCGGCGAGGATGGCACCGCTCATGTTCCCGAGTCCGAGCAGTGCGGTGGTCCGGTCAGTCCTCATGCGGTGGTGCTCCTTTCGGCCGCGCCGGAGGCGCCGCCGGCACGGGCCGCACGGTCGGCCCCGGCGGCGAGGTGGTTCCGGGCGAACTCGAGCGAGTAGATCAGCATCTCCTCGCGTTCGCCCGCGTACTTGGTCTTGCGGGTGCCGACCTCCACGCAGACGGCGCCGTCCCAGCCGGTCTCCCCGAGGTACTCGATGCTGGCGGCCACGGACTGGTCCCCGTCCCCGGGCAGCAGGTGCTCGTCCTTGCCGTTGGCGGTTCCGTCCGTGAGGTGGACGTGCTTGAGGCGATCCCCCAGCACCCCGAAGGCGTCCAACGAGTCCATCTGGGCGATCGCGGCGTGGGAGAAGTCCCAGATCACGTGCTCGTAGCCCTGCGAGATGGGGTCCCAGTGCGGCAGGTACATCTTCGCCTCGCGGCCACCGGCCCGCCACGGGTACATGTTCTCCACGCAGATCATCACGCCGGTGGCATCCATGATCTCGCGGATGCCCTCGGCGAAGCCGTAGGCGTAGTTGCCCTGCCAGCGGAACGGCGGGTGGGCCACCACCACCTCGGCGCCGACCTCCCGGGCCAGTTCGGCGCTCTTGGCGATCTTGTTCCAGGCCGATCCCCAGACCTGCTGCGTGAACAGCAGGGTGGGGGCATGGATTGAGTGGATCGGCATCTGGTGCCGGTCCGCGAGCTGGTTCAGCTTCACCGCGTCCTGGGACCAGGAGTTGTGGGTGACCATGATCTCCACGCCGTCATAGCCGAGGTCCGCGGCCATGGCGAACACGTCCTGGGTGCCCAGCGGGAACACCGAGGAGGAGGACAGGGTCACCGGGATCTGCCGGGGGGCCAGGTCCATCGTCGGACGGTCGTTCCCTTCGCCGGCACCGGCCCTCGCACCGGTCCCGACGCCGGCACCGCCCGGTCCCAGCGCGGCCGCCAGTCGCCCGGGGCCCAGGGCGGGGTGGGCGGTGCCCCCGAGGGTGGCCGCGGCGCCCTCGCGCATCCGTGCCGGGCGCCGGTCGCGCTCCGCCTCGGCACCGCCCCAGGGACCGGTCCGCGCCGGATCCGCCGGGGCGCCGCCGTCGTGCCCGGTGTTGTCCTCAGTGTGCTCAGTCACTGGTCACCCCCACGGAGAAGCCCGGAAGCATCGGGTCCGGGTTGAGATACACGTTCCCGACGCCCGGGATGGCGTCCCGCCCCAGGAGGCCCTCCTGGACCAGGGCGTCAAGCCTACGCATGATCAGCCCCTCGCGCAGCGCCCAGGGGCAGATCTCCAGCTGGCTGACCCCGAACCGCTCCATGGCGGCCTCGGCCACCATGCCGCCGGCGAGCATCTGGGCGGCCCGCACATCGGAGACCCCGGGCAGGCCGGCGCGTTCCTTGGCGGTCATGGCAGCCATCCGGTTGACCCACAGGGTCAGGTCCTCACGCCGCAGGTGGCGCTTGACGAAGGGACCCGCGGCCAGCGGGGCGGCCCCGGTGATGCGGGCCAGGGACCGGAAGGTCTTCGAGGTGCCGGTCACCAGCACGGGCGCGGTCATCGCCGGAAACCCCTCGGCCGCCTCGGCCAGGGTGGCCTTGATGTGCTTGCGCAGCTTCTTGGTGGACTTCGGCGTGGGCGGGTCCGCGGGCAGCCAGTCGCGCGTCAGCCGGCCGGCGCCCAACTGGATGGACACCGCGTAGCTGGGCAGCTCGTCCGTGCCGTAGGCGATCTCGAAGGAGCCGCCGCCGATGTCGAAGTTCAGGATGGAGCCCACGTCCCAGCCCTGCCACCGGCGCACCGCGAAGTACGTCATCGCGGCCTCCTGGTCCCCGGAGAGCTCGGTGAGGTGTACCGAGGTCTCCCGGGTCACCCGCTCGAGCACCTCGGCGCCGTTGCCCGACTCGCGGATGGCGGAGGTGCAGAAAGCGATCATGTCCTCGGCCCTGTTGGCCACCGCGAACGTCACGGCCTCCTTGATGAAGGTCACGAGCGCGTTCTGACCGGAGGCCTTGATGCGGCCCTGCTCGTCCTGGTGGCTCAGCAGGGACAGGGACCGCTTGTGGTCCGCGTAGGCGGAGGGGCGGGCACCGGGGTGCGCGTCCACCAGCAGCAGGTGGACGGTGTTCGATCCGATGTCCAGTACGCCAAGGCGCATGGTGTCAGCCTTCTTCTTCCGCTACTTCTTGGACGACGTGGCGGTGGCCTTGCGTGCAGCGGGCTTGCGGGCTGGCTTCTTGGCCGGTCCCTTGGCCCGCTTGTCCGCCAGCAGCTCGTAGGCCTGCTCGGCCGTCAGGGACTCCGGGTCCATGGCGCGCGGCACGGTGATGTTGGTCTCCCCGTCCGTCACGTACGGCCCGAAGCGGCCGTCCTTGACCACCACCTTCTTGCCCGACGTCGGGTCCTCACCGAACTCCGCCAGCGGCGGTTTCGCAGCCCCTCGCCCGCGCTGCTTGGGCTGGGCGTAGATGGCCAGGGCCTCCTCCAGGGTGATGGAGAAGATCTGCTCCTCGGACTCCAGCGACCGGGAGTCCGTGCCCTTCTTCAGGTAGGGGCCGAAGCGCCCGTTCTGGGCGGTGATCTCCGTTCCCTCGGCGTCCTGTCCCACCACCCGGGGCAGGCTCATCAGCTTCAGGGCGTCCTCGAGGGTGACCGTCTCCAGGGTCATGGACTTCAGCAGCGAACCGGTCCGCGGCTTGACCTTGGCGGGCTTCTTCTTCGGCTTGGGCTTGCCGTTCTTGTAGTACTCGGTGGGCTGGGCCTCCATCCAGGCGGCCAGCTCCTCCTCGCTCATCTCGTGGATGACCTCGGTGACGTACGGTCCGTAGCGCCCGTCCCGGGCCATGATGGTCCGGCCGGTCTCCGGGTCGGTCCCCAGCTCGAGCTCGGAGGGGCCGGCCGTCGCGAGGATCTCCTGGGCCTTCTCGGCGGTCAGCTCGTCCGGGGCCAGGTCCTCCGGGACGTTGGCCCGCTCAGGGTCGGTGCCCTCCGGGGAGCCCGCCGGGATGTCCTTCTCCAGGTAGGGGCCGAACTTTCCCACGCGCAGGGTGATGCCGTCCGCCACCGGGATGGAGTTCACCGCGCGGGCGTCGATGTCCCCGAGGTTGTCCACCACGGCCTTGAGTCCCTCGGAGCCGGACTCGGCCCCGAAGTAGAACATCTGCAGCCAGGCCTCGCGCTCGAGCTCGCCGGCCGCGATCCGGTCCAGGTCATCCTCCATGCGCGCCGTGAAGTCGTAGTCCACGTACTTGCCGAAATGCTCCTCCAGCAATCGAATCACGCTGAACGCGGTCCAGGAGGGCACCAGCGCATTGCCGCGCTTGGTGACGTAGCCGCGGTCCATGATCGTGGAGATCGTCGGCGCGAACGTGGAGGGGCGGCCGATCTCCCGCTTCTCCAGCTCGGCCACGATCGAGGCCTCGGTGTAACGCGGGGGCGGGGACGTCTCGTGCCCGGAGGCGATGACGTCCTCACCGGTGAGCGCCTCGCCCGTGGCGACCTCGGGCAGCCGCTTGTCCTTGCCCTCGGCGCCGCCGGCGCCCCCTGCGGAACCGGACCCGCCCTCGGCCTGGTCCGAGCCCGCGTCGCGCCCCTCCTCGTAGGCGGCCAGGAAGCCGGGGAAGGTGATCACGGTGCCGGAGGCGCTGAAACCGGCCGTGCGCCCCGCCATGTCCCCGCCGGTCTGCAGCGCCGTGCCGGAGAGCTTGACGGTGGCGGTGTAGCCCTTGGCGTCCGCCATCTGCGAGGCGATGGTGCGCTTCCAGATCAGCTCGTAGAGGCGGAACTCGTCCGCGCCGAGGGAGCCGGAGACCTGGCCGGGGGTGCGGAAGGAGTCCCCGGCGGGGCGGATGGCCTCGTGGGCTTCCTGCGCCGAGTCGTTCTTGGACTTGTACACGCGCTTGGCCTGCGGGATGGACTCCGGCCCGTAGAGCTCGGTGGCCTGGCGACGGGCCGCCGTGATCGCCTCGTCCGAGAGGTTCACCGAGTCGGTACGCATGTAGGTGATGTAGCCGTTCTCGTACAGCCGCTGGGCCACCTGCATGGTCACCCTCGAGGAGAACCGCAGCTTGCGGGAGGCCTCCTGCTGCAGCGTGGACGTGGTGAACGGCGCGGCCGGGCGCCGCGTGTAGGGCTTGTCCTCCACCGAGTCCACCGTGAAGGTGGCGCCCTGCAGTCCGGCGGCCAGCGCCGTGGCGGTGGTCTCGGTGAGGGTGGCGACCTTTCCGGCGGCGGACGTCTTGAGCTGGCCGCGGTCGTCGAAGTCGCGGCCGGTGGCGATGCGCTGGCCGTCCACGGTGTTCAGCCGCGCGGTGAAGGACTCGCCGGCACCCTTGCCCTCGTCGGCCGTGAAGGTGCCGTCCAGGTCCCAGTAGGACGCCGGGATGAACGCCATCCGCTCGCGCTCCCGCTCCACCACGAGCCGTGTGGCCACGGACTGCACGCGCCCGGCGGACAGGCCCTGGCGGACCTTGCGCCACAGCACCGGGGAGATCTCGTAGCCGAACAGGCGGTCGAGGATGCGCCGGGTCTCCTGGGCGTCCACGAGGTCGGCGTCGATCTCGCGGACGTTCTCCAGGCCGCGGGCGATCCCCTCCTTGGTGATCTCGGTGAAGGCCATCCGGTAGACGGGGACCTTCGGCTTGAGCTCCTGGAGCAGGTGCCACGCGATGGCTTCGCCCTCGCGGTCGGCGTCCGTGGCGAGGTAGAGGGCCGAGGAGTCCTTCAGCAGGCGCTTGAGGTCGGCCACGCGCTTGCGCTTGTCCGGGTAGACCACGTAGTACGGCTCGAAGCCGTTGGTGGTGTCCACGGCGAACTTGCCGTAGGGCCCCTTCTTCATGTCCGCCGGCAGGTCCGAGGGCTGCGGCAGGTCCCGGATGTGGCCCGCCGAGGCATCCACCACCCATCCCTCGCCCAGGTACTTGGCGATGGACTTGGACTTGGCAGGGGACTCCACGATGACCAGTTTCGTTCCGTCACCGGAGGAGGTGGTCTTCTTGGACGTCTTCTCGGACACTCAGGCTCCTTCTCGTCGCCGGGCGGGGAGGTCCGCCGTCGGTCCCAGGCGGACCGCCCGGTGCCCTACCAATGTAACGGCACCACGCCCCCGGTCCCTGACGCGGACCGACTTACCGCGCCGATGAGGCCGTTTACCGGGGCTCGGGAACCGCGTCGGCCAATACCGAGACGAGGTAGTAGACGCGCTCGGCGTCCACGGAACGCTCCGAGGCGGGGTTGAGCTCCTCGAACTCGTCGATCAGCGCGGTGAGCCGACGCTGGAACTCCGCGCGCTGCTCCGCGTTGACGAACACCATCCCGGTGGACAGCACCGGGGGACGACGACGGCCGGGCGCCCCCGCCTGGCCCTCCAGGCCCGAGGGGCCCACCTCGCCGGCCAGGGCGGCGTCGCCCTCCCGGGCGGCGGCCACCGCGCGCTCGGCGGCCTCCCGCGCCCTCTGGTCCTCCGCCTCACGGCGGGCCACCTCCTTCATGATCCGGTCACGGAAGGTGTTCAGCTGTACGTCGATGAACGCCTGCTTGGAGGCCGGCGAGTGGTTCAGCGAGTTGACCAACAGCGAGTAGCCGGCGGCCTTCCAGCGCCGCTCGCGGCCGTCCCCCTCGGACGGCGAACGCTCCACGAAGCCGTACTTCTCCAGGGCCCGCAGGTGATAGCTCATGGCGGAGGGGGTCAGTCCGCACCGGGAGGCCAGCTCGGTGGCCGTGCGGGTGGACTGGGAGGCGAACAGCTCCTCGAGCGCCTCGAGCCGCGCCTCGTGCGCCAGCGCCCTGATCGCCTGGGGGTCCGAGATGACCACCGGCGTCCGGGCGGCCGGCGCCGTTCCGCCCCCGGGGGTCGGAGCGGTGTCTTGTTCAGTCATGGACAGAGATTCTAGGCACTTCTTTCACAGTTCGGGTGTCCTGGTTCACACTCCGGTTGATTCCAGTCCCGTAACGGCCGGGGCGAGCACCAGGAAACCGTCCGCCAGCAGCTCGGCGACGGCCTCCAGCAGGGCCGTCTCCCCCGCCCCGTCCAGCTCCAGCAGTCCCCCCACGGCGCCGGCGAGCTGGCCCACGGTGAACTCGCCGTCCGCGGCGGAGAGGAATCCGGCCGTGGCGGTGTCCAGGTGGGCGGTGCGCCGGAATCCGCCGCCCTGCCGCGCGAGGATGACCTCCGGGTGGTCGGCGCCGAACCGCTGGTGCCGCTCCTCCGTCACGTCCCCGGGGACCCGCACGTGCAGGGCCCGTAGGTGGTCCAGGCCCGCCGGGCCGGTCGAGCCAGCCGGATCCGCCGGACCGGCCTCGCCGTCTGCGCCAGCGATGACGTCCCAGTGTGCCACCGCGTCCGCCCAGGCAGGGCCCAGCGGCTGCTGCAGCTCCGCCTCGAGCACCTCCGCGCGGAGCCGTCCGGGGCGCGGGGACACCGGCCGGCGCAGCCACACGTAGCCGAAGCCCACCGCCGCCACGCCCCGATCCGCGAAGTCGGCCAGGTAGCCGCGGTAGGCCCGCGCGTAGCCCGCCGGGTCCAGCTGTTCGGAGGAGTCCTGCAGCCACGTCTCGGCGTAGCCGGCCGGGTCCAGCAGGTCGCGCTGGATGAACCAGGCGTCCGTGCCGGCCGGGACCCAGCCGCGCGGGCGGGCGTCCCAGCCGGGCAGCTGCGGGCTGGCGGCGCCGGCCATGCGGCCGCCCTCGCCAGCTTCACCGGACTCACCGGCCTCGTGGATCTCCCAATTGCCGAGCATCTGCACGGTGCCCCCGGGTTCCAGGTGCTCCGGCAGCCGCGCCACGAGCTCCGCGAGCAGGCTGTCCCCGGACCGGCCGCCGTCACGGTAGGTGTTGATCCCCGCCGGCTGGCCGGCCGGCGCACTGGTCTCAGCGCGCGGGGTGATGACGAACGGCGGGTTGGAGACCACCAGGTCGAAGCGCCGCCCGGCCACGGGTTCCAGCAGGTCGCCGCTGACCAGCGTGACCCGGCCGCCGGGGCCGTACAGGGCCTCGTATGGGTCTGCGTCCGGAGCCCACTGCGGGTCCGTGCCGGACAGGCCGAGGGTCTCCGCGTTGAGCAGCAGGTTGAAGGCGGTGAACTCCAACGCCCGGTCGGAGAGGTCCGTGGCGGTGACGTGGTCCGCGTGGGCGAGCAGGTGCAGCGTCTGGACGCCGCAGCCGGTGCCGAGGTCCAGGGCGCGGGCCACCGGCCGGCGGATGACGTTGCCCGCCAGCGTCAAGGAGGCCCGCCCGATCCCCACCACGTGCCAGGACGGCAGCGTGGAGCGGGTCTGCAGGGCGGTCTGGTCACTGGCCACCCACAGGTCACCGTGGTCGTCGGTGGCATACGGGGAGAGGTCCACCACGGGGTGGAGGTGCCCGGCCCGGATCCAGCCCAGGTTCAGGAAAGCCGCGCCCGCGGAGCCGAGGGTCGGCAGGGCCTCATCGAGGGCGGCCACCGGCACCGGGTCGCCGAGCATCCAGCAGGACACCGCGGCGGCGAGCGCGCGCTGGGAGGCGGTGGCGCCGTCGTCGCCCATCACCTGGGCCACGCGCCGACGGGCCGGCTCCGCCTGCTCCCGGTCCAGGGCGGCCGTTGCCGGGGACCCGAGCAGGGCGCCCACGCCCTCGGCGGTGTAGTCCAGGGCCTGCAGGTCCGCGGCGAGCCGGCGGATCAGGTCGCCGCCGGTGCCCCACGGCGGCGGATCGATCAGGGCGTGGTTGAACGGCGGCGTGCTCGGCCGGCCCGGGATGTTCGGTTCACTCATGCGTCCATTCTCGCCGGTGCGCCGGACGCATCGACCGTGCCGGCCGTGCTGGCGGTACAGGCGGCGCAGACGCGATCCGGGGCGGTGGTGGCACAGCCGTCGCAGACCGTCTCCAGGGTCTGGCACCCCGGATCGGAGCAGTTGCGCAGCTCGGACGTGGGATCCCCGCAGAGGGTGCACCGGCCGATCACGGCGGCGTGGTCGGAGAACTCCAGGCGCATGCGCTGGTCGAAGACGGCGAGCGAGCCCTCCCACAGGCCGTCGTCCCCGTAGGTCTCCCCGTACCGCACGATGCCGCCGTCGAGCTGGTAGACCTCGGTGAACCCGCGGTGCTGCATGAGGGCGGTCAGCACCTCGCAGCGGATCCCGCCGGTGCAGTACGTGACCACGGGCTGGTCCTTGAGATGGTCGTACTTCCCGGAGTCCAGCTCGGCCACGAAGTCCCGCGTGGTGGTGGTGTCCGGGACCACGGCGCCGGCGAACCGGCCGATCTGGGCCTCCACGGCGTTGCGCCCGTCGAAGAACACCACGGGGGTGCCGGTGTCCTTCTTCTGCTCGACGAGCCGGTGCAGGGCGGCCGGTTCCAGGTGGGTGCCGGTGTCCTGCACCCCCGCGTCCGTGACGGTGACCTCCTCGGGAACGCCGAAGGCCACCAGCTCGGGGCGCACCTTGACGGACAGCCGTGGGAAGTCCTCCGCCGAGCCGTCCGACCACTTGACCTCCAGGCCGGCGAAGGGAGGGTAGGAACGGGTGGTCTTGACATACTGCTTCACCGCGGCGATCGGGCCGCCCACCGTGCCGTTGATCCCGTGCGGGGCCACGATGATGCGTCCGGTCAGGCCCCAGCGTTCGGCCAGCGCGTGCTGCCACAGGCGCACGGCCTCCGGGTCCGGCAGCGGGGCGAAGCGGTAGAACAGGGCGATCTTGGACTGGCTCACCGGATCAAGGGTAGTCCGGGCGGTGCCGCGAACCGGGGCACGGGCCGGGCGTGGACGGCAGGCTACGGACGGGTGACGATTTGGCGGGAACCGGCGGCGACCCGGCTCGGACCCGTGCGGGTTCGGTGCCCCTCCGGCTAGTCTCGTCCCATGACTCCTGCCCTGAATGACGCGCTGGTCAGCACCTGGGTGACCGGGTGGTCCCGCTGCCGCAACTATGACGTGCACCATGACGGCGTGGTCCATGCTGCCTTGCGCAGCGGCCACCAGACCGACGACGGCCAGGAGTGGGAGTACATCCTGGCCAACCCGGACGAGGCCTCCCTCAAGGCCGTGTCCGCCGAGGTACAGGGCCATCCGGGCCGATTGCTGACGGTGGTGGGGACGCCCCCACCCGTCCCCGCGGACGTCCCCCTCCAGGCACTCTCCACGGGCGAGATGCTGATGGTGGTGGACATGGTCGGCCAGGACGTGGAGGCTCCGATCGTTCCCGAGGAGTTCGAGGCCGAGGTCCAGCGCCATGACCCGGACTGGTTCCTGCTGACCATCACCAGCACGGACCAGCACGCCCAGGGCGAGGGCGCCGTGGCGGCAAGGGGCCGCGTCGCCGCCGTGGACGGCTTCGCCGTGTTCGACCGCATCTGGACCTCCCCCGACTTCCGCCGGCAGGGACTGGGATCCCTGGTGATGCGCTACCTCGCCTCGCTGGTCCTGGAGCATGACGTGGAGCAGGGCCTGCTCGTGGCCAGCGCGGACGGCCAGGCTCTCTACGGTCACCTCGGCTGGACCGAGCTCGCCGAGGTCACCGTGTACGGGGCCTCGGATGACCACACCGCGAACCCGTCCCACTCGGACGCCGACTGAGTGGAGGCCGACGGGCCTGACAGCACCGACGGTCAGGCACGCACCGACGACCCGCGGGACGCCGAGGCCCTGACCCGCACGCTCGGGCGCAGGATCGTCCCGTCCCAGCTGCTGCACGTCCGGCACCTGCCCGAGCGCCGGGCCGTCACCGTGCCGTGGCCGGAGAGGACCCCGGAGGCCCTCGCGCACGCCCTGGGTGGCTCCGGCGTGCTGGAGCCCTGGCGGCACCAGGCCGAGGCCGCGGCCCTGGCCGCCGACGGCACCCACGTGGTGCTGGCGACCGGTACGGCCTCGGGCAAGTCCCTGGCCTACCAGCTGGCCGCCGGCATCGCCCTGCACGAGGACCCCACGGGCACCGTGCTGTACCTCTCCCCCACCAAGGCGCTGGCCGCGGATCAGCTCCAGGCCTGGCGGGCCCTGGCCCGGGACGGGGCCAGCTGGCTGCGCCCGGCCCCCTATGACGGGGACACGGACCCCGCCGATCGCACCTGGGCCCGCGAGCACGCCAACGTGCTGCTGACCAATCCGGACATGCTGCACGTGGGGATCCTGCCGCACCACGAGCGCTGGTCCCGGTTCTTCCGCCGGCTGCGCTTCGTGGTGGTGGACGAGGCCCACGTGTACCGGGGCGTGTTCGGCTCCCACGTGGCCGTGCTGCTGCGCCGGCTGGCGCGGATCTGCGCACACTACCGCTCGGGTGGGGGCGCCCCGGGGCGGGCCGGCGCCGGCCGGGACGGCGCCGGCCGGGACGGCGGCCAGTCGGCCGGACCTGCGGCCCCGTCCGCGGACGGGCCGGTGTTCATCGGGGCGTCGGCCACCAGCGCCGACCCGGCCGCGTCCTTCTCCCGGCTGATCGGGGCCCCGGCCGTGGCCGTCACCAAGGACGCCTCCCCGCACGGGGCCGTGACCGTGGGCTTCTGGGAACCCGAGCTGACGGACAAGCGGGGCGAGAACGGGGCGCCCGTGCGGCGCTCGGCCACCGCGGAGGGGGCCGGGATGATGGCGGACCTGGCCGTGACGGGCACCCGGACCATCGCCTTCATCCGCTCCCGCCGGGGGGCGGAGGCCATGGCCTCGGCCGCCAAGCGGGAGCTGGCCGAGGTGGACCCGTCCCTGCCGCCCCGGGTGGCCGCCTACCGCGCCGGCTACCTGCCGGAGGAACGCCGGGAGGTGGAGACGGCCCTGCGGACCGGACGCCTGCTGGGGGTGGCCTCCACCCCCGCGCTGGAACTCGGCATCGACATCGCCGGACTGGACGCGGTGCTGGTGGCCGGCTGGCCGGGCACCCGCGCGTCGTTCTTCCAGCAGGTGGGGCGCGCCGGAAGGGCCGGCCAGGAGTCCGTGGCCCTCTATGTGGCCGGCGACGATCCCCTGGACACCTACGTGGTGCACCACCCCGAGGCCGTGTTCGAGCTGGCCGTGGAGGACTCGGTCACCGACCCCGCCAATCCGCACATCCTGGCCCCGCACCTGTGTGCCGCGGCCGCCGAGCTCCCGTTGGTCCCGGACGGGCTCGGGGCCTTCGGCGACCCGGTCGAGGTCCGGACGCTGGTGGAGCAGCTGGTGACGGAGGGCTACCTGCGACGTCGGCCGGCCGGCTGGTTCTGGACCCACCCCGAGCACGCGGCGTCGTTGGTGTCCCTGCGGGACGACGGGGGCGGGCCGACGGACATCATCGACACTGAGACCGGGGCGCTGCTCGGCACGATGGGCTCGCCCCAGACCCACTACCAGGCCCACCCCGGCGCGGTGTACGTGCACCAGGACCGCACCTACCTGGTGGAGGACCTGGACGAGGACGCGCACGCGGTGCTGGTGAGACGGGCCTGGCCGGACTACTTCACGCAGGCCCGGGACATCACCGAGATCGAGATCCTGGACACCGTGGAGCGCGTGGACGCCGGAGAGCTGGAATGGTGCACCGGACCGGTGAAGGTGACCACCCAGGTGGTGTCCTACCAGCGCAAGGCAATGGTCTCCGGCGAGGTCCTGGGCGAGGAGCCGCTCGAGCTGCCGGCCCGGGACCTGTTCACCACCGCCGTCTGGTTCCACTGCCCCTCCGAGGTGCTCGTCGCCGCCGGGTTGACCATGGACCGACTGCCCGGGTCCCTGCACGCGGCCGAGCACGCCATGATCGGCCTGCTGCCGATCGTCGCCTCGAACGACCGCTGGGACATCGGCGGGGTGTCCATGGCCCTGCACCCGGACACGGGCCAGCCCTCCGTGTTCGTGTATGACGGCCACCCGGGCGGGGCAGGCTTCGCCGAGCGGGGCTTCCACGAGGCCGAGACGTGGCTGCAGGCCACCCTGGACACCGTGCGCTCCTGCGCCTGCCCCTCGGGGTGCCCCTCCTGCGTGCAGTCCCCCAAGTGCGGCAACCGCAACAATCCGCTGGACAAGGCCGGGGCGGCGACCCTGCTGCGGTTCGTGCTGGACCGGGTGCGGGCCGCCGGCGCCAGGACGCGTCAGCCCGGGATCGACGGGGCGGGCGGGCCGGCCCGGGACCGGCCGTCCGCGGGCCACGGCAGCGGGGAGTCGTAGCGGGTCCGCACCCGCACCGTGCCGTCGCCCTCGGCCACGCAGGCGGTCATCGTTGCCCCGTGGCGCTGGGCCGTCTGGGCCGCCAGGGCGCAGGGGTCCACCGCCACGAGCCCGCGTGCGGCGTCCGCGGCGGCGAGCGCGGCCAGGTCCGCCGCCCCGGCGGCCCGGGCGGCCGCCGTGGCCGCGGTCCCCAGGGCCAGGGTGGCGCCGAGCAGCACCAGGGTCACCAACACCGTGATCACCACCGTGATGCTGCCGGCGCCGGCCTCCCCGGACGGTCTGCGCGGGCTGTGCGGGCTGGGAGGGCCGCTGCTCATGGCGTGCCCGCCGGGGGCACCGGGGGCACCGCCCACTGATCCGGTGCGTGGGCCGTGGCGTCCAGCCGCCAGCCGTCCCACCAGGCCAGCGGCCCCGGCGGGGCGTGGTCCACCGTCACGGAGACCCATCCGGCCGACCGCTCGCTGCTCAGGTCCGTGGCGTCCCCTGCCATCCGGCGGGCCGTGGCCCGGGCCTCGGCGTCGGTCTCTCCGCGGGCCAACTGCCGCACAGAGGCCGCCGCCGCCTCCTCCAGCCGGACCTGCTGCAGGGTGGCGGCACCGGCGAGCAGGCCGGCGACCAGCACCAGGGCTGCCGCGGGCAGCATCACGGCGTACTCGGCGGTGACCGATCCGCGCTCGGTCGGGTCCTGACGGTCCATGGTGTCCTCCGTTCGTGGTCAGCTGCTCCGGCGCGTGGATCGCCCCGGGGTCCGGGGCCCGCCGCCTGAGGGGAGGGCGGCGGACTCCGGCGGTCGGCGGGACGCTCAGCCGAAGCTCAGGGCATCCTGGACGATGCCCAAGAGCAGCCCCTGGACGTCCGCGCCGGCCAGGATGACGGCGAGCACCCCGGCGAAGCCGACGGCGGCGAGCGTCACGATCCCGTACTCGGCCGTCTGGGCGCCGGTCTCGTCGTGCCAGTCCGGGCCCTGGGGCAGTGACCGGTGCAGGACGGGGCTCAAAGGCGGTTCCGGGGTCGGGTGCTGGTCCTGGTCCCGGACCTCGGGGTGCACGGTGGCAGTCATGGTGTCTCCTCGATTCGTTGCGGTGGCGGCCGGTGGTGGACGCCTGGTTCCAGCCTGCGCCGGTCTGGTCGGCCGTGGGGGTCCGGTGCTCCCGGATCTGGATGGCTGCGCCCGGTCGGTCGGGTGTGGAGGAGTGGGCGGGCCGGTTCAGGGCAACAGGGCCAGGACCAGCGGGACCACGCCGAGGCAGATGAAGGAGGGCAGCTGGCACAGCCCGAGCGGCAGCACCAGGCGGGTTCCCAGTTCCGCCGCCCGCTGTTCGGCCCGCCGCTTGCGGTGCCGCCGGAGGGAGGCCGCGGTGGAGCGCAGCAGGGCCGCCGTGGGCGCGCCCGTGACGTGCGCGAAGCGGAGCTCGCCCGCCAGTTCCTGCAGGTCCGGGTCGCTGGCCTCCGGTTCGTGCGCCGTCCAGGCCTCGTCCCATTCGACGCCGACGCGCAGCAGCAGCGCCACCCGGCGGACGGGACCGGCCCCCGGCAGATGGGTGCCCAACAGGTCGAGACCAGAGACCAGGGACTGGCCCGAGTCGAGCAGTCCCGCCAGCAGGTCCAGGGCCACCGCGGCGTCCAGGGTGGACTCGGTCTCGTCGGCGTCCTCGGCGTGCTCGGCGTGCTCGGCGTCCCGACCCGGGTGCCCCCGGCGCTCGGGACGGTCCGGAGGGGACGGCGTCATGAGGACGTCTCCGATCGTCGGATGAGTGCCCGGGTCCACAGATGCCCGACGACGGCCAAGGCACCGCCCGTCCCCACCACGAGCCAGCCGACCGGTCCGGCCAGCAGTTCCGCCGGCGGCGCCCCGAGCGCGGCGGACATCCCGATGCCGGCGAGGGGCAGCAACCCCAGCAGCTGCGCCGTGGAGCGTGGGCCGGCGGCCGCGGCCTCCCGTGCCTGGTGGGCGTCCTGCCCCTCCTCCAGGGCGTCCGCCAGGCGGTCCAGGAGTCCGGCGAGCGGGATCCCGGCGTGCCGGGAGACCTCGAGGCAGCCATCCAGCTGCCGCCAGTGACGCCCCTCCCCCGGCCCGCGGGCCCCCACGAAGGACGGCCCGCCGAGCAGGGCCTCCACGTCCGCCCCCACCAGGACGTGGTGCAGGCAGCACGAGGACGGCGCCCCGGTGACCGCGCGGCAGGGCGGATACAGCCTGGCCAGCTCGGCCCAGATCCGGTCGGGCCGGCGGCCGGCCTGCAACAGGGCCGCCGCGCGCCGGAGCAGGGTGATGAACGCCTCGGCGTCCCGCTCTCGGCGGCGTCGGGACTGGCCGGGCCACCACCGCCACACGCGGTGCTCCGCGCGCGTCCCGCCCCGCGCCTCAGCGGTCCAGGGCATGGCGACCACCCCCGCGACGACCGGCAGCCCCGGCCACGGCCTCCAGCAGGTCCCGGCCCGGGCCGGGGGTCAGGGCCCTCCCGGTCAGCGACCATGCCGGGACCACACGGAACGTGCCCTCCCGAGACCCCGACCGGTCCACCAGGGCCAGCTCCACCGGGTGCCGGCCGGCGTCCGTGCGCTCCAGGTGCAGGATGGCGTCCACGGCGCTCGAGGCCTGCAGGGCCAAGGCCTCCGCCCCCAGCCCCGCGAGGGCGCCCATGGCGAACAGCCGGGCGGGGACGTCCGTGGCCGAGTTGGCGTGGAGCGTTCCCGCGGCGCCCCGGTGCCCGGTGTTCATGGCCGCCAGGAAGTCCGCGACCTCCGCGCCACGGCACTCCCCGACGATGAGTCGGTCGGGCCGCATGCGCAGGGCCTGCCGGACGAGCTCGGCCAGGGGCACGCCGCCGGCCCCCTCGGCGTTGCCGGACCGGGCCTGCAGGGAGACGACGTGTCCGTGGCGGGGGCGCAGTTCACGGGTGTCCTCAACGGTGATGATCCGTTCGTCGGCGGGCACCTCCGAGAGCAGTGCCGAGAGCAGGGTGGTCTTGCCGGAGCCCGTGGCACCGCTGATCAGGAGGTTGGCGCGGGACTGCACCAGGTGCCGCAGGGCGGCCAGCCAGACCTCCCCGTGGGGCCAGTCCCGGGCCAGGTCGGAGAGTCCCGGCGGCTCCGGTGCCGCCAGCCGGACGCTGATCTGGGTTCCCCCGGCTGCCAGTGGGGGCAGGATGGCGTGCACCCGGGCGCCGGTGACCTGGGCATCGCCGAACGGCTGGCCCTCGTCGAGCCGGCGCCCGCCCTGGGCCAGGAGACGGATGGCCAGCCGGCGGGCGTCCTCGGCGTCCACCCGCCGGCCCGTGTCCCTCAGACCGTCCATCCCGTCCGTCCAGACGGTCCCGTCCCCGTCCACGAGGACGTCCGTGACGCCGG
Organism: Citricoccus sp. I39-566; assembly: GCF_031432995.1. Lineage (GTDB taxonomy): Bacteria > Actinomycetota > Actinomycetes > Actinomycetales > Micrococcaceae > Citricoccus > Citricoccus nitrophenolicus_A. The sequence goes on from NZ_CP133842.1 coordinate 21,845, forward strand.
GGGTCCGGGCCGGATCGGCCAGCGGTCCCAGGCCGGTGAGGTCGTCCGCCACCGCCCGCATCTGCACGGCGGCCTCCTGCGGGGTGACCGCGGGCAGGTGCCGGCGCACGGCCTCGGCCGCCAGCTCCGGCGGGATCGCCTCCGGCCTGGCTCCCTCGGCGCCGCTGCGCTGCCGCGCCGGATCGGCGAGCCGGCCGGCCAACCAGCGCCGGGCACGCCGCTGCCCCGGGGACCGGAGGCCGGGTTGGCCCGCTGCCGCTGCCGGCGATCGTCCTGATGACGCCGCGGGACGGACGGTGGACGGCCCCGGGGTCCTGCGTCGCCCGGCCGGCCGGGGCGGTTCCGGCGACCATCCGGTGCTCATGGGCTGATCCTGCCGGTCAGGACACCCCCGGGGCCGGTTCCGGCCCGCTGCTCCAGCCGGAGCGCCACCGCAGCCGCGAGCTGGCGGCCGGGACCCCGACGGGCCGACCGGCGCCAGGCCGCCCAGGACGTCCCGGCCCAGTCGGAGGCGCGGAAGGGCACGGGGTGGGGCGCCGGGCCGGAGTGAGGCTTCTGGCCGGAGTGTGGGACGAGGCGGGCGTCCCGCGGCGAGCCCGCGGGGGGATCCGGGGGCGGGTCCGAGGCCTGCAGCAGCACGTCCGGGTCGATCGACCGGCCGAGCGGGTCTGCCGCCCGGGGCCGGTCCGTGCACAGCACCACGGGGGCGCCGTCGTCAGCGGCCGCGCGGGCCCGGTCCAGGTCCCGTCCGACGTCCACTACCGTCCAGGCGAAGGCCTCGCGCGCCGACTGGACGCAAGCCTCCCATTCCGTCCAAAGCGTCGCGCCGGTCTCTGGGGGTTCGCCGGGCGCCAGAGGAACCCCGGGCGCCGGTGGATCCACCGGAGGCGACCACCCCCACCAGCGGACCCCGCCGGCGCCGGGCAGCCGGGCCGCCAGGGCGGGCCCCGGGACCGGGACCTCTCCGGCGCTCTGCCACCCGATGCAGTCGGTGCCGGGCGGTGCGAGGTCGCGCAGCCGGGCACTGAGGCCACCGCCGGGACCGCGGGCATCCACGAGGAGTCCACGCCCGGGTCCGCCCCACAGCAGGGTCAGCGCCCAGCTCAGTCCGGGCCATCGGGCGTCGCCGTCCGGGCCGGCGCCCTGGTGGGCCAGCACCACGGCCTGCCCACGGTCCGTGGCTACAGCACCGGCCGGGTCCGCCCGCGCCAGCGCATGGCACAGCTGCCGGGAATCCTCCGGCAGGCTCAGTGCACCGCCGGGTCCGGCTGCCCCGACCAGCGCCACCGGAATCACCGGTACGTCCGGCCGGAGGCCTGGCTGGAGGTGCTGAGACACCTCCTGCGGCACGGCCTCCGCCGCGCCGAGTCCCCACACCACGAGCGCCGGGGGCTCCCCCGCCGCCGCCAGGGCCGCCTCGGTCCACCCCGAGGACCGGGGGACCACGTGCAGCCGGTGGCCCACCGCCGCCACGCAGGCCGCCACCTCGGCGCAGAGCAGCCCGGACTGGATCCGACCACCGCTCATCAACCCGTGGGGCGCCGGGTCGCCGGCATCGGGCGGGGAGACGAACACGATGGGCAGCGGGGAGGATGCGTGGACGGCCATGGCTCCAGACTGGCCTGCCGAGGACCTACCGTGACGGCCGCGGGCCGCCGCCTGTGGAGGACGGCCGGGGGCCCGGTCGCCTGTGGAGGAGCGGGCCTGAGCCGCCTAGCCCGTCAGGTCGGTCCGGGGCACGGGCATGGAGGCGTCCCAGTCGGTGATGTCCACGATCCGCTTCCGGTCCCAGTCCTGGGACCAGCCCAGCAGGTCCAGGATCCGGTCGATGACGATCGCGGTGAACCCCCAGACGAGGGCGTCCGCGACCAGGAATCCCGGGCTGCGGAACCGCTGCGCGTTCCCCGCGGCCCCCCGGGTCAGGGAGGTGGTGATGCGGTTGGCGGGGTCCACCAGGTCCGCCACGGGCACGCGGAACACGCGGGCGGCCTCCCCCTCGTCCACCACGAAGACGTCGGAGGGCCGGTCCCACCAGCCCAGCACGGGGGTCACCTGGTGGTTCGAGACGGTCAGCGGCGCCGGCGGGAGGGTGCCGATCACCCGCACCCCGTCCCGGTCCAGTCCGGTCTCCTCCTCGGCCTCCCGGACGGCACACTGCACGTGGTCCGCGTCCTCGGGGTCCTTGCGTCCGCCCGGGAAGGCGACCTGTCCCGGATGCTGGCGCAGGCTCAGGGAGCGCTGGGTCAGCAGGAGGTCCAGGTCCTCGGGGACGGCGGAGGCGTGGAAGTGCGCCGGCTGGCCGTCGAGCGCCCCGAACAGCACGAGCACCGCCGATTCGACCGGCGGCACGTCACCCGGCGGGGGCACCAGGGTGATGCCGAAATCCCAGCCGCGGCCGCCGTCGTCGGGCCTCTGGTGTTCCTCCGGCACGTGGGCATACCGGGCCGCCAGGTCCGGGTCCAGCGTGCCGTACCGGCCCACGAGGCGGCGCAGGTCCGCGAGCGCTCCGTCGATCTGGATCATGCTCCCAGACTGTATCCCTCGGCCCGCAGCTCGGCGCGGCTCGCCCCCGCCAGCATCTTGACCAGCAGGTCCTCGCGGCCGGGGGCCAGCTCGTACTTCAGCAGTCGCGCCGCCGCCTCCGGATCCGTCTCCCCGGCGCCATAGGAGGGGCACCAGCGGGCGACGGGGCAGGCCCCGCAGGCCGGGCGCTTGGCGTGGCAGATGCGCCGGCCGTGGAAGACGAGCCGGTGCGAGAGCATGGTCCAGTCGCGGGGGGCGAACAGCGCGGCGACCTCGTGCTCGACCTTGACCGGGTCCTGGTGCGCGGTGAACCCGAGCCGCCGGGCCAGCCGGCCGAAGTGGGTGTCCACCGTGAGCCCGGGTACCCCGAACGCATTGCCCAGCACCACGAAGGCCGTCTTGCGGCCGACGCCGGGCAACGCCACCAGCGCGTCCACGGTGCCGGGGACCTCGCCGCCGTGGTGCTCCACCAGGGCGCGGGACAGGCCTTGGATGGCGGCGGCCTTGTTCCGGTAGAAGCCCAGCGGACGCACGATCTCCTGGAGCTCCCGCTCGTCCGCGTGGGCCATGGCCTCGGCATCCGGGAACCGCGCGAAGAGCCCGGGGGTGGTGGCGTTGACCCGCACGTCCGTGGTCTGGGCGGACAGGACCGTGGCCACGAGCAGCTCGAACGCGTTGCTGAAGTCCAGTTCGGCCACGGCGTAGGGGTAGGTCTGCGCGAGCACGCGGTTGACCTTGCGGGCCCGGCGCGTGAGCGCCAGGGCGCTCTCCCCGGTGGGGGTTCCGGCGGCTGGGTGGCTTCCGGTCACGCGCGCTCGATGTCCGTCAGGTTCCGCAGCACGCCGGTGCGGCCGTCCGTGTTCTGCACCAGGAACTCGTGGCCGCGGTCCTCGAGGGCGAGGATCCAGCCGCCGGGCTCCAGCTCGAAGACCGGGGTGCCGCTCTCCGGGTCCACCGCCGGGCGCCGGGTGCCCACCGCGAACCAGAAGGCCTCGTAGTCCGCCGGTTCCGTGCCGCGGGGTACGGGCTGGCCGGACTCCGCCGGGCTGGACGCGGCGCCGGCGGCCTCGGGATCCCCGGCCGTGGCTGAGGCGTCAGGCGCCTCAGCGGTGTCAGCGCTGTCTGCGGCCGGTGCGCCGAAGGCCGCCGTGGCCGAGGCGGCGGCCTCGTCCGTTGAGCGCGGACGCACGCGGGTCATCCCGAGCTCCTCGTCGATCTCGGCCCCGGCGGTCGGGTCCTCGGGCGCCGGGGACGAGCGGTACTCCTCCGGCGACGCCGACGATCCCTGGGACTCCTGGGACCCCGGTCGGCCGTAGGCGGGGCTCGGGAAGTACTCCGCCTCGGAGTCCGCCGCCCGCGATGCGGCGGGCTCGAGGTCAGCGGGCATCGGATCAGCCGGAGCCAGGCCCGCCGGGTCCCTGACCTCGCCGGCGTCCGGTGCCGGGGCCGGCGTCGGGACCGGGCTGTGGGCCGGGTCCTGGGCCGGGCTGTGGGCCGAGGCCCGTGCGCCGCCGGTCCCCGCGACCAGCGGCGCGACGAGCCGGCGCAGCGGGGACGTGACCACGAGGCCGAGGGAGCCGGCCAGGCCGATGAGCAGCACGGGGTCCAGGGAGGTGGCGAAGGTGATGAAGTAGAAGGCCAACGCGAGCCAGGCCGCCACGTGGGCGAACTGCTCGGTGCTGAGCGAGCCGAGCCGCGGGCCGGCGTCCCGGGTGCTCCGGCCGGAGGCGGCGCGGGCCAGGAGGAAGCCGGCGGCCGTCAGCGGCAGGAGCAGGCCGATCCCCAGGAAGAACAGGTTGTAGACCCCCCACAGGTTCACGCCCCACCGCACTGTGATCAGCGGGACCAGGGATCCGGCCAGGACCACGAGGGCGGAGGCGAGGAACCCGACGTCCCAGCTGGTCAGCTTCAGTCCCGAGCCGCCACCGGCGTGCGTGGTGACGGGTGCATCCGGAGCAGTGCTCATGTGGTTCCTCCTGTATCCCCCGGTCCGCCCGCCGCTGCGGGACTCCCAGGCGATGCCTTGCATCCAGACCGGCGATGGTCGCCGGTTCCCCTGTGGATGGTCTCTGCACCATTGAACCAGCCGGAGGGGCTCATGCAACGTTGACGCAACCTCGAGTACTTCACACGGCGCACGGGCGCGTTAGTCTAAGGACGCAGGCCACCTGTGATGGGCATTACACCGACGCGCCCCTCCAGGCGGCGGCCCCGTGACCGCGCCACCAAGGAGTACGCATGAGCCAAGCAGCGTCCAACGAACCGGCCACCCCGTCCGCAGCGGCTGACGGCGGCGGAACCATGGACACCCTCTCCCACGAGCACCGCAGCTTCCCACCCTCGGCCCAGTTCGCCGCGCAGGCCGTGGCGGGCGCGGACCGCTACGAGGCGGCCGCCGCCGACCGGCTGGGCTACTGGGCCGAGCAGGCGAGGGAGGTGCTGCACTGGGAGCAGGACTTCGGCGAGGTCCTGGACTGGTCCGACGCCCCGTTCGCGAAGTGGTTCGTCGGCGGCACCACCAACGCCGCCTACAACGCCCTGGACCGCCACGTGGAGGCCGGACTGGGCGACCGCGTGGCCATCCACTTCGAGGGCGAACCCGGCGACTCGCGTTCCTGGACCTACGCAGAGCTCGCCGCCGAGGTCCGTCGGGCCGCCAACGCCTTCGAATCCCTCGGGGTCACCAAGGGCGACCGCGTGGCCGTCTACCTGCCGATGATCGTCGAGACCGTCATCACCATGCTGGCGTGCGCCCGGATCGGCGCGGTCCATTCCGTGGTCTTCGGCGGCTTCTCCGCCGATGCCCTGCGCTCGCGCATCGACGATGCCGAGGCCAAGCTCGTGGTCACCGCGGACGGCTCCTGGCGGCGCGGAAAGCCCTCCATGCTCAAGCCGGCAGTGGATGCCGCCCTGGCCGAGCCCGGCCATTCCGTGGCCCATGTCCTCGTGGTCCGGCGCAACGAGCAGGACGTGGAGTGGACGGCAGACCGGGACCTGTGGTGGCACGACGTGCTGGGCGAGCAGTCGGACGAGCACGAGCTGGTCTGGCACGACTCCGAGCACCCGCTGTACATCCTCTACACCTCCGGCACCACCGGCAAGCCGAAGGGCATCCTGCACACCACGGGCGGCTACCTGGTGCAGACCGCCGTCACCCACCGGGACACCTTCGATCTCCATCCCGAGACGGACGTGTACTGGTGCACAGCCGACGTCGGCTGGGTCACCGGGCACTCCTACGTCACCTACGCGCCCCTCGTCAACGGCGCCACCCAGGTGATCTACGAGGGCACCCCCGACTTCCCGCACACCGGCCGCTGGTGGGAGATCGTGGCCAAGTACGGCATCACCATCATGTACACCGCCCCCACCGCGATCCGCACCTGCATGAAGTGGGGCCGGCAGGTGCCGGACGCCTTCGACCTGTCCTCGATCCGCGTGCTCGGATCCGTCGGCGAGGCCATCAACCCCGAGGCCTGGATGTGGTATCGGGACGTCATCGGCGGCAACGCCGGTGCCGGGACGAAGAACGACGACGGCTCCGTCACCCCGGGTGCCCGCAAGGAGCACCCCGCCCCAATCGTGGACACCTGGTGGCAGACCGAGACCGGCGCCCACATGATCTCACCCCTGCCGGGTGTCACGGCCACCAAGCCCGGCTCAGCCCAGACTCCCGTCCCGGGGATCACCGTGGACGTGGTGGACGAGGCCGGCCGGTCCTTCGAGGGCGCCGGCGCCGGGTTCCTGGTCATCCGGGATCCGTGGCCTGCCATGCTGCGCGGCATCTGGGGCGACCCCGAGCGCTTCAAGGAGACCTACTGGTCCCGATTCGAGGGGATGTACTTCGCCGGGGACGGCGCCCGCAGGGACGAGGACGGGGACGTCTGGGTCACCGGGCGCGTGGATGACGTCATGAACATCTCCGGGCACCGCCTCTCCACCTCGGAGATCGAGTCCGCCCTGGTGTCCCACCCGATCGTGGCGGAGTCCGCCGTGGTCGGCGCCACCGATGCCACCACCGGCCAGGCCGTGGTGGCGTTCGTGATCCTCACCGAGGAATCCCAGGCGGACGGTGCGGTCGATCCGGTCCAGACCGAGGCCGACCTGCGGGCCCACGTGGCCTCAGAGATCGGGGCCATCGCTAAGCCCAAGCACATCCTGGTGGTGCCGGAGCTGCCCAAGACCCGCTCCGGCAAGATCATGCGCCGCCTGCTCAAGGACGTGGCCGAGGGCCGGGACCCGGGCGATGCCTCCACCCTGTCCGACCCGTCCATCATGCAGCAGATCGCCGAGTCGCTGCGGAAGTAGTCCTCCTCCCGGGCACCGACCCCAGGCACAAAGTGACGCCACCCCGTCCCAAAGGACGGGGTGGCGTCACTTTGTGCCTGGGCACGGTGTGTCAGGAGGGGTCGGTCGCGCCCTCCTCACCGGAGAGGTGGTCCGGGTTCTTCACCAGGTGGACCAGTGAGGCGGCCATGCCGCCCCAGACCACCACGATGGCGATGAGCATGAAGACAATGGCGATCGGGTCCATGTCAGGCTCCCTTCTCTGGGTTCTGGGGATGTGCGGGGGCCTCGGCACGGCGGCCGTGGCTCGCGGGAGCCGACTGGACGCCCTGAGCCGAGCCCACCGGCGGTTCGTCCCCGGGCACGGCTTCGGGGCCCAGGTTGTCGTTGAGTTCCCGGTGCAGACCGGACTTCTCGGACCACGGCAGCAGTGACAGCAGGATGGCCACGATGATCAGGGCGATGGACATGCCCCAGCCGAAGGTTCCGACGAACCACGAGGGCATGTCCCCGTAGCCGTCCTGCGCCTTGAGCACGATGTCCGAGATCCACATGTAGGCCAGCACGATCGGCAGGATCACGGCCACCAGCACCTTGTAGACGCGGCCCACGCGGAACGAGGACACCGCGTTGAGGTGGCTGACCATCCGGTCCAGCCGGCGCAGGAGCCAGGAGACCACCACGACGGCGACGAGGGCGGCGCCCACGATGCCGAAGTTGTTGGCGAAGGCGTCCGTGACGTCCAGCGTGTTGATGCCGGTGGTCGTGCTGAACAGCAGCAGCGAGACGACTCCGGACAGGCCGACCACCACGATCACCGTGGTCCAACGGCTCCAGCCGATCTTGTCCTTCACCGCGGAGACGACCACCTCGAGGATGGAGATCAAGGAGGTGAAGCCGGCGAACACCAGGGAGGCGAAGAACAGCACTCCGATCAGCACCCCGGCCGGCGCCTGGGAGATGATCGTCGGGAAGGCCACGAACGCCAGGCCGATGCCGTTGGCGACCACGTCCGCCACCTCCACGCCGTTGGCCTGGGCCATGAAGCCCAGGGCGGAGAAGACGCCGATGCCGCAGAGGATCTCGAAGCTGGAGTTGGTGAAGCCCACCATCAGGCCCGAACCGGTGAGGTTCGTGCGCCGCTTCAGGTAGGAGGAGTAGGTGATCATGATGCCGAAGCCCACCGACAGGGAGAAGAAGATCTGTCCGTAGGCCGCGATCCACACCTGCGGATCGGTCAGCACCGACCAGTTCGGGGTGAACAGGGCGTTCAGGCCCTCCGGGGCCCCCGGCAGGAACAGGGCCACGACCACGAGGGCGATGAACATGACGAACAGCACCGGGATGCCGATCATCGAGGCCATCGCGATGCCCTTGCGGACACCGGCGCCCAGGACCACCAACAGGATCAGCCAGACCACCAGCATCGGCCAGAACACGCCCGGGACGAACTGGAGGGACGGGGCGAAGGTGTCCGCCACCTGCAGGTAGTTCCCGAAGAAGAACGTCTCCGGGTCATCGCCCCAGGCCTCGTGGGTGGAGAACCAGGTGTACATGGCCGCGTAGGCGATGATGGCGGCGTAGTAGACGCCGATCACGAAGCAGATCCCCACCTGCCACCAGCCGATGGACTCGGTCCACTTGCTGAGGCGCCGGAAGGCCATCGGCGGAGAGCCCTTGAAGCGGTGGCCGATCGCGTAGTCGAAGAACAGCAGCGGGATGCCCGCGGTCAGCAGGGCGACCAGGTAGGGCACGATGAAGGCGCCGCCGCCGTTCTCATAGGCGACGTAGGGGAAGCGCCAGATGTTGCCCAGGCCCACGGCGGAGCCGACGGCGGCGAGGATGAAGGCCCAGCGGCCCGCGAATTGCTCGCGGCGGGTTGCGCCCCCTGGGGGTAAAGCGGTCTGCGTTGACACGGAGGTCCTCCCGGTCATCAACCATCCCGCTGGGCCCCTGCCGCCCTGAGGGTGGTACGGCGGCGGACCAGCGGTGCGGTGCGAAATGTGATGGCCACCACAGTAGACCAGGTGGGGGCCGGGATGCACGATTCCCACGCCGGTACCCACTAGTCAGCCGGAGGTTCCCGCGTCTCGGCCCGCCCAGGGCCCGTCAGTGGCCCTGGATGCACTGGCCGGTGGAGACCGTGTCCTCCATCTGCTCCGCCCCGGTCAGGGCCTGCTCGGCCTCCTCGCCGGTGATGGCATAGCCGACCTCCACGTCCCCGGTGGCCCGCGCGAAGACGATGCCGGCCACCTCGCCCTCCTCGGTCAGCAGCGGGCCGCCGGAGCTGCCCTGCTGCACATCCGCGTTCAGCTGGTAGATGTCCAGCAGCCCGGGCTCGGCGCCGTAGATGTTGTTGACGGTGACCTCGCCGCGGGCCTGCACCAGGGCGGGGTCCATCTGGAAGGGCCCGCCCGCGGGGTAGCCCATGATGTACCCGGACTCCTGGTCCTCGAGTTGCGCGCCCGTCTCCAGGTCCGGCAGGTCCGCGCCGTCCACGGCGATCACGGCCACATCCCGCGCCGCGTCGAAGTGGACCACGCGCCCCGCGTGGACGGCGCCGTCCGCGGACTCCACCGAGGGCTCCGTCAGTCCCGAGACCACGTGGGCGTTCGTGATCACCCGGTCCGGGGCCACGGCGAAGCCGGACCCGGTCTGGTTCTGACCGCACACCAGGGCGGTCCCGGAGATCCGCACCACCGAGGTCCGCGCCGCCTGCAGCGCCTCACCCGGGTCCGCCATGACCTCGGGGGCCGCAGGGGTGGCGGTGGTCACCGGGACCGGAAGCTCCGGCACCACGTCCGATCCGGCCACCGCGGATCGCACCCGTGCGACGAGGGCCTTGGCGGACTCCGGGGCCAGGTTGTTGATGGTGGTGATGACCCGGGACTCGGAGATCGCCGTGGTCACCGGGGCCAGCCCCATGGACGAGGCGGAGAACGCCACGAGGGAGATGAGGGCGGCCGCCACGGCCGTGTTGACGACGGCGCCGGCCAGCCGGTCCACGGTCCGCAGCGCGGGCAGCGCCATCCGCAGGCGGATGGCGCGACCGATCCCGGCCCCGATCGCCTGGCCCAGCAGGATCAGCACGAGGGCGGCGGCCACGATGGCCACCAGCCGCCAGGCCGGGTCGGGGACCCACTCGGAGACCAGCGGGATGGAGAAGAAGGCGGCGGCGGCACCGGCCATCAGTCCCAGGATGGTACCCAGCGTCACCCAGAAGCCGCGCCGGTAGCCGGCGAGCAGGAACACGAACAGGACCACCACCAGGACCCAGTCCAGCACGGTCAGTCCGATCAACAAGGAGCCTGCCTTCCTGCGTCCGCCCCCGTACACGCGTAAGTCACCACTTTACCGTTACCATTGCCGCAGATGGGGCAGAATGGATCACAGCACAGCCCCGCATGTCGAAAGATGTCCGGCATGCCAGTCGACAGTGAGGACGAAGGACACATGGATCTCGAGGTACTGCGCAAGGCCCCGCTGTTCACCAACCTGGATGACGAGGTCTTCTCTGCACTGACCTCCGAGCTGACTGAGGTGGAGCTCTCCCGCGGCGCCTCGGCCTTCCATGAGGGCGACCAGGGCGACCAGCTCTACGTCATCATGTCCGGCAAGATCAAGCTCGGCCGCACCGCCCCGGATGGCCGGGAGAACCTGCTGGCCATCCTCGGCCCGGGCGAGGTCTTCGGCGAGATGGCCCTGTTCAACCCGGCCCCGCGCACGGCCACGGCCACCGCCGTGTCCGCCGCCCGCCTGGCCGGCCTACGCCACGACAACCTGCGCAAGGTCATCCAGTCCACCCCCGAGGTCTCCATGCAGCTGCTGCGGGCCCTGGCCCAGCGGCTGTCCAAGACCAACGAGTCCCTCGCGGACCTGGTCTTCTCCGATGTCCCCGGCCGCGTGGCCAAGGCGCTGCTGGACCTGGCCGACCGCTTCGGCCGCCCGGCCAACGACGGCCTGCTGGTGGCCCACGATCTCACCCAGGAGGAGCTGGCCCAGCTGGTCGGCGCCTCCCGCGAGACCGTGAACAAGGCCCTGGCCGAGTTCGTGCAGCGCGGCTGGATCCGCCTGGAGAACCGCGCCGTGGTGGTGCTGGACCTGCAGCGCCTGCGCCAGCGCTCCCGCTGATCGCCTAGGGGCGGGCCCACCGCCCGCCCGGCAGGTCGACCGAGAGACTGAACCGGCCGCCGTCGGGCCCCTCCGGCCGGCCCTGGAGATCGGGCGTGAACTCCGGCACGCTGCCGCGGATGGTCAGGTCCATGAGGAACTCGACCGTGGTTCCGGCCGCGGCCATGCGCTCCAGCAGCAGTTCCACCGCGGGCACCGTCAGCTGGCCCAGGACCCGTCCCACGGTGTCCTCGCGCCCGATGGCGTCCCCCAGCGCGGTGGAGTCCCGCCCAGCCAGCACCTGCCGTACCGGCGTCCAGGCGGACCACCGCCCCTTGCCCTCCAGCAGCGAGGTGTCCTGCCCGTGCGGGACGGCCACGGCGAAGTACTGGGTGTCGAAGCGGCGGTGGGAGAAGTGCGGGCTGTGCCACCGGCCGATGGCCCGCAGCAGGTCCGTCCGCAGTCCGATGCCGCGCCGGTTGGCGAGCTCGGGCAGGGTGATGTCCTGGCGGTCGAGGGCCACGCGGGCCTCCATCCACTCGCCGCCCCCGGGATTGGTGACGACGGCGTGCTGGTCCGGGCCGGCCAGCAGGATCCCGGTCTCCTCGAAGAGTTCACGGACGGCCCCGGCCAGGTGCCGCCGGGCGACGCGGTGGTCCCCCGCGCCGAGCACGCGCGACCAGTGGGCCGGCGTGGGGCCGAACCACGTGCAGTCATCCTCGTCCGCGGCGTCGAGCGACCCCCCGGGGAACGCCACCGTCCCCAGCGGGGTGGGGCCCGCCCGGTAGCGCAGCAGGGTCTCCACGCCGTCCGGCCCGTCCCGGACCACGGCCACGGAGGAGGCCCGACGCGCGGCACGCGGCCGCCGCTCCCCATGTACCGACCAGCTGCGGGCGGCGGCGACCTCGGACTCGGGCAGCGCGAACTCGCGGGGCTGCAGGGGGCGCTCGGCGCGGTGGACCGGCCCGTGGCCCACCGCCAGGCCGGCCCGGGGGGCCGGCACGGAATCCGGGTCCGGCGCCGGAGACCGGCGCGGCGGCGAAGGGGACGGGCTCATGGGTGGCGCGGGGCCGGCGTCGTCAGCTGGAGCGGTGGGCTCAGCTGAACCGGACGGTGACCTCGACCTCGACCGGCGAGTCCAGCGGCAGCACGGCCACCCCGACGGCGGAGCGGGCGTGCGCACCGGCCTCGCCGAAGACCTGGCCCAGCAGCTCGGAGGCCCCGTTGACGACCTGGGGCTGGCCGGTGAAGGACGGGTCCGAGGAGACGAAGCCGACGACCTTGACGACCTGTTCGATCCGGTCGAGGTCCCCGATGACCGACTTCACGGCGGCCAGGGCGTTGACGGCACAGATCCCCGCCAGCGCGGCGGCCTCCGCCGGGTCGACCTCGGCGCCGACCTTGCCCGTGGCGGGCAGCTGCCCGCCCTGGAAGGGCAGCTGCCCGGAGGTGTGGACGTGGTTGCCGTCCACGACGGCGGGGACGTAGGCGGCCACGGGGGCGGCGACCGGGGGCAGGGACAGCCCCAGCTCGGCCAGCCGGGCCTCGACGGCGCTCACTGCTTCGGACGCTTCAGGTAGGCCACGGATCCGCCCACGGGGCCGGTCACGATGCTCACCAGCTCCCAGCCTTCGGCGCCGTGCATGTCCAGGACCTGCTTGGGCGTGTGCAGGGGCAGCGGGGTGATCAGGTATTCCCAGGTTGTCATGGGCCCAGCCTAACCGGATCGGGCCCGGCCACAGAGGTCCCCTGCGGCGGGGCCCGCGGCCGGTAGAATACTCCCCATGGCCAATCGCAAGTCCCCCTTCTTCGACACTGCCACCACGCTGGGCAAAATCGTCGCGTTCCTCGGCATCAGCGCGCTGTGCGGTGTCCTCGCGGCGGGACTGCTGCTGCCGATGGCCGCCGTGGGCGGGGCCACCGCCACGGCCGGCGGGGACATGCTGGACCAGCTGCCGGCCGAGCTGAAGGAGGAGCCCCTCTCCGTCCCCTCCCGCGTGCTGGACAAGGACGGTGCCGTCCTGGCCACCTTCTACGCCGAGAACCGCGTGCCGGTGTCCCTGGACGAGATCTCCCAGAACATGCAGGACGCCATCATCTCGATCGAGGACGAACGGTTCTACGAGCACAGCGGCGTGGACGCCCGCGGACTGACCCGCGCGCTCGTGAACAACGCCACCTCGGACTCCACCCAGGGCGCCTCCACCATCACCCAGCAGTACGTGAACAACGTGCTGATCAACGCGCAGTACCTGAACAACGAGCGCACCACGATCTCCGGCACCAAGTCCGTGGCGGACAAGCTACGGGAGATGAAGCTCGCCGTGGCCGTGGAGAAGGAGATGACCAAGGACGAGATCCTCGAGGGCTACCTCAACATCGTCCTGTTCTCCGGCCGCGTCTACGGCGTGGAGGCCGCCTCCCGATACTTCTTCGACAAGTCCGCCGCCGAGCTGAACGTGCCGGAGTCCGCCCTGCTCGCCGGCATGGTGCAGTCCCCGAACGGCTACAACCCGGTCAACAACCCCGAAGGCGCCACCGCGCGCCGCAACGTGGTGCTGGGAGCCATGCTGGGCAACGACGTCATCACCCAGGCCGAGTACGACGAGGCGGTCCAGGCGCCCCTGCCGCAGGAGACCAACCCGCTGCCCTCGGGGTGCATGGCCGCCGAGACGGCCAACTACTTCTGCGACTACGTCCGGCGCGTGGTGGAGGGCTCCGAGGCCTTCGGCCCGGACGTCGAGTCCCGCCAGCGGCTGCTGGACCGGGGTGGGCTGGAGATCACCACCACCCTCGATTCCGACCTGCAGAACCAGGCCGAGCAGACCGCCAAGGCCAACGCCCCGTACACCACGTTCGAGAACTCCTCCGGCCTGGAGGGCGAGCTGGGCGCCTCCCTCGTCACCGTGGAGCCGGGCACGGGCAACGTCCGCGCCATGGCGCAGAACACGAACTACGATCCGGGCGACACCGAGGGCGGCACCACGATCAACTTCAACGTGGACCAGCCGATGGGCGGCGGCCAGGGGTTCCAGATGGGCTCCACCGTCAAGCCCTTCGTGTTCCTGTCCTTCATCGAGTCGGGCTACTCCATGACGGACACCCTGGACGCGAGCATCAACAACTACCCGACCTACTCGAACTTCCGGGGTTCATGCGCCGAGGGCGGATACTTCCCGGTGAGGGACGAAGACGGTTGGGATGTTCGCAACGCCATCGCGGACATGCACAAGCCGATGCGGGCCGACTACGGCCTCTACTGGTCCATCAACACCGCCACCGTGGCCGCCGCCTATGCCCAGGACCTGTGCGCCATCACCGACGTCACCGACCGGGTCGGCATCCACAATGCGGGGACTGGCGAGCCCATCAATCCGGCACAGCAGGCCTTCCTGCTGGGCTCGGAGTACGTCTCCCCGCTGACCATGGCCGCGGCGTACGCCACCCTGGCCGACGACGGCAACTACTGCGAGCCCCGCGTCATCACCGAGGTCACGGACAGCCGCGGCAACTCCTACCAGGTACCCCCGGTGAACTGCGAGAAGGTCGCGGACACCCAGCAGGTGGCGGAGCTGAACAACACGCTCAAGGCCATCGCCTCCGAGCGCATCGCCGAGGACATCTCCTTCCCGATCGCGGGCAAGACGGGTACGAACAACGCCTCGTCGTCCACCTGGTTCATCGGCTCCACCACGGGCCTGACCACCGCCTCCTGGGTCGGCAACTACCGGAACCTGGTCTCCCTGGAGGGGCACCGGATCGGCGGCGTGCTCTACGAGGACGTGTGGGGTTCGATCATCGCCGGACCCATGTGGGCCGACTATATGTCCCAGGCCGCCCCGCAGTACGACACCGCGGACTTCACCGCCTACGACGGGCCGGCCTCCGACCCGCGGACCATGGGGTCGCGCGAGGGTGGGGAGAGGGTCACGGTCGAGGGCCGGCCCGGACCCCAGCCGTTCCATGACCCGAGCGTCGCCGTCTCCACCGAGGACTGAGGCCGATCTCCATGGCACACGCACAGGCGCGCAGCACGCGGCGGACGATCGGCCGGCGTCGTTCCCGATGGGTTCCCGCCGTCACGACGGCGGCGGCCGCCACTGGCGCCCTGACCGCACTCGGCGCCGGGCTGGTGGCCTGGGGCGGGCTCGTGGAGGCCCGGAACTTCGCGGTGCGGACCGAGCGGCTGCCGATCCTGCCGGCCGGCGGGCGGCCGTTCCGGATCCTGCACCTCTCGGACATCCACCTGGTGCCCTCCCAGCGGGACAAGCTCGCGTGGCTGTCCTCCCTCGCCGCGGTGGAGCCGGACCTGGTGGTCAACACGGGGGACAACATCGCCTCCGCCGCCTCCGTCCCGCTGCTGCTGGACGCCCTGGGCCCGCTGCTGGACGTGCCCGGGGTCTTCGTACCCGGTTCCAACGACTACTACGCACCCAAGCCGGCCAATCCCCTGCGCTACCTCGCCGGCCCCTCCCCCCAGGATCCGGACCGCACCGAGCTGCCGTGGCAGGAGCTGTTCGGCGCCTTCGAGTCGCGCGGCTGGCTCAACCTCTCCAACCGACAGGACACCCGCGTGCTGCACGGTGTCCGCCTGGACTTCGCCGGCACGGACGACCCGCACCTCGAGCGCGACGAGTGGCCCGGCTTCCCCGGGGAGAGCGCGCTGCCGGCCCGTTCCCTGCGGATCGGGGTGACGCACGCGCCCTACCGCCGCGTGCTGGACGCCATGACCGTCGACGGCGCGGACGTGCTCTTCGCCGGTCACACCCACGGCGGCCAGATCTGCGTGCCGTTCTACGGGGCACTCGTGACCAATTGCGACCTGCCCACGTGGCAGGCCTCCGGGCTGACCTCGTGGAGCGCGGGCGCGCGCACGGTGCCGCTGGAGGTCTCCGCCGGGATCGGCACCTCTCCCAAGGCACCGGTCCGCTTCGCCTGCCGGCCCGAGGCGGTCGTGCTGGACGTCGTCGCCCCGGCCTGACAGCCGCCTGACGACGGCCTGACCCCGCCCCGGCCCCGACCGGCTCTCCCGGCTTTCAAAGGGATCTTTCAGAACCTCGGCCGCGGTCGTAGGATGGTGGATCGGCCGCCCGCATCCGCGCGGGCCGCCGGAGTCCGCCAGGAGGGGTTGCCGTGTCCACGCCCGAGCGGGAACGTAGCCTCGTCGAGGCCATCCGCCGTCTCTCCCCCTACCTGGAGGGCGTGCGCTGGCGCTGGGTCGCCGGGCTGGTCTCGGCCATGCTCGCCGGGCTGGTGGCGCTGGCCATCCCCCAGGTGATCCAGCGGCTCGTGAACTCGGTGCTGCACCCGGGCGGCTCCGTCGCCGACATCTGGACCGCCGTCTGGGTCATGATCGGGCTCGGGCTGGCCGAGGGACTGCTGATCTTCGGCCGGCGCTTCTTCATCCTGCCGCCCGCCGCCGGGGTGGAGAACCGCGCGCGGACCGCTCTGTTCACGCGGCTCCAGCGGCTCCCGGTCTCCTTCCACGACGCGTGGCCCTCCGGCCAGCTGCTCTCCCGCTCGGTGGGCGACCTGTCCCTGCTGCGCCGGTGGATCGCCTTCGGCACGGTGATGTTCGTGGTCTCGATCGTCACGATCACGGTGGGGCTGGTGCTGCTGTTCAACACCTCCTGGGTGCTCGGGTTGATCTACCTCGCCGGCGCCGTGCCGATCATGTGGCGGTCCTTCGCCTTCCGCAACGACTTCCGCGCCGCGTCCCGCCTGTCCCAGGACCAGGCCGGGGACCTGGCCACCACGGTGGAGGAGTCGGTGCACGGGATCCGCGTGCTCAAGGCCTTCGGCCGCGGCGGCGAGGCCCTGGAGGGGTTCCGGGGCCAGGCGGACACGCTGCGCGGCACCGAGGTCCGCAAGGCCACGGTGCTCTCCCAGTTCATCGCCCTGATCGTCGCCCTGCCGGAGACCGTCATCGGGCTCTCCCTGGCCGCCGGGATCTACCTCGTGGCCACCGGGGACCTCACCGTGGGCGCGCTGGCCGCCTTCTTCGCCACCACCGCCGTGCTCGCCGGCCCCGTGGAGTCCGTGGGCCAGCTGATGGGCATGTCCCTGTCCGCCAAGACCGCCATCGACCGCCATCTGGACGTCATGGACACCGCCGTGGACATCGCCGGGCCCGACGGCGGCCGGCACCCGGGTGCTCCGGCGGCGGTCGGGGGCGGGCTGGCGTTCGAGTCGGTGGCGTTCCGCTTCCCGGACGCCGCCGCGGACGCCGAGCCCATCCTGCGGGACGTGAGCCTGCGCCTGGAGCCCGGGGAGACCATGGCCCTGGTGGGACTCACCGGGACCGGCAAGTCCACCCTGGTCCAGCTGGTCCCGCGCCTCTACGACGCCACCGCGGGGCGGGTGCTGGTGGACGGGGTGGACGTGCGGGACTACGAGCTGCTCGAGCTGCGCCGCAAGGTCTCGATCGCCTTCGAGGACGCCACCCTGTTCTCCGACTCGATCCGCAACAACGTGCTGCTGGGCGCCCCGGCCGAGGTCCTCGCGGACCCGGAGGCGGCGCGGGAGCTGCTGGAGACGGCCCTGGACACCGCCCAGGCCCAGTTCGCCCACGCGATGCCCGAGGGCGTGGACACCCAGATCGGCGAGGAGGGACTGAGCCTGTCCGGCGGGCAGCGCCAGCGCATCGCCCTGGCCCGCTCCATCGCCGCCCAGCCCGAGATCCTCGTGCTGGACGACCCGCTCTCCGCCCTGGACGTGCGCACCGAGGAGCTCGTCACCCAGCGCCTGCGCCGGGTGCTCACCGGGACCACCACGCTGATCGTGGCGCACCGGCCCTCCACCGTCGCCCTGGCGGACCGGGTGGCGGTGCTGGCTCAGGGCCGGATCCTCGACGTCGGCACGCACGCCGAGCTGCTGGGCCGCTCCCCCGCGTACCGGTTCATCATCTCCAGCTTCGAGGAGGACCAGTCCATCGAGTCGGTCATGGACTCCGGGGTGATCACCGGGATGCTGCCGGTCCAGTCCATGGACCAGGAGGAGACACCATGAGCCGCCGCCAGGACCGTCAGCCGCCCACCCTGCTCGGCACCCGGGGCGAGGAGCGGCTGGACCTCACCCCGGCCGAACGCAGCTACGTCCGGGCCCGCTCGTGGACGCTGCTGAAGGACCTCGCCCGGCCGGTGAAGTGGAAGCTCATCCTCACGGCGGCGCTCGTGGTGATCTCCAATGCCGCCCGGGCGTCGTTCCCCCTGATCATCGCGTGGGGCATCGACTGGGGGCTGCCTCGGCTGGTCTCCGCGCTGGACGCCGGGGAATCCGCGGTGCCCGTGGTGGCCGGCGTCGGGGGCGCCTATGTGGCCGCCGCGCTGACCGCGGGGCTGCTGCTGGGGGTCTACACGTGGCTGACCGCCCGGGTGAGCCAGGCGATGCTGCTGGACCTGCGCGTGTGGGTGTTCCGGCACACGCAGCGGCTCAGCCTCGAGTTCCATGAGAGGTACACCTCGGGGCGGGTCATCTCGCGGCAGACCTCGGACCTGGACTCGCTGCGCGAGCTGCTGGACCAGGGCGTCTCCTCGCTCGTGTCCGGGCTGATGTTCATGCTGTTCACCGGCATCTCGATCGTCATCCTGGACTGGCGCTCGGCCCTGATCCTGCTGGTGGCGTTCGTGCCCGTGGCCATCGCCGTGCGCTGGTACCAGGTCCGCTCGGAGGCGGTCTACCGCGAGTCCCGGGTGTCCTCGGCGCGGATGATCGTGCACTTCGTGGAGACCATGACCGGCATCCGCGCCGTGCAGGCCTTCCGCAAGGAGCGCAGCAACGACTCCACGTACCGCCAGCTGGCCTCCAAGTACCGCGATGACATGGTCAGGTCCCTGAACCTGTTCGGCATCCTGCAGCCGACCCTGGTGATCACGGGGAACCTGACCGTGGTGGCGATGCTGCTGTTCGGCGGCCTGCGGGTGCTGGACGGAACCCTGGCGGTCGGCGTGCTCGTGGCGCTGCTGCTGGCCGGCAAGCGCGTGTTCCAGCCGATGGAGCAGGTGGCCATGTTCTACTCCGCCTTCCAGTCCGCCACCGCCGCCCTGGAGAAGGTCTCCGGCCTGCTGGAGGAGGCCCCCACCGTGCGGGAGGCCGAGCATCCCGTGCCGCTGCCGGACACAGCGGGACAGTCGAACGGCAGGATCGAGTTCACGGACGCGGAGTTCGGCTACGGGGGCGGGGAGCTCATCCTGCCGCGCTTCGACCTGACCATCCCCGCCGGGCAGACGGTGGCCGTGGTGGGCCAGACCGGCGCGGGCAAGTCCACCCTCGTGAAGCTCATCGCCCGGTTCTACGACCTGTCCTCCGGATCGCTCACACTGGACGGGGTGCCGCTGGACCGTCTCTCGGCCGCCGACCTGCGACGCAACGTCGTCATGGTGACCCAGGAGGCGTTCCTGTTCTCCGGCTCGGTCGCGGAGAACATCGCGCTGGGGCGGCCGGACGCCTCGGATGCCGAGATCCAGGCCGCGGCGCAGGCCGTGGGCGCGCACGAGTTCATCCTGTCCCTGCCCGAGGGCTATGACACGGACGTCACCAAGCGCGGCGGGCGCCTCTCGGCCGGGCAGCGTCAGCTCGTCTCCTTCGCCCGGGCCTTCCTCGCCGACCCCGCCGTGCTGATCCTGGACGAGGCCACCTCCTCGCTGGACCTGCCGAGCGAGCGGCAGGTCCAGCAGGGGCTGACCCGGCTGCTCGGGGACCGCACGGCGCTGATCATCGCACACCGGCTCTCCACCGTGGAGATCGCCGACCGCGTGCTCGTGGTGCACGACGGCCGCGTGGTGGAGGACGGCTCCCCCGCCGAGCTCATCGCCGCCGGCGGACGCTTCGCCGAGCTGCACGCGGCGTGGAAGGACTCCCTGGTCGGCTGACGCCGCGGGGGCAGACGTGAGGGCAGAACCCGCGGGGTACCCTCGGTGCATGGCCCGGATCGAGTTCACCGAACTGCTGTCCCTGGAACACGCTGGCTGGGACGCCCTCTGCGAGGGCCGGGGCGGGAGATTCTACGGCGATCTCCTGACGGAGCACGCTGTCATGGTGCTCGTCAACGGCATGGTCCTGGACCGGGACCGTTCACCGCCCTGATGTCCAGCCACTACCGGTGACTCGATGGCCGGATCAGGATGACGCTCTACCAGCAGACGGCCATCACCCACGAGGCCCTTTGCTCCCGAGGCCCTCTCAGCGGCGCAGGTCAGGCGGTGAAGGCGCGGCCTGTCAGCCGCTCGTAGGCCTCCACGTACCGGGCGCGGGTCTTGGCCACGACGTCGGCCGGCAGCTCAGGGGGCGCCTCACCGGAGGCGCGGTCCCAGCCGGACTCCGGGCCCGTCAGCCAGTCACGGACGAACTGCTTGTCGAAGGACGGCTGCGAGCGCCCCGGCGCATAGTCGTCGGCATCCCAGAACCGCGAGGAGTCCGGGGTGAGCACCTCGTCCCCGAGCACGATCTGCCCGGAGGCGTTCAGCCCGAACTCCACCTTGGTGTCCGCCAGGATGATCCCGCGCTCCCGGGCGATCGCCTCGGCCCGCGTGTAGACGTCCAGGGTCAGCTGGCGCAGCCGGTCCGCGGGGGTGTCCCCGATCAGCCGGGCCATCTGCCCGAAGGTGATGTTCTCGTCGTGCTCCCCCACATCCGCCTTCGCGGAGGGGGTGAAGATCGCCGGCTCCAGCTTCGAGCCGTCCACGAGCCCGGCCGGCAGGTCGATCCCGGTGACGGTGCCGGACTCCCGGTACTCGGCCAGCCCGGAGCCGGTCAGGTAGCCGCGGGCGATGCACTCGACCTCGTACATGTCCAGGCGCTGCACCACCATGGACCGTCCCGCCACGGCCTCCGGCACGTCCAGGGACACCACGTGGTGGGGCACCTGGAGCTGTTCGAACCACCAGAGGGAGAGCTGGGTCAGGACCTTGCCCTTGTCCGGGATCTCGGTGTCCAGCACGAAGTCGTAGGCGCTGATCCGGTCCGAGGCCACGACCAGGATCGTCTCGGACGTCTCCGGGGCGGACCCGGCCGGCTCGTACAGGTCCCGAACCTTGCCCGAGTAGACGTGCCGCCACTCGGGCAGCTCCAGCACCTCGGTCTCCAACCCGGCCATCAGCGCGCCTCCCCGGGAATCGTGATCTCGCCGCGCTCCGCCGCGAGCCCGATGTCCGCGCGGTGCTGGGCACCGGACAACGCGATCCGGTCCACGCCCGCATAGGCGCGGGCCCGGGCGGTGGACAGGTCCTCCCCCAGCCCGACGACGGCCAGGACCCGTCCGCCGGCGGCGACCAGTCCGCCGTCGGGCCCGGTGCCGGTACCCGCATGCAGCACGGACACGCCCTCCAGCGCCTCGGCGGCCTCCACGCCGGTGAGCGAGCCGCCCTTGACGGGCGCCTCCGGGTAGCCGGCGGCGGCGACCACCACGTCCACGGCGTACTGATCGGACCACTGCAGCTCCGGCGTCCGGGCGAGGCACCCGGTGGCGGCGTCCATGAGGAAGCGGCCGAGAGGACTGCGCAGCCGGGCCAGGACGGCCTGGGTCTCCGGGTCACCGAAGCGCACGTTGAACTCGATGACCTTCACCCCGCGGGAGGTCAGGGCCAGCCCGCAGTACAGCACTCCGGCGAAGGGGGTGCCGCGGTCCGCCATGGTGGCGATCACGGGGCGGGCCACGCGCTGCATGACCTCCTCCGTGAAGCCCGCCGGCAGCCAGTCGAGGGGGGTGTAGGCGCCCATGCCACCGGTGTTCGGACCGGAGTCGCCCTCGCCGAGGCGCTTGAAGTCCTGGGCGGGGACGAGCGGGACGGCGTTGGTGCCGTCGGAGACCACGAACAGGGAGACCTCGGGCCCGTCCAGGAACTCCTCGATGACCACGGTGCCGCCCACGGCGAAGCAGGCCTGCGCGTGGGCGAGGGCTGTGGGGCGGTCGTCGGTGACCACCACGCCCTTGCCGGCGGCCAGTCCGTCGTCCTTGACCACGTAGGGGGCGCCGTACTCGTCCAGCGCGGCCTCGGCCTCCGCCGCCGTGGCGCACGTCCGGGCCGCGGCGGTGGGGACACCTGCCTGGGCCATGACGTCCTTGGCGAAGGACTTGGAGGCCTCCAGCTCGGCGGCGGCCTTGGAGGGGCCGAAGACGGTGAACCCGGCCTGGTGCAGGGCGTCCGAGACACCTGCCGCCAGCGGGGCCTCCGGGCCGATCACCACCAGGTCGGCGTCCAGTTCCCCGGCCAGCACGGTGACCCCGGTGGCGTCGGTGGCGTCCACCGCGTGCACCGGGACGTCGAGGGCGATGCCCGCGTTGCCCGGGGCCGCGTGGATCTCCCGGACGTCGGGGTCCCGCTGCAGGGCGCGGATGATGGCGTGTTCGCGGCCGCCGGAGCCGAGGACGAGGATCTTCACGGTGCCCAAGCCTAGACCGTCCGCGCCCGCGTCCGTCAGTACGATGGGGCGCATGACGTCCAGCACCCCCGGGCCCGACGACGGCCAGCAGCACTACGGCCACCCCTACGGCCGCGCCCCGCGGAGCGGCGGCGGGACCCTGAGTGCGGTCTACCGGTTCGTCCTGGTGTGGCTGACCATGGCGCTGATCCTGTGGTTCGGGACCCGGATGCTCGGCTTCGAGCGCGGCGACGTGGGCGTGGCGGTGGTCTCGCTGCTGGTCTCCCTGGCCGCGGCCGTGGGACTCACCGCGTGGTTGCGCCGGCGCGGCCGCTGACCTCTCAGCCCGGGCTCATCCCGCCCTCATCTTCCGCTCATGCTGGTCCCGCACGATGAGCAGCATGAACCGCCCCACCACCACTCCACAGTCCGTCCAGCCGGAGTGGGCCGCCCGGCCCGGGATCTTCGCCGCGCAGGATGCCGCCGAGCTCGTCTCCCTGAGCCGCAACGGCCAGGTGGAGTCCCGCCACAGCGGGGCCGCCGTGGTGACCGGCCCGTCCGGCGAGGTGCTGGCCACCGTGGGCCCGCCCGAGGCCACGGTGTTCGGCCGCTCGGCCCTCAAACCCCTGCAGGCCATCGCCTCGCTGCGGCTCGGCGCCGAGCTGGAGTCCCGCCACCTGGCCGTCGCCTCGGGCTCCCACCGCGGGACCTCCCGTCACCGCCGGCTCGTCCGGGAGATCCTGGCCGGCGCCGGACTGGACAAGTCAGCGCTGCAGTGCCCGCGGGCCTGGCCCAAGGACCGGGGGGAGCTGCTGAAGATGGCGGAGCGGACGCGCCGGGAGGACGGGCCCCGGCGCAACCGGCTGGCCTTCAATTGTTCCGGCAAGCACGCCGCCTGGCTCGCGGCCTGCGTGGCCTCCGGACTGGACCCGGAGACCTACCTCGAGCCGGACCACCCGCTCCAGCGCGAGGTGCTGAGCGTGATCCAGGACTACAGCAGCACCGAGGTGACGCACGTGGGCGTGGACGGCTGCGGCGCCCCCGCACCGCGGCTCGCCCTGGCGGGACTGGCGCGCGGCATCGGCCGGGTGGCCTCGGCCCCCGAGCGGGCCGCCCGGGGCCTGGGCATCGACGACCACGCCGTCCAGGTGGCCACCTCCATGCTGCGCCACCCGTGGGCGGTGCAGGGCCGGAACAGTTCCAACACCCTGATCCTGCGGGAGCTGGGGCTGCTGGCCAAGTCCGGGGCGGACGGCGTGCTGGTGGTAGCGGCCCCGGACGGCACCGCCGTGGCCGTGAAGACCCTGGACGGTGCATCCCGGGCCAACAACATGGTGGCCCTGAACCTGATGGCCCACTTCGCCCCGGAGCAGGTGGACCTCCGGGCGCTCCATGCCGTCCTGGATGCGGTCACCCCCACCGTCCTCGGCGGGGGCCGGCCCGTGGGCCGGGCCGAGCTCGCGGACCCCGTCCTGGAGGTCCTCGCCACCTAGAGTGGTGCCCATGCCCTCATCGCCATCCCCCCAGCCCTCCGCCACCTTCACCGTCGGTGAGGCCGAGGAGCTGGTCCACGTGGTCCGCAACGGCTTCATCGAGTCCCGCACCATCGGCTCCGCCGTGGTCACGGCTCCGGACGGCTCCGTCCTGGCCGCCCTCGGCAACCCATCGGCCCCGATCTACCCACGCTCCACGCTGAAGCCGCTGCAGGCCATCGCCTCGCTGCGGCACGGGGCCCG
The DNA here is from genome assembly GCF_031432995.1 of Citricoccus sp. I39-566. GTDB lineage: Bacteria > Actinomycetota > Actinomycetes > Actinomycetales > Micrococcaceae > Citricoccus > Citricoccus nitrophenolicus_A. Next base: position 45,859 of record NZ_CP133842.1, read on the forward strand.
GCTGGTGGACGAGCAGATCGCCCTGGCCTGCGGCTCGCACCGGGGCACCGCGCGGCATCGTCAGACCGCCGCCACGATCCTGTCCTACGCCGGCCTGGACGAGTCCTTCCTGCAGTGCCCGCCCGCGTGGCCTGCGGACCCGGCCGGGGTGATCGAGATGGCCCAGGACGCCGGCCCCGGCGGCCCGGCGCAGACCCCGCTGGCCTACAACTGCTCCGGCAAGCATGCCGGGTTCCTCTCCGCCGCCAGGCACGGCGGCCATGACGTGGGCAGCTACCTGGACCCCGGGCACCCCGTGCAGCGCGAGGTGGCCGCCGTCCTCGAGGAGTACTGCGGCGAGCCGGTGGCCCACTGGGGCGTGGACGGCTGCGGCGCCCCCGCCCCCGTGCTGTCCCTGACCGGCCTGGCCCGCGGCCTCGGGAAGGTGGCCGCCGCCCCGCACCGCCGCCACGCCGAGCTCCACGCCGCCTCCGTGGCCACGGCCATGCTGGAGTACCCCTGGGCCGTGCACGGGGAGAGCAACACCAACACGGTGGTCATCCGCGAGCTCGGCGTGATCGCCAAGCTCGGCGCCGACGGCGTGATGGTCATGGCCGCCGCTGACGGCACCTCGGTGGCCGTCAAGGCGCTCGACGGCGGCACGCGCGCCGGCAACCTCGTGGCCCTGGTGCTGCTGGCCCAGTTCGCCCCGGAGCAGCTGGACCTGGACGCGCTGCCGGGAGTCCTGGACACCGTGGCGCCGAAGATCCTCGGCCGCGGCACGCCCGTGGGCCGGGTCCAGCTGGCCCGCCCCGTCGTGGCCCTGCTGGACTGAACACCGAGCAGGAGGACACCGTGTCCGTCAAACGCCGCATAGCCCCCGACGATGGCCGGGCGGCCCTCGAGGTCTGGTCCCGGGCCCGTTCGGCCGGCTCTGAACAGGCCGGCGCCCTGCCGCGCAGCACCCGGGCCACGGCCGTGCGCTACACCCTCGAGGAGCTGGCCACCCGGGCTCCCGGCAACTCCGTGGAGGTCCGGGTCCCGCCCTTCGGCGTCTGCCAGTGCGTGGAGGGACCCCGCCACACGCGCGGCACGCCCCCGAACGTCATCGAGATGGACCCGGCGACCTGGCTGGACCTGGCCACGGGGCTCGTGGGGTGGGAGGCCGCCGTCGGGTCCGGGAAGGTCCTGGCCTCCGGCTCCCGCGCCGACCTGCGCGACTGGCTGCCGCTGTAGTCCGAAGCGGCTGCGATTCGGCGATGACCGTCGGGATACGGTGGGAACGACGCATCCTGAGGGGGAACCACCGTGAAGACCGCGAGACACCTGGCCCTGCCCGCCGCCGTCGCCCTGCACACCCTGGGTCCCGTCCTGGTCTCGCTCGCGACCTGGGCGGTGGTCGCCAGCAACGCCTCACCCGGGGCGATGGATGGCGGGCTCTGGGTTCTGAGCTATACCCTCGCCGTCGTCGTCGGGCTCCTGGGGATCCTTGGTCTGGCCCTGGCCCTCCGGGACCGGCGGGCGGGCCCCGGCGGCCGGGCGGCCCAGACCCTTTCATCCGTGACCCTGGCCGCCGCCCTGATCCTGTGGGCCGCCCGGACGTTCATACCCCTCGGCCCGGTCGACCGCGCGATCGGCATCGAGGGCTTCAGCGCCCTGCTGCAGACCCTGTCCACGGCCGGACTGCTGCTGGCCGCCGCCGCCATGGCGGCCGGTACCGTGGCTGCGGCCACCGCCCCGCGCCGCCCCGGTGCCGTGACGCGCCTCCTGGCGGCCATCGCCCCGCCGGCCGCGCTGCTGGCCTGGGGGGCGATCCCGCTGCTGGCCCCCACTCCCGCGGGGCTCACCATCGCCTCCACCCTGGGTGCGGTGCTGGGCCTCGTCGGCCTGGGGGCCGCCGTCGTGCTCCTGCGCCGTTCCCCGGGCACGCAGCGGGCGGACCACGACGGTGCCGGCAGAGAAGCCGACGGAGCACTCGGGCCCGACGACGGCCTGGCCGGCCAGGCCGGCCAGGCCGCCGGCGCCACGGCCGCGATGGAGGGCACCGGCCGGCGGTTCCTGCGCCACCTGGCCACCCCGTTGGGTCTGGCCTGCCTCGCGCTCATCCTGCCGCTGCTGGACGTCGTCCAGACCGGCCAGGGTGCCTGGCTACCGCTGGTCTTCGCCGTGGTCCTAGCCGTCGCGGCCGTGGCCGGGGCCGTGCTGGACTTCCGCGCGCTCGGCGGGACGGGGGTGCCGCGGGCCGGGCCGCTGGTCGGCGAACTGGGTGTTCCGGCCTCGATCCTCGTGATCCCGGTGGCCCTGCTCTTCGGCGGGCTGGCCGGAGGCGGCTGGGCGATGCTCGGCGCTCTGGTCATCGGCTTGCTCGTGGCCGCCCTCGTGGCGCTCATCGGCCTGGTCGGGGTGCTGATCTCCGCGTTCTCCGGGCGCTATGCCTCCCGAGCAGCGCGGTACTCCGTCATCGCCACCGCCCTGGTGTTCGTGGCGGCCATGACGTTCATCCCGTTCCAGTCCGCCGGAGCGTCCCTGGTCAGTGTCATCGCCACCGCCACCCTGCTGCTCGTGGCTCTGGGGTCCGGGCTGGCCGCCGTGCTCTCGCCGCAGCCCACCCTGCTGCTGCCCGGGGCGAGGAGAGGCCTCCACGCCCCGTACCATGGAAGGCATGACTTTTCCCCCCGACGGCTCCCCCGGTGACCCCCGGGACGGTGCCGCTGCCGAACCGTCTCCGCAGGCTCCCGCCTCGCTGGACCACCGCACGCTCGTGGTCCGGCGGGCCCCGAAGGTGCAGGTCTTCCTGGTGGGCGGCGCCGTGCTGGGCATGGTCGCCGCACTGATCGCGACCTCGGTGGGCGGGGAGAACGAGGACTTCACGTTCGGAGCGCTCTTCGGATACTTCCTGGTGCTCTTCGGGATCGTCGGGGTCGCCCTCGGCGCGCTCGTCTGGCTCGTGCTGGACCGCCGTTCCCGGAAGCACACCTACACCGTGACCGCCGAGGCGGTCGAGGACTACGAGGACGCCGACTACGCGGTGCAGGATCATGACCTGCAGCAGTGGACGGACAAGTGGGAGAATGGGAATCGTGACCACAACGCGCGGTGATGGACGCCTCAACCACGACCTCGACCCCCACGAGAAGGGCCCCCAGGACGAATGCGGGGTGTTCGGCGTCTGGGCCCCGGGTGAGGAGGTCTCCAAACTCGCCTTCTACGGCCTGTTCGCCCTGCAGCACCGCGGGCAGGAGTCCGCGGGCATCGCCACCTCGGACGGCAAGCGGATCTCCGTCTACAAGGACCTCGGCCTCGTGTCCCAGGTCTTCGACGAGGCGACCCTGAACACCCTGACCGGGCACATCGCCGTCGGCCACTGCCGGTACTCCACCACCGGCGGGAACAACTGGGAGAACGCCCAGCCGACCCTCGGCGCCACCGCCGGCGGCACCGTGGCCTTGGGGCACAACGGCAACCTGGTGAACTCCGCCGAGCTGTACCGGATGGTGCAGTCCCGCTACGGCCGGCAGACTCGCGGCGAGATGGCCCAGGGCAACACCACGGACACCGCCCTCGTCACCGCCCTGTTGCAGGGCGAGGAGGGCTCCACCCTGGAGCAGACGGCCACCGAGCTGCTGCCCCTGATCCGTGGCGCCTTCTCCTTCGTCTTCATGAACGAGCACACCCTGTACGCCGCGCGGGACCCCCAGGGCGTGCGCCCGCTGGTACTCGGCCGCCTCGAACGCGGCTGGGTGGTGGCCTCCGAGCAGTCCGCCCTGGCCACCGTCGGGGCCTCCTTCATCCGCGAGGTCGCCCCCGGCGAACTCATCGCGATCGACGAGGAGGGCATCCGCTCGACCCGCTTCGCCGAGGCCAAGCCGGCGCACTGCGTGTTCGAGTACGTCTACCTCGCGCGGCCGGACGCCGCCATCAGCGGCCGCTCCGTGTACGAGTCGCGCGGCGCCATGGGGCGCGCGCTGGCCCGGGAGAACCCGGTCGCGGCCGACGTCGTGATCCCCGTCCCGGAGTCCGGCACCCCGGCCGCCGTGGGCTACGCCGAGGAGTCCGGCATCCCGTTCGGGCAGGGCTTCGTCAAGAACTCCTACGTGGGGCGCACCTTCATCCAGCCCTCGCAGACGCTGCGCCAGCTCGGCATCCGGCTCAAGCTCAACGTCCAGCCCGCCGTGGTGGCCGGCAAGCGCGTGGTGGTGGTGGACGACTCGATCGTCCGCGGCAACACCCAGCGCGCGGTGGTCCGCATGCTCAAGGAGGCCGGCGCCGCGGAGGTGCACGTGCGGATCTCCTCCCCGCCCATCAAGTGGCCGTGCTTCTACGGGATCGACTTCGCCTCCCGCGCCGAGCTCATCGCCAACGGCGCCGGGGTGGCGGAGATCGCCGCCTCCATCGGCGCCGACTCCCTGGAGTACATCTCCGCCGAGGGCATGATCGAGGCCACCCGCCAGCCCCGGTCCACCCTGTGCACCGCCTGCTTCACCGGCGACTACCCGATCCCGCTGCCCAGCGAGGACGAACGCGGCAAGGACCTGCTGGAGAAGCCGGTCGCCGCCCCCGCCCTGACACCGGACTCCACCCTGGACCCGGAGGAGCGCCCCGGCGCCGTCGGCGGGGACCCGGGCCCCGGATCCTCCCTTGAAGACCTGCTGACCGCGACCGACAGGACCCCGCTGTGACTGCACCCGAGCACCCGAACGACCCGGCCGGCGTCGTGCCCTCCTCAGCGGCCGGCACCACCTATGCGTCCGCCGGCGTGGACGTGGAGGCCGGGGACCTGGCCGTGGAGCTGATGAAGGACGCCGTCAAGGCGACCCACCACGACTCGGTGGTCGGCGGCTTCGGCGGCTTCGCCGGACTCTACGACGTCTCGACGCTGCTGAAGTACTCCAAGCCGCTGCTGGCGACCTCCACGGACGGCGTGGGCACCAAGGTGGCCATCGCGCAGGCGCTGGACAAGCACGACACGATCGGCTTCGACCTGGTCGGCATGGTGGTGGACGACATCGTGGTGGTCGGCGCCGAGCCGCTGTTCATGACCGACTACATCGCCTGCGGCAAGGTGGTCCCCGAGCGCATCGCGGACATCGTGCGGGGCATCGCGGCCGGCTGCGCGGCCGCCGGCACCGCCCTGGTGGGCGGGGAGACCGCCGAGCACCCGGGGCTGCTGGGCGTGGACGAGTACGACGTGGCCGGGGCCGCCACCGGCGTGGTGGAGGCCTCCGCCCTGCTGGGCCCGGAGCGGGTCCGCGAGGGGGACGTGGTCATCGCCATGGCCTCCTCCGGCATCCACTCCAACGGCTACTCCCTGGTCCGCCGCGTGATCAACGACGCCGGCTGGTCCCTGGACCGTGAGGTCACCGACCTGGGGCGCACCCTGGGCGAGGAGCTGCTGGAGCCGACGCGCATCTACACGGCGGACTGCCTCGACGTGATGCGTCATCTCAACGGCGACCCGGTCGCCGGGACCACCGGCGCCGTGGCCACGCCCTCCGGCGAGCCCGCCCTGCGCGGCTTCTCCCACGTGACCGGCGGCGGACTGGCCGCCAACCTGGCCCGCGTGCTGCCGCAGGGGCTCATGGCCACCGTGGACCGCGGGACCTGGTCCCTGCCCGCCGTGTTCGAGCTGGTCGGCCAGCTCGGCCGGGTGCCCCTTCAGGACCTGGAGCGCACCCTGAACCTCGGCGTGGGCATGGTGGCCGTGGTGGACCCGGCCGCGGCCGACGCGGCGCTGGCCCGCCTGAACGCCCGCGGCCTGCCCTCCTGGGTGGCCGGCACCGTGGGCCGCGTGACGGACTCTGCGCGGCAGGCCGGGGCCGACTTCATGCAGGGCGCCAAGGGCGTGGACGGCGGCGCGGTGCTGCTGACCGGCGCCTACGCCACGGCCTGACCCCGGGCAACTGGCGGTCGAATCCGGACCGTTTACTGGCGGGTAACCCTGAAAAGTGGGCCGGATGTGACCGCCAGTTGCGTCAGAGCCGGGCGTCCAGCCACGCCAGCGCCGGGGCCACGCGGGCGCGCCAGCGGTACCGGGCCTTCGGATCCGCGCGGGTGGGCCCGCCGTTGAGGGTCGCCACGGGCTTGCCGGCCCGCTCCGCGTCCAGCACGAACTTGTAGCCGCTCATCACCGCGAGCGAGGTGCCGACGGCCAGCACGGAACCGGCACGCTCGAAGGCCTCCCGGGCCGCGGCCTTCCGCGCGGCCGGGACGGACTCGCCGAAGTACACCACGTCCGGCTTGAGCTCCTCGGAGCCGCACACCAGGCAGCCCACCTGGTGGAAGCGGTCCACCCACCGCTGGTCCAGCGTGACGTCGCCGTCCGGGTTGACCAGCAGCGGATCCACCTGGACCGCCTCGAGATAGCCGGGGTTCGCCGCCACGAGCCGCGCGTCGAAGGACCGGCGGTCCTCCACCGCGCCGCAGTGCAGGCACACCACCCGGTCCAGGTCCCCGTGCAGGGGGATCAGCCCCTCGGTCCCCGCCGCCGCGTGCAGTCCGTCCACGTTCTGCGTCACGACGCCGGCCAGGATCCCCTCGCCCGCCCAGCGCGCCAGGGTGTGGTGGGCCGGGTTCGGGGCGGCGGCGTCCATCTGCCGCCAGCCCACGAAGGACCGCGCCCAATAGCGGCGCCGGGCGCCGGCGTCGTGCCGGAACTCCTGATACGTCATGGGCCGGTGGCTCCGCAGCGAGCCCTGGGGGCCGCGGTAGTCGGGGATGCCGGAGTCGGTGGAGACGCCGGCGCCGGTGATCACGAGCGGTCGGCGGGTGCGCAGCAACGCCAGGATGCCCTCACGGGCCACCACGGGATCCTGCGGCGGCGCCGCGTCCTCCACGATGCGGGCGATCGATCGCAGGGCGGCCTGGTGTCCGTTCGCCGCGGGATGCCCCGGACGCAACGTGGCCCCGGGGACGTCCGGCGTCGCGGGATCCGGCGTCATGGCGACGATCAACCCCGGCGACGGGGGTCGTCGTCCTCCTCGGTCTGCTCCACGTAGTCCGCGTACTGGTCCGCGTGGTCGATGTACTCGTCATCGTCATGGCTGGAACCGCTGTTGCCGGCAAGCTCACGCTCCAGTGCCGACAAATCTGTGGCCGGGGAGAAATACTTCATGTCCCGGGCCTGCTTGGTTGCTTTTGCCTTTTGACGGCCGCGCCCCATGAGCGTGACCCCCTTTGTTGTCTGTCCCCGTGCCGTCAGCCCCTAGGCAGGGCTGGTCCGGGGTATGCACTGATCATGATGGTTCGTGGACACTAGGTTAACATGTTTCAGCACCCCTTGGAGCCGCCGGCCAGCGTGGCGGCACCGAAAGGATCTTATTCATGGACACTCGCCCCGAGGGGCCCCCGGACGAGTCAAGACCTGACTCCCCCGGCACCCCGGAAACCTCCGACGACGGCGCTCCCGACGAGCGCTATGTCCCCTACCTGCCGCCCCGGCCCGCCGAGGAGCCCGCGCCGGCGGCGTCGCCGATCCGGCGCGGCTGGTGGATCGCGGCGACCGCCGTGGTGGTGCTCGCGCTCGTGGTCTTCGTCCTGGTCCCCCTGCTGAGCTCGCCGCGGGAGGACGGCTCCGGCGAGACGGTGGAGTCCTCCCCCGCCGTTTCGCGCAACGCGGAACCCGGCCTGGACGGGATCGTGGCCCGCGAGGTGCCGCCCGTGCAGGTCCAGCCCGGGGACTGCCTCACCGACTTCGACTCCGTGGGCGAGCCCTCCACCGTGGTGGAGTGCACCCGGGACCACGAGGCCCAGTTGGTGGGGCGCAAGCTGTGGCCCACCGCCCGCGCCTTCCCGGAGGACATGCGGGCTGACGCCGAGCGGTTCTGCGCCACCATCGAGCTGGCCAGCGCCGAGAACGCGCAGGTGATCGTGGAGATCTCCCACCCGGCCGAGGGCACCTGGGCGGAGGGGGACCGCCGGGTGGACTGCCTCGCCGTGGCGCACGAGGGCACCCTGGACACGTCCCTCGTGGCCGACCCGGCCTTCGAGGACTGGACCGACCACGTGGACGAGGGCTGACCCCGCCCGCAGTGACCAGCCGGAGGCAGCCGGTCAGTCGTCCTTGCGGGTGACGGACAGGCGGTCCTCGGCGCGGTCCACCAGGACCGTGTCCCCGTCGGCGATGGAGCCGGAGAGCAGTGCGCGGGCCAGTTGGTCGCCGATCTCCCGCTGGACCAGCCGGCGCAGCGGCCGGGCACCGTAGGCCGGGTCGAAGCCGGTCAGCGCCAGCCACTCACGCGCCGCCTCGGTGACCTCGAGGGCCAGCCGGCGCGAGGCCAGGCGCCCGGCCAGCGACTCCACCTGCAGGTCCACGATCCGCGTCAGGTCCTCGATGGACAGCGGGTCGAACAGGATGATGTCATCCAGCCGGTTCAGGAACTCGGGCTTGAAGGAGGAGTTCACCACTCTCATCACCGCGTCCCTCTTCGCCGCCTCGTCCAGGGCCTGGTCCACCAGGAACTGCGAACCCAGGTTGGAGGTCAGGATGAGGATGACGTTGCGGAAGTCCACGGTGCGGCCCTGGCCGTCGGTGAGGCGGCCGTCGTCGAGCACCTGCAGCAGGATGTCGAAGACCTCGGGGTGGGCCTTCTCCACCTCGTCCAGCAGGATCACGGAGTAGGGCCGGCGCCGCACGAGCTCGGTCAGCTGGCCGCCCTCCTCGTGGCCCACGTAGCCGGGGGGCGCCCCGACGAGCCGCGAGACGGAGTGCTTCTCCGAGTACTCGGACATGTCGATCCGCACCATGGCGTGGTCGTCGTCGAACAGGAAGTCCGCCAGGGACTTGGCCAGCTCGGTCTTGCCCACGCCGGTGGGGCCGAGGAACAGGAACGAGCCGGTAGGCCGGTCCGGGTCCGAGATCCCGGCGCGGGAGCGCCGGACGGCATCGGACACGGAGGCGACGGCGGAGCGCTGGCCGATCAGTCGCTCGCCGATGTGCTCCTCCATGGCCAGCAGCTTGTCCTGCTCGGACTGGAGCATGCGTCCGGCCGGGATGCCGGTCCAGGCCGAGATGACCTCGGCGATGTCGTCCGCCGTGACCTCCTCGGAGACCATCGTGGAGTGCTCGGCGCCGGAGGCCTCCGACCCGCCGTCCTCACCGGCCTCCGCGGCGGCCAGCTGCTGCTCCAGGGCGGGGATCTCCCCGTAGAGGATGCGCGAGGCCTCCGCCAGGTCGCCGTCCCGCTGGGCCTTGTCCGCGGCGGAGCGCAGCTCATCCAGCGTCACGCGCAGGTCGCCGGCCTGGTTGAGGGAGGCCTTCTCGGACTCCCACCGCGCGTTGAGGGCGGCGAGCTCCTCCTTCTGGTTGGCCATCTCCTCGCGCAGCGCGGCGAGGCGCTCCACGGAGGCCGGGTCGGTCTCGTCCGCGAGCGCGAGCTCCTCCATGGTCAGCCGGTCCACGGAGCGGCGCAGCTGGTCGATCTCCTCGGGCGCGGAGTCGATCTCCATACGCAGCCGGGAGGCGGATTCGTCCACGAGGTCGATGGCCTTGTCCGGCAGCTGGCGGCCCGAGATGTACCGGTCCGAGAGGTTCGCGGCGGCCACGAGCGCGGAGTCGGCGATGGCCACCTTGTGGTGGGCCTCGTAGCGCTCCTTGAGCCCGCGCAGGATGGCGATGGTGTCATCCACGGTGGGCTCGCCCACGTAGACCTGCTGGAAGCGGCGCTCCAGGGCCGGGTCCTTCTCGATGTTCTCCCGGTACTCGTCCAGGGTGGTGGCGCCGATCAGGCGTAGCTCGCCGCGGGCCAGCATGGGCTTGAGCATGTTCCCGGCGTCCATGGCGCCCTCGGAGGCCCCGGCGCCCACCACGGTGTGGATCTCGTCGATGAAGGTGACGATCTGCCCGTCCGAGGCCTTGATCTCCTCCAGGACGGACTTCAGGCGCTCCTCGAACTCGCCGCGGTACTTGGCCCCGGCGATCATCGAGCCCAGGTCCAGGGAGATCAGGGACTTGCCGCGCAGGGACTCGGGCACGTCCCCGGCCACCATGCGCTGGGCCAGCCCCTCCACCACGGCCGTCTTGCCGACGCCGGGCTCGCCGATGAGCACGGGGTTGTTCTTGGTCCGGCGGGAGAGCACCTGGACGAGGCGGCGGATCTCGGAGTCGCGGCCGATCACGGGATCGAGCGTGCCGGAGCGGGCGATCTCGGTGAGGTCGGTGCCGTACTTCTCCAAGGCCTGGAAGGTGTTCTCGGGGTCCGGGGTGGTCACCCGGGAGTCCCCGCGGACCTGCTTGACGGCGGCCGAGAGGGACTCGACGGTCGCGCCGGCGTCCCGCAGGGCGGTGCCGGCCCGGCCGGCGTCCGCGGCGAGGCCGAGCAGCAGGTGCTCGGTGGAGACGTACTCGTCCCCGAGGGCCTCGGCCTGCTGCTGGGCGGCCTGCACCACGAGCAGCCCCTGGCGGGAGAGCTGGGCCTGGGCCACGGAGGAGCCGGAGGTGGCCGGCATGGCCTTGATGGCGGAGCTGGCCGCAGTGGAGACCACGTCCGGGTCCGCGCCGGCGGCCTTGAGGACGGCCACGGCCACGGAGCCGCGCTGGTCCATCAGCGCCTTGAGCAGGTGGGCCGGCTCGATCTGGGGGTTGCCGAGGGTCGAGGCGTTCATGGCAGCCCCGGACAGCACCTCTTGGCTCTTCGTGGTGAACTTCGCGTCCATGCTGATCCCTTCAGGTGATTCTCGATCTAGACTTGAGTCTACTTAACTCAACCCCGCAGTTCCACCCCCTATTCCCCGTTTCTGTCCCGGTGAGAGCCCTCCCGGGGCGTGGCGAGCTGACGGATCAAGTGACATCTGTCAGCCCAAGACCCACATCAGGTCATGGGAACCCTGGAGAGATGGCACTACTGCGGCGCCGCCGACGAGGCCAGGCTGGAGCCATCGAATCCACGGTTCAGGCCGTGGGCCGCCGACCTCAAGGAGCAGACCCTGCCATGGACTCCACACCGCGTTCGCCGGCTGCCTCGGCATCACGTTAGATGCCCTCTCACGCGTCACCCACCCCGCTCTCCGGGCGCGCCCTCGCCCCCGACCTCGCGCGCGGGATGATGCTGCTGCTCATCGCTCTCGCCCACGCGCCCTGGTTCCTCTATACGAGCCCCGTGGGCGTGAGCCCGATGCATCCGGCTGACGGGAATCTCGCCGATCATCTCGCGCAGGCTCTCACCATCGTCATGGTCGACGGCCGCACCCACACCATGTTCGGCCTGCTGTTCGCCTACGGCATCGGGCAGATGTACGCCCGGCAGACAGCACGAGGCACCGCGCCCGGTGAAGTGCGCGGCATCCTGCGCCGGCGGCACGCGTGGATGCTGATCTTCGGTCTCGTGCATGCGGCGCTGCTGTGGCAGGGCGACATCCTGGGCACCTACGGGCTGATCGGCTTGCTCATGATGCCACTGTTCTTCCGTCGTTCCGACCGCACACTGGGCGTGTGGATCCTGGTCCTCCTGGTGCTCGGCGGAGCCATCATGCTGATCTCGACGGCCGGTACGCTGCTGCTGCCCCCCGGTGACGACGGCGGCCTGGCGGCACAGCTGCAACGCGCCAGCCTCGCCGAGCCGAACTATCTCGCAGCGCTGCTGACCCGCATCCCCCAATGGCTGTTCGGGCTGCTCTCCGGGGTGGGAACGCTCGCCCTGCCCACCGTGTTCCTCGTCGGGATCCTGGCCGCGCGCCACCGGATCCTGGAAGAACCCGAGCGCCACCTGACCCTGCTCCGGTGGACTGCCGCGGTGGGCATCGGCGTCGGGTGGACCGTCGGCCTCGCCCAGGCCTTCGTGCACCTTGGCATCCTCGAGCTGCCGAACCCCTCGATGCTGGGCGCACCGCACTTCTACTCGGGCATCTTCGCCGGCGTCGGCTACGCCGCGCTCTTCGGCCTCCTGGCCCACCGGTTGCGGACGCGAGGGATTCCAGAAAGCCTCCCGGTGCGCGCGCTGTCAGCTCTCGGCCGCAGGTCACTCAGCGGATATCTCGCGCAGTCCGTGATCTACGGCCCCCTGCTGGCCGCCTGGGGCCTTGGCCTCGGAACCCACCTCTCCAGCTGGTCGGCGATGCTGCTCGCGGTCGCGGTCTGGCTGCTGACCATCGGCGCGGCCCTCGCTCTCGATCGGAACGGCCAACGAGGCCCTGCCGAGGTCCTGCTGCGCCGACTGACCTACCGGCAGTCCCCCTGATCCGGACGGGTGCATCGCCAAGAGCATGTCGGTGCGGACCGGATGCCGTCAGCCCATGGTCCGCTGCCCGTCGATCGCCTCCCGGATGATGTCGGCGTGGCCGGCGTGCTGGCTGATCTCGGCGACCAGGTGCAGCGCCACCCGGCGGACGGACCACTGCGCCCCGGCCTCGAACCAGGGGGCCTCCGGCAGGGCGTGCTCGGCCTCCAGGTCCGCGGTCCGCAGGACCTCCGCGGTGCGGTCCGCCACCCGGCCCAGCTCGGCCCGCAACAGGTCCAGGGTCTGGTCCGGGGCGACCGTGAACCGCTCGTCCTGCCACTCACTGCCGGACCAGTCGCCCCCGTTCTCCGCGGCCTCGGCGTCTATGGCGTCCCAGTCCACGTCATCCCCGTAGACCTCGGACCCGCCGAACGCCGCCGCACCGCGCACGGCGAAGTCCATCCACTGCTCCTCCGTCTCGGCCACGTGCTTGAGCAGCCCGGCCAGGGTCAGCTCGCTGACGGTGCTGCGCGTGCGCGCCTGCTCCTCGGTGAGTCCGGACAGGGTGAAGAGCAGGAAGCCCCGCTGGCGGGCCAGGGTCTCGATCAGCGCCTCGCGTTCGGTCATGGGTCCGCGCTACGCGGCCGCGCCGGCGCTGTCCCGGGGCGGTACCCTCGAGACCATGCCCCGCCGACTGCTCCGCCGTCCGGCACCGGCGCACACCTACCGTCAGCCCCGGGTGACCCTGTTCCACGTGATCCGCCGGACCATTATGAAGCTGGTGGACATCCAGGTCTGGGACGTGGCCGGGTCCATGACCTTCTACACGCTGCTGTCCATGGTGCCGGCCGCCATCTCCATGGTCTCGATCGTGTCCCTGCTGGGCCTGGCGGACGAGACGGTGGTGACGGCCGCCGAGCTGGTGCACGAGCTGCTGCCGGGCGTGAACCCGGACGTGGTCACGGACACGCTGCTCGCCCTGGCCAGCACCTCGGGCGGAGTGGTCGGCCTGGTCCTGGGGCTGGTCGGCTCCATCGTCGCCGCCTCCAACGCCCTAGCCTCCTTCCACCGGGCCATGCACCGTATCCATGACACCCGCGAGGGCCGGCGCTTCCTCTGGTTCCGCACGGTGATCTTCGTCGAGACCGTGGTGCTCATGGTCGCGTTCATCGCCGTGCTGCTGCTGATCGTGATCGGCGGTGGCCTCTCCGAACGCCTGGGCGAGGCGCTGGGGCTGACCACCGCCACCGTCACCGCCTGGAACATCCTGAAGTGGCCGGCCATCCTCGCCGTGCTGGTCCTGGCCGTGACCCTCGCCTACCACCGCGGACCCAACGTGGTGCAGCCGCGGTACCGGTGGCTGTCCTGGGGCGGCCTCGCGGCGGTGCTGATCCTGTTCGCCATGACGGTGCTGCTGGGCTGGCTCGCGGGCCTGTCCGGGACCTTCACCGCCGTCATCGGCACCCTGAACAGCGTGGTGGTGATCCTGGTGGTGCTGTGGCTGGCCTTCATCGTCCTGGTGGCCGGCGCGGCCTTCGACGCCGAGCTGCTCAGGGGCCGCCAGCTCGCCGCCGGGCTGCCGGCCGCCGACGCCCTGCAGCTGCGCACCCGGAACACGGGGGTGCTGGAGTTCCTGGACGAGGACGCCGCCAAGGCCCGGACCACCGCGCGGGCCGTGACCGAGTCCGTCCGCACGGGCGAGCCCGTCACCCTGACCAGGACCCCCTGGATCGCGGAGGCGCACACGTTGTGGGCGATCGACGCCGTGGACCGGCCGATCTCCACGGGCCAGCCTTACGAGGACGGCGCCGGCACCGCCGACTAGCCGCGCCCTAGATCCAGCCCTGCTCCCACGCCATCTGGGAGGCCTCCCGCCGGGTGCCCACCCCGAGCTTGCCCATGGCCGAGGACAGGTAGTTCCGCACCGTGCCCGGCGCCAGGTGCAGCCGCGCGGCGATCTGCTGCACGGTGGCGGCGTCCCGGCCCGCCCGCAGCACGTCCAGCTCGCGGTCCGTCAGGGGACTGCGCTCCCCGCCGAGGGCCGTGGCGGCGATGTCCGGGTCCACGTACCGCTTGCCGGCGGCCACGTCACGGATGACCTTGGCCAGTTCCTCCGCGGGCGTGGACTTCGGCACGAACCCGGACACCTTCTCGTTCAGCGCCCGCCGCAGCACCCCGGGCCGGGCGTGGCGGGTCACGATGATGACCTTGGTGGCGACCTGCCGCAGGATCTGCCCCGCCGCTTCCACTCCGTCCAGCTCGGGCATCTCCAGGTCCAGCAGGCACACGTCCGGGGCCAGCTCCCGGGCTGCGGCCACGGCCTGGACCCCGTTGTCCACGCCGGCCACCACCTCGAAGTCCTCCTCCAGGCCGAGCAGGGACTCCAGCGCCCCGCGGATCAGCACCTCATCGTCGGCGATCAGCAATCGAATCATGCGCTCTGCTCCCTCTCCTGGCCAGGGGTCGGCCCCTGCTCGACTGTGCTGCCTCCGGGCAGTGCCGGCAACCGGGCCTCGAGGACGTACGTGCCGCCGTCGCGCCCTCCGGTCACCGAGCCCCCGGAGGCCTGGAACCGCCGGTCCAAACCGGACAACCCCGTGCCCGACGCCGGCCCGGCCGCCCCGGTGCCGTCTCCGGTGCCCCCCGGATCCTCCACGCCGTCGTTGGTCATCACGAGCCGCTGGCCGCCTCCGGCGGCGTCCAGCACGATCGAGACCTCGGTGGCGGAGGACGCGTGGCGCAGGATGTTCGTGGCCCCCTCGCGCACGGCCAGGCCCAGCAGCGTGCGGGCGGCCGGGTCCTGCACATGGATGCCGCGGAGCCTGACACGGGCGCCGGAGGCCGCCAGTACGTCCTGGGCGTTGGCCATCTCCTCCTCGAGCGAGACCTCGCGCAGGTCCCGGACCAGGGACCGGGTCTCCTCCAGCGCGGTCCGGGCCAGGGTGCGCACCTCGTGGATGTTGCCCTGCGCCGCCTCCGGCCTCCCGGCGGCCAGCAGGCGTTCGGCCAGCTCGGCCTTCAGCGCGATGACCTGCAGGTGGTGGCCCTGGATGTCATGCAGGTCGGAGGCGAACCGCAGGCGCTCGCGGGCCACTGCCAGCTGGGCGGCATCCCGGCGGGCGGCGTCCAGCTGGACCACGATGTTCCACCACCAGGCGGAGAAGAGGAAGACCACCGGGACGAAGACCACGAAGAAGACCAGCGCGGGCACCTGCCGCGCGGCCTCCCCGGCGGGGACGACCACCCCCGTGAGCTGGGCACCGGCCCACCAGTGGCCCAAGAACAGGACGACCCCGGCGGCGAAGACCAGCCTCCGGGTCACGCCGTGGACCAGGATGGCCAGGACGTTGGCGGCCAGCCACAGCGGGATGCCCCCGGGCAAACCCCCGCCTGGCATCCACAGCGTCAGCACCCACACCAGCGCCGCGGGCACCACCAGGAGCGCAGTGGCCCACGGGCGGGGCCAGCCCGCCCCCATGCCGGTCCGCACCAGCCAGGTGCCGTAGACCTGGGCGAGTCCGGCCACCCACGTCAGGACCGCGGCGGTGACGACCGGCCACCAGGTCCGCCCGTCGGCCTCGCGGTGGAAGTACAGCAGCATGGACGCCGTGATGAAAGCCATGAACAGGGCGAAGAAGGCCATCGAGGAGAAGGTGTACCACCAGGTGGCCCGGACGCCGCGGGCGGGCCGGCCGGGCGCCGTCGAGGGGAATTGTCCCGAGCGTCGGCTCGCGGACGGTTCTGGCGTGCTCACGGTTCCCACAGTAGGCCGATGACAACTGTCACGGGGTGGCGGTGACGGTTTCGGGGCGCAGGGTGACACCGGGGCACTGCCGCCGGACGGCCGCGGGCGCGAGGCTGGAAGCACAGCCACTCACCACCGACCGGGCACCCACGGTCACCCCCGACGAAAGGCACCCCCATGGACTTCATGGCCGAACTCCAGTCCTTCACCGAATCCCTGCCGGCAGCCCTGCAGTTCCTCGGCATCGCCGTGGCGGCCCTCGTGCCCTACATCGAGGGCGAGGGCGCCGCCATCATCGGGGCGGTCACCGGCATCAACCCCTGGATCGCCATCCCGGTGGCGATCATCGCCAACGTGGCCCTCGTGGCCCTGATCGTGCTGACCTTCGAGAAGATCCGCGCCGGGATCGTCAACCGGCGCATCGCCGCCGGCAAGACGCCGAAGCCCGCGTCCGAGAAGCAGCAGAAGGTGCGCAACGCCCTGGAGAAGTACGGCGTCCCCGGGGTCTCCCTCCTCGGCCCCTTCCTGCTGCCCACCTACTTCACGGCGGCCGCGCTGACGTCCTTCGGCGTGGCCAAGGGCCGGGTCATCGTCTGGCAGGCGGTGGCCATCACCCTCTACGCCGTGGTGTTCGGAGCGCTGTTCTACGGATTGTTCGCCGCCATCGCCTGAGCCGCCCGCGCGGGCTACGGTGGCTTCCATGACCTACTCTCCGGGACCCCACGACCTGCCCGCCCTGACCCGCACCACCCTGGAGGCGGCGCGGGACAACCCGCATGGCCGCCACGGCGACCTGCTGCTGCGGGACGGCCACCTGCGCCAGTCGATCATCGCCCTGACCGCCGGCTCCTCCCTGGCGGACCACAACGCCCCGCCCGCGGCGACCCTCCAGGTGCTGCAGGGCGCCGTGGCGGTCACCGCCGGAGGGGGCACCCAGGAGCACCTGGAGCAGGGCCGGCTGGTCCAGCTGACCAAGGAGCGCCACGGCGTCCAGGCCCTGCAGGACAGCGTGTTCCTGCTGACCACCGTCACCGGGGTCGAGGAGGAGAGCCACGGTTGACCCCGCCTCCTGCGGAAGCCGGGTGCGTGCCGGTAAACTGACCGTCTCCACGCCGCCCCGCAGCCCGCCCGGCGGCCCCCCGCACCGGAAGAACCCCATGACCCCGTCCCGCACCCGCCGCCGTCCTGCGGCCACCGCAGCCGTCGCGGCTGTCCTGGGCGCCGGAGCACTGACCCTGAGCGGATGCGCCCTCATTGGCCCCCAGCTCGGCGGTGCCACCGCCGGCGAGGCCGACCCCCTGGTCGAGAGCCTCGACCTGGTCAACCCCGGCCAGCTCACCGTCTGCTCGGATATCCCCTACCCGCCCTTCGAGTTCCAGCAGGGCAACGACCTGGTCGGCTACGACATCGACATCGTGCAGCGGATCGCCGACGACCTCGGGGTCCGGCTGTCCGTGGTCGACTCCTCCTTCGAGGCCATCGAATCCGGGTCCTCCTTGACCGGCTGCGACGTCAACGCGTCCTCGATCTCGATCACCGAGGCCCGCCAGCAGGTCATGGCCTTCTCCGTTCCCTACCTGGACGACGACCTCGTCCTGGTGGCCGAGCAGGGCTCCGGCATCACGGACCTCCAGTCCGCGCAGGGCCAGCGGGTGGGCGTGCAGGCCGCCACCACGGGCGAGCGCTTCGCCGAGGAGAACGGTCTCAGCCCGATCCAGTTCGAGGACGGCGGCATGCAGATGGAGGCGCTGCGCGCCGGCACGGTGCAGGCCGTGCTGGGCAACCAGTCCGTGGTGCTCTACAACATCAAGGACGACCCGAACTACGAGGTGGTCGCCGAGCTGCCCACGGGGGAGCAGCTCGGGGTCTCCGTGGCACCGGACAAGGCCCAGCTGCTCTCGGCCGTCAACGCCTCCCTGGCGGGCATGGAAGAGGACGGCAGCCTGGACGAGTCCCGCGCCCGGTGGTTCGGCGACAGCGCGACGGAGGGCACCGAATGAGCACCCCGAACACCACCGGCCCCGGCCCCGGTTTCTCGCCCGGCCCCGCACCCGCCGGCACCGGCCCGCGCAGGATGACCAACCGGCGTCGCCGCCAGCTGTCCCTGGGGATCCAGGCCGGGATCTTCGTCCTGGTGATCATCGCCCTGAGCGCGATCATGGACTGGGAGACGCTCGGCCAGTCCGTCTTCAACTTCGCGGAGATCGGCCCCCTGTTCCCGGACATCATCCTGGTCGGCCTCGGCAACACCCTGCTCTACACGGTCACCTCGTTCGTGGTGGGCCTGCTGGGCGGCATGCTGCTGGCCCTGATGCGGCTCTCCTCGTTCCCGCCGTACCGTTGGTTGGCCACCGCCTACATCGAGCTGTTCCGCGGACTGCCGGCGCTACTGGTCTTCATCGCCTTTGGCTACGGCGTCCCGTTCGCCTTCGGCATCCAGTGGCCCATCCCCCTCGTGGTCATGGTCTCCCTGGGGCTGGTGTCCTCCGCGTACATCGCCGAGACCCTGCGCGCCGGCCTGCAGGCCGTGCCGAAGGGCCAGGTCGAGGCCGCCCGCTCCCTCGGGATGCCCGCCTGGCGCGCCATGGTCACGATCGTCATCCCGCAGGCCTTCCGCCTGGTGCTGCCCCCGCTGACCAACGAGGTCATCCTGCTCACCAAGGACTCCTCCCTCGTCTACGTGCTCGGCCTGGCCGCGCACGAGTACGAGCTGACCAAGTTCGGCCGGGACGGCATCACCGCCCTGGACGCCGGGCTGACCCCGGTGCTCGTGGCCGGCGTCATGTACCTGATCATCACCGTCCCGCTGTCCCTGTTGGCCCGCCGGTTCGAATCGCGCACCAACCGTTCCCGCGTCTGAGAGGGAAGAAGATGACCGAGACCATCCATGCCGGCGGCGTCAGCATCAGCGGCTTGCACAAGTCCTACGGCTCCAACGAGGTCCTCAAGGGGATCGACCTGACCGTCGCCCCCGGCGAGGTGGTCTGCCTGATCGGGCCCTCCGGATCCGGCAAGTCCACCGTGCTGCGCTGCGTCAACCTGCTCGAGACCCCCAACCAGGGCACCGTGACGGTCAGCGGCTTCGACGCCACGGACCCGGAGGTGGACCTCAACGCCATGCGCCGCCACGTGGGCATGGTGTTCCAGCAGTTCAACCTGTTCCCGCACCTGTCCGTGCTGGAGAACTGCACGGTGGCCCAGACCAAGGTGCTGGGGCGCGCGAAGGCCGAGGCGGCCGCCGTCGCCCGGGAGAACCTGACGCGCGTGGGGCTGGAGGGCTTCGAGGAGCGCTACCCGGACCAGCTCTCCGGCGGCCAGCAGCAGCGCGTGGCGATCGCCCGGGCGCTGTCCATGAACCCGCAGCTGATGCTCTTCGACGAGCCGACCTCTGCCCTGGACCCCGAGACCGTGGGCGAGGTGCTCTCCGTGATGCGGCGGCTGGCCGCGGCCGGGATGACCATGCTCGTGGTCACCCACGAGATGGCCTTCGCCCGGGACGTGGCGGACCGCGTGGTGTTCATGGACGGCGGCGTGGTGGTGGAGGAGGGCCCGGCCGAGCAGGTCATCGGCTCCCCCACCCAGCCACGCACCCAGGACTTCCTGCGCCGGGTGCTGAACCCCACCGAGGTGGACCTCTAGGACGCGGCGCCGGACGCCGGCGTGTAATGGTCCCGCTGGGCGGGGTGGAAGTCGGCGAAGTCCACCCCGTCCACGTCCCCGCCGTCCAGGGCCGCCGCGAGCCGGTCGAGGTAGTACTCCCAGCCGGGGGCCACATCCGGCGCCATGGACTCGGCGCCCGCCACGGGCTGGCGGAACATCAGGTCCGTCCCGGCCCCCGCGTCCGCGGAGTCCAGGGACAGGCGCAGGAACCAGCCGGCCCCGTCCGGATCCGTCAGCGTCACCTCCAGCCGGGAGGGGCGCTCGCAGGCCTCGATCAGGCACTCGCCCGGCTGGTCCGGGGCCTCCACCATGGCCAGCTGCACGCTGCCGGAGGACGGGTCCCCCGTGTAGGTGCCGTACCACCGCAGCAGCTCCGGGTCCGTGAGGTACGCCCACACGTCCTCCGGCGGATGCTGCAGCGTCCGATGGATCTGGATCGTCAGTCCCTCCGGCCCGTCCACGAGGGCGCCGGTGGGTTCGCGGAATCCGTGCTCAGGCATGCGCCCATTCTCGTCCCTCTGGCAGTCTGGGTCCATGATCACTGCACCCGATGCCTCCGGCTCCCCGTTCTTCCCCGATGGCCGCTCCATGTACGAGCGCATGCTGGCGGGAGATCCCTACCTGGCGAACGACCCCGAGGTCGGGGCGCTGTCCACGCGCGCCCAGCTGCTCACCGAGCGGTACAACGCCACCTCGATCACCGAGCCAGACCTCCGGCGGACGCTGCTGGCCGAGCTGCTCGGGGCGGTCGGCGAGGAGATCGAGATCCGCCCACCGTTCCACGTGGACTACGGCGCGCACGTGCACATCGGCGAGCGCTTCTTCGCCAACTTCGGCTTCCTCGCCCTGGACTGCGCCGAGATCCGCATCGGGGCGGACGTGCAGGTCGCCACGAACGTGCAGCTGCTCACGGCCACCCACCCGCTGGAGCCGGGGCCCCGCCGGGACAAGTGGGAGGCCGCAGCGCCGATCACCCTCGGGGACAACGTGTGGCTCGGCGGCGGGGTGATCGTGGGCCCGGGCGTGAGCATCGGCGAGAACACCGTGGTGGGCGCCGGCTCCGTGGTGGTCAAGGACCTGCCGGCGAACGTGGTGGCGGTGGGCACCCCGGCGCGTCCGGTCAGGTCGCTGCCCGCCGACCCCGCGAGCGGCTGGGACCGCAGCGCGGTGGAGGACGCCTGAGGCACCTGGACCGCGGCTACACCGGACCGGAGGAGCCCGCCGCGTAGTCCAGCAGGGGCACCCGCCCGGAGGCGTAGGCGTCCGCGATCTCAGCCAGGATCCGCCAGCCCTCCTCGGCCCCGTCCCCACGCACGGTGAATGCCCGCTTCCCCTCGAGCACCCAGCGCAGCACGGAGCCGTAGGCGGTCAGCGCCGGCTGCGGCAGTTCCGCGGACAGCGCCGTGCGCGTCATGCCGCGGGGGTCGAACGGGCCGCCCGCGTTGAGCTCCAGGCCGATGCGCTCGTCCTCGAAGCCCACGCGCAACACGTCCGTGGGCAGGGGCTCCGCGGAGGGGAACTGCTCGTAGTCGTGCGGCGGGCGGCGGAAGACCACGGTGATCTCCTGCCGGGGCGAGCCGATGGCCTTGCCCGAGCGCAGCACCACCGGAACCCCGTTCCACCGCCAGGAGTCCACCTCCAGCACCACCTGCGCGAAGGTCTCCGTGCCCCGATCCGGGTCCACGCCCTCCTCGTCGGCATAGTTCGGCAGCTCGCGGCCGCCCATCGCGCCGGCCGTGTACCGGCCGCGGACCACGGAGGGCATCCCGCCGGAGCCCTCCTGCCCCGCCGGCCAGAGCCTGGTCGCGCGCAGCACGTGGGCCGTGTTGGCGGGGATCTCCACCCCGTCGAAGCGGGTCGGCGGGTCCATCATCACCAGGGCCATGACCTGCAGCAGGTGGGACTGCATCATGTCCCGCGCCGCACCCGTGGCATCGTAGAAGCCGGCCCGGCCCTCCAGCCCCAGGGTCTCGTCGAACACGATCTCGATGCGCTCGATGTGGTCCCGGTTCCACAGCGGCTCCAGGATCCGGTTGGCGAAGCGCAGTCCCACGAAGCCCAGCACCCCCGGCTGGCCGAGGAAGTGGTCCACGCGGAAGACCTGCTCCTCGGGGACGAACCCCGCCAGCAGGGCGTTCAGCTCCCGGGCGGAGTCCAGGTCGGTGCCGAACGGCTTCTCCAGCACCAGCACGACGTCGGCCGGCAGCCGGTCCTGGCCGTGCAGCTCGCGCAGGGCGCGGCAGGCGGCCACCGTCACCGACGGCGGGAGGGCGAAGTACAGTCCGACCAAGCCCTCGGCGTGCTCCAGCAGCCGGGCGAGGTCCTCGGGGTCGGTGGCGTCCGCGGTGGCCCAGCGGGCCGAGTCGAGGGTCTCGCGCACGGCCGGGCGGCCCATCCCGCGGGCGTCGAGGGCCGACTCGAAGGCCTCCCGCACGGTGGCCGGGAAGTCAGGGTGATCCTGGCGCCCCGCCCCCACCACGGTCAGTCCCCGTCCGGGCACCCCGGCGGCCAGGCAGGTGGCCATCCCGGGCAGCAGCAACCGCCGGGCCAGGTCTCCCTCGGCCCCCAGGATCACCAGGGTGCGCAACTCGTCCATGAACCCACCGTAACGCCGCAGACCTGTGCCGGGAACGGCTCGTGCGATAGACAGAGACCATGACGGCCCCACAGCCCACCCCCCTCGAGGACTACGCCCTGCTCTCCGACCTCAGCACCGGTCCGCTCGTCTCCCGCCGGGGCTCGGTGGACTGGCTCTGCCTGCCCCGCTTCGACTCGCCGGCCCTGTTCTCCGCGTTGCTGGGCGGGCCGGACGATGGCCGGTGGAAGCTCTGGGCGGTGGACGGGGAGGTGGTGGAACGCCGCTACGTGCCCCGGACCTTCATCCTCGAGACCACCTGGCGCACCCCCACCGGCACGGTCAGGGTCACCGACTTCCTGCCCCCGGCTGACACCCAGGACGACCTCTACCGCCGGGTGGAGTGCCTGGACGGGGAGGTGGCGGTGGAACACGACCTGCGGATCCGCTTCGACTACGCCCGGTCCCTGCCGTGGTTCCGTCGGGTGGAGGACCCCGGCGGCGAAGGCTCCGCCCTGCTGTGCACGGCCGGCCCGGACGGCGTGCTGATCACGGGCCCGATGCTCTACGCGACCACGCGCCCGACCGCCGATGACGACCTGACCGGGGAGGTGGCCGGCGGCGCCCAGGGCGGGGCCGGCGTCGGGAATCCCATCGCGGGGCCGGCCGAACACGGCCGGGAGGTGAACGACGACGTCCCGGAGGGGTGCCCGGACCCGGCCGGGAACCCGGCGCCCCGGCTGGCGGGGCGCTTCCGGCTGCGGGCCGGCGAGCGCCTGGACTGGGTCCTGACCTGGTTCCCCTCCTGGGACCGGGCCCCGGCGCCCATCGATCCGGAGACCGCCCAACGGCTGACCCACGGGTTCTGGACCGACTGGGCCTCCCAGCTCGAGGTCGACTCCCCGGAGGAGCACCTGGTGGCGCGCTCGCTGCTGGTGCTGCGGGCCCTGACGAACTTCCGGACGGGCGGGATCGTGGCCGCCCCGACCACGTCCCTGCCCGAGGAGTTCGGGGGTTCCCGGAACTGGGACTACCGCTACACCTGGCTGCGGGATGCCGCCCTGACCATCGAGGTCCTGGTCTCCCACGGGTTCACGGAGGGCGCCCTGCACTGGCGGGACTGGCTGCTGCGGGCCGTGGCCGGGGACCCGGAGAAGCTGCGGATCATGTACGGCCTCGGCGGCGAGCGCGAGCTCGATGAGAAGGAACTGGACCACCTGTCCGGGTACGCCGACTCCCGGCCCGTGCGGATCGGCAATGGCGCGGCCGGCCAGTACCAGGCCGACGTGGTCGGCGAGGTGATGCTGGCGCTGGCGGAACTCCGGGACGCGGGGGTGGCCGAGGACGAGTACTCCTGGGGCCTGCAGACGTCGCTGCTGGAGTTCTGTGTCCGGAACGTCGACCGCAAGGACCACGGCATCTGGGAGATGCGCGGTGAGCCGCACTTCTTCACCCACGGCCGGGTGATGATGTGGGCGGCGTTCAACGAGGGCCTCCGGGCCGTCGCCGAGCACGGCCTGGACGGGGATGTGGCCACGTGGACCCGGCACCGCGACGCCCTGCGCGTGGAGATCCTGGACCGCGGCTTCAGCACCGAACTGGGCTCCTTCACCCAGACCTACGGCGGCACCGAGGTGGACGCCTCGCTGCTCCAGCTGCCGCACACCGGCTTCCTCGCCGCGGACGACCCGCGGATGCTCGGCACCGTGGCGCGGATCGAGCAGGACCTCGTGGGCGAGCGCGGCCTCGTCCACCGGTACCGGACCGCCGCCGACCTCGACGGCCTGGACGGCCACGAGTACGCCTTCCTGATCTGCTCCTTCTGGCTCGTGGAGCAGTACGCCGGCTCGGGCCGGCTGGCGGAGGCCGAGGAGACGATGGCCGGCCTGTGCGCGTGCGCCAACGACCTGGGCCTGCTGGCCGAGGAGTACGACGCCGGCTCCGGCCGCCTGGCGGGCAACTTCCCCCAGGCGTTCTCCCACCTCGCCCTCATCCGGGCCGCGGACGCCATCCAGCGCGCCCGGGGCGCCCGGGGAGCCGCCACTGAGCGGCCCCTGGACCACCGCCCCTGAACCACGACGGCCCGGCGCCTCCACTGCGGGAGGGGCCGGGCCGTCGTCGTGCCGGGGGGCTCAGATGCTCTGGCGCACCTTCCGCAGGTCCTTGCGGGCGGCCCGCAGGGCCGCGGTCTGCTCCTCGCGGGCCTTGTTGATAGCCTCGGCCTTCTCGGCGGCAGCGGCACGGATGGCCTCGGCCTGGTCCGACTTGGCCGCCTCGATGGCGGAGACCTTGGCCTCCTTGGCGGCCTCCAGCTTCTTGGTCCGCTTGGAGGCGGCGGCGTTCTTCCGGCCGACGCGGTTCACGGCGCCGTCGATCATCAGGGCGGTGCCGATGCCGAACAGGAAGACGTCCTTGGCCACGGCGGTGCCCTGCTCCGAGGGGCGGATGCCGTCCGACTCGGTCATGAAGTCGGTGTTCTTGTACATCGCCAGCAGGCCGCCGGAGAAGGCGGTCAGGGCGGCACCGGCCAGCCAGCCGGGCACGAACGGCAGCAGGCAGGCGGCGCCGACGCCGATCTCCGAGGCGGCGATGAACTGCTTGAACTGCTTCGGCGTCAGATCCTTGAGGAAAGGCAGGCCGTTGGCCCCCAGATCCCGCATCTGTTCGGCCTGCTCTTCGGTGAGCTTGGTCTTGTTGATCCCGGAGTTGAGGATGAAGGCGCCGGCGGTCAGCCGAAGGGGGAACTGGGCGATGCTCATGGAGATTCCTTCCGAGGGTCTTCTGAAGATTCCGACCTCAGCCTATAACCACCCGGGGCCCGCGGGATACTGGGAGCATGGAAGACCACGCGAAGGACACCGCCAACCAGAACCTGTGGGCCCGGATGGTGGCCGACGACCCCGGGCATTCCCGCCGCTACGCCGAGCGCTGGCGCCGGCTGGCCGCCGAGGGCATGGACCTGGACGGGGAGGCCCGGCTCATCGACGCCCTGGCCTCCCGCGGCGCCCGGATCCTGGACGCCGGCTGCGGCACCGGCCGGGTGGGCGGCTACCTGGCTCGGCGCGGCCACCGGGTGACGGGGGTGGACCTGGACGAGCACCTGATCGAGGTGGCCGCGGAGGACCACCCCGAGGCCGACTGGTTCGTGGCCGACCTCGAGGCCCTGGACGCCGCCGCCCTCGAGGCCCTGGGCGAGGCCGAGCCCTTCGACCTGGTGTTCTCCGCCGGGAACGTCTTCGGCTTCCTCTCCCCCGCCTCCCGCGGCGAGGTCCTGGCCCACCTGCACGCGCTGCTGCGGGACGGCGGCCGCGCCGTGATCGGCTTCGGCGCCGGCCGCGGCTATGACTTCGTGGATTTCACGCACGACGCCGGCCGCGCCGGCTTCACGGTGCAGGACCGGTTCTCCACGTGGCAGCTGGATCCCCTCCCCGCCGACGCCTCAACCGCGGACTTCCTCGTGGCCGTCCTCTCCCGCTGATCTCCGGGGCTACTCCTCCTCGGCCCCGTGCGCGTCCTTGGCGGCATCCATGAGGACCTCGATGCTGAGGCGATTCATGCCCATGAGGGCCGACTGCAGGCGCGCGGAGGCCTCCCGGTCCTCGCCGGCCATGACCTCGTAGACCACCTCGGGGACGACCTGCCAGCGCATGCCGTACCGGTCGATGACCCAACCGCAGGCGACCTCCCGTCCACCGCCGGCCGAGAGGGCGGCGGCGAAGTGGTCCACCTCCTGCTGGTTCGCACAGCGGACCTCCACGGAGACCGCGTCCGTGTAGGGCACGTCTCCGCCGCCGTTGAGGGCGGTGAACCGCTGGCCGTCGAGGGTGAAGTCCACCGTCAGGACCTCGCCGCGGCGCAGGACGACCTCGTCCCCGCCCGGGGCGACGTCGATGTCCGTGCGGTGCACGGCCTCCACCCGGGAGTCCGGCCGGTAGCCGGCGAACGCGTCCACGTAGAACCGGGCGGCCTCCTCGGCCTGCCCGTCGAACCACAGGCTGGTCACGAGCTGGGGACGTTGCGGGATGACGGGTTTCGAGTCCATGCCTCCAGTGTTCTCCCGGTGACCCGCGGACGCCACGGTTGAGGGCCACTGCTGAGGGCCACGGGCGCATCACGCGCCCCTCAGGCGAAGTTCGGCACGATCGTCCGGCGGATCGCCTGGGCGATGGTGGAGAAGTCCTGCAGCGGGTCCTGGCCGAGCACGGCGGCCCAGTACTGGAGCATCTCCTCCACGTAGCGGTGGCCGTGCCCGCCCGGCACGGACACGGACTGCGGCATGTCCGAGGCCACCTGCCAGAACGTGACCCAGGGCAGCCAGCGCAGGGTCCGGGAGACGTCCAGCCCGGCCCGCTCCTTGGCCCAGTCGGGCTTGCGCCACATCAGCTCCGGGCTCCACCAGACCACGGGGTCCGAGGCGTGCTGCGCCATCACGATCCGCGGGCTGTCCCACGGTCCGAACGGCACGCCGGTGAAGTCGGTGACCAGGTCCTCGGGCTTGGTCGCGAAGCGCACGTGCCGGCCGTCGTCGACCACGGGGGCGATCTCCGGGGTGCCGCGGCGCCGGAACGGTGCCAGCGACGTCCAGAAGTCGGCGAAGCGGGGCAACCCGGCCCAGACCGCCCCGTCCACGCGGCGGAGCATGTCCTCCAGCCCCTCGAACGCCTCGGTGCCGCCGAGGGCGCCGAGGGACTCCCCGCCGACGAGCAGTCTCGGCCGCCGCCCGGCCGGCAGCGCCTCCAGCTCGGCCTCGACGGCGTTCAGCAGGGTGGTGGCGGCCAGCACGGGCGTGGTGCGGTCGGCCACGAAGGCGACGCCGGAGGGCAGGTAGGTGTACTGCATGGACGCGAGCGCGCAGTCCCCGCCCGTCAGGAACTCCACGGAGGAGGCGGACCACTCCTGGAGCCAGCCGGTCCCGGTGGTGGTCTGCACCAGCAGCACCTCGCGCTCGAAGCCGCCGGTGCGGTGCAGCTCGGCGACGACGGCCGCGGCCGTGGCCTCCAGGTCCCGGCCCTCCTGCCACCCGGCATAGGCCCGGATGGGGGTGCGGGCCGGGCGGCCCGTGGCCTCCTCGATGTCCACGGCGCGGGGCCCGTCCGAGACCACGGCCTGGCCCTTGGCGCCCAGCGTGCTCCAGGCCTCCAGCGAGGCGTCGGAGCCGGAGCGTTCGGGCTCCACGGGCGGCACCCGACCCGGCAGCAGCTTGGCGTTGGTCTCCTGGGCGGCCTTGGACAGCCACTCCAGCAGTCGCCGATACACGACCTTGTCCAGGATGAAGGCGGTTCCGGTGGCGGTGGCGCCGACCCCGATCGCGGCGGCGACGGGAGCCGGCATCACCGGCCGGAGGGCACGGGAGAGGCGGGTGGCCACCGCTTTGACGCCCCGCCCGGCACTGACGAGTCCGGCGGTCAGCGCCAGTCCGCCCGCCACCCCCAGCACGTGTTCCCGGGTGCGGACGGGCCGGGTCTCCATCAGCCCGGCGATCTCGGCCTGGGCCCGGAGGTTCTTGAGCCAGGTCAGCCCGCTGACGCCGAACATGGCCCAGGGCAGGGCCCGGGTGACGGGACGGAACTTCTCCTCGTCGATCCGCACCTCGACGCCCAGGGCGCGGCCGAGTCCCCGGGCGGCGGAGGCCCCGGCGGCGCCGGCGACGTAGCCGAAGGTCTGGGACAGTCCCGTGGCCGCCGACGTCATCCACCAGGTGCGCGGGATGAAGCTCGGGGACAGTGACACCCAACTCATGATGTGGGCTCCGACCAGCCCGGATGTGTCGGGTTTCAACCGCATGACCCCCATTATGCCTGCCGGCCGCCGCCGGCTGCAGCCGGTTGGTTCGTCAGTTCACCCGCGGTCCGCGAGAATGAGGGCATGACACTTCTGAGCACCACCGCATCCGCCACCGGCGCCTCGGGTGAGGTCTCCTACGGCTGGCTCGGGGACATCGTCGTGTCCATCATGGAGGCCATTGGCCCGCTCGGCGTGGCCGTGGCCGTGTTCGCGGAGAACCTCTTCCCCCCGATCCCCTCCGAGCTGATCCTGCCGCTGGCGGGCTTCACCGCCGCGGGCGGACAGTTCGGACCGTGGGAGGCGACGATCTGGGCCACCGTCGGCTCGGTGGTCGGTGCCCTGATGCTCTACGGCATCGGCGCCTGGCTGGGCCGCGTGCGGATGTACCGGATCGCCAACTGGCTCCCGCTCGTGGACATCGACGACGTCGAGAAGACCGAGCGCTGGTTCAACCGGTACGGCTACTGGACCGTGCTGCTGGGACGCATGGTGCCGATCTTCCGCTCCCTGATCTCCATCCCCGCCGGGATCGAGCGGATGAACCTGTGGCTGTTCACCCTGTTCACGTTGATCGGCTCCGGGGTCTGGAACACCATCTTCGTCTGGGGCGGGTTCATGCTCGGCGAGAACTGGCATGTGGTGTCGGACTACGCGGACGTCTTCTCCAACGTCGTGCTCGTCGCCGTGGTCGTCTTCCTGGCCTGGTGGATCACCGCCCGCATCCTGCGCAACCGCCGGCGCGCCCAGGATCCGGACTTCCGCCAGACCACCCCCGAGGAGGCCGCGGCCCGCATGGACGCGCTGCTCTCCGACGCCCCGCAGCGTCAGCGGTAGCCCGCCGAGGAGGCCGGGAGGTACTGGGGCAGGGAGCGGGCCTGGCCGGAGTCCACGATCTTCTTGCCCAGCGGCAGCAGGGAGACCGGGATCATGCGCAGGTTGGCGATGCCCAGCGGGATGCCGATGATCGAGATGAACATGGGGATGGCGGTCAGCACGTGGCCGATGGCGATCCAGACGCCGGCCACGATGAACCAGATGACGTTGCCCAGGCCCGTGAGGACGCCCATGCCGGGCTGGGTGTCCACCACCGCCCGGCCGAACGGCCACAGGGCGTAGCCGGCGATCCGGAACGAGGCGATGCCGAAGGGGATCGTGACGATGAGGATGCAGCAGATCAGCCCGGCCAGGACGTAGCCCAGCGCCAGCCACAGCCCGCCGAAGAGCAGCCAGATGATGTTGAGGATCAGGTTCAGGGTGCGGTTCATGTGCCCATGGTCCCAGCTGTGCCGGTCAGGGGCTACTCTGGCTGGAGTCTGCTCAGGCGAGCCCGTGGAGGGAAGATGCAGGGAATCAGGACCGTCCGGTCCATTGCGTCCGTCACGGTGGCCACCGCCCTGCTGTTCACCGCCACCGGCTGCTTCGGGCCCTCGCGCCCCTCGCCCCAGGAGGCCGCGACGGCCCTGGCCACGGCGATCTCCTCGGGTGACTTCTCCGCCGTGCCCCTGACGGCCTCGGCCGGGCAGGTCCCGGGCCAGCTCGAGGACGCGCTGGCCGGGCTCGAGGACCACGAGGCCACCGCCACGGTGGACGCCGCGGAGGTCGACGACGAGGACCAGGACCGCGCGACCGCGCGACTGACCACGGCCTGGGACCTGGACGGTGCTGACTGGAGCTATTCCACGCAGGCCCAGCTGGTCTGGGACGGTGAGGCGCAGCAGTGGCTCGTGGACCTGCGCCCGGATGACGTGGTGGCGGGACTCGCCACCGGCGGCACGGTCTCCGTCTCCTCGGCCCCCGCCCAGCGCGGCGCCATCCTGGACGCCGCGGGCGAGGAGCTGATGATGGAGCGGGACGTGGCCGTCCTCGGCCTGGACAAGTCCCGGCTGCAGGCCGAAGACGCGGCATCGGACACGGAGCCGGATGCGGAGGCGAGGGCCGCGGCGCTCGCCGAGTCAGCGGCTGCCGTGGCGGAGGTGGCGGGCGTGGACGTGGAGGCGTTCGTGGCCCGGGCCGAGGCCGCCGGAGACAGCGCCTTCGTCCAGGCCATCACCGTGCGCAACAACGGGGACACGGAGATCCCCTACGACCGCCTGGCGGAGATCCCCGGCGGCCGGGTCCTCGAGGACACCGCGGTACTGGCCCCCACGCGGTCCTTCGCCCGGGACGTGCTGGGGACCTACGGCGAGCCGGACGCGGACCAGATCGAGGCCTCGGACGGCGAGCTGACCGCCGGCGTCGCCGTGGGGCTGACCGGCCTGCAGGCCGACTGGGACGAGCGCCTGGCCGGCACCCCCGGCACGGCCGTCACCATCACCAACCCGGGTGAAGCCGAGGAGGCCGGCGAGAGCGTGGTCTTCAGCACCGACCCGGTGCCCGGGCAGGACGTGGCGTCCACGCTGGACCGTGACGTGCAGGCCGAGGCCGAGGCCGTTGTCGCCGCCTCGGACGTGCCGGCCGGGCTGGTGACGATCCGCCCCTCGGACGGTCAGGTGCTGGCCGCCGCCTCCAGCCCCGAGGGGTGGCCCGTGGCCGTCTCCGGCTCCTACGCACCGGGCTCCACGTTCAAGGTGGTCACGGCGCTGGCGCTGCTGCGCTCCGGGCTGGCCCCACAGGACACCGTGCAGTGCCCGGACACCCTCACCGTGAACGGCATGGTGGTGGGCAACTATGACGGCTACCCGGACGCCTCCGTGGGGGAGATCCCCTTCGCCGAGGCCTTCGCCGAATCGTGCAACACGGTGTTCGTGGGGGCCCATGACACCGTGACCTCGGCGGACGAGGCCGAGGCGGCCGCCGCCCTGGGGCTGGCGTCCGACCCGGTGACCGGGCTGGGCCGGGCGTTCCTCGGGTCCGTCCCGGACGACTCCACCGGCACCGAGCACGCCGCCAACCTCTTCGGCCAGGGCGTGGTCGAGGCCTCCCCGCTGGGCATGGCCACCGTGGCCGCGTCCGTGGCCGCCGGGCACACGGTCCGCCCCGTCTTCGTCTCCGATCCGGCCGTGGACGCGCCACCGCCCCCGGAGACCGGGATCACGGCCGAGGAGGCGGAACAACTGCAGTCCCTGATGTCCGGGGTGGTGGAGAACGGCACGGCAGAGATGCTCCAGGACGTCCCGGGGGCGCCGGTGCTGGCCAAGACGGGCACCGCCCAGTTCGTGGCCGACGGCGAGGACCTGGCCCACACCTGGCTGGTGGCCATCCACGGCGACCTGGCCGTGGCCCTGTTCTTCAACGAGGGCCTCGGCGGCGGCCATGACAACGGCCCGGTGGTGCGGGACTTCCTGACCGCGGTGGAGGAGATCCTCCCCTCGGAGGGCTGAGCAGGCTGGACCGCGGCGGCCCCGGCCCCCGGTAACCTAGATGTCCTGATGAGCAGCGAGCACCCCTCCCCCGACAGTGCGCCCGGCAGCACCCCCGCGCAGCACGCCCACGGCCACAACCACCAGCCCGATCCGGAGCTGTACCGCACCGAACCCGTGTCCTTCGTGCGCCGCGGCGACCGGCTGACCACGCGCCGGCAGCGGACGTGGGACCGGGCCGCCGGCACCTACATCGTGGACGTGCCCCGGGACCGCGCCACCACCTCCGTGGCCGAGGGCACGCGGATCGACTGGGCGCAGGTCTTCGGCCGCAGCGCCCCCCTCGTGGTGGACATCGGCTCGGGGCTGGGCGAGTCCACGGTGCAGGGCGCCGTGGACCATCCGGACTGGGACCTCATCTCCGTGGAGGTCTACACCCCGGGCCTGGCCGCGATGCTGGTGCAGGTCGAGGACCGGGAGCTGGGCAATGTGCGCGGCGTCCAGGCCAATGCCCCCGAGGTCCTGGACCGTCTGCTGCCCGCCGGCGGGGTCCAGGAGGTCTGGGTGTTCTTCCCGGACCCCTGGCACAAGACGCGCCACCACAAGCGCCGGCTGGTCTCGCCCGCCTTCGCCGACCGGGTGGCGCGGGTCCTGGCCCCCGGCGGCGTCCTGCGCCTGGCCACCGACTGGTCCAGCTACGCCGTGCACATGCGCGAGGTCATGCAGTCGCATCCCGCGTTCGAGAACGTCCACCCGGGCCGCGCCGCCGGGGCCGGGTCGCCGCTGACCCGCGTGCGGCTGGAGGGCCGGGAACTGCAGGTCGGAGCGCAACCCGTGGCCCCGCGCGTCGGGACCCTGCGGGCCGGCGTCAGCGAGGCGACCGCGGGCGCCTCGGTACAGGACCCGGTGGATCACGACGGCGGCTGGGCACCCCGGTTCGAGGGACGGCCGTTGACGAGTTTCGAGTCCAAGGCCCTGAACGCGGGGCGGCTGGTCTTCGACCTCACCTACCGCCGGCGTTGAGACCGGCGCGCCGGTGCCTTTGCGCCGGGGCGGCCATCGGAGGATACTGGGAGGCCGAATCATCCACCGGCCTCTACCCAGGGCGCCACTGCGCCCGGTTGCGGCGCGGCGCCGTGGGCAGGTCACAACGATTGGACCCCGGTGCCTGACACCACGCCCTCCCTCGCCCGTCCCGACCCCACGCCCGGAGGCGGATCCTCCGGTGCCGTCGGCCTGTACCCCCACGACATCCACCCCGGCCTGGTGCCGGGGATCGGGGTGGACGAGCAGCGCAACCGCTTCGGTCTGGACAAGCTCGTCTTCGGCGTCACCGCGCTGCTGATCGTGGCGTTCGTGACCTGGGGCGTCCTGGCTCCGGAGTCCGTGTCCGAGGTATCCTCCGCCGCGTTCGGGTGGTCGATGACGAACGCCGGATGGTTGCTGAACATCACCGCCATCGTGGCGCTGGGAGCCATGCTCTACATCGGCTTCAGCCGCTTCGGCAAGATCCGGCTGGGACGGGATGACGAGGAACCCGAGTTCTCCCGGTTCTCCTGGGTGGCCATGATGTTCGGCGCCGGCATCGGCGTCGGGATCTTCTTCTTCGGCCCGTCCGAGCCCCTGTCCCACTACCTCTCCCCGCCGCCGGACACCGTGGCGGCGGGCACGGATGCCGCACTGCACCAGTCCCTGGCCCAGTCCCACTTCCACTGGGGCCTGCATGCCTGGGCCATGTACGCCCTGGTCGGCGGGGCCATCGCCTACGCCTCCTATCGCCGCGGACGCGTTCCGCTGATCAGCTCGGTCTTCCGCACCCTGTTCGGCGCCCGGCAGACGGACGGCTTCGCGGGCAAGCTGGTGGACATCTTCGCCATCATCGCCACCCTCTTCGGCACCGCCGCCACGTTGGGACTGGCGGCCATCCAGATCGGCCAGGGCGTGGAGATCCTCTCCGGCACCGGTCCCCTCGGCAACAACGGACTGATCATCATCCTCGCGGTGCTCACCGCGGCCTTCGTCATCAGCGCCGTCTCCGGGGTGGCCCGGGGCATCCGCTACCTGTCCAACACCAATATCCTGATGACGTTGGGCCTGCTCCTGTTCGTCTTCATCACCGGCCCGACCCTGTTCCTGCTGAACCTGCTGCCCTCCGGCGTGATGGAGTACGCCGACGAGATGTTCTCCATGATGGGCAAGTCGCTGTCCTGGGGCTCGGACTCGGTGGACTTCCAGTCCATCTGGACAGGGTTCTACTGGGCCTGGTGGATCGCCTGGACCCCGTTCGTGGGAGTGTTCATCGCCCGCATCTCCCGCGGCCGGACCCTGCGCGAGTTCGTGCTGGTGGTCATGGGCGTACCGACGTCCATCCTGATCTTCGCCTTCACCATCTTCGGCGGCGCGGCCATCTGGATGAACCGCAACGGGGTGGCGGGCATCGACGGGGAGGCCTCCGCCGAGTCCCTGCTGTTCGCCCTGTTCGACCAGCTCCCGCTGTCCCAGATCACGCCGTTCATCGTGATCGCGGTGCTGGCGATCTTCTTCGTCACCTCGGCCGACTCCGCCTCGGTGGTGATGGGCACCATGTCCTCCCGTGGCAACCCGGAGCCGAACAAACTCGTGGTGGTCTTCTGGGGCCTGTGCATGATGGGCATCGCGGTCGTGATGCTGTTGACCGGCGGCGAGACCGTGCTGACCGGCCTGCAGAACCTCACCATCCTCATCGCGTTGCCGTTCTCGCTCGTCCTGCTGTTGATGGTGGTCGCCTTCCTGCGGGATCTGTCCACGGACCCCTGGGCGATTCGCCGCGACTACGCCCGGACGGCGATCTCCAACGCGGTGCGGCGAGGCATCGAGGAACACGGCGATGACTTCGAGCTGTCCGTGCGGGAGGCGCCCGAGGGCCGCGGCGCCGGCGCCGACTTCGACTCCACCGCGGACCAGGTCACCGAGTGGTACCAGCGCACGGACGAGGAGGGTCAGCCCGTGGACTACGACTACGAGACCGGCACCTACGCCGACGGATGGACCCCCGAGGGCGGCGCTGACGGCTCTACCGAGACCCCCGCGGCGGACACCGACGAGGGGAAGTCCACCCCCGCCTCCTGACCCCTTGGCTCCAGCACGTCGAGGGCGTCAGTCGAGGGGCAGGCCCGCGGTCGCCCGGGCAATCCGGTGCAGCGAGGCCGTGCCGACGTCCCGGTAGCCGTGACCGCGGCCGAACAGCCCGGAGTCCGGCCGGTGGCGGGAGGTGTTGTGCCCCACAGCCCCGGCGAGGTTCCGCTGCTCATCCGCGTGCACGTCCAGCCGCGTCACGCGCTTCCACGGCCGGCGCCGGGACAGCCAGAACCCGGCCCGGGACAGGTAGTCGGTCTCCGCGAGCGCGAAGTAGACCTGGTCCTCCCGGAGTCCGAGCGCGTCGGGGTCCTCGGCCAGGTCGCGCGGGAGTCCCACCGCCCCGGACACCACGAGCGCGTCGAGGGAGAGCGGCGGCTCGCGCCGCTGCAGGATCTGCAGTGCGCAGGCGGCCACCACGGTCCCGTAGGAATGGGCCTCCAGTGCGGTGTGCGGCGGTGGTGCGCCGTGGCGGTCGCGGTATTCGAACCACCCCTCCAGGTGGCGGGCGAGGCGGGCTCCGCCGCGCAGGGCGGTGCGGCCGGTCAGGGCGCCCCACGGCCCCGGCGGGTGGTACCCGAGCCAGGCCACCACGCAGGGGCGTGAGGCCCCGGCCTCCCTTTGGGCGGCCCACAACTGGGCGGCTTCCCGCACGGATCCCCACATCGCGTTGTGCACGAAGATCCCCATGCCGGAGACCTGCCAGGTCATCTGGGTGGCGCCCTCGGGCTCCCCGACGGCCACCACGGCGGACGGCGGGAACCGCGCCGTCCCGAGGTCATAGTCCAGCAGCTGCCGTTCCGGGTAGGAACGGCTCATCGAGTCGGGCTTCAGGGCGTGGACGAGACCGTCCAGGGCGGACGTCTGCCGTGGCCCCAGTGAGGACCGGCGGCGCATGTCCACCCGCAGCCGCTCACGCGTGGCCCGGCGCTCCGCCGCGTCCCACAGGCGACCGTCTCCGCGCTCCCCCGGCATCATCGGCCACCCGACGCGCTTTGAGGGCAGGAATCACTAGTGATTCCTGCCCTCAAAACGTGGGGATTCGGGTGGGTCATCCCGGGCGTTTCCGGGTCCGCGGGGCCGGCTGGGCCCGTCCCGGCGCGGGGCCGGTGGTGATCTCGAAGATCCCCGGTGCGGCCCCGAGGACCCCCGCCGGGCGGCGCCAGCGCGCGGCACGCCGGGCCCGCTCGATGGTGGCCGCGGTCTCCTCGTCCCGGGAACGGGACCTGCGGGTGGACGTCCCCGAGCCGGCGTCGAAGGTGGTGGTCACGTCCCCCGCGGCGCCCGCGGTGAACACGCGCGGATACCGGGCGAAGGCCTGGAAGGCCTGGATCTGGCCGGCGAGCTCGGCCACCGTGTTCTGGAGCTGCTCCACCTCGGTCTGCAGGTTTACGATCCGGCGGATGCCCTCGAGGGACACCCCCTCGCGGCTGAGCTGCTGGATGGTGCGCAGCCGGTCCACGTCCTGGCGGGAGTAGCGGCGCTGGCGTCCGCCCTGACGCTGCGGCACCACCAGGCCGATCCGGTCGTACTGCCGCAGCGTCTGCGGATGCATGTCCGCGAGCTCGGCGGCCACCGAGATCACGTAGACCGGCTCGTCCCAGAAGGTGGTCACAGTCGGGCCTTGTCCGCCAGCCCCGCCCTCGGATGGTGCCCGGCCGAGGCGGCGGCGAACGCCTCCACGGCGGCGCGGGCCTCGTCGGACAGGGACGTGGGCACCTCGACCTGCAGCTCGACCAGCAGATCGCCCGTGGCCTTGGAGGTCTTCACGCCCCGCCCCTTCACGCGCAGCACGCGCCCCGAGGACGAGCCGGCCGGGACCCTGACCTTCACGGAGCCCTCCACGGTGGGCACCTCGACCGTGGCGCCCAGGGCGGCCTCATCGAAGGTGACGGGCACCTGGACCCGGAGGTTCATCCCGTCCCGGTGGAAGAACGGGTGGTCCTTGACCTGGACCGTGACCATGAGGTCGCCGGGGCCGGCCGAGCCGGGTGAGCCCTTGCCGCGGGCGCGGACCTTCTGCCCGTCCCGGATGCCGGCCGGGATGCGGACGTCGATGACCTCCCCGTCCGCCGCCCGCAGGGAGATGGTGGTGCCGCGGATGGCCCCGGCGAAGGAGATCGACGTGGTGGCGGTGCGGTCCGCCCCCTTGGCGGGCGCCCCGTAGCCGCCGAAGCCGCCGCGTCCCCCGCCACCGCCGAAGCCGCCGAACAGGTCGGCGAACTCGGGCGGCAGGTCCCCGGCACCGGCACCGCCGCCGCGGGGCCGTCCGCCCGTGTTGAACAGCCCGCCGAACATGTCCTCGAAGCCCCCGGCCCCGCCGGCACCCGCACCGGATCCGGAGCCGGGCGCGGAGAACCGAGCCCCGGAGCCCATCGCCCGGATGGCGTCGTACTGCTGACGCTCCTCCGGGTCGGAGAGCACGGAGTTGGCCTCGGTGACCTCCTTGAACTTGGTCTCGGCGGCCTCGTCACCGGGGTTCTGGTCCGGGTGGTACTTGCGGGCCAGCTTCCGGTAGGCCTTCTTGATGTCTGCTTCCGAGGCGTCCTTGGAGACACCGAGGGTGGCGTAGAAGTCCTTGTCCACCCAATCCTGTGAGGCCATGGTGCCTCCTTTCCTGTGACGTTCTGCGGTGGCCGGGGTGCGCTGGGGTGGATCAGCCTTCCCCGGCGGAGACCATCACCTGGGCGGCCCGCAGCACGCGCTCGCCGCGGACGTAGCCGTTGCGGAAGACCTGGACGATGTGCTCCTCCGGGACCTCGGCGTTCGGCTGGCGGATCACGGCCTCGTGGTGCATGGGGTCGAAGGGCTGGCCGGCCAGCGCCTCCTGGTCGTGGCGCTGCAGACCGAGACCGGTCAGGACCGTGTCCAGCTTCGCGGCGATCGCGGCGAACGGCCCGTCCGTGAGGTCACCGGCGGCCCGGGCGGCGTCCACGTCGTCCAGCACCGGCAGCAGCGAGGTCAGCACGGACTGGACCGTGGTCTCCTTGACCACGTCCCGGTCCCGCTCCACGCGGCGCTTGTAGTTCACGAATTCGGCCTGGACGCGCAACAGGTCGTTGCGCAGTTCCTCCTCGCGGGCGGTCGCCCCCGCGAGCTCCTCGTCCTGCGCGCCGGTGACGCCCTCGTCGGAGGCGTCGGCGGAGTCCCCACCGGCCTCGTTGAGGATCTGCTCGGCCTGGGAGAGCGCGTCTCCCTCGGCGGCCTCAGCGGCCCCGGCGTTCTCAGGGGTCTCGCCGCCGGCGGCGGCCTGGCCCGGCTGCTCGCGGACCTTGCCCGTCAGCGGGTCGATCCGGCGCTTGTCCTGGAAGCTCACGGGCTCCTCGCGCTCGTGCTCTTCGTCGTTACCGTGGTGCGGCATTCTCGATCGTCCTTTCCTCCGGTGCCCCGGGGCCGGCCGACCCTGCGCCCCCGCGCGCGGCACGCGAGGGGTGGTTGCAGGATCGGCCGGCCCGGGTCCGGTGGCCTGCCGTGAAGGCGGCGGGCCGGGGTGTCAGCTGGGGTGGGTGCTCAGGGGTGGACCCTACTTGGACTCGCCGTCCTTGGGCTCCTCCTCGTCCACCACCTCGGCGTCCACGATGTCCTCGTCCTCGGCGGAACCGGTGGCACCGTCACCGGTGCCCTCGGCACCGGCGTCCGCGGCCTGGGAGGCGTACAGGGCCTCGCCGATCTTGGTCTGGGATGCCTGCAGCTTCTCGTAGGCGGCCTTGACCTCGTCGTCGCTCCCTTCGCCGGCCGGCTTCTCCAGGGCCTCCTTGAGGGAGTCGACGTCGGCCTGGACCTCGGTCTTGATCTCCTCCGGCAGCTTGTCCCCGTTGTCCTTGAGGAGCTTGTCCACGGAGTAGGCGGTCTGCTCGGCCTGGTTGCGCTGCTCGGCGGCCTCG
The DNA here is from genome assembly GCF_031432995.1 of Citricoccus sp. I39-566. Taxonomy (GTDB): domain Bacteria; phylum Actinomycetota; class Actinomycetes; order Actinomycetales; family Micrococcaceae; genus Citricoccus; species Citricoccus nitrophenolicus_A. The sequence goes on from NZ_CP133842.1 coordinate 84,048, forward strand.
CGGCGCTTCTTGTCCTCGTCCGCGTGGGTCTCGGCGTCCTTCACCATGCGGTCGATGTCCTCATCGGAGAGCGAGGTGCCGCCCGTGATGGTCATGGACTGCTCGGTGCCGGTGCCCTTGTCCTTGGCGGAGACGTGGACGATGCCGTTGGCGTCGATGTCGAAGGTGACCTCGACCTGCGGCATGCCGCGCGGGGCCGGGGCGATCCCGGTGAGCTCGAAGGTGCCCAGCGGCTTGTTGTCCCGGGTGAACTCGCGCTCGCCCTGGAAGACCTGGATGGACACGGAGGGCTGGTTGTCCTCGGCGGTGGTGAAGGTCTCGGACCTCTTGGTCGGGATCGCGGTGTTGCGCTCGATGAGCTTGGTCATCACGCCGCCCTTGGTCTCGATGCCCAGGGACAGCGGGGTGACGTCGATCAGCAGCACGTCCTTGCGCTCACCGGCCAGCACGCCGGCCTGCAGGGCGGCGCCCACGGCCACGACCTCGTCCGGGTTCACGCCCTTGTTCGGCTCCTGGCCGCCGGTCATCTCGGTGACCAGTTCGGCCACGGCCGGCATGCGGGTGGAACCGCCCACGAGGACCACGTGGTCGATCTCCTTGACGGAGACCCCGGCCTCCTTGATGACGTCCTCGAACGGCTTGCGGGTGCGCTCGAGCAGGTCCGAGGTCAGGTCCTGGAACTTGGCGCGGGAGAGGTGCTCGTCCAGGTGCACCGGACCGTCCGCGGTCACGGACAGGTACTGCAGGGAGATGTTGGTGGAGGAGGCCGAGGAGAGCTCCTTCTTGGCCTGCTCCGCCGCCTCCTTCAGGCGCTGCAGGGCGATCTTGTCCTTGGACAGGTCGGCGCCCTTGGACTTGGCCTGGGTCAGCAGCCAGTCCACGATCCGCTGGTCCCAGTCGTCGCCGCCGAGGCGGTTGTCACCGGCGGTGGAGCGGACCTGGATGGTGGAGAAGTCGTCCTCGTCCTTGCCCACCTCGAGCAGGGAGACGTCGAAGGTGCCGCCACCGAGGTCGAAGACGAGGATGAGCTCGTCCTCCTTGCCCTTCTCCAGGCCGTAGGCCAGCGCCGCCGCGGTGGGCTCGTTGATGATGCGGGAGACCTTCAGGCCCGCGATCTCGCCGGCCTCCTTGGTGGCCTGGCGCTCGGCGTCGTTGAAGTAGGCCGGCACGGTGATGACCGCGTCCGTGACCTTCTCGCCCAGGTAGTCCTCGGCGTCGTGCTTGAGCTTCATCAGGGTGCGCGCGGAGATCTCCTGCGCGGTGTACTTCTTGCCGTCCATCTCCGTGGACCAGTCGGTGCCCATGTGGCGCTTGACGGAGGCGAGGGTGCGCTCCGGGTTGTTCACGGCCTGGCGCTTGGCGATCTCGCCGACGAGGACCTCGCCGGACTTGGAGAAGGCCACCACGGAGGGGGTGGTCCGGGATCCTTCGGCGTTGGCGATGACGACCGGGTCGCCACCCTCGAGGACGGACACGACGGAGTTGGTGGTACCGAGGTCAATTCCCACTGCACGGGACATGGGCTGTTCCTTTCCTTCACGGACGGATGGTTCTTCGGGCTCCAGGAGCCGGACGCCGCACGGCGACCGGGAGGGTCGCCGGAGGACCCGGCGCCCAGCCACCTGAGCGTTCAGGACTCAAGATTTCATGACCGGGCAGTCCCTGTCAATCTGCCTTGAGCCGAGCCGACTCATGTTTGCTCTGCACCGTACAACCACGGCGACCCGGAGATCATTCCCGGCCGCCGTCGCCCGTTGTTGCGAGTTACTCAGAATAAGTTAGGGAAGGCTCAGTTGGCTTGCGAGGAAGCCATTCGGGTGATGAGGTAGGGGCATCGACACCGCGGCGCACGCAGTATCCGCAACCGCGCCGCAGGGACACCACACGAAGGAGTCACCATGGCAGCCAAGGACACCCCCTCGAAGTACACCGTTCCCGGCCTGGAGGTGGAGGACGGCCATCGCGTCGCAGAACTCCTGCAGATGCGCCTGCACGCCCTCAACGACCTGGCCCTGACCCTGAAGCACGCGCACTGGAACGTGGTCGGCCCGAACTTCATCGCCGTCCACGAGATGCTGGACCCGCAGGTGGACGTGGTCCGCGGCTTCGTGGACGAGACCGCCGAGCGCGTTGCCACCATGGGCCTGAGCCCGAAGGGCACCCCGGGGGCCATCACCTCGGAGCGCACCTGGGAGGACTACAGCCTGGGCCGCGCCGACACCCTGGCCCACATCTCCGCCCTGGACAAGGTCTACGACGGCGTCATCGCGGACCACCGCAACGCCATCGACGAGGTCGGCAAGCTGGACCCGATGGCCGAGGACCTGCTCGTCGGCCAGACCCGCGAGCTGGAGCTGTTCCAGTGGTTCCTGCGCTCGTTCATCTCCAGCGCCACCGGCGAGCTGAAGCACCAGGGCTGAGAGTCCCGGACTGCGGAAGGCCACCGGCCGCACCGAGAGAAGGTGCCGTGTCACCCAGTGGATCACTGGGTGACACGGCACCTTCTTCATCTCCGGGCGGTCCAGCCTCAGTGCACGCCCTCCAGGGCCTGGGGCTCCTCGGCCACCGGTTCGGCGGCCTTCGGCCCCCGCTTCCGCGAGAGCTTCGAGGGCCACCAGACCTTCGGCCCGATGTCATGGGTGAGTGCCGGCACCACGAGGGAGCGGACCAGGAAGGTGTCCAGCAGCACGCCGAAGGCCACGATGAAGGCCAGCTGCACCATGAACATCAGCGGGATGACCACGAGCGCGGCGAAGGTGGCCGCCAGCACGATGCCCGCCGAGGTGATGACCCCGCCGGTCACGGTCAGGGCCTTGAGCACCCCGGCCCGCGTGCCGAGGATAGCTGCCTCCTCCCGAGCCCTCGTCATGAGGAAGATCGTGTAGTCCACACCGAGCGCCACGAGGAAGACGAAGCCGTAGAGCGGTACCGTGGGGTCGGCCCCGGAGAAGCTCAGCACGTGGTTGAACACGAGGGCGGAGACGCCGATGGCGGTCCCGAAGCTGAGCACTGTGGCCAGGACCAGGAGCACCGGCGCCACGATGGAGCGCAGCAACACCATGAGGATGACCAGCACCACGATCAGCACGAGCGGGATGATGGTCCGGACATCGGCCTGGGCGGTGGTGTTCGTGTCCAGGTTGGTGGCGGTGGTCCCGCCCACCAGGATTCCCGGGTCCACGGCGTGCAGGGCCTCCCGGAGCTCGACGACGGTCTGCTCGGCCTCCGAGGAGTCCGCCGGGTCCGAGAGGGTCGCCTGGAGGTAGACCTGGCCGTCGACCTCCAGGGGCTCGGCCGGAGGACCGCCCGGCCCGGCGCCCTCCGGAACACCCGAGGTCCCGCCGGAACCGGCCGGGCCGCCGCCCTCGGCCGTGAGGTAGGCGGAGGCGACGCCGTCCGCGTTCTGGACGTCCTCGAGGATCTCGTCCGCCCGGTCCGCGGGGGCGATGACCGTGGCCGGGGCCCCGGTGCCGGCATCGAAGTGGTCCTCCAGCACCACCTGCCCGGCCTTGCCGTCACTCTCGCCCAGCAGGACCTCGGTCTGCGGCACCCCGCTCGCCTGGAGCTGGGTGATGCCCGCCGCGCCGACCAGCAGCACGGCGGCGGTGACCATCCACACGGCGCGGGGCCGGCGCGCCACCAGGGCGCCGATCCTGGTCCACACCCCGTGATTGGTCTCGAGCCCGTCGATCGGCGCCCCGGCGGCATCGACCGGCTGACGGAATCGGGCGTCCTTGCGGGACACCACGCCCGGCCGGGGGATGGAGGGCCAGAAGGCCGCACGGCCCACGAGGTAGAGCACCGCGGGCAGGAAGGTCAGGGACGCCGCCCAGGCCAGGACGATGCCGGAGGCGGCGATCGGGCCCAGGGAGCGGTTCGAGTTGAGGTCGGAGAAGAGCAGGCACAGCAGGGCGATCGCCACGGTGGCCGCCGAGGCGGTGATGGGCTCGAAGGACCCCTTCCAGGCGTTCCGCACGGCCGTGGCCACGTTCGTCCGGACGCGCAGCTCCTCGCGGTAGCGGGCCACCATCAACAGGGAGTAGTCCGTGGCGGCGCCGATCACGAGGATCGAGAGGATTCCCTGGGACTGGCCGTTCAGCGCGATCCACCCCTCGGCGGCCATCCAGTAGATCGCGAGGATGGCCACGCACAGGGCCGCCACGGAGTTGAACAGCACGAGCAGGGGCAGCAGCACGGAGCGGTAGACCAGCACCAGGATCACGAACACCACGCTGAGGGCCACGGCCAGCAGGATCCCGTCGATGCCGGCGAACGCGCCCGCCAGGTCGGCCGCGAGCCCGGCGGGACCGGCCACGTGGATCTCGGCCCCGTCCAGCCCGCCGTTGCCCGCGCCGGCCAGGTCGGCCTGGGAGTCGGCGGCGAGGGTCCGGAGCTCCTCGACCACGGCGTCCGACGCGGCGGACTCCGTGTTGACGAGGGCGATGTACTGCACGGCCTCCCGGTCCTCCGAGGGCACCGGGCCGATGATCTGGTCCACGCCCTCCACGGCACCGAGGTCCTCACCGAATCCGGCGAGCGCCTCCATCTCACCGGCGGACTCGGCGCCTTCGGCGAGCGCCTGCCCGTCCGGCAGCCCGAGGACCACCAGCGCCGGGATCTGCTCACTGTCCGTGAACCGGGAGACCCACTCCCCGGCCTGCGTCGACTCGGCGGAGGCCGGCAGGAACGTGGACTGGTCGTTGGAGGAGACCTCCCCGAGCTTGCCGAACGTCGGCCCGCCCAGGCCGGTGCCGGCCAGCCAGGCCAGGACCAGCACGGCGGCGGCGACCACCCGGATCCACACACGGCCTCCAGGGCGGTCCTTCTCCCGAGGCGCGCGACCGTCCGGCCCGCTCCCGGTGACGGCGTCGGGAGTGCCCCCGGACCGGTGGGCCGGCGGGTGGTGTGGCTGGCGGTCCGGCTGGAGGTCGTCGGCTTCGGGCTCGGCCCGATGACGGGGGTTCTCTGGCATGAGCACTACGCTAGCATTCGCTCGATGATCGAGATACCTGCCGTGGAGTTATATCCTGGACCGTGCCCCTCAGTAGACTGGGGCGTCAATCACCGGCGGTAGGAGGCCCACCATGCCGCACTCCGGCCAGGAGTCCGCGGAGCTCTCCCAGCTGATCCATGCCCTGAGGCGGTATGCGGAGATGGCGGACCGGACCACCGACGCCGCCGGTCACCGCAGCGGCCTGCACCGCACCGACCTGCGGGCCCTGACCATCCTCATGCAGCGGCAGGCGGCCGGCCTGAACACCAGTCCCACCGACCTCGGGCGGATGCTGAGCCTCACCTCGGCCTCCACCACCGCCCTCGTGGACCGGCTCGTCGCCAACGGGCACGCCCAGCGCACCCCCTCCACGACCGATCGGCGCCGGATCAGCATCTCCCACACGGACACCGCCGCCGCGGACGGGCGGAGGATCTTCCGGCCGATGGCCAGCAGCCTGGCCGGCCACCTCTCCCGGTTCACTCCGGACCAGCTACAGACGGCCACCGAGGTCCTGGACGCGGCCACCGAGGCCCTCGACGCCTTCGGAACCGCGGCGGGCGCCCTGCCCACCGGCTCGCCAGCCGCCGACGCCACGCCATGACACCCACCACCGGACCCGGCCTGGCGACCCCGCCCGGAGAAGGCCCGACGCCCCTGATCCTCGCGATCGACGGCCGCTCCGGGGCCGGGAAGACCTCGCTGGCCGTGGAGACAGCGGCCCTGCTGCGCCCGCACCTGTCCGTGGCCGTGTTCCACCTCGACTCCGTGTACCCCGGATGGGACGGGCTCGCCGCGTCCTTCCCCGGCTATGTCCGGGACGTCGTCGCCCCGCTGGCCGCCGGCCGTGCCGCCCGCTGGCGGTGGTGGGACTGGACCACCGGCGCACCGGGGCAGGCGGACACCACGGCCCCGGCCGACGTCGTGATCCTGGAGGGCGTGGGCGCCGGCCACCGGCAGGCCCGGCCGTTCGTGCATGCCGTGGCCTGGGTGGCCATGGACCAGGCCGAGCGCAAGCGGCGCGCCCTGGGCCGTGACGGCGAGACCTTCGCCGCGCACTGGGACCGCTGGGCCGCGCAGGAGGAGGACTACCTCGCCGGCGACGACGTGGCGGACGCCGCGTGGCTGGTGGTGGACGGCCAGGCCGTCACGCCGGCCGCCGCGGCCGACCTCGTGGAGGGGCTGCGCTCGCTGCCCGGCTGGGACGCTGCCCTGGCTCTGGTGCCCGGCCCCGGCCCGGACCGCTGGGCCCACCGCACCCTGCCCACGGCGGCCGACCCGCGGGCGCTGTTCGCGGCCGCGGGCGGGCCGGAGGCGGCGACCGCCGTGCTGCTGGAGAGCTCGGACCGGGATGTCACACCCGCGCCGGAGCGCAGCCGCCACTCGCTCGTCGGCCTGGCCACGGACACCTCGCCACGCGCCGAGCACCGCTCCGGGACCACCACCGTGCGGTCCGGCCACGTCACGGTGCGCCGCCCCGGCGGGTTCTTCCCGTGGCTGGCCACCGTCTGGCCGGGCGGCGCGGGCGCCCCGGAGGGTTCGGCCGGGCCGGAGGGCGGTCCGGAGGGCGGGCCTTGCCCCTTCCGGCCCGGGTGGATGGGCTGGATCGGCTACGGCATCAAGCGCGAGGCGGGATCCCCGGACGGCGCGGCCACCGCTGCCTCCGCGACCTCTCCCTCCGCGCCGCCCGAGGCGCTGCTGTTCCGGCCGGGACGCGGGGCCGCGGTGGACCACGTCGCCGGCACCACCGTGCTGTACTGGCGGGCCGACGATCCGGAGGGGCCGGCGTGGGCGGACCGGACCGTCCGGGACCTGGATGCCGGGACCGTGCCCGAGGCCGTCGGACAGGCGCCCGCAGGAGCCCGGCCCCCGGAGTTCACTCTGCGGGACTCCCGGGAACAGTACCTCGCCAAGATCCGCGCGGCGCAGCACGAGATCGTGGAGGGCAACACCTACGAGGTCTGCCTGACCACGCAGCTCGAGGCCACGGCGCACGGCTTCGACGGCTGGTCCACCTATCGCCGCCTCGCGGCCGCGAACCGGGCCCCCTTCACCCTGTACCTGCGCGCGGCGGTGGGGGCCGGCGTCGGGCCGCTGGAGATCCTCTCCACGAGCCCCGAGCGCTTCCTCTCGGTCTCCTCCGCGGCGGCCGGCACCTGGCTGGTGACCGAGCCGATCAAGGGGACGCGGCCGCGCGGCGCCACGCCCGATCAGGACGCGGCCCTGGCCGCGGAGCTGGCGGCCTCCGTCAAGGACCGGGCCGAGAACATCATGATCACGGACCTGGCGCGCAACGACCTCTCCCGCTTCGCCGTCCCCGGCACGCTGGCGACCACGCGGGTGTGCGCCATCGAGTCCTACCCGACCGTGCACCAGATGGTCTCCACGGTCACGGCCCAGCTGGAGCCGGGGGTCCCGCGGGCGGACGCGCTGGCCGCGGCCTTCCCGCCGGGCTCCATGACGGGTGCGCCGAAGATCTCCACGATGGACCTGCTGGAGCGGATCGAGGCGGGCCCCCGCGGGCTCTACTCAGGCGTGGCCGGCTATCTCTCCGCGGACGGCGCGGCGGACCTGAACGTGCTGATCCGCACGCTGGTGGCGGTGCCGGTGCCGGGCGCGACGTCGGCCGGTCCCGGCGCGCAGTCCACCCACCTCTCGCTGGGGGTCGGCGGGGCGATCACCGCGGACTCGGTGCCGGCGGAGGAGTGGGACGAGGTGCGCACCAAGGCCCACGGGGTGCTGCGCGTGCTCGGCTCGGCCTTCCCCGAGGCCTGACGCCCTCCCCTCACTACTGGAGGGCTGAGGTCAGGCGGAAAACGTTGTCCGTCCAGCGCTGGGCCCGCGGCCGGGCCCGCCACTGCTCCTTCGTCAGTTCCTCGGACACCTCGCGGTACTGCTCGACCACCGGCTGGAGCGCCTCGACCATCTCCGAACCCACCGTGAGCACGGAGACCTCCATGTTCAGGGAGAAGGAGCGCATGTCCATGTTGGAGGAGCCGAAGACCGCCACGTCGTTGTCGATGGTGAACAGCTTGGAGTGCAGCACGTTGGGGTCCGGGTAGCGGTAGATGCGGATGCCGGCGTCCAGCAGGGCGTCATAGTAGGACTGCTGGGCGTGGTGGACCATGAACTGGTCCGCCTTGCGGCACACGAACAGCTCCACCTCCACCCCCCGCTGGGCCGCCGTGGTCAGGGCGTAGAGCATGGAGTCGTCCGGGACCAGGTACGGCGAGACCACCACGAGCCGTTCGCGGGCCGAGTAGAACAGGTGGTTGAACAGGCGTAGGTTGTTCTCGTTCGAGAACCCCGGCCCGGAGGGCACCACCTGGCCGATGCTGCCCTCGTCCACCTCGTACTCGGTGACGTCTGGTTCGCGGAACTTGCCCTCCAGCTCGTCGCCGGTCTCCGCGTACCAGTCCGTGACGAACACGATGTCCAGCGAGGCGACCAGCGGCCCGGTGATCCGGGCCATCAGGTCCACCCACTCGCGGCCCAGGCGGCGGGAGGAGGCCCGCCGGTAGCCCGGCTCGATGAGGTTCTGGGAGCCGGTGTAGCCCACGAGCCCGTCCACCACGAGGATCTTGCGGTGGTTGCGCAGGTCCGGCCGCTGGTACTTGCCCCGCAGCGGCAGCACCGGCATGGCCAGGTGGTACTCGAGACCAGCCGCGTCCAGCCGGCGCCGCATCTTCCGGTAGCCCTTCACCCGCATCGAGGCGATGTGGTCGAAGAGGATCCGCACGGTGACGCCGCGGGCCTTCGCCCGCTCCAGGGCGTCCAGCACCATGGAGGAATACCCCTGACGGTCCTCGGGGTCGTCCGCGAGGATGTAGAAGATCAGGTGCACGTAGTCCGTGGCGCGGTCGATGTCCTCGGCCATCTTCCGCATGGACGCCCGGTAGTCGGTGATGAACTCGAAGCCGTTGCCGTCCAGCATCGGGAAGCTCGTCAGGTTCCGGGTCAGCCGCGCGGCCGAGACCACGTACCGGGGCGCCATGCCGGCGTCGTTGGGCAGGCGCAGGTGCGCGGTGGCCTGGCCGAGCGCCTCGTTGACCGCCCGCTGCCGGGACCGGCGCTGCCCGCCGAGCCGGAAGGAGCCCAGCAGCAGGAACAGCACGAGGCCGGGCAGGGGCAGGAAGAAGATGACCAGCAGCCACGCCATCGCCACGGCGGGGCGCCGGCCGCCTGGGACGATGCCGAGCAGCAGGATGCGGATGCCGACATCGAGGACCCAGAAGATCACGGTCAGCCAGTAGGGGTAGGAGCCGAACTCGGCAACGGGCCAGAGCATCACCCCAGCCTACGGGGAGCCGGGAACCACCAGGTCCAGAAGCTGATCGATCCATTCGACCGTCAGCGGCCGGGCGAACATCACGTGCAGCAGCAACGAGGCCCCCACGGTCTCGGCCAGGAACTGCGGCGGGGCCGTCAACTGCCCCGGGTGGGCACGGTCATGCGCCCCGAACCGGGCGTCCAGCCCGTCCATGATCGGCTGGATCAGGGACTCGTGGATGGCCGAGGAGGTCTCGCCGGCGGAGGTCAGCGCGGACATGATGGCCTGCACCAGTCGGGACACCTCCGGGGCCTCGATCTCGCCCTTGAGCTCGAGCAGCCAGCCGCGCAGGTCCCCGCGCAGGTCCCCCGAGTCCGCCGGCGCGGTCAGCGGCATCTGCAGGTATCCCTCGGCCAGGGCCTCCACCACCACGCCGGCCTTGGAGCCCCACCAGCGGTAGATGGTCTGCTTGCCCACGCCGGCGGCGGCGGCGATGCCCTCGATCGTCAGGTCCTCGTAGCCGCAGTCCACCATCAACCCCGCGGTGGCCTCCAGGACGGCCACCCGCGACTTCTCACTCCGCGGCCGCCCGCGCTGTTCCACGCTCACTGGCGTTCCTCCCTCTTCCCCGGCTGGAGTGACCCATTCCACACCAGCTAATTCAATACGAGACGTTCCGTCTACTATAGTGGTCCGCGGACCCGTCTTCGCCGGTCCCAGCACACCACGCCGTCCCGCAAGGAGAACCGCCGCATGGCCGAACTGCTCTACCGACTCGGATTCGGGTCGTCCCGACGCCCCTGGACGGTGATCGGATCCTGGCTCGTGGTGCTCGCCCTGGCCTTCGGCGGATTCCTCGCCTTCGGCGGGACGCTGACCAACTCGATCACCATCCCCGGGACCCCCACGAGCCAGGTCACCGACCGGCTCCAGGAGGAGTTCCCCGAGGCGGCCAACGGCGCCGGGACCGTGGTGTTCCGCACGGACGACGGCTCCGAGCTGACCGCCGAGCAGGAGCAGCAGGTCTCCGACCTGCTCACCGAGGTCGAGGGCATCGAGGGCGTGGACTCCACCCTCGACCCCTTCGCCACCGAGGAGCAGAAGGCCAACGGCGCGCAGGAGCTCGAGGACGGCCGCGCCGAACTGGAGGACGGCCGCCAGCAGCTGCAGGACGGCCAGGCCCAGCTCGACCAGGCCGTGGCCCAGGCCGAGGACGCCCAGGCCCAGCTGGACTCCGGAGTCGAGCAGCTCGAGGCCGGCCAAGCCCAGCTGGACGAGGCCCGCGCCCAGGCCGAGGCCGCCGGCTCCCCGGCCGCGATGATGGCCCAGCTCGAGCAGCAGCAGGCCGCGCTGGACGCCCAGCGCCAGCAGCTGGAGGCCGCCCAGGCCCAGCTCGACGAGGGCAACGCTCAGATCGAGTCCAACCAGGCCACCCTGGACTCCTCCGCCGCCGAGCTGAAGGACGGCGAGACCGAGCTGGCCCAGGGCGAGCAGATGCTGGCCCTGACCGAGGACTACTCCACGGTCTCCGAGGACGGCACCACCGCCATCGGCTCCGTCACGTTCACCGCCCCCATGCTGGAGATCGACCAGGCCGTGAAGGACGAGGTCGTGGCCACGCTGACGGACGCGTCCATCGGCGGGGTCGAGGTCCTGCCCGCCAACGACCTGTCCCAGGCCATCCCCTCGATCGTCGGCCCGGCCGAGGTCGTCGGACTGGTGATCGCCGCCGTCGTGCTGTTCATCATGCTCGGCACCTTCGTGGCCGCCGGACTGCCGATCCTCACCGCCCTGATCGGCGTGGGCATCGGCGCCGCCGGCACGCTGGCGTTCTCCGGCCTCATCGACATGCTCTCCGTGACCCCGGTGCTGGGCCTCATGCTCGGCCTGGCCGTGGGCATCGACTACGCCCTGTTCATCATCAACCGGCACCGCCGCCAGCTCAAGGACGGTGTCCCGCTGCACGAGTCGATCGGCCTGGCCGTGGGGACCTCCGGCAACGCCGTGGTGTTCGCCGGGCTCACCGTGGTCATCGCGCTGGCCGCCCTGAACGTCACGGGCATCCCGTTCCTGGGCCTGATGGGCACCGTGGGCGCCGTCTGCGTCGCCCTGGCCGTGCTGATCGCCATCAGCATGCTGCCAGCCCTGCTGGGCCTCGCCGGGCACCGGGTGCTCTCGAAGAAGGAGCGCGCGGCGGCGGACGCGCTCACCGCTGCCGCGGACAGCACCGGCAAGCACGCCGCCGCCCCCCACGAGGTCGAGGCCGGCCAGCCGGCGGCACGCCCCGCGCCGAAGCCGATGTCCAACCTCCGGGCGGTCCTCACCTCCGTGGTGTCCATCGCCGTGCTGGCGGTCATCGCCATCCCGTTCTTCTCCATGCGCCTCGGCCTGCCGGACGGCGCCTCGGAGCCCGTGGAGTCGGCGAGCTACCAGGCCTACCAGGCCATCGGCGAGTCCTTCGGCGAGGGCCGCAACGCCCCGCTCGTGGTGACCGTGGACCTGCCCGAGGGACTGAGCGACGCGGAGATCACGGATGAGCAGATCGCCGTGGCCCAGCAGCTGCGGGACGTGGAGGACGTGACCGCCGTGGTCCCGGCCGCCGTGTCCGAGGACAACGGCATGGCCATGTTCCAGGTCATCCCGACCGAGGGGGCCAACGCCGTCTCGACCGAGGAACTGGTGCACACCCTGCGCGCCACCGACCTGTCCGACGCGGGGGTGCAGGCCACCGACCTGGCCGTGGCCGGAAGCACCAGCGGGTTCATCGACGTGGCCGAGAAGCTCGCCGCCGCCCTGCCGCTGTACCTGGGTGTCGTCGTCGGGCTGTCGCTGATCATCATGATCGTGGTGTTCCGTTCGCTGCTGGTGCCGCTCGTGGCCACGGGCGGGTTCATCCTCTCCGCCTTCGCCTCGATGGGCGGCGTGGTGGCCATCTACCAGTGGGGCTGGCTGGCACCGATCTTCCAGGTCCACAACCCGGCCCCGATCCTGGCGTTCCTGCCGACCATCCTGGTGGGCGTGCTGTTCGGGCTGGCCATGGACTACCAGCTGTTCGTCTCCTCCGGCATGCGCGAGGCCTATGCCCACGGCTCCCCCGCCAAGGTGGCCGTCCAGCAGGGCCTGCACGCCGGCCGGTCCGTGGTGATCGCCGCGGCCATCATCATGATCAGCGTGTTCGGCGGCTTCGTGTTCTCGGAGTCCGCCATGATCCAACCGATCGGCTTCGGCCTGGCATTCGGCGTGCTCGTGGACGCGTTCATCGTGCGGCTGCTGCTCGTGCCCTCCCTGATGCACCTGTTCGGCGATGCCGCCTGGTGGCTGCCGAAGTGGCTGGACCGCATCCTGCCGAACGTGGACGTGGAGGGCGCCTCCCTGGAGCGCAGCCACGGCTACTCGGATCCCGAGCTGGCGGGGACCGACCCGGGGGCCGAGCCGGACCGGGCGAACACCGTCCGGGTCTGACCGGCCACCCACCGCCATCCGGAACGACGGCGAGGGCGGGGCGCACCGTGGGTGTGCCCCGCCCTTCTGCGTAGTCTGGGATCATGTCCGCCACGCCCGCCTCCGCCGCGTCCCCCGTACCCTCCGCTCCGTTCGTCCCCGGTCCCGGGGAGTCCGTCGTCGTCTTCCTGGAGCCCGACGCCGGCCCGGCCGGCCCCGCGGCGGGCGCCGGTTCCACGGTGGGCACCGAGCCCGCAGTGGTCCTCCGGGTGGCCGATCCGCGGCTGCCGGCGCTGCTCGTCACGGACCAGGGGGCGACCCGGGGCGACGGGGTGTTCGAGACGATGACGGCCGTGGCGCCGGCCGGGCCGGACGGCGCTGCCGCCGGACACCGGGTCCGCAAGGAGGACTCCCACCTGGCCCGGCTGGCCTCCTCCGCCGAGGCCCTCCAGATCCCGGTTCCCCCGGCGGAGGCCTGGCGCCGCGCGGCGGCGGCGGGGTTGCGGGCCTTCGCGCAGGGCTCTCCGGACGCCGATGCCGTGGTCAAGCTGGTGGCCACCCGCGGCCCCGAGGGGGCACCCGGGGGCGGGCACTACGTGCGGGGCGCGGCCGACGTCGGCTCCGATGGTGAACTGGCCGAGACCACGGAACCGGAGCTGCTGGTCCCGCCGCACCTCACGGGGACCTACTGGGTGCTCGTCTCCCCGGTCTCCGCGGGGCTGGCCGGCGCCCGGGAGCGCGGGCTGAGGGTGCTTCTGCTGGACCGCGGCTTCGATTCCGGGGCGGCCGAGCGGGCGCCCTGGCTGCTGATGGGCACCAAGTCGCTGAGCTACGCCGTGAACATGGCCGCCCTGCGCTTCGCCGCCTCCCAGGGAGCCGATGACGTGATCTTCACGTCCTCGGACGGCAAGGTGCTGGAGGGGCCGACCTCCACCGTGCTGTTGGCCCGGCGCGTTCCGCGGCCGGACGGGACCGAGGGCGTGGAGCTCGTGACCCCGTTGCGCAGCGCAGGCATCCTCGCCGGCACCTCCCAGGGCACCATCTTCGCGGCCGCCGCGCAGGCCGGCTGGGCGCTGGGCTACGGGCCGCTGGAGCCGGCCGACCTGTTCGACGCCGACGCCGTGTGGCTGGTCTCCTCCGTGCGCCTGGTGGCGCCCGTGACGCACCTGGACGGCGAGGAGCTGCCCCAGGACGCCGGACTCACCGAGCAGCTCAACGCCTTCCTGGCCGAGGACCTCGCCCCGGGCGACCACGGGCCGAACGGGACCGGCGCGACGCCGATCAGTTGATGGATCTGGGGGTGGTGCTGGCAGTCAGCACCACCCCCAGATCCGACAACTGATGCCCGTGGCTCACGCCCACACCAGGTTGAAGGCGCCGCTGGCCACGGACAGTCCCAGGGCGAGCGCGGCCAGCCCGACGCCGCCGAGCACCACCCAAAGGTCGATGCGGGCGAACCGCGATTCCCGGGCCCAGGTACGCCGCCCGGCGCCGAAACCTCGGGCCTCCATGGTCACGGCGAGCTTGGTGGCCCGGCGGATCGCCTGCACCATGAGCCCGAACACCTGCCCCAGCCACGAGCCCAGACGCCGGAACGGGTTACCGCCGGCCCCCACGCCGCGGGCCCGGCGGGCCTGGCCCAAGGTCCGCCACTCCTCCGTCAGCACGCCTAGCAGCCGGAAGGCGGCCAACGAGCCCAGCACGAAGCGGGCCGGCAGCCGCAGCCGCTGTGACAGGGCATCGGCCAGGTCGGTGGGGTCGGTGGTGATGAAGACCATCACCCCGGGCAGCGCCACGGCCAGGATGCGCAGTCCCGTGGCCAGTCCGGCGAGCACCGAGCCCTCCGAGAGGAGCACCGGCCCGGCCTCGAGCAGCACGGCGCCGGAGTCCTCCCCCACCAACGCGGTCCCCCAGGCCGAGATGAGGGCCGCGGCCAGCAGCACCCAGGCGCGGCGCAGGAACTCGCCGACGCGGATCCCGGACAGGGGCAGGAGGGCCACGGCGGCCGCCAGCACGATGCCCGAGGAGACCCAGTCCATGGTCGCCACGAGGACCGCGGTCACGGGCAGCAGCGCCGCCAGCTTGGCCAGCGGGTTGGCCCTCTCGAACGCCGAGACCGCGACCGGACGGGACGGCGCCTCCACGCCGCTGTGCGGGCGGAGCTCACTCGTGATCTCTGCCCGCACAGCGCGAGGGGAGGTTGCTCGACGGGCAGACGGCTGGGGTGCTCTCATGCGGCGCTCTCCAGCTCGATCACCCGGGCGTCCAGGGCCGCGGCGAAGTCGGCGTCGTGGGTCACGGCCAGCACCGAGCGGCCCTCGGCCACCAGGTCGCGCAGCAGCCCCACGAGCACGGCCCACGTGAGGGCGTCCTGGCCGAAGGTCGGCTCGTCCAGGAACACCACCTCCGGGCCGGCGGCCAGCACCGTGGCCACGGACAGGCGCCGCTTCTCCCCACCAGAGAGCGTGAACGGGTTGACGTCGGCCAGCGCGGTGAGCCGCAGCGCCTCCAGCAGGGCCTGGGCCCGCCCGGCGGCCTCCTCGTCCGTGAACAGCCGATGCCCGGTCCGGGGGTCGCGGGCGTGGCGGGGCCCGAACAGCAGCTCGTCCCGCACCGTGGTGGCCACGAACTGGTGCTCGGGCTCCTGGAACACCGTGCCGATCCGGCTCACCAGGTCCGCGGCCCGCCAGCGGAACGGGTCTTCGGCCAGCCGGGCGCCGCGCTCGCCCTTCAGCGCGGGCCCGGCGGTGAGCGTGCCCGCATGGGCGGGGATCAGCCCGGCCAGGGTCAGCAGCAGCGTGGACTTCCCGGACCCGTTCGCCCCGGTCACGACGACGGCCTCGCCGGCCTGCAGCGTCAGGTCCAGGTCCCGCTGGACCGGCTCCGGCACCGGAGTGAAGCGGCGGCGCCACCCGGGCCGCAGCGGCTCCCGCGAGACGGACAGGCCACTCGCGCCCAGCAGGCGGTGGGCCGACAGCGGGCCGGGACCGGCCGCCGTCGTGCCCTCCCGCCCCCTGCCCCCCTGCAACTGGAGGTCAGAAGTGGCCCGTTTCTCGCCCGATTCTGCTCCAGAATGGGCCGGATTCGACCTCCAGTTGACCGGGGTGGGGGCGGGGACGTGGCCGGGGACCCAGACGCCGGCGGCGGCCAGGGCCTCGCGCACCGGGCCCGGGGACAGCAGTTGGCCCGGGGTGCCGTCGTGGCTGATGCCGCCGCCGGGCTCGAGCACGAGCAGCCGGTCCACGTGCTCGGCCCAGACCGCGAGCCGGTGCTCCACCACCACGAGGGTGGCGCCGGTGCGCTGCACCACGGCGAGCACGGCGTCGCGGACCTCCAGGACGCCGGCGGGGTCCAGGTTGGCGGTCGGCTCGTCGAGCAGGATCACCGGCGGGCGCATGGCCAGGATCCCGGCCAGCGCGAGCCGCTGCTTCTGCCCGCCGGACAGCTTCGAGGTGTCCCGGCACAGCGAGATCCCGTGCTCCTCTCCCAGTCCCACGGCGTCCAGGGCGTCCCGGACCCGGTCCCAGATCAGCTCCCGCGGGACCCGCAGGTTCTCGGCGCCGAAGGCCGCGTCGTCCCCCACGCGGGACAGGATGACCTGCGTCTCGGGGTCCTGCTGCACCAGCCCGGCGTGGCCGCGCAGTTCCCGCGAGGGGATGCCGTCCACCAGCAGGCGGCCGGTCTCCTCCGACTCGTCGGCGGGGTCCAGCACGCCGGCCAGGGCGTACAGCAGGGTGGACTTGCCCGCCCCGGAGGGTCCGGCCAGGAGCACCCTCTGCCCGGCGGGAACCGTCAGGTCCAGGCCGGCGACGGCGGCCGCGGGCCTGCCGGCGTGGCGCCAGCCCCAGCCCTCGGCCGTGATGCGCGCTCCGGGCACCGCTCAGACCACCGGCTCCTGGTGGGCCCGGCGGGACGGCAGGGCGGACAGGGCCCCGGTGGCGGCGAGCCCGCGGGTGGCCAGCCAGGACAGCAGCCCGGCGATCACGAGGCCGGAGACCCCCACCAGGCCCACGTAGATCAACTTCCACTCCAGCGTGTACTCGGGGAACCAGTTGAAGATGAAGGCGTCATTGATGCCGCCGAAGATCCCCGTCAGCACGCCGGCCAGCAGCGCCACGGGCAGGGTGAAGCGGCGGTACAGGAACGCCAGCAGCACCAGTTCCGCACCGAGGCCCTGGACCAGCCCGGAGGCCAGCACGGTGAGCCCGAACTGGGACCCCAGCAGTGCCGAGACCGTGGCGGCCACCAGCTCGGTGAACAGGGCCGCGCCGGGGCGGCGGATGATGAGCCCGCCCAGGACGGCCGGGAACAGCCACATGCCCGCCACGAGGGCGGACGAGGGCGGGAAGGCCGCGAAGGCGGGGCTCAGCCCGGCGTAGGCCAGGTTCCAGGCCCAGAAGATCACGCCGCAGGCCACCGCGATGACGGCCGCCACCACGATGTCCACCACCCGCCAGGAGCGGCGCGGCTGGTGCGGGGTGGTGACGGGCGATGCGGTCTGCACAGAGACCATGGTTGTCCTCCTCAAGGATCCAAGGAGGGGGATGGAACGGTACGCCACGGGAGCCGGTTGACCGGCCCCCACTGGACGGCGTCCTGACGTTCCATCAGAGAACTCGACTTCCTTCGCCGGTGCTAGCCGGGGCAGGTTCGAGGGTCTGCGCTTCCGCGCACTCTCAGCACCGCTGCGGTGCTCCCCTGTCGTTCACAGTGTCCGCCCATCATAGTGCACGGCCGCCGTGCACGCACCGCAGGGAGGTTCCAGCCGTTAGGGTGGGACTGACCACGAACCGCAGCCGGGAGGACACCCCATGAACAATCTCACGGACAAGATCGTCAGCACGGCCATCACCGTGGCCGGCGGCTACGTCGGCACCAAGCTCGTCGAGTTCACCTGGCGAAAGGTCACGGGCCATGACGCGCCCAAGGACGCCGAGGACACCGAGGCCAACATGTGGAGCGCCATCACGTTCGCCACGATCTCCGCGGGCATCACGGCCCTGATCCGCGTCACCTCGCAGCGGGGGGCGCACAAGGCCATCGAGTCGATGAAGTCCCGCTCGTCCAAGAAGGCCGGCGCCGCCGAGGTCTGAGCGGAGGCACGACGCCGGCCGGCACGCACCGCGGCCGGCGTCAGTCCCGCCCGTGGTCGTCGCTCGGGTCCTCCTGGGGCACGGTCCGCTGGTCCGGCACCGAGGCGGCCGGACGGCCGGCGTCGTCATGGCTGGCGACCACATGTGCCAGCTCGTCCACGTACAGGTACTCCGGTTTGAGGTGCTTGGTGCGGTAACCCGCCCGGCCCACCAGGTGGGCGGAGACCGGGGCCGTGAGCATCTGCAGCATCCAGGCCAGCAGCAGCACCGGGACCCAAACCCAGGCCCGCCAGGCGAACGCCAGTGCCAGCAGCACCAGCAGCAGACCGAGCACCTGAGGCTTGGTACCCGCGTGCATCCGGGAGAGCTGGTCCGGGAAGCGGAACAGGCCGATGCCCGCCACGGTGGACATCAGGGCGCCGAGCACGAGCAGCACGGCGGCGATCGAGTCCAGCACGGTGTCCAGGGACGTTCCGGTCTCAAACATGTTCGCTCGGCTCCTTCTTCGATTCCGCCACGAACCGGGACAACGTCACCGAGCCCACGAACCCGATCACCGAGGCCACCACGACGAACACGAGGTTGTCCGTGTGGTGGTGCACGGCCATGTCCACGCACAGCGCGGAGGAGATGACGATCAGCAGCACGTCCGTGGCGATGGCCCGGTCCAAGATCGAGGGCCCGCGCACGATCCGGTAGATCGCGGCCAGCGCACCGACCCCCAGCAGCACGATGCAGACGATTCCCGCCCATTCCAAGAGGGTCATGCGCGCCCACTCCCCCCACGGACCCGGTCCGCCTCGTCCCGGCGGACCAACTCCAGATCCGCCCTGCTGCCGATGGCCCGGATGATGGCGGCCTCGGTCCGCCGCGCCTCGTCCCGGAAGGCCTCGACGGCCTCGGCGTTCTCCACGTTGAGGCAGTGCAGGAACAGGGTGGAGCTGGGCCGGTCCACGTCGATCACGAGGGAGCCGGGCACCAGCGCCAGCGCGTGGCCCGTCAGGGTGACGATCAGGTCGTCATGGCTGCGCAGCGGCACGGCCACCACGGAGTTGACGATCCGCGGGCCCTTCGTGATGGCCTCCCAGGCCACCGAGATGGAGGCGGTCACCACGTGCCACAGGAACCGGCCCGTGAACACGAGGGCGTACCAGGGGTTGAAGCGGTCGGCGAAGTTCACCCGCGGCAACCGGTAGAACCACAGGATCAGCGTGGAGAACAGGGCGCCGGCCAGCAGGACCCCCGGGGAGAAGTCCTGCCACAGCGCTCCCCACGTGAGGCTCAGTCCGAGCAGGATGGGCCATTGGCTCCAGAAGGAGCGCTGGCTGTCCGAACTGTCCTGGCCGTTCTGCCCGTTCTGGTCCGTGCTCATGGCTGCCCTCCTTCCGGGGTGAGAGCGTCCTCGCGGGGCCGCGATCCGGTGTTATGCCCTTCGGAGTCCCCGCGGATGGAGTCCAGCTCTCCCGGGCCTGAGTTCTCCTGCCCCGGGGAGATGATGCCCCGGTCCTCGAGGCTGCCCACGTCCTGCACGGCCTGCTCGGCCGCCTCCGGGCCAAGCACGGCCTCGATGTAAGGGGTGCGGGCCAGCATATCCGTGGCGGCGCGGTCCGAGAAGGCGTACAGCGGTCCGGCCCACACGGTGAAGGCCAGTCCGAGGGCCACCAGTCCCACGGTCGGGTAGACCATGCCTCGGGCCGGGCCCTTGGCGAAGGTGGACGGGCGGGGCGTGCCGTCACGCCGCGCCTCCGCGTCATCGAGGGCCAGCACCAGCTTGGCCGGCGGGTGCTCCACGTCCTCCACGCGGCGCCAGAAGGACCGTGTCCACACGCGGACCATGACGAGCAGGGTCAGCAGGGAGGTCACTACGGATCCGGCCACCAGGGCCCAGACCAGGGGTTCGTGCATCGCCACGCCGGCCTGGAGGAGCCCCACCTTGGCCAGGAAGCCGGAGAACGGCGGGATGCCGCCGAGGTTCATGGCCGGGATGAAGAAGAGGATCGCGATCACCGGGGAGATGCGGGCCAGCCCGCCCAGCCGGTCGATGTTGGCGGACCCGGCCCGCTGCTCGATTAGTCCCGTCACGAGGAACAGGCCGGTCTGCACGGTGATGTGGTGGACCACGTAGAACACCGTGGCCCCCAGGCCCAGGATGCTGGACATCGCCACGCCGAAGATCATGTAGCCGATGTGGGAGACGAGCGTGAAGGACAGCACACGTTTGATGTCGTTCTGTGCCAGGGCCCCGAGGATGCCGACGATCATCGTCAGCAGCGCCACCCACATCAGCAGCGCGTTCACCCGGTCTCCCGGGAACAGCAGCGTCTCAGTGCGGATGATGGCGTAGACGCCCACCTTGGTGAGCAGCCCGGCGAACACGGCGGTCACCGGCGCGGGGGCGGTGGGGTAGGAGTCGGGCAGCCAGAAGGACAGCGGGAACACGGCGGCCTTGATGCCGAAGCCCACCAGCAGCATCACGTGCAGCACCATCTGCACGTCCGGGTCGAGTTCGGCCAGCTTCACGGCCAGGTCGGCCATGTTCACGGTGCCGGTGGCGCCGTAGATCATGGCGATGGCGATCAGGAAGATCACCGAGGAGATCACCGAGACCACCACATAGGTGACGCCGGCACGCACCCGCGGCCCGGTCCCGCCCAGGGTCAGCAGGACATAGGAGGCCGTCAGCAGGATCTCGAATCCCACGTACAGGTTGAACAGGTCCCCGGCCAGGAACGCGTTGGAGACCCCGGCCACCAGGATGAGGAACGTGGGGTGGAAGATCGAGACGGGACCGCCCTGGTCCTGGTCCGTGATGCCCTGGGCCGAGGCGTAGATCAACACGGCCAGCACGATCGCCGAGGAGATCACCAGCATCAGGGCCGAGAACCGGTCCACGACCATGGTGATGCCCCAGGGAGCCTCCCAGCCGCCGAGGAACACGGCCACCGCGCCCGTGTCCCACGTGGCGGCCAACAGCAGGCACTCCAGCAGGAGGGTCAGCGTGATGGTGGTGACCGTGACCGCGATCTGCGCCTTGGGCCGGCGGACCAGCACGAAGGCCAGGGCGGAGCCGAGGATCGGCAACAGGACGGCCAGGGGGGCGAGCGAGACGATCTGGAAGTCCATCACTCACCGCCCTTCGGGGTGTCGGGGTTCTCTGGGCCACCGGGGTGACGGCCCCGGGGCCGGGACCGGGGGCTGCCGGAGCGCTCGTCCTCATCCGGCAGATGGTCGTCATGGCCCTGGGAGCCCACGGGGTGTTCGCCCTCCTCCGGATCATGCCGGCGCCGCTGCCGGCCGGCCCCGGGCAGGTGCCGGTTGGCGTCCGTCTTGACCTTGACGGTCCCGTCCGGGCGGCGCCGCACCGCCATGGCCCCCGTGGAGGGGTTGATGGCCGTGGCGTGCTCGTAGTCCGCGTTCGGGTCCTCGTCCTCGTCCAGGAACTCCGAGGGCTCCTCCAGGAGCTCCGCGTCGTCCTCCGCGTCGAAGGAGGGCCGCTCGGCGACCTTGACGTCCTCGGTGTCCACCAGGACCTCGTCCCGGCGGCCCAGCTTCCAGGACCGGTAGATCATCCCCAGCATGAACGCCGTGATGGAGAACGAGATGACGATCGCGGTCAGCGTCAGGGCCTGCGGCAAAGGATCCGTGTACGCACCGGGGTCCACCCCGTTCTCGACCAGTGGCGCCTGCCCCGGCGCGCCTGCCACCGTGACGATCAGCAGGTTCGTGGCATTCGTCATCAGCACCACGCCGAACAGGACCCGGGTCAGGGTCCGTTCCAGCAGCAGGTAGATGCCCCCGGCGTACATCACGCCCATGACCAGCAGCAACAACAGGTTCACGCTCATGAGGTCACCGTCCCGGTTTCGCTGGCTCCGCCGGTGCCAACGGATCCCTGAGACGCCGCGCGGGCCTCGCGACGTCGGCGCGCCGCCTCGGTCTGGGCCGCGGTCTCGGCCTCGGACCTGCGGTCCACCTCGGACCCGAGGGACCGCAGGACGTCGATGACCAGGCCGATCACCACGAGGTAGACGCCGATGTCGAAGATGGTGGACGTGACGAACTTGATGTCCCCGAACACCGGCAGCGAGAACTCGATGATGGCGGACTGGAACACCTGGCCGCCGAAGAACAACGGGGCCATGCCCGTGAGGGCGGCCACGGCGAGGCCGGAGCCGAGCAGCACGCCGGCCGGGATGGGCATGGCCTGCTCGAGTTCGTAGCGCCCGCCGGCCAGGTAGCGGATGGTCAGGGCCAGCCCGGCGATCAGCCCGCCCGCGAAGCCGCCGCCGGGGGTGTTGTGCCCGGCCAGCAGCAGGTAGAAGGACAGCAGGATGATCACGTGGAAGATCAGGCGCGTGACCACCTCGAAGATGATAGAGCGGCGCTCGGGGGCCACGGTGCGTCCGGCGACGAGCCACTGGTCCTCGTCCACGATCGCGAACTTGCGCACGGCCGCCAGCTCACGTTTCTCCAGCGGCCCCGTGGGGGTGTACCGGCCCACGGAGCCGGAGGCCACCGCGTCCAGGTCTCCGGTGCGCCGGTCCCGGTGCTGGATGAAGACCAGCGAGGCCACACCGGTGGCCGCGGCGGCCAGCACGGTGAGCTCCCCGAAGGTGTCCCAGGCGCGGATGTCCACGAGCAGCACATTGACGATGTTGGCGCCGCCGCCCTCCTCGTACGCCAGTCGCGGCATCTCCAGCGAGATGGGGTCCGCCACGCGGGAGGCCATGGCGGTCACGGCCACACCGATCATGACCAGCCCGAAGAGGATGCCGAGCACCGCGTGGGCCCAGCGGATGTTGGTGCGGTCCCGCGTGTACCAGCCGGCCGGCAGCACCCGCAGCCCGAGCACCATCGCCACCAGGACGATGGACTCCACGAGCAGCTGGGTCAGCGCCAGGTCCGGTGCGCCCTGGAGGGCGAAGACCGCGGCCAGCCCGTAGCCGGTGATGGAGACGAGCAGCACGGCCATGAAGCGCTTGCGGGCCCGGATCGCCGCGATCGTCCCCGTGACCATCGCCGCGCCGACGAGGACCTGGGCCACGGAATCGGCCCACGTCCAGTTCGCGGTGCCCAGGATCGTGGAAGCCAGCCCCGCGCCGCCGTCGTGCACCTGGGGGAAGACCAGGGCGAGCAGGGGGGCGAGGAAGGCGACCGTCAGGATGATGAACAGGTAGAAGCTCAGGGAGCCGCGCTGGGTGCGGCCGGTGACCCAGACGGCCACGTCATCCAGGATCCTCAGGGTGTAGCGGTAGAGGCGCTGGGCGTCCACCCAGGAGGGCACGGCCTCCTGGACGCGGGCCACCCCGTCCTTGCCCCAGTAGAGCAGCAGGCCGAACACCACGAGGGCCACGGAGATCGCGAGCACCGGGGTGCAGCCGTGCCACAGCGCCAGGTAGGCGGCCTCCGCCCCGGGCTCCAGCGCGTCCATGGAGGCGCCGAACACCACCGGGAGGGCGTCCACGGTGCCGGGCGCGAGGGCGAACACCACGCAGGCCACCGCCAGCAGGGCCGAGGGCCCCAGGGCGCCGATCGTGACCGGACCGTGGAACCGCGTGTCCGTGACGGTCTTCAGCTCGCCGTCCGTGCGGACCCTCTTGGTGGCGAAGGCGCCCCAGAGGAACCGGGCGGAGTAGGCCACGGTCAGGACGGTGCCGAGGGACACGACCACGAGCGGGGCCCACGCCCACAGGGTGGACCACAGGCCGGCGCCGGCGCCGTGCTGGGCCCACTGGAGCATCGACTCCAGGACGGACTCCTTGGCCACGAAGCCGAAGAGCGGCGGGATGCCGGCCATGGAGGCCGTGCAGAGGACGGCCGTGGTGGCGAGCCAGGGGTGGTTGCGGCCGATCCTGGAGAGCTTGGCGAGGTCGCGCGTGCCGGCCTCGTGGTCGATGATGCCGACGACCATGAACAGGGGCGCCTTGAACAGGGCGTGGGCCACGAGCATCGCCAGCCCGGCCATGGCGGCGTCCTGGTTGCCCAGGCCGTTGGCGACCATGAGGAAGCCCAGCTGGGAGACCGTGCCGTAGGCCAGGATCAGCTTGATGTCCGTCTGGCGCAGGGCCCGCCAGCCGCCGACGAGCATGGTCCACAGGCCCACGCCGAGCACGAGCGCCTGCCACCAGCCGGACTCGGCGAAGGCCGGGGCGAGGCGGGCCACCAGGTAGATGCCGGCCTTGACCATGGCGGCGGCGTGCAGGTAGGCGGAGACCGGGGTCGGGGCGGCCATGGCGGCCGGAAGCCAGAAGTGGAAGGGGACCTGGGCCGACTTGGACAGGGCGCCGATGAGCACGAGCACGATCGCCCACTCCATGAAGGCGCCGGCGAACGGGCCGGACATCAGCTCCGGGCCGCGGGCCACGATCTCGGAGAGCCGGTACGTGCCGGCGGCCTGGCCGAGCATGACGAGGCCGACCAGCATGGCCAGTCCGCCGAACGTCGTCACGATCAGGGCCTGGATCGCGGATCGGCGGGCGAAGATGCGGTGCGCCGAGTAGCCGATGAGCAGGAACGAGAGGACGGACGTCAGTTCCCAGAAGGTGTAGAGCACCATCAGGTCGTCCGTGGTGACGAGCCCGAACATGGCACCGGCGAAGGCCAGCAGCTGCGCGCCGAAGGCGGCGTTGCGGGGTTCGTTGTTCTGGAAGTACCGGGCGCAGTAGGCCAGCACGAGGGCGCCGACACCCAGCACGATCAGCCCCATGAAGGTGGCCAGGGCGTCCATCCGGAAGGTGAGCTCGATCCCCAGGTCCGGGATCCACGGATAAGTCTGCACAAGTCCGCCGGGCTCGGCGCCGGGGGGGATGGCCCCCGAGTTCACGGCCTGTTGCGCCTCGAGGACGGCGGGCAGCCGGGTCAGGAGCCAGAGGAAACCGACCGCCGGCACCGCGGCCAGGACGTAGAAGGCGTTGCGGTCCGCCACGCGGAAGATCAGGGGGGCGACGAGTGCCACTGCAAAGAGCGCAATGAGCACAGTCAGCACGTGGCGGCCTCCAGCTTCAGGGTGGGGGGTCCGTTACAGCTTACCGTCTGGGCCGGTGTCCGGCTGACGCTTTGTGCTCACGGCGTCATGGTGGATTCACGGGAATGCCCGGTGCCCCGTCGGCGTTGATCCCAGGTTGACGTCCGGTCTCAGCGGGCGGCGTCCACCTTCGGATCCCGCACCCGGATCAGCAGGACCATCCCCGCGATGAGCACCAGCAGGATCGCCGGGACCATGAAGCGGGAGTCCCCCGTGAGGGTGATCGCCGCCGAGATCAGCGCCGGGGCCAGGAAGGACACCGCCCGACCGGTGGTGGCGTAGAGGCCGTAGATCTCCCCCGCCCGGTCCTCCGTGGTCAGCCGGCCCAGGAAGGATCGGGAGGCGGACTGGACCGGGCCCACGAAGAAGCACAGGGTCAGGCCGAAGACCCAGAACGCCATGGTGCCGTCCAGGAAGAAGACGATGGTGGCGGTGACGATGAGGCCGACCAGCGATCCCATGATGACGCGCTTGGGCCCGATCCGGTCGTCGATCCAGCCGCCGAGGAAGGATCCGGCGGCAGCCACCACGTTGGCGGCGATCCCGAAGATCAGCACGTCGGCCGCGGCCACCCCGTAGACCGTGGTGCCCAGGATGGCCCCGTAGGTGAAGATGGCGCCCACCCCGTCCCGGAACACGGCGGAGGACACCAGGAACCAGAAGGTGTTGCGCTCGTGCCGCCACAGTCCGGCGATGGTCCGGAACAGCTCCCGGTAGGACGCCAGGATGCTCCGGCGTGCTCCGGCGGGCGTGCTGGCCCGGTGTTCCGGGACGGACAGCAGCACCGGCAGCGCGAAGACCAGGAACCAGGCTGCCGCGAAGAGGGCCACCACCCGGATGTTGAGCGCATCGCTGTTGGGGACCCCGAACCAGTGGGTGTCCCCGGCGATGAAGCCCACATAGAGCAACAGCAGCAGGAAGATCCCGCCCGTATAACCGGCGCCCCAGCCCAGCCCGGAGACCTTGCCGATGGTCTTCGGCGTGGACACCTGCAGCAGCATGGCGTTGTAGTTGACCCCGGCGAACTCGAAGGCCACGTTGCCGGCGGCGATGAGCATGACGCCCAGCAGCAGGCTGGACTCCTCGGGGGTGACGAGGAAGCACAGCGCCGTCAGCGCGATGACCACCCCGGTGTTGAGCCCCAGCCACAGCTTGCGCCGCCCGCCGGCGTCCGCCCGTTGCCCGATGATCGGCGCGGTCAGAGCGATGACCAGGCCGCCGATGGCGTTGGCCGCCGTCAGCCACTGGGTGCCCCGGTCGTCCGGCCCGAACGCGTCCGAGGCCAGGTAGGTCCCGAAGACGAACGTCACCATGACCGCGTTGAAGGAGGCCGAGCCCCAGTCCCACAAGGCCCACGCCGTGACGTGCTTGCGGTTCAGCGGACGGTCGAGGGGGCCGGCATCGGGGGACGCCACCGGAGGGGTGCTCATGCGGGCATGGTACTGGGCCGCGGCGGCGGATCAGTGAACGGCCGGTCCGTCAGCATCAGTTACTGGATCCTGTGGGGGTGTTCGCGTAGACACCCTGTCCCACGCCTGGTTGGACCTCGAACCCGTCCTCACCGCCAGCGAACTCGTGGTCCTCGGGGATGCCATCGTCAACCGGCCCTATCGGGGAAGGCAGCAGGCCTCCGATGCCCGCCGGGACGCCTGGTTCCAGGAGCGGGGCTGGATGGTCGTGCGACTGACCTCCGAGGACCGCCACAACGGGTTCACCCGGTTGATCGGCATCATGCAGCGCCGGCTCGGAGCCACGTCGCCGACGATCAGTTGATGAGTCTCGTGGGGGGTGTTGACCGGAAACACCCCCACCGGATCCAGCAACTGATGTCCGCGGGACCCCCGCCTACCGCTCGATGACCGTCCGGTGGAAGTTCAGATGCGAGCGGGACGCCGTGGGACCGCGCTGGCCCTGGTAGCGGTTGAGGTACGGACCCGAGCCGTAGGAGTACTCGGCCGGGGACGTCAGGCGGAAGAAGCACAGCTGGCCGATCTTCGAGCCCGGCCACAGCTTGATGGGCAGCGTGGCCATGTTGGACAGCTCCAACGTCACGTGGCCGGAGAAGCCGGGGTCGATGAAGCCGGCGGTCGAGTGGGTCAGCAGTCCCAGCCGCCCCAGCGAGCTCTTGCCCTCCAACCGTGCGGCGATGTCCTCCGGCAGGGTGACCTGTTCATAGGTGGAGCCCAGCACGAACTCGCCCGGGTGCAGGATGAAGGGTTCCTCGGGGTCCACCTCCACCAGCCGCGTCAGGTCCTCCTGTGGCTCGGCGGGGTCGATGTGCGCGTACTTGTGGTTGTCGAACAGCCGGAAGTACCGGTCGAGACGCACGTCCACGCTGGAGGGCTGCACCATCTCCCGCACGAGGGGATCCAGCTGGATGCGCCCGGCGTCGAGTTCGGCCCTGATGTCGCGGTCTGAGAGAAGCACCTACCCAAAGTAGCGCAGCCCTCGCGACTGCATCGACCCACCGGGGAATCCGTGTAAGCTGGATGACGCGTGACCGGCCGATAGGCTCGTGTCCTGCGGGCGTAGCTCAATGGTAGAGCGCTTGCTTCCCAAGCAAGATACGCGGGTTCGATTCCCGTCGCCCGCTCTCTTTTTTTGCCCGGACCCTGCCGGCCGCAGCTTCCGAGCCAGCCGAGCCAGCGAGGGGGGCCGCCGGTGCTCGAGGTCATCTCCGGGTTCACCGTGGTGTGGGTCATCATCCTCGTCGGCTACGCCACCGGCCGGTCCGGGGTCCTCGGTGAACACGGCCAGCCCGTGCTGTCCCGCGTCGCCTTCTTCGTCGCCAGCCCGGCACTGCTGTTCGACACGCTCTCCGCCGCCGACGTCCAGTCGGTGCTGGGTCCCCAGCTACTGGTGGCCGGCATCTCGGCCCTCGCGGCCGCCGGGCTCTACCTGCTGGTGGCCCGCTTCGTCCTGCCGCGCCGTGACGGCTCGGAGACGGTCATCGGCGCCCTGAGCGCCTCCATGGTCAACTCGGCCAACCTGGGCATCCCCATCGCCGCCTACGTCCTCGGCAACGCCGCCCTCGCCGCACCCGTGCTGATCTTCCAGCTCGCCGTCTACACGCCGATCTACGTGGCGGCCCTGGATTCCACCACCGCCGCGGAGGCCCGCCGCCGGCACACGGGTGCCGCAGGCAACACCGCCGCCCACGACGCCGGCCGCTCGGCCGGTCCGCGGCGCTCACCGAGCCGTTGGACCTCCTTCTGGCGACAGGTCGGCCACATCGCCCTGAACCCGATGATCATCGGCTCGGTCCTCGGACTGGCCTTCTCGGCCACCGGCTGGAGCCTGCCCGGGCCGATCGCCGAGTCCGTCAGCCTCATCGCCGGGGCCTCCATCCCGGCCATGCTGCTGGCCTTCGGCATGTCCCTCGTCGGCTCCCGGCCACTGGACAAGGGGGCACGACGTCGCGGCGACGTGGCCCTGGCGTCCGGCATCAAGCTGGTCATCCACCCGCTGCTGGCTTGGCTGGTGGCGGGGCCGCTGTTCGGGCTGAAGGGCAATGAGCTGCTGATCGCCGTGGTCCTCGGATCCCTGCCCACGGCCCAGAACGTGTTCGTGTCCGCGTCCCGCTACGAGACGGGCCTGGTCGTCTCCAAGGACACGATCCTCATCACCACCATCGTGGCCATCCCCGCCATGATCGCGGTGGCCTTCATCTTCGCCTGAGAGCGGCGCGGAGGCCCCGCCAAGCCGACGCCGCGAGGAGCAGCACGAGCGCGGCCGCGCTGACCCTCACCAGCACCCCGCCCCACGGGGCGTAGTCCCCGCCACCGATCCCGAACCTGTCAGCCAAGCTCATGCCGGCGTTGAAGGAGGCCCAGAAATACCCCACGGTCCCCATCGCTATCAGGCCGAGGCCGAGCAGCCCCACGTCGAACGACGACACCTGGCCGCGCAGCATGGCGATCATCAAGACCACGGTCATTACCACCCCGAAGCCCAGCACGCCCACCACCGGCGCGATGTGCAGGTCCTCATCGGCCGCCCAGGGACGGCGCGCGGGCGCCTCGGTGCGCGCAGAGGTGCGCGCAGAGGTGCGCGCAGAGGTGCGCGCAGAGGGAGGGCTGGACATGGCCCCATGCGTATCGCCGGGCCGTGGACCGGGCCGTCCTAGGATGGAGACCATGCCAGATGCCAGAGACACCACCGAGGTCGACCGCGGGGACGGCCGCCGTGCGCCCGGCCGTCGGGTCCCGGGGTGGGCCTGGTGGGGCGGCGGCGCCGTGCTGGCCCTGGTAGCCGGCGGGATCGCCATCGGGGCGGCGAACGCCGCGGTCTACTCCCCCGAGGCCCAGGTGCAGGACTACCTGGACGCCCTCTCGGCGGGCGACGGCGGCGCTGCGATGGCCCTCGCCTCCGGCACGCACGGCACAGACGGAACGCACGGCACAGGCGACACAGACAGTGCCGGAGATGCAGACCCGGTCCCGAACATCGACCTGCCCTCCGGGACCGCCACGAGCCTGCTGCAGGGCGAACCGCTGCAGGCCGGTATGGCCGCCCTCGGGGAGCTCACCGTGACCCGCGGGGCGGATGCACCGGACGGCCGGTCCACGGAGGTGTCGGTCGGCTACACGGTGGAAGGCGAGGAGCGCAGCACCGTCTTCACGGTGGAGAGGGCCGGCCGGGACTGGCTGTTCTTCGACCGGTGGCGGATGGCGGCCGTGCCCGTCCGGACCGTGGAGGTGATACCGGCGAACCTGCCGCCGGAGGCGGCGTCAACCCCGCTGACCGCAGCGGTCAACGGGGTGCAGACCCCGCTGGTCACCACGTCCGGTGAGGCTCCGGGCCAGGCCTTCTCGGTGCTGCCGCCGATGGTGGTGGATGCCGGCGTGGAGAGCACCTTCCTGCAGGCGGAACCGTCCCGGCTCGTGGTGGACACCGCCGTCCCGGCCCCCACGACCGAGGACACCGGCCAGTCACCGGAACCGCTCGCCCTGGACCTGGCCCTGCAGTACACGGACGCCGTGGCCGGCGAGGTCAACCGCCAGCTGGACGCCTACCTGGCCGGGTGCACCGAGCAGAAGGTCCTGCAGCCCGCCGGGTGCCCCATGGGCTATGACACGGTGAACCGCATCCCGCCGGAATCGATCTCGTGGACCGTGGCGGGTGATCCCGCGGCCACCGTGGTGCCCCTGCCCGCCGAGGGCGGGGATCCCACCGTGATGGCGCCGCTGGAGGCGGAGGCCGTGCTCACCCTGCAGGAGATCGATCTCGTGACCGGCGAGCAGCAGCCGGTGGAGCACCGCGATCCGTTCACCCTCGAGGCCGATCTGGCCGTCACCGCCGAGTCCGTGAGGCTCACGCCCAGGGTTCCCTGAACCCACCCGGACTCCTGGGGTCCACATCCCTTCCCTGCGGGCGGAGTGCGCCGTTACCGTGGCACCACCAGATGCGCATGAAGAAACGTCGCTCAACATGCGCAACACCTGGTGGGACGCTCCGGTCACCACCCGGCGGCCTCCCGCCACCCCCACAGCGCTCAGGAGGATGAGCACCATGGCCGCCACGCAACCGAACTCCCACCCGAACAGTCCCACCGTGGACCAATCCGACCGCACGGTCCCGATCAACCTGCGGCAGTCCGGACCGACCCCGGTCCAGATGCTGATCGACACGCGCGTCCGCAAGTCGCCCTACTGGCACCTGTCCATGGAGGCCGGCTGCTGGCGCGCCTCCGTCTACAACCGCATGTACCACCCCCGCGGCTACGTCCCGGAGTCCGAGGGCGGCATGATGGTCGAGTACGACTCCCTGGTGAACCACGTGACCCTGTGGAACGTGGCCGTGGAGCGGCAGATCCGGGTCCTCGGCCCGGACGCGGAGGCGTTCGTGAACTTCGTCATCACGCGGGACGCCACGAAGATCCCCACGATGCACGCCCGCTACGTGATCCTGTGCAACGAGGCCGGCGGGGTGCTCAACGACCCGGTGCTGCTGCGGGTGGCGGAGGACGAGTTCTGGTTCAGCCTCTCGGACTCGGACCTGCTGTTCTGGCTGCAGGGGATCAACGTGGGCCACCGCTTCGACGTGGACATCCGCGAGATCGACGTCTCCCCCGTGCAGATCCAGGGCCCCAAGTCAATCGACCTGATGACGGACCTCTTCGGCCCCGCCGTGGCCGAACTGCCGCCCTACGGGCTGCTGGCCGGCGAGGTGGCCGGCTGCCCCGTGATCGTCTCCCAGACCGGCTTCTCCGGGGAGAAGGGCTACGAGATCTACCTGAAGGACTCCACCCTGCACGCCGAGGCGATGTGGAACGCGGTCCTGGAGGCCGGGAAGCCCCACCAGCTGGCCGTCGTCGCCCCCGCCCACCACCGGCGCATCGCCGCGGGGATCCTGTCCTGGGGCCAGGACCTGGACCAGGAGACCCTGCCCTTCCAGGCCAACCTCGGCTACCAGGTGCCGCGGGAGAAGACGGCGGACTACATCGGCAAGGCAGCCCTGGAGGCCGCCCGCGCCCAGCTCGAGGCCGGCACCCCGCCGTACACCCACCAGCTGGTCGGCCTGCGGATCGGCGGGAGGGCCATCGAGGACTACGCCCCGGACTTCTGGCTCATCAGCGCCTCCTCCACGGAGAACACGGGGGACGACGCCGGCCCGGGCGAGCCGGTCGGTTATGTCACCTCCCCCTGGTTCTCGCCGGAGCTCGGCCACAACATCGCGATGGGCTACGTCCCGGTGGGGCTCACCGCGGTGGGCACCGAACTGTGGGTGCACCTGCCCGATCAGTACGCGGAGGAGGCCGGCCGGCCGGTGGCCGCCGAGGTGGTGGAGGTGCCGTTCCGGCCCTCGGTCAACCCGAACCAGCGGGAGATCCTGCGCCAACGGGGGCTGGATGCCGCCGTCTGATCCGGAACCGCCCGAGCACGGCGGCGCCTCCGGCGTGCAGTCCGTGGACCGGGCCGCCACGGCCCTGGAGATCCTGGCGCGCGAGGGCCGGGCCGGGGTGAGCGAGATCGCCGCGGAGATGGGGATCCACAAGTCCACCGTCTCCCGGCTGCTCGCCGCCCTGGTGGCCCGGGAGCTCGTGCAGCAGGACCACGAGCGCGGCAAGTATCAGCTGGGGTTCGGCATCCTGCGCCTGGCGGCAGCCATCCCGGGGCGGTTGAACCTGGTCCAGGAGGCGGGTCCGTTCCTGCGGGAGCTGGCCGCGGGCGCCGGGGAGACGGTGAACCTGGCCGTGCTCCGGTCCGGCTATGCCGTCAACGTGGACCAGGCCCGCGGGCCCTCCACCCTGGGCAGCCAGGACTGGGTCGGCAGCCTGACGCCGCTGCACGCCACCGCCTCCGGCAAGGTGCTACTGGCCGCCCTGACCGCCGAGGAACGGGGCACGCTGCTCCAGGGGACCCGCCTGCCGAGGTTCACCTCCCGCACGCTCACCAGCCGGGTCCGGCTGGAGGAGGAGCTGCTCGAGGTCGCCCACGCCGGGTTCGCCACCGCGCGGGAGGAGTACGAGATCGGCCTGGTCTCCCTCGCCGTGCCGGTCCGCGATCACCGCGGCGCGGTCATCGCCGGCATCAGCGTCTCCGGCCCGGGGTTCCGGTTCGACCCGGACGCCCCCGAGGTTCTCGCCGCTCTGCGGGACGCCGGCCTCGCGGTCAGCCGGCGCATGGGCTACTCCCCCACCTGACCCGCCCGGGCGCAACGTGACGAGACCCCGTCACGATGGTGGGGGTCCGGTCACTTTGCGCCCCGGGAGGGCGCGGGGAGGGTCAGTGCGCCCCGGGAGGGTCAGTGCGCCCCGTGGGCCGCCAAGGACTTGCCCCAGGCCTCGACGGCGTCCCAGTTCCGGAAGTCGCCGAACTGTCCCTTGGCCAGCTTGATCAGCAGCCGGTCCTTGAAGCCGAGCTTCTCCTCGGTCACCGCGCCGCGCAGGTAGGCGGTGTCCCGGGCGCCATAGGCGTCCACCACGGCCTGCAGCTTCGGATCCAGCTCGGGGCTGCCGCCGGACACGGCGATGAACAGGGACTTGTCAGCCAGTTCGGCGCGGTGGGTGTCCAGGAACGCCTTGCCGGCCTTGTCCAGGGAGCCGCCGTACACGGGCAGGGCCACCACCACGGCGTCCACCGTCGCGAGCCACTTCGGCGCGTCCTTGGTGTCCTCCACGACGGTGGTCACACCCTTGTTCACGCGCAGGACCTGGGCGATCCGTTCGGCGATCTCGCGGGTGGAACCGTGCTGGGACGAGGCAACAACCAGGGTGGTCATGGGAATACAGCCGCCTTCGGGTCTCTCGGGTGCGGTGCTGGCGTGAGTCAGTGTATCCCGCGCAGGTCAAGGTCCAGCCGCGTCTCCGGCTGCACGCCGTCGGACCCGGCGTGCACCGTCACGGGGATCCCCCAGTCCTGCTGGTACAGGTGGCAGGCGGCGTGGTCGGGGATGGGCTGTCCGGCCTCCCCGTCGCAGGAGGCGGCCCGGGCGGTGATGTGCAGGACGCCCTCGGCCACGTCCGGGTTGATCCGCAGGGTGCGGTTCAGCCCGGTCGAGGTGCCGTCGCCGCCCAGCAGCAGGTCCTCGGGCGAGGAGGAGATCTTCAGCTGCGTCGGATCGCCCCAGCGGTCGTCCAGCTTCTGGCCGGTGGGGGCGGCGAAGGACACGGCCAGCTCCAGGTCCCCGGCGGCGATGGCCGTCCGGGGGCGCTGGGTCTGCAGCGCCCCCTCGTCCACCTGCAGGTACTCCTCCGGCACGGCGAGCCGCACCAGCTGATGCGCGTTGGTCTCCACCACCACGATCGAGACCGGGTTCCCGTCCTCGTCCGGTTCCACCAGGATGTCCGAGGGCTCCTTCAGCCCGCGCGCCACGGTGGACACCGCGGCCTCGGTGTCCCGGCCGTCGGCGGCGGTCCCGGCCGGCGCGTATCGGCGGATCGCCCCGTTGTAGGTGTCCGCCACGAGCACGGAGCCGTCCGGCAGCGCGGCCACGCCCAACGGGTGCTGCAGCCGCGCCTGCTCGGCGGCGCCGTCCCGGAAGCCGAAGTCGAACAGCCCGGTCCCGACGGCGGAGCGCACCATCCGCTCCGGCCCGCCGCCCGCGGCGGCCGGGGTGATGCTCCGCAGTGCCGAGGACTCGGAGTCGGCGAGCCAGAGGGTGCCGTCGGCCGACTCGGCCAGCCCGGAGGTCTGGGCGAACCAGGCCTCGGCGGGCCCGCCGTCCTCGAGACCCTCGAGCCCGGTGCCGGCGTAGACGGCCAGGTCTCCGGTGCGCGGATCGAAGCTGAAGATCTGGTGGGTGCCGGCCATCGCCACGATGAGGGTGTCCTCGGCAGTGGACCACAGCACGTCCCACGGGCTGGACAGGGAGGTCTGCAGGGGGTCGGCGCCGAAGGGCTCGAGCGAGACCGTCGCCTCGGGGTTCTCCGGGTCCGCCGCCACGCGCGCCCGCTCCGGGTCGATCAGCCGCTGCACGCCGTTGCCGGCCAGGGTCCGCACGGAGCCGTCGGTCAGGCGCAGCCCCCGCAGCCGGTGGTTGACGGTGTCCGCCACCACCACGTCGTAGCCCACGGCCGCGGCCACGCCCTCGGGCAGCAGGGCGAGTCCCTGGGGCTCGTTGAAGCGCGCGTCCTCCGGGCCGCCGTCGGCGATGCCCTTGGCCCCGTTGCCCTCGGCGACGTCACCGCCGATGGTGCGCACCACGGTGGTGAGGTCCGCGTCCAGCTCCACGAGGCGGTGGTGGCCGGTGTCCGCCACGAGGAAGGTCCCCGGCCGGGCGCCGCGGCCGCCGAGGGCGATGGCCTTGCCGGGGAACTTCAGGTCCCTCGCCACCGGCTCGGGCGGCACGTAGGGACCGTCGCCGCGGTGCAGGGTGCCCTTGGCCTCGTGCTCGGCCACGAGCTCGTTGACAAGGGAGGTCAGCCCGGCCACGTGGCCCTCGCCGGAGAGGTGCGCCGCGATGTATCCCTCGGGGTCCACCACCACCAGGGTGGGCCAGGCGCGGGCGGAGTAGGCCTGCCACGTGGTCAGCGTCGGGTCGTCGAGCACGGGATGCTGGACGTCGTAGCGCTCCACGGCGGCGGCGAGCGCGTCCGGGTCCGCCTCGTGGTCGAACTTGGGCGAGTGCACGCCGACGGTCACGAGGACGTCGTGGAATGCGGCCTCGAGCGGGCGGAGCTCGTCCAGCACGTGCAGGCAGTTGATGCAGCAGAAGGACCAGAAGTCCAGGATCACGATCTTACCGCGCAGCCCCTCGAGGTCCAGGGACGTGCCGCCGGTGTTCAGCCAGTTGCGGCCGACGAGTTCGGAGGCGCGGACCCGCGAGGTCGCCCGCAGGGACGCGGCAGCGCTGCCGGACGAGGGGTCGGCGGGGGCTGCTGGAGTGCTCGAATCAGTGACCGGCTGGTCGGCAGGGGTGCTCATGGGCTCCATTCTCATCCGTCGGCTCCGGGCGGCGCCAACCGCCGGCCCGGGTACGTCATACAAGGACAACGACGCCGGCCCGGCCGGGCATTCCCCACCGGCGGCGGTCCCACTAGGCCGGGGACGGCGGGTGAGCGGCCACCGGGGCCATGGACCCCAGAGCACGGGATCACGGATGCATGCATCAATGCATGCAAGCTGTAGGGTGGCGCCATGATCTCCTCGAGCACCGACCGGATCCTGCTGCCCTGGCACGACCCCACCCCCCGCTCCGTGGCGCTGCGCATCGCCGCCGGCTCCGCCCGGGCGATCGTGGAGGGCCGTCTCGGCCCCGGCGAGATGCTGACCGAGGCCCAGCTGGCCGAGGCGGCGGGCGCCAGCCGCACCCCGGCCCGGGAGGCGATGGTGCAGTTGCAGTCCTGGGGGCTCGTGCGGCTGGTCCCGAAGAAGGGCGGGATCGTCACCGCGGTCTCCCCCGCCGAGCGCCGCGACCTCGTGGACCTGCGCGCCACCCTCGAGATCCGGGGCATCCAGCTGGTGGCCGGCTTCCCCGCACAGCGCGCAGTGCTGGCCGATCGCCTGCGCGCCAGCCTGGCCGCCCAGCGGTCCGCGCTGGAGGCCGGGGACCTGCTGGCCTTCTCCGAGCAGGACGTGGACTTCCACCTGCGCATCATCGAGGCCGGCGGCAACGCCGTGGTGGCCGAGCTGGCCACCGCCCTCGGCCCGCGGTTCGCCCGCCTCACCCACCTGGCCGTGAGTGGAGACGCACTGGCCGCGGCGCACTACCTGCGCGAGCACGAGGAACTCCTGCGGCCCCTCGAGTCCGGCGACGCACCCGCCTTCGCCGCCGCCGTGCGCCACCACATCGCCGCCGCCCACTTCCCCGAGGGGACGGACCCGGAGGAATCCGGCGCGGAGGGCCCCCGGTGAGCCCCGCCCGCACGGCCCCGTGGCTACGCGTGGCCCCGGCGGTGTTCCTGCTGGCCTGGGGCGGCAACCACTTCACCCCGCTGCTGCACCTGTACGAGGAGCTCGGCCACTACTCGCCCTGGCAGGCCAACCTGCTGCTGGGCCTGTACGTCGTCGGCCTGATCCCGGGGCTGCTGGTGGCCGCCGCACTGTCCGACCGCCACGGCCGGCGCCCGGTGCTGCTGGCCGGCCTCGCCGCCGGCGCGGTGGGGAGCATCCTGCTGGGGGCCGGCCTGCACTCGATGGTCCTGCTGTGCGCCGGGCGAGCCCTGGCCGGCATCGGGGTGGGCGTGGCGATGTCCGTGGGAGCCTCCTGGATCAAGGAGCTCTCCGCCCCGCCCCATGACCGGCTCGCCGCGGAGGGGGCCGGTTCCCGCCGGCCCTCCCTCACCCTGACGCTCGGCTTCGCCCTCGGCGCCGCGGTCACCGGCTCCCTGGCCCAGTGGGGCCCCGCCCCGGCGGTCGTGCCCTATGTGGTCCACCTCGTCCTCGTGGCCGCGGCGGTCCTGCCGGTGCTCTCGGCGCCGGAGACGGTGGGACACCGGGCCCGGCCGTCCGGGCCATGGTGGCAGGACCTGCGCGTCCCCTCGATCGGGCACCGGAGGTTCACCCGGATCGTGCTGCCCGCGGCGCCGTGGGTCTTCGCCGCGGCCGGCGTGGCCTACGCCATCATGCCCGCCGTGGTGGCCCCCGGCCTGGACGGCTGGGCCACCCTGTACGCCACCGTCCTGACCGTGCTCACCCTGGGGTGCGGAGCCGCCGTGCAGCGCTTCGTGGCCTGGCTGGACCGGCGCACCCGCGGCCGGGCCCTGTCCCTCGGCATGGTCCTGATGGTGCTGGGCATGGTGCTGGCGGTGGCGGCCGGCCTGCTGCGCAGCCCGGCCTTCGCCCTGGCCGTGGCCGTGGCGCTCGGGGTGGCCTACGGCATCACCGTGGTGGCCGGGCTCGCGCACGTGCAGGCCATCGCCACGCCGCAGGACCTCGCCGGGCTGACGGGGGTCTTCTACGCGCTGGCCTACTCGGGCTTCCTGCTGCCCACCCTGCTCGCGGCCCTGCTGCCGGTCTCACCGTATCCGGCGTCCCTGGCCGTGGTGGCACTGGTCTGCGTGGTGTGCCTGGCCGCCGTCTCAGCCGGCCTGTGGCGACTGCGCCGGCAGTCCGCAGCGGCTACTCCTCGTGCCCCTGGTCCTCGCTCATCTGGTCCTCGGCGGGCGGGGTCTCCCCCGGGGGCACGCCGCCGCCGCGCTCCAGGCCGGTGACGTCCCCCTCGGCCGGATCCGGGTTGGCGGAATCGGCCTGCTCCCGTGAGCCATCCCCGGGCTGGTTGGCGGCCCCGCTCACGCCCTGCTGGGGCTGGTGGGTCCCCCGCTCATCGAGCTCGCTCGTCTCCGTGTCCCGGAAGCTGTCATCGGGTTGTGGCCGGGTGTTGCTCACAGTCTGCTCCTTCGCTCGGTGCCTCAGTGCCTCAGTGCCTCAGTGCCACAGTGCCTCAGCGTCGCTGAAGCCTGTTCCGCCGCCATCCTGTCACCGACTCCGCCGGCCCGTGAACCCCTGAACCCCACGGACCGCCCCGGCGGTGCTCAGAGGGCGTCCTCGGCGGCCGCGAGGATCTCCTCGGCCATGGTGGTGAACTCCTGGCCGGCCACGTCCTCGCCGCCGATGAAGGAGACCATCATCACGTACTCGGCCGTCTGCCCGATCAGCACCTGCGCCGTGGTCTGGGCTCCCCCGCCGGCCGGGGTCCGGGTCCACACCAGGCCGGAGTCCACCGCCTCCCCCGCCGCAGCGGAGGCCCGCGCGGTGAACTCGAAGGTGGAGGCCTGCAGGTCCTGGTCCGTGACGGTCATGGTCAGCTCGGGGCAGTCGGCCACGAGCCGCTCCACGTGGTCCCGGTGCGCCCGGACCACGGCGGCGTCCTCCAGCGAGGCGACCTCCACCGTGCCGGTGCCAGCGAAGGACTCGGAGCCGAAGTCGATCCGGGAGGCGTCCGCCCCGGCCATCAGGATCGGCGACCAGTCCACGGCAGTCAGCGGGGCCTTGCAGCCGGCCGGGTCCACGGTGGTCCCGGAGGTGTTGGTCTGGCGCAGCCGGGCCTGCTGGCGCGTGTCCTCGATCGCCGCGTCCGTGGCGGAGACCTGGTTCGTGAATCCGAAACTCGCCGCCCGCCCGGCGGCAGCGCCCACGGCCCGCTGGTCGGCCCGCGCGTCGGCGGCCTCGCCGGCCGTGGCCTCACCGGAGGCGGATCCTCCGGAGGCAGAGCCCGGCGTCGGCCCCTCGCCCGACGCGTCCGGGGCACCGGAGGCGGCACCCGGGTCCGCCGTGCCCGAGGGGTCCGCGGAGGTGATGCCGTGCGGATTGGCGGGGACGCCGCCGTCGTCCTCCCCGGGGCCCGCCGAGCAGCTGGCCAGCAGCAGCGCACCGGACAGGCCGACGGCCAACGGACCGGCCAGCCGGCGGGTCAGGGGCCGGGCCGGGGGTCGGGCCGGAGTGCGGCGGGGGGTGGGACCGGTCATCGGCGGGGCTCCTCGTGCTCGGCGAGTTCTTCGTACATGGCGTTCCAGGCCTTCAGCTCGGCCTCATCGTTGAGGTCGGCCTTGCGGTCCAGGCGCTTGGTCTCCTTGGCGTCGGAGCGGGACCACATCACGGAGACCACCACGGCCATGATGACCGTGGGCACCTCGCCGATGCCCCACATCACGGCGCCGCCGATCTGCTGGTCGGCGATGGCCGAGAGCCCCCAGTCGCGGCCGGTGGAGCCGAACCAGGAGGCCTCCAGGAGCGACTCGGAGGAGGTCATGGCCACGCCGATGAAGGCGTGGAAGGCCATGGTGGCCAGCAGGATCACCAGCCGCATCGGGTAGAGCACCTTGCGCGGCAGCGGGTCGATCCCGATCATCACCGAGGCGAAGAGGTAGCCGGTCAGCAGGAAGTGCACGTTCATGAACTCGTGGCCGAGGTGCTCCTGCAGGGCGAAGCCGAAGATCGGGGTGTAGTAGAACACCAGGATCGAGCCGGCGAAGTTCACGGCCGCCACCACGGGGTGGGTGATGAATCTGGCGAACGGCGAGTGCACGAGCCAGAGGATCCACTCGCGGGGGCCCCGGGTGCCGTCCGTCCGGGCCGGCAGGGACCGCAGCGCCAGGGTCACGGGGGCCCCGAGGACCAGGAACATCGGCGAGATCATGGTCAGCGTCATGTGGGCCACCATGTGGGCGCTGAACAGCACCTGGCCGTAGACGGCTGGGGCGCCGGAGGTCACCCAGAACAGGATGGCCAGCCCGAGCACGAAGGAGGCGGTGCGCAGCACCGGCCAGCCGTCCCCGCGCCGGTGCAGGCGGACCGCGGAGCGCAGGTACCACAGGGCCAGGAACGCGATGATGGCCACCCAGAGCCAGTCGAAGCGCCACTGGGAGAACCAGGTCTGGACGGTCAGCTCCGGCGGCAGGTCGTAGCCGGTCAGGATGCGGGCCGGGGTGGCGTCCGGGGGCAGCTCCTCGGGGATGGGCGGGGAGGTGCGGGAGAGCACGGTGGCCAGCGCCATGATGGCGGCCATGATGGCGGTCTCCACGGCGACCAGCTGCCAGAGCAGCCGCTGGGCCGCGGGCGGCGGGGCGCTGCTGCCGGTGGCCAGCCGCGGGATGATCCACAGCCGGTGCATGAGCCCGATCAGGCCCAGGGCCAGGGAACCCACGAGCTTGGCCAGCACCAGCAGGCCGTAGGGGCTGAGGAGCTGCTCGAGGGTGTTCATCCGGATCGCGGCGTTGACGATCCCGGAGAGCACCACGGTGGCCAGTCCCAGGCCGGCCAGCAGGGAGTAGCGCGAGACCACCGTGTAGACCAGCGGCTCGGGGCCCTCGCGGTGGGCGGAGGCCCGCCCGGTGGCGCCGTCCGGTCCGTGCAGCCGCGGGGAGATCAGGGCCAGCGCGATCAGCCCGCCGATCCACACCACCACCCCCAGCAGGTGCAGGCCGATGGAGTTGACGGCGCCGTTGTGGTCATCGCCGGAGGCCGAGTGGCCGATCAGGGCCAGCGGGACGATGCCGACCAACCCGAGCAGCGCCGTCCAGGCCAGTCCGGTGGTGGAGCGGACCGCCAGGGTGAGGGAGGTGACCACGGCGGCCAGCACGGTGACCGCCGTCCACGCCTGGCCCACCGAGATGTCCTGCAGGTAGCCCACCAGCCCGGAGGTGAAGCTGGCCCCCGGGTCCAACGGCATCCCGGCGAGGTCGGAGTAGGAGAGCACGAGCACCGCCAGCGCCGAGACGGTCCAGACCACGGCGGAGACGGTGGCGATCTGCATCAGGCGGGTGAAGGCCGGGTGCTCGGCGTCCGCGGCCTCCTCGGCGCCGGACCGTCCGCTCCGGGCGCCCCGGGCGCTGGATGTCCGCGGCGGCATGATGACGCAGGCGAAGATCAGGGCCCCGACGGCCGTGGGCATGGCCAGGTTGTGCACCATCTCCGCGATCGGCAGGCCCCAGCGCGTCAGTGCGCCGGGGTCGGAGAGCTCGTCCACGGCGGTGATGCCGGTCCAGGCCGCCGCCAGCACCAGCGTCACGGCACCGACCACGCCGGCCGCGGGCCACAGCCAGACCGGCGCGCCGGCGTCCCGCTCGGCGGTTCTCGACGAACCCGAAGAACTCGTAGAAGTCACAGTGTCCATTCTCTCGCAGTGTCCGCCGGCCTTCCGCCGGCGGACGCCCGGAGGAGGCGACGGCGGCGCGTCGCCTCCCCCAGGCCGGCCCGGGCCTACTTCTGGTCGGCGCCGGGGCCGGCGTCGATCCCCTTGGCCTTGCGGAACACCATCAGCACGGCGATCACCACGACGAGCAGGCCGCCGATCGCGGCCGCCCAGGCCCAGCCGGGCACGGCGGGGGCCGGGGCCTGGCTGTCCTGGGCTGTGGCCTCACCGGACTCCGGGGTGGCGTCCGCGGTAGCCGCCCCGGCGGATCCGGGCTCGGCGGAGGCTTCCTCCGTGCCGGCGCCCGCACCCGCGGAGGCGCTGGCGTCCGTGCTGGCATCCTCCGCGGTCGCCTCAGAGGATACCGGGGCGTCCGGGTTCACCACGCCGCAGTCTTCCGGTACGGCCTGTTCGGGGGCGCTCGGGTCCTCGAGGGTGAAGTCGTATCCCTTCTCCTCGGAATGGCCGTCCGAGTACACGACGCGGTAGTCGACCCGGTACTCGCCGTTGGGCATGCCCTCACACAGGTCGGCGCTGAGCTCGGGCCCGGAGACCACGGCGTCCCCGTCCTGCCACTGGTGGCCGTCCTCGTCCGTGACGGTGGCTGCGTTGGTGATGCCCTCACCGGTGATCAGGTTTCCGGAGAAGGTCAGGCTGAGCTCACCCGGCGTCTCGACGACCGCCGTTCCCGCCGCGGGGGTGGCGGACAGCAGCTGGTCGTGGGCTGCCGCCGGGGCGGCCGTGGCCAGGGCGAGCAGCCCTGCCGCGGAGAGGGCGGCGACGCCGGCCCTGCGGGCACGGCGTGCTGGGGCGTTCCGGGTGGGGCGGGTGTTCTGGGGGGTGTGCAGATGCGTGGTCATGATGTCCTTTACAGCCCGGGCCGGGAGGCGCCGGGCAGAGGTCCGCTGGGTGGGGTCGGTGGGGCTCGGCCGGACGGCGGATCGGTGGACGATCAGGCGGCCAGGGCGAGCCGTGAGCACTCCGGCGGACCGCGCAGCCGCAGGGAGGGGCACAGGACATCCTCCGGGCGGCGCGCCACGGTCAGGTGGGCCGCCGAGACCCGGCGGACGGGGACGGCGGGGACCCACTGCGCCAGCCGGGCACCCGGAGCGCGCAGGATGAGCCCGACGGCGAGCTCCGCCACGCGGGCGGCGAGCACCTCCCCGCGGCGCAGCGCCAGCACCGTCACCACGGCGGCCAGCAGGTGCGCGGCGACCATGGCCGGGGACTCCGCGTGCAGCGCCGCTCCGGTGCCCGAGGCCTCGCCGATTCCAGGGCCAGTGGCGGCGGTGGCGAGGGCGGCGAGTCCCCCCGGATGACCGCCGTGCTGCCCGTGCCCTCCGTGGGCCCCGGTCAGGACGGGTGTGGCTGCGGGCGCTGCGGTGGCGGTGGCGGAGTAGAGCCAGTGGAACAGCAATTGGCTGGCGGCGACCCCGGCGGACAGCCGCCACCAGGACAGCCGTCGCCCGGCCAGGGCGGTGCACACCGGGCCGGCCAGCGCGAGGGTGAGGATCCAGAGGATCGGTGCGGGGCCGGCGTCGTGGGCGGCATGGGAGGTGCCCGACTCGATGAGGTTCGTGCCGGCGTGGAGGTTCGCCACGGTGTGGGAGCCGGCCGCCAGCACGGTGGCGACGAGGGCGGCCGCCCAGCCGCGCAGCAGCCGGGCCGCCCCACGGACGGGGTCCTGGGCCGGGTCGTGGGCCGGCGCGTGGCCGGCGGGCCCAGGGCTCAGCGCAGTGTGAGTGGACACCGAGCACCTCCGAAGCCGCCGTGCGATCGTCAGTGTTCCATGCTACGCGTCTTCTACCGCCTGTAGAGAACCGGCGGGGATCACGGCCCGACGTCCGGCGGGGACGTTAAACGCCGAAGGCGCCCCACGGGGTGGAGCGCCTTCGGACAGCGGCCTGCGGCCGGCCCCGTGCGGGATCCGGCAGCGGGCCGGACCGGATCACTTGCCGGTGGCGGCAGCCTTCAGCTTGGAGCCGGCGGAGATCTTGACCGAGTGGCCGGCCGGGATCTGGATGGACTCGCCGGTCTGCGGGTTGCGGCCGGTGCGGGCGGCGCGGTCGGTGCGCTCCACGGCGATCCAGCCGGGGATGGTGACCTTCTCACCCTTGGAGACCTGCGCGGAGAAGATCTCGAAAACGGCATCCAGCACGCCGTTGACGGCGGCCTGGGAGTTGCCGGTCTTCTCGGCGGCGGCGGCAACCAGTTCGCTGCGGTTCATAGCCATGTGTCCTCCTGGACTTCGATGGTGGTTTCCCTTGGCCCGAACCGGCAGATCCGGGCGCGTGATTCGAAAACTACCACCCGGGGCGGCGAAAACACGCCTCAGAAGCGCGGAAACACGCGGATTCCGGGGGAAAATCGGCAATTTCCCCCGATTCCGTGCCTCCGCGGCGCCCTGACCACGGGCCCCTCCAACGCCGTAGGGGTGGCAGACCCTGCGGTCTGCCACCCCTACGGATGGTGGGTCCGGCGCTGTGAGGGCACCGTCACCGGCTGGTTAGCCGGTGGTCACCAGGAGGACTTGGTGATGCCGGGCAGCTCGCCGCGGTGGGCCATGTCCCGGAAGCGGACACGCGAGATGCCGAACTTCTGGAAGGTGCCGCGCGGGCGGCCGTCGATGGAGTCGCGGCTGCGCACGCGCACCGGGGAGGCGTTGCGGGGCAGCTTCTGCAGGCCCACGCGAGCGGCCTCGCGCGCCTCGTCAGAGGCGTTCGGGTCCACCAGGGTCTTCTTCAGCTCCAGGCGCTTCTCGGCGTAGCGGGCAACGATGACCTTACGCTGCTCGTTCTTGGCGATCATGGACTTCTTGGCCATGCCTCAGCGCTCCTCTCGAAATTCGACGTGCTGGCGGGCGACCGGGTCGTACTTCTTGAGCACGATGCGGTCCGGGGTGTTGCGACGGTTCTTGCGGGTCACGTAGGTGTACCCGGTGCCGGCGGTGGACTTCAGCTTGATGATGGGACGTACGTCCTTGTCCTTGGCCATGTCAGAGCTTCACTCCCTTGGCAAGCAGGTCGGCGACGACGGCGTCGATCCCGCGCACGTCGATGGTCTTGATGCCCTTGGTGGACAGCGTCAGGGTGACGTTGCGGCGCAAGGACGGGACCCAGTAGGTCTTCTTCTGGATGTTCGGGTCGAACCGGCGCTTGGTGCGACGGTGCGAGTGGGAAATGCTGTGGCCGAAACCTGGCCCAGCCCCGGTTACCTGGCAGTTTGCTGCCATGATCACTCCTCGTTGCAAGTAGTAGTAAAAGAACGGGCGGAACCCGTTGTGGAACCTCCGGACGGACCGGGCGCTCCACGAGTCCCGCCACCAGTTGTGACACCGCGCTCTTACTGCGACTTTCCGAAGGGGTAAC
This sequence comes from Citricoccus sp. I39-566, assembly GCF_031432995.1. Lineage (GTDB taxonomy): Bacteria > Actinomycetota > Actinomycetes > Actinomycetales > Micrococcaceae > Citricoccus > Citricoccus nitrophenolicus_A. The sequence goes on from NZ_CP133842.1 coordinate 128,251, forward strand.
CAGACTGGGTGAGAGCCAGCCGAAGTGCCCTTGATCGCGGGGGAAGACGGTGAGTCTCCTGCCGATGCCGGTGAGGGCTGGCCGGAGATCCGGTTACGGGAAGCACGTTGTTCTCCGATGCCGAGGCGGCCGGCGCGGACACCGGGCACGCCACAACACAACGTGGCTTAACGCCGTTCCATCTTAGGTCACCGGCGTGAATCCTTCAAACCGGGATTCCACCGGGATCGGAGGCCCTCAGGCCTGCTGCGGCCGGTCGTCGGCGAGGGCCGGATCCCGGAAGACCCAGTGCTCCGGATCCAGATGCGCGATGATCTTGGCCCCGATCCGGCCGATGTCCGCCAGATCCTGGTCGTCCAGGCTGTCCAGGAAGCGTGCGCGCACGCTGGCCACGTGGAACGGAGCCAGCCGGACGATCTCCGCCATCCCCTCCGCCGTGATCTCCGCCATGGTGACGCGCGCGTCCTCGCTGGACGGGCTCCGCGCCATCAGGCCGCGGCTCTCGAGCTTCCGGGCCACGTGGGACAACCGGGACAGCGAGGAGTTGGTCCGCGCGGCGAGCTCGCTCATGGCCAGCGCGTCCTCGCTCTCGGAGAGCATGGCGAGCACCTGGTACTCGAAGAAGCTCACGGGGCCCTCGAGCTGCAGGTCGGCCTCCAGGGTGGGCATGAGCTGCATGTGGGTGGCCACCAGGGTCAGCCAGGCACGGCGCTCGCGGGCGGACAGCCAACGCACGCCCGTCAGTCCCGTCTCCGCCGACTGATCAGCGTCCCGGGCCTCGCCAACGGTCTCTGTCACGGGGTCCATGGGGGTGATTGTCCCATGGGTGAGAATGGTCCGGAGTCCATCACGTACTGTGACCACACCGGATATCCGCCCCGTCCGCGGGCCGCCGGCGCAGCCGGCGCCCGCCACCAGTGTCAGGAGAGTCGATGACCATCCAGCCCATGTCCCCGGACCCGTCCATCAGCGAGGACCTGCTGGCCGCCGGCCGCACGGCGTACGAGCTGGACCGTTCCCACGTCTTCCACTCGTGGAGCGCCCAGGGCGCCCTGGACCCGATGACGATCGTCCGGGCCGAGGGATCCCACGTCTGGGACGGGGAGGGAAGGCGGATGATCGACTTCTCCTCGCAGATGGTCAACACCAACATCGGCCATTCCCATCCGTCGGTGGTCGCCGCCATCCAGGAGCAGGCGGGGAGGATCGCCACGATCGCCCCGGCCCACGTCAACGACGCCAGGTCCGAGGCCGCCCGGCTCGTGGCCGAGCTGGCGCCCGGGGACCTGGACCACGTGTTCTTCACCAACGCCGGCGCCGAGGCCGTGGAGCACGCCATCCGCATGGCCCGCCTGCACACCGGCCGGGACAAGGTCCTCTCGGCCTATCGCTCCTACCACGGCGGCACGGACCTGGCCGTGAACGTGACCGGGAGCGCGAGGCGCTTCGCCTCGGATCGGGGCGCGGCCGGCGTCGCCCGCTTCTTCCCCCCGTACACCTACCGCAGCGCCTTCCACGCCGAGACCCCCGAGCAGGAGGCCGGGCGCGCACTGGAGCACCTCGAACAGGTCATCCAGCTGGAGGGCCCCGGCACCGTGGCCGCCGTGATCCTGGAGTCCGTGCCGGGCACCGCGGGAATCTACGTGCCGCCGGCCGGGTACATGGAGGGCGTGCGGGAGCTGACCCGCAAGTACGGGATCCTGTTCATCGCAGACGAGGTCATGGTGGGCTTCGGGCGCACCGGCCGCTGGTTCGGCGTGGACCACTGGGGGCTGGTCCCGGACCTGATGACCTTCGCCAAGGGGGTCAACTCCGGCTACGTGCCGCTGGGCGGCGTGGCGATCTCCGACGCCGTCTACGACACCTTCACCGACCGCGCCTACCCCGGCGGGCTGACCTACTCCGGCCACCCGCTCGCGTGCGCCGCCGCCGTGGCCACCATCAACGCCATGAAGGACGAGGGGATGGTGGACAACGCCGCGCGGATCGGCACCGAGATCCTCGGACCGAGGCTGCGCCAGCTGATGGAGCGCCACCCGGCCATGGGCGACGTCCGCGGACTCGGGGCCTTCTGGGCGGTCGAGCTGGTCAGGGACCGCGCCACCAAGGAGCCCCTGGCCCCCTACGGCGGGGCCAGCCCGGAGATGGGCGAGCTCGCCGGCGAGTGCAAGCGGCTCGGACTGCTGCCGTTCGTCAGCGAGAACCGCCTGCACATCGCCCCGCCGCTGAACACCACCGACGAGGTGCTCCACGAGGGACTCGACATCCTGGACCAGGCCCTCGAGGTCACTGACGCCCACGCCGCCGGCTGACCCCCTCGCCGCCGCTCCGCTACTCGGCAGGCCCCGGCGGGCCCGGTCGCAGCCGCGGCGGCAGACCCAGCAGGGCGGCCACCACCAGGGCCGTGGCCCCGCTGACCCACCACGCGGCCACGGGGTCCACCAGCACGTGGGCGATGAACGCCACGCAGGCGGCCAGGTCGTCGAACCTGGACTGGAACGGCAGCGTCATGGGGAATGCCGTGACGATCTGCGTGCCGGTCTGCATCACCCGCAGCTCCTGGAGCAGGTCGTTCCAATTGCGGTCCTGCTTCTCCCCGAGGGCCTCACGCCGGAAGGCCGGGCCTGGGGCGCCGGCGACGTGCTCATCCATAGGAGGCACCGGATTCCGGGGATTGACTGGGCGGGGCCATGCGTCCAGTCCGGTCCCCACCGCGACACCCCTTCAGGCCTTCTCCACGCCGTCCGAGGACGCACTCCCCGTTTAATTGTTGAACAATCTCTTGCGCGGATTGTTCAACAACCTGTAGTGTTCCCTGAGACTCGTCCAGTGACCCACATCACGCCCCGCCGGGAGGTACCCATGCAGGAGCCAGCACAGCCCCAGGACGCCACGACCACGCGGAGGAGACGGCCGAAGAGCGTCCACCGGACGGCCCTGCTGGGGGCCATGTTCCTCATGGCCACCAGCGCCATCGGCCCGGGCTTCATCACCCAGACCACCACGTTCACCGTCCAGCTCGGGGCGGCCTTCGCCTTCGCCATCCTGGTCTCGATCCTCGTGGACATCGCGGTGCAGCTGAACGTCTGGCGCGTCATCGGCGTCTCCGGCCTGCGGGCCCAGGAGCTCGGCAACAAGGTCCTGCCGGGCATCGGCTGGCTGCTCTCGGCCCTCGTGTTCGTCGGCGGGGCCGTCTTCAACATCGGCAACATCGCCGGCACCGGCCTCGGGGCCAATGCCATGCTCGGCGTGGACCCGAAGATCGGCGGCCTCGTCTCGGCCGTGGTCGCCATCCTCATCTTCCTGTCCAAGAGGGCCGGCATGGCCCTGGACCGGATCGTGGTGATGCTCGGCGCCGTGATGATCCTGCTGATGCTCTACGTGGCCATCGTGGCCGCACCGCCCGTGGGTGAGGCGCTGAAGAACACCGTGATGCCGGAGACGGTGGACTTCCTGGTCATCACCACCCTGGTGGGCGGGACGGTCGGCGGCTACATCACCTACGCCGGCGCCCACCGGATGATCGACTCCGGCGTCCGCGGGCCCGAGGCCGTCCGGGAGATCACCCGGACCTCCGTCCTGGGGATCATCGTCACCGGGATCATGCGCGTGCTGCTGTTCCTCGCCATCCTCGGCGTGGTGGCCGGCGGCGTGGCCCTGACCAGTGACAACCAGGCCGCCGAGGCCTTCCAGCATGCGGCCGGCGAGATCGGCCTGCGCATGTTCGGCGTGATCCTGTGGGCCGCCGCCGTCACCTCCGTCATCGGCGCCTCCTACACCTCCGTCTCCTTCATCACGAAGTCCGACGGCAGCCCCCGCCGCCGCAACCTGCTCACGGTCGCGTTCATCGCCGTGTGCGCCGTGGTCTACCTGTTCCTGGGCCAGGCCCCGCAGACCCTGCTGGTCTTCGCCGGCGCCTTCAACGGCCTGATCCTGCCCATCGGCTTCGCCGTGCTGCTGTGGGTCGCCATCCGCCGCAGGGACCTGCTCCACGGCTACCGGTATCCCGTCTGGCTCATCGTGCTGGGCGTGGTGGTGTGGCTGGTCACCGTGTTCCTGGCGGTCATCTCCTTCGGGCCCGCCATCGACCTGATGACGGGGGCGTGACCCGCATGCGAACGGAGCACTCCTCCCCCGCCGACCTCGTGGCCCTGTCCCCCGCCGAGGTCCGGGCGCGCTTCCGCGCCGGGCTGGTGCGACCGACGTCGGGCCTGGCCGCCGGGTACGCCCAGGCGAACCTGATCATCGTCCCGAAGTCCCATGCGTTCGACCTGCTGCTCTTCGCCCAGCGCAACCCCAAGCCGATGCCGCTGCTCGGGGTGCTCGACGCCGGTGAGGTCACCTCGGACCTGCTGGCCGGCGGTGACATCCGCACGGACGTGCCGAAGTACGTGGTCTACGAGGACGGCGTGCCCGTAGCCGAGCCCACGGACATCACGGGCTACTGGCGGGAGGACCTGGTCACGTTCATCGTCGGCTGCTCCTTCACGTTCGAGAACGCCCTGGTGGCCGGCGGCGTCCCCGTGGCCCACCAGGAGCAGGGCGTGAACGTGCCGATGTACCGCACCTCCACCCGGTGCGCCCCCGCCGGGGAGATCGCCGGGCCGCTCGTGGTCTCGATGCGCCCGGTCCCGGCCTCGCAGGTGGCGGACGCCGTGCGCATCACCTCGCGCTACCCGGCCGTCCACGGCGCCCCGGTGCACGTGGGGGCTCCCGGCGAGCTCGGGATCGCGGACCTCGCCGCCCCGGACTTCGGGGACCCGGTGGCCATCCCGGACGGCCACGTCCCGGTGTTCTGGGCGTGCGGGGTGACCCCGCAGGCGGCCGTCATGGAGTCCCGGCCGCCGCTGGCGATCGGCCACGCCCCCGGGCACATGCTCATCACCGACGCGCGGGACGCCGATTACCTCGTGCCGTGACCGTCAGTGGTCAGCGCGCCCAGCGGCTGAGATGGCCCAGCAGCTCGGCCTCGGCGGTGTCCAGGTAGTCGCGCAGCCCCGTGGCCGCCTCCTCGCGCCGGCCGGCCCGCAGCAGCTCCACGAGGTCCCGGTTACGCTCGGCGTAGCCCGTGTGGAAGTCGGGGGCGTCCGACATCCGGTTGAACACCAGCCGCATCCGCGCCAGCGTCTGGTCCATCACCGTGGACAGGGTCCGGGAACCGGACAACGCCACCACCGCGCCGTGGAGCTGCTGGTTCGCGTCCGCCATGCCGGGCACGTCCCCGGCCTCCAGGGCCGCCATCGCCCGTCCCACGATCGCCTCGAGCCCGGCCAGCGCCGGTTCCGTCAGCTCTCCCCACAGCAGGGCGGCCGGCTCGACCATGCGGCGGATCCGGTAGATCTCGCGGACGTCCTCCGCCTCCGGCTTGACCACGAAGACGCCCCGGTTCGGCACGCGCTCCACGATCGACTCCGCGATCAGCGTGCCGAAGGCCTCCCGGAGGGTGTTCCGCGAGACGTCCAGCTGCTCGGCCAGCGCCTGCTCGGCCAGCTTGGTGCCCGGCGGCAGCTCGCCCCGGGAGATCCTCTCGCGCAGCACCCGGGCCAGCCACGCGCCGGTGTGGGCGTGCGCGGCGGGGCCGGCGTGACGTTCGCGTCCTGCGGAGTCAGCCAAGGGTTCCCAGCTCCTGCCCGCGGGACACCTGGTCTCCGGCCTCGAGGTCACCGCGGGTGAAGACCCCCGCCGCCGGGGAGGGCACCGCAGTCTCCATCTTCATCGCCTCCAGCACCACGAGGTCCTGCCCCGCAGCCACCTCGGCGCCGTCGTCCACGAGCCACTTCACCACGGTGCCGTTCATCGGCGCGGTCACGACGCCGGCCCCGGCACCCGCCGCGGCGGGTGCGCCGCCGCCGTCGGGCCCGGATTCACCCCGCCCCCCCGCACCTGACGCGCCGCCGCCACTGCGCAGGGCGCGCACCAGGTCGGCGGGCAGCCCGAGGCTGACGGCCCGGCCGTCCACCGTGACGGTCAGCTCGGTGCGCTCCGCCCCGGGGGCGACCGCGGCGAGGTACGGCGAGGCCTCCAGGTCGGGGGCGAACGCGGACTCGATCCAGGTGGTGTGGACCCCGAGGCCGTCCGGGGAGGTGAAGTCCTCCTGGTCCAGCACGGCCTGGTGGAACGGGACCACGGTCGGCAGGCCGAGGATGGTCAGTTCCCGCAGGGCCGCGCGGGAGCGGCGGACCGCCTGCTGCCGGTCCTCGCCCCAGACGATGAGCTTGGCCAGCAGGGAGTCGTACTCGCCGGGGACCGTGGAGCCGGACCGCACACCGGTGTCCACGCGGACCCCGGCACCCGTGGGCGCCTCGAAGGCCTCGACGGTCCCCGGGGAGGGCAGGAAGCCGAGGGCCGGGTCCTCCGCGTTGAGCCGGAACTCGATCGCGTGTCCGCGCGGGGCGGGATCCGCGGTCAGGCTGAGCCGCTCCCCCGCGGCGATCCGGAACTGCTCGCGGACGAGGTCCACGCCGGTGGTCTCCTCGGTGACGGGGTGCTCCACCTGGAGGCGGGTGTTGACCTCGAGGAAGGAGATCAGCCCATCCGGCGCTACCAGGTACTCGACCGTGCCGGCACCGGTGTAGCCGGCCTCGCGGCAGATGGCCTTCGCGGAGGCGTGGATGCGCTCGCGCTGCTCCTGGCTCAGGAACGGCGCGGGGGCCTCCTCCACGAGCTTCTGGTTGCGCCGCTGCAGGGAGCAGTCCCGGGTGCCGACCACCACCACCGTGCCGTGGGTGTCCGCCAGCACCTGGGCCTCCACGTGCCTCGGCTTCTCCAGGAACCGCTCCACGAAGCACTCGCCGCGCCCGAACGCCGCCACGGCCTCCCGCACCGCCGAGTCGAACGCGGACTCCACGTCCTCCATCCGGTGCACGATCTTCATCCCGCGGCCACCCCCGCCGAATGCGGCCTTGATGGCCACCGGCAGGCCGTGCTCCTCCGCGAAGGCGCGCACGGCGGCGGCGTCCTTCGCCGGACCGTCGGTGCCCGGAACGAGTGGTGCGCCCGCCGCCACGGCGATCCGCCGGGCGGAGACCTTGTCCCCGAGGGAGCGGATGGCCTCCGGCGAGGGGCCGATCCACGTCAGGCCCGCCTCGATCACGGCCTGCGCGAAGTCCGCGTTCTCGGACAGGAAGCCGTAGCCGGGGTGGACCGCGTCGACGCCCGAGCTCCGCGCCACGTCCAGCAGCGTGGCGATGTCCAGGTAGGTCTCGGCGGCCGCGGTGCCGCCCAGGGCGTAGGCCTCGTCCGCCTGGCGCACGTGCAGCGCGTCCGCGTCAGGATCCGCATAGACCGCCACGGAGGCCAGTTGCGCGTCCCTGCACGCGCGGGCCACGCGCACCGCGATCTCCCCGCGGTTGGCGATCAGGACCTTGCGCAGGGGCCGTCCGGCCGGGTGACCGGCGTGGGCTGCTGCGGGGCTGGAGGGGTGCTCGTTCGGGTGCTCGCTCATCGGGTCAGTCCTCTCGGGTCCGGCGATCGCCGGTGGCGTCAGGTGCGTGCGGTTTTTCAGGGATGTCGGCGTCAGGGGCGTCTGGATCGACGATCTCGAAGCGGACCGCGGCGCCGGGTGGCAGCTGTGCCGCCAGGATGAGGTCCTGCGGCACCACGACCCCGATCACGGGATAGCCACCGGTGACCGGGTGGTCCGCCAGGAACAGCACGGGAAGCCCGGACGGCGGAACCTGCAGCGCCCCGGCCACGGCCCCCTCGCTGGCCAGTTCGCCCTCGCGGATCCGCTCCAGCGGGGCACCGGCGGAGTCATCGGACACCTCGAGCCGGACGCCGAGGCGATTGGACTGATGGCCGACCTGCCAGTCCTGGCCGGTCAGCCGCTCCAGCCCGGCGGCGCCGAACCAGTCCTCCCGGGGCCCGGGCGTCACGCGCAGCACGGTGGCACTGCCGGCACGCGGCAACCGACGCAGCGGCGGTTCGGGGCTCCCGACGGCGGCCCCGCCGGCTCCCCCGCGCACCGACACCTCGGTGCCCGCGGACAGTGCCGCGGGCCCCAGTCCGGACAGGGTGTCCGTGGAGCGGCTGCCGAGCACCGGGGTGGCGTCCAGTCCGCCGCGCACGGCCACGTAGGTCCGCAGCCCCGCCTCCGGCTCACCGATCGTCAGGGCCTCGCCGTCGTAGAGGGCGAAGGGGGTGCGGGCCGGCGCGGGGCGGTCGGTCGGCGCGCCGCCGGGTCCGGTGGCGGACGCAAGGGTGGAGGCCGCGGCGGGCTCAGCGGCAGTGATCCGGGCGGGGCCCTCCGCCCCGGCGAGCGCGAGCACGTGGTGCCCGCGGGCGCGCAGCGCCAGCCCGCCGAGCAGGGTCTCGACGACGGCCGCGTCCGGATCATTGCCGACGATCCGGTTGGCCTGCCGGGCCGAGTCCGCATCCGCGGCCCCCGCAGCGGGGACGCCGAGGTCGCCATGCCCGGTCCGGCCCAGGTCCTGGAGGAGCGACTGCAGACCGCTGGCCTCCACCATCAGGGCGGGCCCGGTGCCGGTCGCCGTCGCGCCCTGGTCCCTAACGTCTCCCACGGTGTCCCGGACCGTGGCCGCCTCGCGGACCGCACGGTAGCGGACGCGGTCCCCGGGGGCCACGAGCGCGGGCGAGGGGCGGTCCAGGTCCCACATGGGGGCGTCGGTGCGGCCGATCAGCTGCCAGCCGCCCGGCGAGGTGCGGGGATAGACGGCGGAGAAGCGTCCGGCGATGGCCACGGACCCGGCCGGGACCGAGGTGCGCGGGCTGTCCCGGCGCCGGATGTCCAGCGGTTCGGCGCCGGGATCCGCGGGGGCCGCATAGGTGAAGCCCGGGGCGAACCCGCCGAAGGCGCCGACCCAGGTGGTCTCCGTGTGCCAGCGGACGAGGGCCTCCGGGCTCAGTCCGGTCGCGGCCCCGACGTCGGTGAGGTCCTCGCCGTCGTAGACGACCTCGATCTCCACGAGGCGCCCCTCCGGGAGGTCGCCCGAGGACACCTCCCAGTGCCGGACCGCGTCCGCCCCGGCCACGGCGGCCGCGCGATGCGTGAAGGACAGCGCCACCGTCTCCGCAGCGGCCAGGGTCTCCAGCTGCCCGGTCAGCGGCTCCGCCGAGAGCCGGGCGTGCAGGGCGACCACCTCGGCCAGTGAGGCGCATTCCACCAGGAACGCCCGCGGGCCGGACCAGCGGATCCGCCGGCCGCCGGCCGGGCTGCCGCCGCTCATACGAATGCGCCGATCCGCACGCCGGCGTCCTCCAGCCCGGCGCGGACGGCGGCGGCCATGGCCACCGCCCCCGGCGTGTCGCTGTGGACGCAGATGCTGGCGGCCTCCACCCGGATGTCCGTGCCGTCCACGGCGGTCAGGACCCCCTCCGTGGCCAGCCGCACCATGCGCTCGGCCACCTCGCGTTCGTCCTGCAGTACGGCCCCGGCCTCGCGGCGGGAGACCAGGGTGCCCTCAGGGGTGTAGCCGCGGTCGGCGAACGCCTCGGTCACCACGCGCATCCCCTCCGCCTCGGCGATCTCCGCGGCCACGGAACCGGGCAGCAGGAGCAGGGGCAGCTCCGGGCTGTATGCCTTGACGGCCTCCACCACGGCTCGGGCATGTCCGGTGTGGTGGACGATCGTGTTGTAGAGGGCGCCGTGCGGCTTGACGTAGCGGACGGCGGTTCCGGAGGTGCGGGCCATCGCCTCGAGGGCGCCGATCTGGTAGAGCACGTCATCCGCCAGCTCGGTGGGTGAGCAGTCCAGGAACCGGCGGCCGAAGCCGGCCAGGTCGCGGTAGGCCACGTGGGCGCCCACCGTGATGCCGGCGGCCACGGCGTCCCGGCAGGTCTGGGCGATGATCGAGGGGTCCCCGCCGTGGAACCCGCAGGCGACGTTGGCCGAGGAGACCGAGCGGAAGATCGCGGCGTCGTCGCCCATCGTGTACGAGCCGAAGGACTCGCCGACGTCACTGTTCAGGTCGATCTGGGCCGTGGCCCGTACTGCGTTCACTCGAGGTGACCTCCGTCTCAGTCATGGTCACCCCAGCATGCACCACGGGAGCAGATTGTTCAACAATCCGCCTCCGTGGTGCGCGGCGCCGTCAGGCGTGGGGCACGACGACGGCCCGGCCGGAGATCTTCCCATCCACCAGGGCCTGGTAGGCCTCGAGGGCGCGGTCCATGGGGTAGGTGGTGTACATCGGCTCCAGCTGGCCGGCCCGGTACAGGTCGACCACCTCGTACAGCTCCTCGATGGTGCCCCAGTAGGTGCTGGTCAGTTCCACCTCATAGGGGGCGGTGAAGAAGGACCAGTCGTAGGACCCGCCGGCGATCCCCACGATGGTGCAGCGGCCCTGGCGGGCCGTGGAGTCCATGGCCGTCTTCACGGTGGGCGCCACCCCGACGAAGTCGAAGGCCGCGTCCACGCCCCGACCGCCGGTGATCTCGCGGATCCGCTCGACCTGCCCCTCGCCACCTGGCACGGTGACGGCGCCGAGCCGCTCGGCCTCGGCCATCGCCTCCGGCTTCATGTCCGTGGCGATCACGGTGGCACCGGTGAGGGCCTTCAGGATCTGCACGCCGAGCAGGCCCAGCCCGCCCAGGCCGATGACCAGGGCGTACCTGCCGCCGCCGTTCAGGTGCGGCAGGGCCAGCTTGATCGCGTGGTACGGGGTCAGCCCGGCGTCGGCCAGGGATGCCGCAGCCACCGGATCGGCGTCGCCCAGGGGGACCAGGTTGCGGGCCGGCACGCGCACGTACTCGGCCATGCCGCCGTCGCGCCCCAACCCCACACCCATGTACGGCATGGTCGCGGCGTTCTCGCAGTAGGTGTCCTGGCCGCGCGAGCAGGCGCGGCAGTGCTGGCAGCCGATCGGCCCGTAGACCAGGTAGGCGTCGCCGACGTTCAGGCCCTCCACCCCGGGGCCGAGCTCCTCGATCCAGCCCGAGTTCTCGTGGCCGAGGATGAAGGGTGGCTTCTGCGCACCGGGCGCGCCCTCTGTGAAGTCCTGGAAGATCGCGACGTCGGAGTGGCAGGCACCGGCGCCGGCCACCTTGAGCAGGACCTCTCCGGGGCCGGGGACCGGCTTCTCGACGTCCTTGAGCTCGGGGAAGGTCTGGTAGTTCTCGAACACGACTGCGCGCATGACGGGTCTCCTTGAAGGGGGTTATCGGATGAAGGGCGGTTCAGGCTCGGGCGCCAAGTGACAAGACCACGTCCCACTGGTGAGGGTGGGGTCACTCTGTGCGCGGGGTCAGGCGGGGTAGAGCGGGTTGTGGCCGGGGGTCACCTGCTCGTCCTCGCGCACCGGTCCGGGGGCGGTTCCGGTGCCGAACGGGGAGCCGCCGAGGGCCTCGCGGCCATGGTCGGTGAGCCAGCCGGAGAGCTCCGGGCCGCGCGGCACGATCCCGGTGGGATTGATGTCCCGGTGGACCTCGTAATAGTGGCTCTTGATCTGCTCGAAGTCCACGGTGTCCCCGAAGCCGGGGGTCTGGAACAGGTCCCGGGCGTAGCCCCACAGGGCCGGCATCTCGTCCAGCTTGTTGCGGTTGCACTTGAAGTGCCCGTGGTAGACCGGGTCGAAGCGCACCAGCGTGGTGAACAGCCGCACGTCAGCCTCGGTGATGGTGTCCCCCATCAGGTACCGCTGACCGGTCAGCCGCTCCTCGAGCCAGTCCAGGGCCGTCCACAGCCGCTCGTACGCGGAGTCATAGGCCTCCTGGGAGCCGGCGAAGCCGCAGCGGTACACGCCGTTGTTGACCTCGGTGAAGACGCGGGTGACCACCTCGCGCATCTCCGGGAGCTTCTGGGTCGGCAGCAGGTCCGGGGCCCCCTCGCGGTGGTACCGCCGCCACTGCGTGGAGAAGTCCAGGGTGATCTGCGGGTAGTCATTGGTCACCACGGCCCCGGTGGGGATGTCCACCAGGGCGGGCACGGTGATCCCGCGCGGGTAGTCCGGGAAGCGCCTGAAGTAGTTCTCCTGCAGCCGTTCGGTGCCCAGCACGGGGTCCCTGCCGCCGGCGTCCAGGTCGAAGGTCCAGGACCGCTCGTCATGGGTGGGCCCCGGGGTGCCGAGGGAGATGACGTCCTCCAGGCCCAGCAGGCGACGGACGATGATGGTGCGGTTGGCCCAGGGGCAGGCCCGCGCCGCCACGAGGCGGTAGCGGCCGGGTTCCACCGGCCAGGCCTCGGCGTCCTCGGTCAGCCCGCCCCGGGCCCGGCCGATCTTGTCCCCGGCCACCCGCGGTGCAGCGAGCGCGGCCGCCGGGTCGGCGACGATGCGGTCCTGGATGTAGTTGGTGTCCCGGGAGAACTCCTGCCCGGCCGTGACGTAGCTACCTTGACGGGACTGACTGTTCTCACTGTGCTCCATACACTGAGCCTATGGCCTCCACCGATCCCTCGTCGTCCCCGTCCGCGGCCCGCGCCGATTCCCATCTGACCTCCTCCGTGCTGGCGGACAATCCCTCCGGCATGACCCTGGAGGGCACCAACACGTACCTCGTGGGGGACCCGGGCGCCGAGTCCGTGGTGGTGGTGGATCCCGGCCCGGCCGAGGGAGCGGAGCAGCACCTCGAGAACGTCCTCGCGGCCACCGGCGGCCGCCGCATCGAGCTGATCCTCGTGACGCACCGCCACGGCGACCACACCGGCGCCGTGGACCTCTTCGCCTCCCGTACCGGAGCACCGGTGCGCGGCGGCTCCCCGGACTGGTGCCGGTCAGGGGCACCCCTGGTGCCCGGCGAGCGCATCCCGGCGGCCGGCGTCGTGCTCACCGCCTGGCACACCCCGGGGCACACCTCGGATTCCTTCTCCTTCGCCCTGCCCGACGACGGCGCGGCCGGGTCCGTCCTGACGGGGGACACGGTGCTGGGCCGGGGGACGACCGTGATCGATCATCCGGACGGGACCCTGGCGGACTACCTGGTCTCCCTCGAGACGCTGATCTCCCTGGGCGACGCCACGGTGCTGCCCGCCCACGGGCCCGTGCTGCCCTCGATCGCCCAGGTGGGGGCGATGTACCGCGAGCACCGGCACCAGCGGCTGGAGCAGGTCCGCGCGGCGCTGGCGGGGCTGGACCCGGCAGAGCGCGAGGCCGCCTCCGAGGCGGAGCTGGCCCAGCGGCTCGCCGGCACGGTCTACCCGGAGATCGAGGAGCGGCTGCGGCCCGCCGTCCTGATGTCCCTGGGCGCCCAGCTGGCGTACCTGGCCGACAAGGGCTGACCAGGGCTGAACCGAGAGTGTCCAGACTGTGACCTCCCGCGCCGCCGGGGTGCCGCGTGTCCCGGGCCCGCGCCCATACCATGGATGCTGGAGGGTCCACCACCTCCCCCTCAGCACTATCGGCAGTCGAACGGCAGTCATGCAGCAAGGCGGACCACGTGGCAGAACAACTCGATGAACGCGCACTCCTCCAGGACGGGCAGATCCCGGTCCTGCCCTCGTCCCGACGCTCCGGTCAGACGATCCTGATCACCGGGGCCACCGCAGGGCTCGGGGCGGAGTTCGCCCGGCAGCTCGCGGGCCAGGGACACCACCTCGTCATCACGTCCCGGAACCCGCACCAGCTGGTGGCCAAGGCCCAGGGGCTCGAGGCCCAGTACGGCATCACCGTGGAGACCCTCACGGCGGACCTCTCCACCACCGAGGGCGTCCAGGTGGTGGCCGCGCGACTGCGCGCGCCGGAGCAGCCGATCACCATGCTGGTCAACAACGCCGGCTCCGGGCTGGCCACCGAGTTCCACGAGAGTGAGGTCGAGGACGAGCTGGCCATGCTGCGGCTGCTCACCGAGGCGCCCATGCTGCTCTCCCACGCCGCCATCCAGTCCTTCCTGGCCCGCGGCGGCGGGCGCATCATCAACGTCTCCTCCGTGGCCGGGCTCCTGCCGGAGGGCAGCTACGGCGCCGCGAAGGCCTGGTCCGTCAGCTTCAGCCGCTGGGCCAACACCCGGTACAAGCCGGAGGGCGTCACCGTCACCGCCCTGTGCCCCGGCCCCGTGCGCACGGAGTTCCACACCCGCGCCGGGATCGACACCTCCAAGAAGCCCAGGTGGGCGTGGATGGACGCCGAGGACGTGGTCCGCGAGGGGCTGACCGCCGCCGCCGAGGGCCGGGGTGTGTGCATCCCCTCACGCCGATACCGTTCGCTCATGACGGCCGCTCGGTTCAGCCCGGATGCCGTGCTGGAGCGGTTCAGCCGGATCGAGCCGAAGCGCGGCAAGGGCGCCTGAGGGCAGCGTAGACCAGCACGACCACCGGGAGGACCTCGGCCATGACCATTCTCGTCGGCTACACGGCCAGCAGGGAAGCCAAGGCGGCGCTGGATGAGGCCATCCGCATCGCGCGGGTGACCCATGAGCCGCTGCTGGTGGTCAACGCCGGCCCCGGCGGCGAGCACCGGCACGACTACATGGTCACGGAGGAGCAGCAGCACGACCTGCAGGCCGTCCTCGATGCCTCCGGGATCGCCGCCGAGTTCCGCCAGTACGCCCGCGGCCGGTCCACGGTGGACGAGATGAAGGACGTGGCGGACGAGGTCCAGCCCTCCGTGGTGGTCATCGGGATGAAGCGCCGCGGCACCTTCGGCCGCTTCGTCATGGGTTCCGTCTCCGACGGCCTGCTCAAGGAACTCGACCAGCCCGTGCTGTGCGTCAAGGACAACCCGGCCCAGCCCTCCGGCGTGATCGACCACGCCCCGCCGGAGGACCGCACCGCCGCCGCCGAGCCCGCCGCCCTCAGCGGCCCCGGCGCCGCCGTGGACACCCCACCCGAGGCCGGGCCCGCCGACCGCCCGTAGGCCCTGCGCCGCCGGGCCGGGTCAGAGGGAGTCGGATCCGCCGGGGCCGCCGTCGGGGCCTTCGTCCGGGCCCTTGCGCCGCGGGGTGTCCTCGTCGTCCTCCGCCGTGTCGGCCTGGGCGGCCTTCTCCTTGCGCTCGGCGAAGGCCGCCTCGCCCGGCCCGGCAAACTCGCGGTTGCGCTCCACCGCGCTGATGGAGCCGGTGAACACGGAGGAGTCCTCGCTGGACCTGGTCAACGGGGTGGAGCCCGTGACCGCCGCCGTGGACCCGGTGTCCGCCGACTGCTGCCCCAGGCCGGCGTCGATCCGCGGCAGCGGGCTCGTGGGCGTCCGGGGCTGCTGGCCGGTGAAGTCACCAGCCGCGGGACGCGAGCCGGACGCGGAACCGGCCGGGCCGGCGTCGTGCTCCATCCCGGGCGCGGCGTCCGGCGTGCCATCCGAACCCGCAGCGTTCCCGGTGCCCTCGGTGTCCCCGGAAAGGGCGCCGACTGGCGCGAGGGCCGGGGCCTCCGCGAACCGCTGGGCGTAGAGGGCCTCGGGGTGCTCGCTGCGCAGGAACGTGACGAGGTCCTCGCGCACCAGGCACCGCAGGTCCCACAGGTCCCCGGCATTGCGGGCGGAGACCGCCACCCAGAGCTTCATGGTGCCGTTCAGAGCCTCGCTGACCTGGATGGAGCTGTCCTTGCCGTCCCAGAGCTCAGTGGATTCGAGCAGCGCCTTGAGGCGGTCGCGGGCGGCGTTCACCGGGGCGCGCCAGTCCACGTCGATCTCCACGGTGCCGGACAGGGCCGAGCCGGTGCGCGTCCAGTTCTCGAAGGGGGTCGTGGTGAAGTGGCTCGAGGGGTAGATCACCCGGCGGCCGTCCCAGATCTTCACCACCACGTAGGACAGGGTGATGTCCTCGATGGTCCCGTAGACCTCGTCCGCGATCACCACGTCACCCACCCGGATCGCGTCCGTGAAGGCCAGCTGGATCCCGGCGAAGACGTTGGTCAGGGTGGACTGCACCGCGAGGCCGGCCACCACGGAGATCACGCCGGCCGAGGCCAGCAGGCCGGCCCCCACCGCGCGGACCTGGGGGATGGTCAGCAGGATGACGGACACGGCGATCACGATGATCGCGGCCTGGATCACCCGGCGCAACAGGATGGTCTGGGTGCGGATCTTGCGGTCGCGGCGGTCGTCCACCCCCTCGGAGGCGAACTTGCCGAGCAATCGCTCCTCGACGATCTGGACCACCCGCAGCGCCAGCCAGGCCAGCGAGCCGACGATGCCGGCCATCAGCAGGAAGTTCACCCCGTTGAACCAGGGATACTCGGCGGCGGTGAGGCCCAGGGCGATGCGGGCCGCCAGCAGCACGGCCGCGGTGAGCACCGGGACGCGGCACCGCGCGATCTGGCCGCGCATCCCGGGCTTGCGGCGCAGCACGGTGTTCATCAGCAGCCAGGCGGCCACCACCACGGCGACCGCGATGGCCACCGAGATCGCCACCGTGGACAGGATGCCCCAGAACGGACCGAGCGAGTCCACCGCCCCCTCGGCCCCCTCCCGGACGCTGTCCGGGACGCCCTCCGAATCCGTGCCGGGCGTGGAGGCGGGCTCAGCCGAGCCTGCACCCCCCGCGGCGGTCAGGACGGCGGGCAACTCGGCGAGGGGATACAGACGGAGCATCCACCCAGTCTGTCATCTCGGGCTGGGCCGATCCTGAACGGGTGGAGAATGGACGCTGAACCAGCCGAACCCCGGACCATCCCAGGAGCCCCGCCCATGCCTGCCCTGCTTGCCACCACAGACCTGCGCGGCCGCGACTACGACCCGGCCACCGTGCTGCCCCGGGCCGAGGTGGACGTGGCCGCCGCCGTGCCGCGGGTGCTGCCGATCCTCGAACGGGTCCGCACCGAGGGCGCCACTGCGGTGCTGGAATTGGGCGAGCAGTTCGACGGCGTCCGGCCGCCCTCGCTGCGGGTGCCGGCCGAGCGGCTCGCGGAGGCCCTTGAGTCCCTCGACCCGGCGGTCCGGGCCTCCCTCGAGGAGTCCATCGCCCGCGCCCGCACGGTCCACGCTGCCCAGTTCCCGCCCGGGTCCGAGGTGGAGCTGGCCGAGGGCGCCGTGGTGGAGAACCGCTGGGTCCCGGTGAACCGGGTCGGCCTGTACGTGCCCGGCGGCCGCGCGGTCTACCCCTCCTCCGTGGTGATGAACGTGGTCCCGGCGCAGGCTGCGGGCGTGCCCTCCCTGGCCGTGGCCTCGCCGCCGCAGAAGGACTTCGGCGGCCTGCCGCACCCGGTGATCCTGGCGGCCTGCGCCCTGCTGGGCGTGGACGAGGTCTACGCCGCAGGCGGCGCCCAGGCGGTGGCCCTGTTCGCCTACGGCGTGGCGGACGACGCCGGCGCGCCGGTATGTGCCCCCGTGGACATGGTCACGGGGCCGGGCAACATCTTCGTGGCCGCCGCCAAGCGCGCCCTGCTCGGCACGATCGGGATCGACGCCGAGGCCGGGCCCACCGAGATCGCGGTGCTGGCCGACGGCACGGCCGACGCCCGCTGGGTGGCCGCTGATCTCATCAGCCAGGCCGAGCACGATCCGATGGCCGGCTCCGTGCTGATCACCACCTCCCCCGAGCTGGCCCGGGATGTGCTGGCCGAGGTGGAGCGGCAGGTGCCCGGGTCCTTCCACGAGGAACAGATCCGTCAGGCCCTGGGCGGCCCGCAGTCCGGGATCCTGCTCGTGGGGACCCTGGACGAGGCGCTGGCCGTGGCCGACGCCTACGCCGCCGAACACCTCGAGGTCCACACGGTGGACGCGCTGGGCACCGCGCGCCGGGTGACGAACGCCGGCGCGGTGTTCGTGGGCCCGCACTCCCCCGTCCCGCTGGGGGACTACTCCTCCGGCTCCAACCACGTGCTGCCCACCGGCGGATCCGCCCGCTACTCCTCCGGACTGAACACGGTGAGCTTCCTGCGGCTGCAGCAACTGATCCGGTACACGGAGACCGGGCTGAAGGAACTGGACGCCAACATCGCCGCCCTGGCCACGGCGGAGGGCCTGCCGGCCCATGGCGAGGCCGTCTCCCTGCGCTTCCGCTGACCGGCCCGGCGCGTCCACTGACCGGCCGGCAGGTCACGGGGGTTCACAGTGGCGAGAATCCCTTTGACCGACCCGGCGGCCCCTCGTTACTCTGGATCCAGAATCACGAGTTCCCGCTGTTACAGCCCTGGCTTGCGGGACGGCAACCCTCTTCACGCAGTAGTGGGGTGCTCCAGGTGATGATTCGGCCTTCCGGAGGTCCCGGCAGGCAAGTACCGCGTTTCTGCTGGTGCCGCTCGGAGAGTTCTCCGCGGGGTGCCACCGGGCAGATTCGCCTTCGACCGGAAGGACCGAACATGACCGCTCTGGCTACCCACGACCTGCAGTCGCCCGCCGACCTCGACCACCACCTGTCCACGGAGACCCTGCGCTCCGCCTTCTCGCACTTCCCCTCCGGCGTGGCAGCCCTGGCCGGCGTGGCCAACGGCGTCAAGGAGGGGCTCGTGGCCTCCTCGTTCACCGTGGGGGTCTCCCTCGAGCCGGCGCTGGTCTCCTTCGCCGTGCAGAACACCTCCCGCACCTGGCCCCGGCTGAAGCAGGCGGAGCGGATCGGGATCTCCATCCTGGGCTCGGAGCACACCACGGTCTGCCGCCAGCTGGCCTCCAAGGAGGGCGACCGCTTCGCGGGCCTGGACATCCGTTCCACGCAGGAGGGCGCCCTCTTCCTGGACGGCGCCGCCCTGTGGCTGGACACCACCATCTACTCCGAGCTGCCGGCCGGGGACCACACCATGGTCCTGCTCGAGGTCCACGGCGTGCATGACCACTCCTCCGAGCACGAGCCGATCGTGTTCCACCGCTCCGCGTTCCGCAACCTGCGCACCGCCGAGGGCAACCAGTAACCACCGGCGGTACGCTGGATCGCATGCCCCAGTCCACCCCTGCCTCCCCGGTCCGCGTGGATGCCTGGCTCTGGGGCGTGCGCATGTACAAGACCCGTTCGGCGGCCACCACCGCCTGCCGGGCGGGGCATGTCCGGCTGAACGGGCAGCCGGCGAAGGCCTCCCAGCCCGTCCGGCCCGGGGACACCATCCGCCTCCGCCAGCCCGGACGGGAACGCATCCTGGAGGTGACCGGCCTGCTGTCCAAGCGGGTCGGCGCCCCGGAGGCCGTCCGCCACTACACCGACCACTCCCCTGCCCCCGTGCCCCGTGAGCTGCTGGCCGTGCCGCGCCGGGACCGGGGCGCGGGACGCCCCACCAAGAGGGACCGCCGGCAGCTGGACCGCCTGCGGCAACGCACCGAACCCGACCCCGGGTGAATTGCTGGAGAACGGTGCCCCCGGTGGGACATTCCGGGCCTGTTCTTCCGCGGGGACTCCCGTAGCATCTGGCGTAGAAGGCGCAGTAGAACTCAGTCCGCGAAAGAAAGAGGCCGACATGGCTACCGGTATCGTCAAGTGGTTCAACGCGGAGAAGGGCTACGGCTTCATCTCCCCGGATGACCACTCCGCTGACCTCTTCGTTCACTTCTCCGCGATCGAGGGTGGCGGCTTCCGCGAGCTGCAGGAAGGCCAGAAGGTCGAGTTCGAGGCCCAGCAGGGCCCCAAGGGCATGCAGGCCGCCGCAGTCCGCGCCCTCTGATCGGGTTCGCCTGACACCTCAGGCCACGGATCGGCCGTCCTCCCCCGGAGGGCGGCCGATCCGCTGTCCTCCCGTTTCCGACTAGGGTGTATCCATGAAATTCCGATACCTCGGCAACAGCGGACTCAAGATCTCAGAGATCATCTACGGCAACTGGCTCACCCACGGCTCCCAAGTCGAGAACGAGACGGCGTACGCCTGCGTGCAGGAGGCCCTCGACCAGGGCATCACGAGCTTCGACACGGCGGACGCCTACGCCAACACCCAGGCCGAGACGGTCCTCGGTGAGGCGCTGAAGGGCCAGCGCCGCGAGTCACTCGAGGTCTTCACCAAGGTCTACTGGCCCACCGGGCCCAAGGGCCACAATGACACCGGACTCTCCCGCAAGCACATCATGGAGTCCGTCAACGGCTCCCTGCAGCGGCTCCAGATGGACTACGTCGACCTCTACCAGGCCCACCGCTTCGACGTGGAGACGCCGCTGGAGGAGACCATGCAGGCGTTCGCGGACATCGTCCGCGCGGGCAAGGCCCTGTACATCGGGGTCTCCGAGTGGCCGGCGGACAAGATCCGCGAGGCCCACGCCATGGCCGCGCAGCTGGGCTTCCAGCTCATCTCGAGCCAGCCGCAGTACTCGATGCTGTGGCGGGTCATCGAGTCCGAGGTCATCCCGGCCTGCGAGGACCTCGGACTCTCCCAGATCGTCTGGTCCCCCATGGCCGGCGGCATCCTCACCGGCAAGTACCTGCCCGGACAGCAGCCGCCGGAGGGCTCCCGCGGTGCGGACGAGAGCGGCGCCCGCACCATGAGCAGCAAGATGACGGACGAGGTGCTCACCGCGGTGCAGAAGCTGCGTCCGATCGCCGAGGGGCTCAGCGCCACCATGGGCCAGCTCGCCATCGCCTGGGTCCTGGCGAACCCCAACGTCGCCGGTGCCCTCGTGGGCGCCTCCCGGCCGGAGCAGGTCGCCGAGAACGTGAAGGCCCTGGACCTCACGCTGGATGACGCCACCCTGGGCGCCATCGACGCGGCGATCGGGCACGTCGTCACGGACGACCCGGCCTTGGTCTCGGTCCCGGAGGGGCGCGTGGCCTGAGTAGCCCGGATTGTGATCCCACCGTGATCTGGACTTCCCGCTAGATCACGGTATGATTACAACCAGCCGGTGTTGCCCGTTCCGCCGGACGGGGCGGGCAACACGGGGTCAAGCGCCATCAGGCGGGGGGCTGAGCATGACCACCACGGCAGGACGCACTGCTGACCTGGCCTCACCTCGCCGTGCCCTCCCGCGCCTGGCCCGATCCCTCGCGGCCGCCTCCGCGGCGACGCTGCTGGTGACCGGCCTCGCCGGACCGTCTGCGGCGGACACCCAACCCAGTCCCAGTGGATCCGCCTCGCCCAGCCAGCCCGTGGCCCCCTCGCCCTCGCCGACCCCGAGCGGCAATGCCCCGCCCGAGTTCCTCCAGTGCCCCGGGATCATCGTCCAGGCCGGAGTCCCGGAGTCGTTCGGCTTCCAGGTCATCGATCCCGACGGCGACCCGGTCAGCCTGACGGCCACGGCGTCCTCCGCGGGGGCCGAGGCCACCCTCGAGGGCCACACCCTGACCTACACGGCACCGCCGGAATACTCGGGCCAGGACTTCATCGCGGTCACCGCGGACGACGGCCGGGGCGGCCTGGCCGTCTGCGACATGTCCATCCGCGTGGAGCCGCAGCCGGACCCCACGCCCACCCCGACCCCCACCAGTCCCAGCCCCAGCCCCACCGGCAGTCCCAGCCCCACGCCTCCGCAGGAGCCCACGACGCCGGACCCGTCGCCGACCAGCAGCACTCCGGCCCCCAGCCAGGGGCCCAGCTCCGGGCCCGCCCCCACGGCGGAGCCGAGCCCGGCGCCGTCCGGCGGCGCCCCGGACACCTCCTCCCCCACCACGGCTCCCTCCGGCAGCGACACCCCCGGAACGGCACCCGGAACGCCCGGGACCTCCGGCCCCGGCGGCGGACAGGATGGCGGAGACGGCAGCGGCCAGTCCCCAGAGGGCGGAACGGACTCCTCCGACGGCATCCCGACCCCCTTCGCCACCACCACGCAGCGGCTGCGGGACCTGAGCCGTGACACCACCGTCTCCTGCTCGATGCAGGCGGTGGAGGACGCCCGGACGCTCCTCGACGGCATCTCCGCCGGGATGGCCTCCCGCCCCGGCGGTGGCACCTTCCCGGAGGACGGCAGCGGAGAGGACGGCGCCCAGGACGGCCCCAGCCCGCAGGACCCGGCCGGCACCCCCGAGGCCGCCGGTGACCGCGCCGCCGCCGTCACCGGGTCCTCGATCTGGTTGTTCGCCGGCGTCGGCGTCCTGATGGTCGTGCTCATCGGCCTCGCCGCGGCCGCCCTACCCCGGGAGGGTCGCCGGCGTTAGGCTGGCCGGACCACGCGGCCGCTGAGACGGACCCCCGCCCAGGGGCCGCCCGAGACCGAGGAGGTTCGCGTTGAGCCGTTACGAAGACGAACTGGAAGAGCAATTCATCGAAGAGCCGGAGAACGATCTGGAGCAGCCCGCGGACGGCCGCGACGGCACCACCGACCACGGCTCCTCCGATGACCCGGAGTCCCTGGACGCCATGGACCCGCTGCGGCGGGACACCTTCCTGCTGGACGGGGATCAGGACGGCAGCGGCGTCCCGGACGACGGGGAGGGCACATCCGGGCCGGCCGACGGCGAGGACGTCCTGGACGAGGATTCGGAGTGGGACGGCCTCGAGGACGAGGATGACGGCGGCGACGGCGACGACCAGCGCTGAGCCGCACCGTCCCCGCGCCCTCGGTCCGGCCAGCTCACGCTAGGTCCGGCTAGCTCCGCCGCCCGGCCACCAGCCGTTCGGTGCCGGAGGCCGCCAGGATCAGGCAGGCACACCAGATGCCGCCGGCCGGGCCGAGGGGGGCCGCCACCAGCCCCGCCACCACGGGCATCACCACTTGCCCCACGCGGTTGCCGACCAGGCGGAACGCCAGGGCCGGCCCCCGCCAGGTGCTCGGCACGGCCTGGGAGACGAGGGACATCGTCAGCGGCTGCCCGATCCCGAGGGCGAACCCGCCCACCGCCATGAGCGCCAGGGCGAGCCAGGAGGCGCCCCACGCCTGCAGCACCGGCGGCACGAAGCCCAGCGCGACGGCGGAGGCCAGCAGGGACACCAGGACCAGCCCGTGCCGGGACCACCGCCGGGACATCCACGGCAGCACGATGCGGGAGACGAACGACGCCCCGCCGCGGACCGCCAGCAGCACGCCGACCCAGACCGGCGCCACCCCGGCGGACTCGCCCACGAGCGGCATGAAGGCCGTCAGGATGTCCAGCATCGCCAGCAGGGCCAGCGAGGCCAGCATGTGCGAGGGGATCCCCGGCACGCGCCAGATCCGCGCCATGGTCGGCTTCTCCGCCCCCACATCGGGGCTCGACGCCGGCCCGGCGCCGGCCGCGTCCGTCTCGCCCGGCGCTCCGGCCCGGTCCTCCGGGTCCGCGCTGGCCGCCGTCGGGTGGGCGCGGTGCCGCCGGCCGCCGTCGGCCCTCATCAGGTACATCACGGGCACGGCCAGCAGGGAGCAGCCCGCGCCGAGCCACAGGGCGGCGTCGATGCGGCCGGCGAAGGCGGCGCTGTGGCTGGCCTCGCCCAGGGTCGCGTTGCCCAGGATGAACCCGGAGATCAGCGGGCCGGCCATCTGGCCGATGGAGAAGGCGGCGGTGAACCAGCCGAACGCGGCGTCCATGGTGGCCGGCGAGGCCCGGCGCCCGATGACGGTCTGGCCGGCGATGGTGAAGACGAGGTGTCCCATGCCCAGCACGGCGGAGGAGACCATGATGACGGCGATGCTGCCGCCGAAGGCGAGGCCGAGGCCGCCCAGGCCCATGACCGCCCCGCCGATCGCGATCATGCCGCGCAGGGTGGGGAGGCGTCCGCTGAGCCGGCCCAGGGACATCGCGAAGAGCAGCGGCAGGATGGCATAGGCCGCGGTGGCCAGCCCCACCCAGGTCTCCCCGGCACCCAGGACCAACAGCTTGTAGCTCGTGACCGGGCGCAGCAGGTTCAGGGCCGTCTGCGTGAGGACTGCGGCGGCGATCATGATCCAGAGCCAGGTCAGTTCGCCGCGTTTCGCCATGACCACCAGCGTAGCCCGCGGCCGTCCCCCGGCCCGCCGCGCGGCTGAGGACTAGAATCACGGGGGCGCCTGCCCCTCCCCACCCAGAAAGCCGGTCCTCCCTCCGTGTCCTCCGCAGCCAGCACACCGCCGCCGCCCACCCGGCTGTGGAGCCGGAACTTCATCCTGACCTTCCTGACGAACCTCTTCCTGTCCCTGGTCTTCTACCTGCTGGTCACGGCCATGGCGCTCTACGCGGTGGACGAGTTCCAGGCCTCGGAGGTGATGTCCGGGCTGGCCGTCAGCGCATTCGTGCTGGGCGCCGTGGTGGCCCGGCTGTTCACCGGCCAGGCCATGGAGTCCATCGGACGCCAGAAGGTCCTGGTCTTCGCCCTGGCCCTGTTCCTGGCCGCCTCGGCCCTGTACCTGGTGGCGGACAGCCTCGGGCTGCTCATCGCGGTCCGGTTCGTCCACGGCGTGGGCTTCGGTGCGGCCGCCACGGTGCTGGCCGCCGCGGTCCAGGGCATGATCCCTCCCCACCGCCGCAGCGAAGGCACCGGCTGGTTCGGCACCTCCATGAACATCGGCGCCGCCATCGGCCCGATGCTGGCCTTCCAGCTGACCGACCGCTTCGGCTTCGACTCGCTGTTCATCGTGTGCACCGGCTTCGCGGTCCTTGGCCTGTCGGCCGGCCTCCTCCTGCGCCTCCCGGCCCCCCAACGCGGCAGCGGCGCCCGTCCCCGGTTCGCCCTGAGCGGGCTGATCTCCGTGCCGGTGCTGCCCGTGGCCCTGGTCATGCTCCTGGCGGGGCTGGCCTACTCCGGCGTGCTGGCCTTCCTCAACGGCTACGCCCAGGAACAGGACATCAGTCCCACCGTGGCCAGCCTGTTCTTCGTGGTCTACGCCGCCGTACTGGTGCCGTCCCGGTTCATCGTGGGGCCGGCCCAGGACCGGTACGGGCCCAACGCCGTGGTGCTTCCGCTGATGGGGCTCTTCGTGGCCGGGCTGGCCGTGCTCGCCCTCTGGCCCACCACCGCCGGGGTCCTGCTCTCAGCGGGCCTGTGTGCCCTCGGCTTCGGCTCCACCCTGACGGGCCTGCAGTCCGTGGCGGCCACCGTGGTCCCCCCGTTCCAGATCGGCGTGGCCACCTCCACCTTCTTCCTGTTCCTGGATCTCGGCACCGGCCTGGGCCCCGTCCTGCTGGGCGCCGTGCTGCCGGTCACGGACTTCTCGGGTATGTACCTGGGGCTCTCCGGCTTCGTGCTGGTCACCATGGTGGTGTACTGGTTCGCCCACGGCCGCCGCGCCCAGCACGGCGCGGGCCGCGGCGGCCAGTAGCAGCGCGCCGGGGTCCGGAGCACGCTCAGCCGGCCGGTCGCCGTCCGGTGCGGACCATGACCAGGGCGAGCCCGAACAGCACGGCATAGGCCGCCCCGACCAGGATCCAACCGAGGACGAAGCCGCCGGTCAGCTCCACCACTGCACCCATCCCGACGGGGCCGACGGCGAATCCGGCGTACATGCCCATGGTGGTGGTCCCGCTGGCCGCGCCGATGCGGGTGGCGTCCACGGCCTGCATGGTCCCGGCGTTGACCACCACGTTGGTGCCGAGCACCGTCAGACCGTGCAGCACCACGCCGGCCCAGAACAACGCTGGCTGGGTCCAGACCGCGGAGGCGGCCATGCAGGCCATCCCCACCAGCGCGCCGGTGGAGATCAGCAGCAGCAGGGTGCCCGGCCTCCGGCCCGCCCCGAGGGCCCGCCCCCAGTAGATGCGGCTGGCCACGCCCACCACGCCGGAG
Organism: Citricoccus sp. I39-566; assembly: GCF_031432995.1. GTDB lineage: Bacteria > Actinomycetota > Actinomycetes > Actinomycetales > Micrococcaceae > Citricoccus > Citricoccus nitrophenolicus_A. The sequence goes on from NZ_CP133842.1 coordinate 153,593, forward strand.
AGTCCGGCCGCCAGCCCTCCGACCAGCAGGCTGTACCCGTGGTCCCGCACGGCGAACAGCGGCAGGTAGACGTTCGTGGCCTGGGTGCCCATGCCGGAGAAGAAGGCGACGGCGGCGAACAGCCAGACCTGCAGGGGCAGGGACGCCGTGGAGACCCCGCGGCGCCGGAACCGGTCCGCCAGAACCCTGCGGACCGCGCGCCAGTCGGTCGGGTCCTCGGGCGGGATATGGCGCAGCGACCACCACAGCAGGGCCAGGACCCCGACGGCGGCCGCAGCCGCGGCGCCCGACCAACCGGCCCACAGCGCGGCGGCAGGGAACAGGAGTCCGGCCACCAGCTGGCTGGCCTGGACCCCTGACTGCTTGACGCCGATCCACCCGGACCGCTTGGCGGCGGGAACGGCGGAGTAGATGACGCGATTGGTGGTGGGGTTCGCGATGACCTGGGCCGGGCCCACGATGACGCAGGCCACCACGAGGGTCCAGTACGCCGGGCCGATGGCGGATACCAGCAGGGCCAGCACGGTGCCGCCGTAGTTGAAGATGAGTTGGGCACGGATGCTGAGCACGTCCGCCAGGCGGCCGATCACCATGGAGGAGACGGCGGCGCTGACGAACAGCACCGTGACGAGCAGTCCGAACTGGCCGGCGGAGACCCCGAGCTCGCGGATGAGCAGGTCGGAGGTGGCCGAGAGCCCGTAGTTCAGCAGCGGCCCCACGCCCATGGCGATGAGCAGGACGGTCAGCAGCGCCGTGCCGGCGCGCGGGGCGCCCGGCCCCTGCGCCCGTGTTCCCTCAGTCAATCCGCTCCTCGCTCCCCGGCCCGGCGCTCCGCCCGGCCGTGTGTGGCAGGGCCGCCGCGGTATCCCCGGCGGCCCGTAGCAGGTGGTCGATGATGACCGACAGCCCGGTGTCCGGCAGCCGTTCAGTGGGGGCGACGACGGCCAGCCCGGCGGCCGCCCGGCCTCCGGCCGGGCGGATGGCCACCGCTACGGCGGAGATCCCCTCCGTGCTCTCGCCCCGGGAGACCGCGTAACCGGCCTGTCGGATTCTAGCCAGCATCCCGGTGAGCTCCGGCACCGTGTCCACGGTGCGGTCCGTCAGCTTCTTCAGCCCGCCGCCGAACATGCCGGAGACGTCCTCCGGGGCCAGGTCGGCCAGCAGCACCCGCCCGCCCGCCGTGCTGTAGGCCGGCAACCTGGCTCCGATCCGCGGCGAGGCCCGGAGGATGTGACCGGATTCGATGCCGTCCACGAACTCCACCTCCGAGCGGATCAGGACGGACAGGGACACCGACTCCCCCGTGGCGGCCGCCAGCGCCTCCATGGGCCGATGGGCCGCGTGGCGGATCTCGCGGGTGCCCACCGTCCCCCCGGTCAGGCCGAGGAGCTTGACCCCCGGGCGGTAGATGCGGCTGTGCGGGTCCTGGACCACGTACTCCCGCGAGGCGAGGGTGCTCAGCAGGCGGTGCGCACTGGACGGGGCGATGCCCAGGTCCTCGGCCACCTCCCGCACCCGGACGCCGCCCGTGGCCATGACCTGGTCCACGACCGTCAGGGCGTGGACCACGGACCGAATCTCCGACATCACCGTTCCTCGCTCTCCTCGCTCCTGTTCTTACTGACAGAACAGCATGGAAAACTGTTCCGTCTGCCGATAACACATCCTACGCTTCTGGGAAGACGGTGCCACCCACCCGCCGCCTTCCCGCACCGCACCGCCGACTCGCAGAGGAGATTCGCCATGAGGGCCACCCGGAGAACCACGACGATTGCCACCACGTGGGCCACCACGGGGAACGCCGGCCGGATGCGCTGGTTGGCACCGCTGCTGGCCGCACCGCTGCTGCTGAGCTCCTGCGGAGGTGGCAGCCCCTCCGGCGAGCAGGACGGCACATCGGCGCAGGACGGCGGCACCGCCGAGACCTCAACGCAGACCACCGCAGTGCGCGTGGCGGACACCGCCGGGATGCCCTCGGCCTTCCTCCAGTACGGGGTCAACGAGGGCTACTTCGAGGCCGAGGGCCTGGACGTCACCGTGGACGTCAGCATCGGTGGGGCGGCGGCCGTGCCCGCCGTGGTGAACGGCGAGACGCAGTTCGCCGGGTCCAACACCGTCAGTGCCATCCTGGCGGCCAGCAAGGGACTGCCCATCACCATCGTGGCGGCGGGCACCCGCACCGTCGCGGACCCCGCGGAGGACTTCGCCCGCATCGTGGCCTCGACCTCCAGTGGGATCGAGGAGGTCTCCGACCTCGAGGGCGCCACCATCGCGGTCAACACGCTCGAGAACATCAACGACGTGGTCATCATGACCCTGATGGAGGATGCGGGCGCGGACCGCCACCAGGTCAGGTTCGCGGAGATGGGCTTCTCCGACATGCTCCCCGCGGTGGCCAACGGCCAGGTGGACGGCGCCCTGCTGATCGAGCCCTTCGTCACCATGGCCCTGGATGAGGGGGCCGTGGAAGTCGCCAGCCCCTATGCCGAGTCCCGGGAGGACATGATGGTGGGCACCTACATGACCTCCGAGGACTACGCCGCCGAGAACCCGGACGTGGTGGAGGCCTTCCAGCGGGGCATCGACGCCACCGGCCAGGCGATCGCCGAGGACCCGGACGCGTTCCGTGAGGCACTCCCCGAGGTCACCACGATCGAGCCCGGACTCGCCGGCGAGATCCACCTGCCGGTCTGGAACGCCACCGTGGACGTCGAGACCCTGCAGTTCCTCAACGAGCGGATGGTCCGCTACGGACTCCTGGACGAGGAGATCGCCGTGGACGAGATCGTCACCCCCGCCGCCGAGTGACCACGCCCCGCACCACCAGTTTCCCGCCACCACAGACCAGAGACCAGAGGACCCCAGCCCATGAACAGCCCCACCGCAGCCCCCCGTCCCTACCGCCGCATCGCCACCGAGGAGGCCTGGGCGCCTCCGGAGATGTTCGAGCTCTTCCGCCGGATCCTGGGCGAGCACCCCGAGGACGACCCGGGCTTCATGAGCCTGATGGGCTACTACGCCCTCGGCGACGGGGAGCGCCCGCGGTTCATCCGCGAGCGCATGGTGGATACCGAGGGGGTGCGCCTGCAGGAGATGGACGCGGCCGGCGTCGACCATCAGATCCTGGCCCTGACCGCGCCGGGGACCAACCCCCTGCCCGCCGCCCAGGCCACCGACCTCGCCCGGGTGGCGAACGACCACCTGGGCGAGATCGTCCGGAACCGTCCGGAGAGGTTCTCCGGGCTGGCCGCCGTGCCGTTCACCGCGCCCGACGCCGGCGCCGCCGAACTGGGCCGGGCGGTCACCGAGCTGGGGCTCAAGGGCGCGATCCTGAACTCCCACGTGCGGGACCGCTACACGGACTCCCCCGAGTTCCTGCCGTTCTACGAGGCGGCCGCGTCCCTGGGGGTGCCCGTCTACCTGCACCCCAACGCCCCCTCCGCCGGGCTGTTCAAACCCCTGCATGACCGGGGACTGGACGGCTCGATGTACGGCTTCGGGGTGGAGACCGGCCTGCACCTGATGCGGCTGGTGGTCTCCGGGGTGTTCGAGCGCTTCCCGACCCTGAAGCTCGTGGTCGGCCACCTCGGCGAGGCCGTGCCGTTCTGGCTGAACCGGATCGACTACATGTACGGCAAGCAGGTGGCCACCGGTCGCTACCCGCACGTGAAGCCGCTGCCGCTGAAACCGTCCGAGTACATCCGCCGCAACGTCTGGATCACCACCAGTGGGATGCCCTGGGAGGACGAGATCATGTTCGTGCGGAAGATGATGGGCGCGGACCGGGTGATGTACGCGATGGACTACCCCTACCAGTACGAGCCCGCCGAGGTTCAGCTGCAGGACGACCTGCCGCTGACGGAGGAGGAGAGGTTCGAGTTCTTCGAGGGCATCGCCACCCGCGTGTTCGACCTCTCCTTCTGACCTTCCTCGGGGAAGGAAGGGGAATCAGGAGCCGAGGCGGGAGCGCAGGGCGGCGAGCGCCGCCGTCGCCGCCGTCCAGAGGGTGGGCTCCGGCACGGGGACGAAGCGGGGCGAGTGGTTGACCGGCATGGCACCGGACTCCACGGTGGCCGCGTCGAAGCCGCCGCAGTCGGACCAGCAGCAGGCACGCCCCCATCACGAGCGCCGAGGTGGCCAGGGTAATCACGTGCACGGAGCTCTTGGGCACCTCCGCGAAGCCGAGGGAGAGGAAGGAACCGAGCAGGGCGGCCGTCGGGACCACGGTCATCAGGGCCGGGTTGACCTTGGCCATCCGGTGCTCGCCCCTCTGCATCAGCGGCGCTGCGACGTGTCCCACCGGGCCACGGGCAACCCCGTGATGTGCCAGTGGTTCGCCCGGCTCCCGGCCGCCGACCACGATGCGGCAGCCGCCGAACTGGCGGGGCTCGGAGCCCTGCGCCTGTGCGCCTCGACGACGGGCCGCTCCAACTTCATGTCCATGATGTGGCACCGATCGCCGACGGACATCATGGCCCTGGAGCGGCAGGTATCAGAGAGGCTGCCCCGCCTGGAGGTCCGCGAGACCGTCATCATCTCGAACATCCCCAAACGTGCCGGGTGGCATCTGGACGCCGACGGGCGGCGCCTGGAGGACTTCGTCGAGGTGGGCCACCACTGGGATTGAGGGGAGCCGGTCAGCAGACCGCCCACAGGTCGATCAGGACCCGGTCTGGTTCGCGGCGGCCGGAGCCGATGACCACGGTGGACTCCAGCCAGGACCACCGCTCGCCGGCCACCTCGAAGCGTGGTGCGCAGCGGAAGTAGATGCGCTCCGCCGGCACCCGTTCGCCGCGGGCCAGCGCCGCGATGTCCTCGGCCGCGCCCGTGCGGTAGGCGGCGTTCATGACGTAGAGCCGCTCGCCGTCGTCGGTCTCGATGACGTACCGCGCGTCCAGGTCCGAGGCTGTCTCGGACTGGATGAGCTGGAAGTCGGCGCCGCCGGCCAGGACCGTGCCGTTGAGCTCCGGCCCGGTGACCGCGCCGCCGATGATCGGGATGATCCGGCGCTGGCCGCGGTGCGTGCGCCCGACCTCCACGGGCCCGGATACCTCGACGGCCACGGTGGCCAGGAACTCGAGTCGGGGCGGCGTAGGGCCGGCGGAGGCATCGGAGCGTCCGGAGGCGGCAACAGGGGTCTGGGACATGACCACCACGCTAGGGGCGGCCCGCCGCGGACGCCATGCACATCCTCCGTGCATCCGATGCACAGTGAATTCCGTTGAGATGACCAACGACCAAGGGCACCATGAGGTGTTATGGATCACAGCACCGTTTCCCCGTCCCACGCTCCGGGCGGCCCTTCCCCAGCCTCCGACGCCGCCTCCTTCCCTGGCCCTCTGACGGCACCCGCCGTCGGTACACCGACGCCGCGCGCCGGCCGCCCCCGGGACCTCGTCGCCGTCAACATCGGCAACGCCCTGGAGTGGTTCGACTGGAACATCTACGCGATCTTCGCGCCCTTCTTCGCCGCCCAGTTCTTCCGTGCCGAGGACCCGGTCTCCAGCCTGCTCTCCACACTGGCGGTCTTCGCGGTCGGCTTCCTCATGCGCCCGGTGGGCGGATGGCTGTTCGGCCGGCTGGCCGACGACAGGGGCCGGAAGTTCAGCCTGACCCTGGCCATCCTCCTGGCCTCGTTCGGCTCCCTGCTGATCGCCGTGGCCCCGACCTTTGACGCGATCGGCGTGTGGGCCGGCGTCGTCCTCCTGGTGGCCCGACTCATCCAGGGCCTGTCCCACGGCGGTGAGACCGGCAGCGCCTTCACCTACCTGGCGGAGATCGCCCCGCAGGACAAGCGCGGCTTCTGGGCCTCCACCCCCTGGCTCGGCGTCGGGGTGGGCACCATGCTGGCCACGGGCGTCGGCGTGCTGCTGACCGCCCTGCTCTCCGAGGCGCAGATGGCCGAGTTCGGCTGGCGCATTCCCTTCGCCGTCGCGGCCGTCCTCGGGGTCTACGCCCTCTACATCCGCAAGACCATGAACGAGTCCGAGGTGCACACCGAGCGCAAGGAGCGGGACGAGCGCGAGGGCGCGGACTCCCCGCCCCTGCGGGAGGTCTTCTCCGAACTGGGCCGCGAGTGGAAGCCGCTGCTGCAGATCGTCGGCCTGACGATCTCTGGCGTGGTGGCCTTCTACACCTGGTTCATCTTCGCCCCCGGTTACGCCTCCCGCGAGTTCGGTATGGATCCCAACGCCTCCCTCGTGGCCGGGCTCTGCGGCCAGGCCGTGTTCCTGGTGGCCATCCCCGTGATGGGCAAGCTCTCCGACCGCTTCGGGCGCAAACCGGTGCTGATGGTCTTCGCGGCCGGCTTCGCGCTCGTGGCCTTCCCCCTGGAATGGATGCTCGGCCCGAGCCCGTTCATGCTCTTCCTGGCCATGGCCGCCGGTTCCGTGCTGCTGGCCGCGAACTGCGCCCCGCTCGGCGCCGTCTTCGCCGAGTTGGTCCCGACCAAGCTCCGGGCCACGCTGATAGGCGTCGGGTACGCCACGTCCGGAGCGATCTTCGGCGGCACGGCGCCCTACCTGAACACCTGGTTGTCCAGCATCGGGATGCACGGCCTGTTCGTGGGCTACATGATCCTGCTCTGCCTGATTAGCGTGGTGGTCATCATCAAGATGCCGGAGACCGCCAGCCGCGACCTCCGCTGAACCCGCCGGCACCGGTCCGGCAGGAAGACGGGGACGGGTGCGACTGACACTGCGCCAACTCGAACACTTCTGCGCTGTGGCCCGGACCGGCAGCATCAGCGCCGCGGCGGCCGAGCTGAGGGTGTCCAGGACTTCCGTCACGGAGGCCCTGGACACCCTCGAGCGCATCTCCGGCACCGTGTTGTGCCGCCGCAGCAAGGCCGAGGGTGTGGTGCTCACCGCCTCCGGGGAGGACTTCTTCATCCGGGCACGCTCGGTGCTGGACCAGGCCCTTGACCTGGAGATGCCCGACGGCGACCGGCAGCTCGGCGGGACCCTCACCATCGGCTGCTTCCGGTCCCTGGCCCCGACGGTCCTGCCCGCGCTGTGGTCCGCGTTCGCCTCCCGGCATCCCGGCGTCACCGTCTCCGTGACCACCGGGGACCGGTCCGAGCTGGTGGAACAGCTCTCCCTCGGCATCCTGGACGTGGTCCTCGCGTACAACCTCCACGCATTGCCCGGCCTGGGCACCGCGCGCCTCTACGACACGACCATGTATGCCCTGTTGCCGGCCGAGCACCCGTTCGCCGGGCTGGGCCGGGCCCCCTTGGCCGACCTGGCGGCGGAGCCCCTGCTGCTGATGGACGTCTCCCCCAGTTCCGACGACATCCTCTCCTACTTCGCCCACCACGGTGCGACGCCGAACGTGCGGATGAAGTCCCCGGACTTCGAGCTCATCCGGTCCCTGGTGGCCCGCGGGCTGGGCTACTCGATCTTCATCCAGCGGCCCCGCCAGGACATCTCCTACGAGGGACTGCCGGTGGCCTGCGTTCCCCTGGACCCCGAGCCCCACCTGGAACGGGCATCCATCGCCTGGTCGGAACGGCGGAGGCTGCCCGCACCGGGCCGGAGTTTCGTGGACCTGGCCATGGCCCTGGGGCCGCGGCTCGCGCCGCAACAGTGACCTCGTCGTCCCCGTACTCCACGTCCTGTCGAACCGAGTCCAGGCCGTCTCCAGGCGGACCACGACTATGAGGACCGCAGCAAGGTCAGGACCCCGGTCGCCCCTCCGGGCGGGGGGCGTCGCTGACCACGGGGGTGGAACCGGTCTCGGCCCGACGCGTGCCGCGGTTCATCTCCGTGCCCTGGGCCGCCGGGGCGGCGTCTCGCACCGGCGGCTCGCCGCCCGTACGCGGCTGCGGACTTCCCTCGTCGGATCCTTGACCTCCGCCCTCGGCGGCATTCTGGCCGGCCCCTTGGCCGGGCCCCCGCCCGCCGGCGCTGTCCGGCCCGGTGCCCCCGCTGCCCCGCCCGGCACCGACCGGGACCCGCTCGGGCTGGCGGGTGCCGGCGTCGGGCTCTTCGGGGGCGCCCTCACCGTCGGAGTCCTTCGACCGCTCCGCGATCTCCAGGTCGCGCAACGACAACGCCGAGGTCTCCACGGTCAGTTCGGTGCGCCAGCGCGGTCCGTCGCCCTGCAGGTAGCTGATGGGCGCATGCTCGCCGAAGTGATCCGGGTCGGCCTCGCGCCAGTCCGCGTCCCAGCCCCGCGGCGGTTCATGGAGCAATTCGTCCTCGCGGAGCCAGTGGTAGATCGAGGCGTAGGAGCGGGTCGTCAGATGATCCACCCGGCGGCGCAGCATGCGGGTGGTGAGCTGAGACGGGGAGGACACCCCCATCGAGGCCATGATCTGCACGGCTTCCCGCACCGTCAGCTTGTGGTAGTTGTGCACCCGGTTGGCCTTGTCGTCCACATCCAGCGCCCGCATCAGCCGCTCGTTCTGGGTGGCCACGCCCACCGGGCAGTGATTGGTGTGGCACTTCTGGGCCTGGATGCAGCCGGTGGCCATCATCATGGCGCGGGCGGACAGGGTGAAGTCCGCGCCCTGGATCAGCCGCTTGACGATGTCCGAACCGGAGATGATCTTGCCGGCGGCACCGATCTTGATCATGTGCCGCAGACCGGTGCCCACCAGGGCGTTGTGCACCAGCATCAACCCCTCGGTCAGTGGGGTGCCGACGTTGTCCTGGTACTCCAGCGCGGCGGCACCGGTGCCGCCGTCGGAGCCGTCCACGATGATGTAGTCCGGGGCGATACGTTCGGCCCAGATGGCCTTGCACATCGCCAGCACGTCCGTCCGGGACCCGACGCAGAACTTGATGCCGATGGGCTTGCCGCCGGAGAGTTCGCGCAACTGCCCGATGAACCGCACCATCTGCCGGGGCGTGTGGAACGCCGAGTGTGAGGCCGGGGAGATGCAGTCGACGCCGACCGGTACCTCGCGGGCTTCGGCGATCTCGGGGGTGACCTTGGCCGCCGGCAGCACGCCGCCGAGCCCGGGCTTGGCCCCCTGGGAGAGCTTGATGGTGATGCCTTTGACCTCCGGCAGGGTGGCCTTCTCCGCGAACCGCTCTGGATTGAAGTGGCCGTCCTCGGTGCGGCAGCCGAAATAGCCGGAACCGATCTCCCAGAACAGGTCCGCCCCGTTGCCACGGTGGAACTTCGTCAGCCCGCCCTCCCCGGTCTCATGGATGAAACCGCCCAGACCGGCCCCCTTGTTCATGGCCAGCACCGCGTTCTTGGACAGCGAGCCGAAGGACATGGAGGAGATGTTCAGCAGGGAGAGGTCATAGGGCTGGCGGCAGTCCGGCCCGCCGACGCGCACGGTGGGCAGCGGCTGGGGCGTGGGCACGGGCGCCGTGGAGTGGATGAGGAACTCGTAGCCGATGCGATTGGTGTCCCGCTCGGTGCCGAAGGCCTTGTGGTCGTCCTGTCCCTTGGCCCGGGAGTAGACCAGGGATCGCTGGTCCCGGTCGAAGGGCTTGCCGTCCACATTCCGCTCGATGAAGTACTGCTGGATCTCCGGGCGGATCGACTCCAGCAGGTACCGCATGTGCCCGACGACCGGGAAGTTCCGCAGGATGGAATGCTTCCTCTGCGTGGTGTCCCAGATGGCCAGGGCCACGAGCAGCAGCGCCACGACGCCCAGGAAGATCCAGGCCCAGAACCCGACCAGGTAGGCGATGACCAGGACCAGGGCCAGGCTGGTCAGACCTCCGATGATGAGTAGACGGTTGTTCATGCCCCCATCCTGCACCCGTGTGATGCACAACGCACCCCGCGCCCGCCGCAGATGACAGCGGCGGCCGCGCGGCCGCCGTCGTCCATCTCCCCGGGCGCTCTACCAGAGGTGCGGGGCCGGCCTCCGGGTGCCGGGCAGGGCGACGTTGCCGCGCCACTCGTGCAGCCAGTCCGGGACGGTGAAGTCCTCGGGCAGGCTCTGACCGAGTTCGGTGCGGACCGCGTCGATGATGTCCTGCAGGGGCACCGCGCCGCCGGCGTCCACGAAGCGGGTGGCCAGGTAGCCCCGGGCGTAGATCTCCCCGTCCCGGACGAAGCGCTGCTCGATCCAGATGCACTTCTCGTCCACCCCGATGATCCTGGTCTCGATGGTGAACCGCTGCCACAACCGGATCGACTTGCGGAAGGAGATCTGCTCCGACTGCACCACCGGCGTCCACTTCCGCTTCATCATCAGGTCCCAGAAGCCGCTGCGGGCCAGCAGGTCGAAACGGCCCAGGTCCATGAGGGAGAGGTACATCCCGTTGTTCACGATCATGGCGAAGTCGATGTCCGTGGGCAGGGCCCTCAGCGGCAGCGACGAGGTGTCCCAGACGCTCAGCCGGGAGCGGCGGCGGGCCTTGAGGAGCACGAGGAGGGTGCGGAAGATCAGGTGCATGGGTCCATCATGCCACGGCAAGTTACCCGCAGGTAGCTTTCCGTGGGCTGCTCAGGCGAAGGCGCTGAAGCCGGTGAGGTCGCGCCCGATCAGCAGCGCCTGGACGGACTCGGTGCCCTCGTAGGTGTGGATGGCCTCGAGGTCCATCTGGTGGCGGATGACGCCGTTCTCCAGCAGGATGCCGTTGCCGCCGAGCAGGTCCCGGGCCTCGGCGGCGACCATCCGGGCGGTGCGGGTGTTGTGGTACTTGGCCAGGGAGGCCTGCGTGGGGCGCAGCCGGCCCTCGGACTCCAGCTGGGCCAGGTTCACGCAGTACATCTGCATGGCCACCAGGTGGGAGAGCATCCGGGTCAGCCTCTCCTGGACCATCTGGTGCTGGGCGAGCCGCTTGCCGAACTGCACGCGTTGCCTCGAGTAGGCCAGCGCGGACTCGAAGCAGGCCGTGGCGTGGCCCAGGGCGGACCAGGCGACGCCGGCGCGGGTGGCGTAGAGGACCCTCGAGGTGTCCTTGAACGAGTGCGAGCCCGGCAGCAGGGCGTCCGCCGGCAGCCGGACATCGTCCAGGTGGATCAGTGCCTGGTCGATCGCGCGCAGGGCCCCCTTGCCGGAGATGACCTCGGCCCGGTAGCCGGGGGTGTCCTGCGGGACCAGGAAGCAGCGGACAGCCCCGTGGTCCTCGGCCCCGGGGGACTCGACCCGCGCCCAGACGAAGGTGATGCCCCCGGAGGCGCCGTTGCCGATCCACTTCTTGGCCCCGCGCAGGGTGTAGCCGTCCGCGGTGCGCGTGGCCCGGGTGGCCAGCCCGGAAGAGTCGGAGCCGTGGTCCGGCTCGGTCAGGGCGAAGGAGCCGAGCACCTCGCCGGAGGCCAGCGGCTTCACGTACCGCGCCTGCTGCCCCTCACTGCCGCAGTAGACCAGGGTCCGCAGGGCGAGCCCGCCCTGGACGGCGATCACGGTGCCGAGGGAGCCGTCGATGCGGGAGACCTCCATGTTCACCAGTCCGGTGGCGAGCGGGGAGAACTCCTCCAGGTCCGGGTGGACCAGCCCGTCGTTGAACAGCTGGTGCCGGCCCAGCGTCACGGCGGCCTGCACCGGGTAGAGGTGGCGGTCCCAGCCCTCGGCCATCTGGGGCGCGACGGCGGCCGCGGCCTTCCGCGCCCGGTCCCAGACCTCCCGGTCGGCGGCCGGGATGTCACGGAACGCGTCGTAGTAGTCGACGTCCAGCGGGCTGGTCACGTCATAGGCGGGCTCGGTGGCACCGGGGAGGGAGGGCTCGGTCATGCGTCCCATGGTAATTGACACCGAGTTCCTATCGCAATGAACCGGGGTGTCACGCGGGGCGCCGGGGGTTCGGCTTCGGTGGGCTACCCCGCCTCGGCGGCCAGCGCCTCGCGGATTCGGCGCAGCACCTCGCCGGAGGGCATGGTCGCGGGCAGGCTCGCCACCAGGACCTGCTGGGACGTCTCGTCCGGGCCGGATCCGACGCCGAAGCGTTGCCGGACCCGCACCAGCGCCGCGTCCAGGGCGGCGGCGTGACGGTCCCGGACCTGCTCCGCCGGCTCGGCCGACTCGGTCCGGATGGCCTGGCGCAGGAAGTGGTTGTGCGTGGCGGTGACGAGGGCGGCGAAGCCGATGGCGTCCACGGCCTCGAGGCCGGGCATGCTCCGGCGCAGATAGTCGGAGAAGAGCCGTTCGTAGCCGCGCTCGGTGATGATCTCGCGGTCCCGCAGGGCGCGGACGGCGCGGACCTCGGTGTAGCGGCGGCGGGCCAGGTCCAGGTCCTCGGAGAGGTGCGCGAAGACGCGCTCGGAGGCGGCGCACACCGTGACCCACGGGTCGGCGGGGTGACCCTCGGCGCCGGCCTGGGCGTCCATCCACGTCCCGAGCTCCTCGAGGAGCGGGGGGTGGTCGGCGAACACCGCGTCCTCCTTGCCGCCGACCTGGCGGAAGTACGTGGACCGGGACATCCCTGCGGCCCGGGCCAGGTCGTCCACGGACGTGGACTCGAAGCCGCGCTCACTGAACAGCTCCACGGCGGCCTCGACCACCTGGGCACGGACCTCGACGGAGCGCGGGGTCTGCCCTGGTGCATGCGTCATGCGCCCGACTCTATCCACCCTCCTCCCGCACCCCGGCAACTGGAGGTCGAATCCGGCCCATTCTCAGCGGTTACCGGCGAGTAAACGGGCCGGATTTGACCTTCAGGTGCCCCGGGTCAGAGGAGGTGGTCGGTGAGGTGGTCCGGGGTGCCGAAGCGGTGGGCCGTGATGGAGATGGCCTGCTCGTGCACGAACGGCAGCAGCTCCACGTCCCCGGCCGAGACCACCGGCCCCGCGGACACCGCCACGTCCGGTGAACCCTCCAGCGCCTCGTGCAGCGCCAGCAGGCCGTCGCGGGAGGCCTGAGCCCCGGCCTCCGACCAGTCCAGCACCAGCCGGATCCGCGGGTCGCCGGCCCCCGGCGCGGACGGCGGCAGCCCGGTCAGCTGCGCGGCCCGGGCGTGGAACGCCGCGGTGTCCTCCACGTGCACGACCACGTCCGGGTCCCCCGCCAGCATCTGCTCGACGCCGGCCGGCAGCCTCTCCGGCACGCTCACCGTGAGTGCCGCCCCGGCACGGCGGCCGGCCATCAGCACGCGCAGCAGGTGCACCAGCGGGCCCGACTCCCAGCGGACCGTCACCGGCACCGGCAGGTGGCGCAGCACGTTGCGCTCGGCCATGAGCCCGGAGACGTCCTCCGCCACGCCGAAGCCCGCATGCCAGGCCGCCTCGTCCAGCGCGGCGGCACCCGCGAGCCAGTCCCGATCAGCGGCGTCCAGGCCCGCGGCCGCGGCCAGCCGCAGGCCGGACCCGGACGGCTCGGGCGCCCGGCCGCCGTCGTGGGCCACCGGCGCATCGGTCCACGTGCCCAGTCCGTGCAGGTAGTGGGGCCCGCCGGCCTTGGTGCCCGCGCCGACGGTCGAGCGCTTCCACCCGCCGAAGGGCTGCCGGCGCACGATGGCCCCGGTGATCCCGCGGTTCACGTAGAGGTTGCCCGCCTGCACGGTCTCCAGCCAGGCCTCGATCTCGTCCGGGTCCAGGGAGTGCAGGCCGGAGGTCAGCCCGTAGTCCACGGCGTTCACCAGGCGCACCGCGTCCTCGAGGGTCTCGGCGGTCATCACGCCCAGCACGGGCCCGAAGTACTCAGTCAGGTGGGCGTCGGAACCGGGACGGACGCCGGACCGGATCCCCGGGCTCCACAGCCGGCCGGAGTCGTCGAGCGGCTGCGGCTGCAGGGCCCAGCGTTCCCCCGGCCCCAGCTCGGTCAGCCCCCGCCGCAGCTTCTCACCGGGCTCCTCGATCACGGGTCCCATCTGCGAGCGCGGGTCCTCGGGGTAGCCGACGGTCAGCGAGGCCGCGGCGTCCAGCAGCTGGCGGTGGAACCGCTTCGAGGTGGCCACGGAGCCCACGAGGATCACGAGCGAGGACGCGGAGCACTTCTGTCCGGCGTGGCCGAAGGCGGAGTAGACCACGTCCTTCGCGGCCAGGTCCAAGTCGGCGCTCGGGGTCACAATGATCGCGTTCTTGCCGGAGGTCTCGGCCAGCAGCGGCAGGTCCTTCCGGAAGGACCGGAACAGCTGGGCGGTCTCGTAGCCGCCCGTGAGGATGACCCGTTCGACGGCCGGGTGGGTGATGAGCCCCTCACCGAGTTCGGCCTCGCGGTCCGGGTCGATGCTGAGGAAGCTCACCACGCCGTCGGCGGTGGCGGCCGCCCGCTCTTCGGCCCAGCCGAGCTGCCCGAGCCCGGCGCGCAGGCCCTCGCGGATGGCCTCGTAGGCCACGGCCCCGGTGCGCACGGACTGCGGTGCCGGCTTGAACACCACGGGGGCCCCGGAGGCGAGCCCGGCCAGCACGCCGCCGGTGGGGATGGCGATGGGGAAGTTCCACGGCGGGATCACCAGCACGAGCCGCGCGGGGTGGAACTCGGCGCCGGGCACCTCCTCGAGGCCCCGGGCCAGGCGTCCGTAGTACCGCGCGAAGTCGATGGCCTCGGACACCTCGGGGTCGCCCTGGTCCAGGGTCTTGCCGGTCTCCGCGGCGGCCACCTCCAGCAGGGCGCCGCGGTGGACCTCCAGCGAGTCGGCCACGGCGTTCAGCACGCGCTCCCGCTCGGCACCGGTCAGGGTCCGCCAGTCTTCCCCGGCGTCCACGGCCTGCCCGACGGCGGCCCGCACCTGCTCCGGTGAGGTCGCCGTGGCGGTCAGGACGGTCTCGGTTCCGAGCGTGGAGGTCGGGATCGCGGCGGTGATCGCCCGCCCCCAGTCCCGGTTGGCGGCCAGCGACGGATCGGTGTCCGGGGTGTTGGCGAAGCCGTCCACCGGCTCGGGGACCGGCCCGCGGGCCGCCGGGAGGTCTCCCGGCGAGGAGGCGAGCTGCCGGTTCTGGGTGCGGGCCGGCGTCGGGATCCCGGTGTCCAGGTCCTCCAGGGAGTCGAGGAAGCGCTGCTCCTCGCGGGCGAAGAGCTCCGCGTCCGTGTCCAGCTCGAAGACGGCGGACATGAAGTTCTCCTGGCTGGCCCCCTCCTCGAGGCGGCGCACCAGGTAGGAGATGGCCACGTCGAACTCGTGGGGGTGGACCACGGGGGTGTAGAGCAGCAGCGAGCCCACGTCCTGGCGCACCGCCTCCGCCTGGCCGGTGGCCATGCCCAGCAGCATCTCGAACTCGACGTCCGGGCTGGTCCCGCCCTGCTCCCACTGGGTGGTGAGCCCGCGTTCCTGCACCAGCAGCCAGGCCAGCGCGACGTCGAAGAGGTTGTGCCCGGCCACGCCGATCCGCACGTTGCGGGTGTGCTCCGGGGTGAGGGAGTAGTTGAGCACGCGCTTGTAATTGGTGTCCGCGGCCTGCTTGGACTCCACGGTGGCGGCAGGCCAGCCGGTGACGGAGGCCTGCACGTGCTCCATGGGCAGGTTGGCGCCCTTGACCACACGGACCTTCACGGGGGCGCCGCCGGCGGCCACGCGGCGGGCGGCGAACTCCTGCAGCCGGATCATGGCGTCCAGGGCGTCCGGCAGGTAGGCCTGCAGCACGATCCCCGCCTCGAGGCCCTGCAGCTGGGGCTGGTCCATCAGGCGCATGAACACGGCGAGGGTCATATCGAGGTCGTGGTACTCCTCCATGTCCAGGTTGATGAAGGTGGCACCGGTGCCGCCGGGGCCGGCCTGGGAGGCAGCGAGTTCGTAGAGCGGCAGGAGGGAGGCGGTGACCTCCTCCACGGCCTCGTTGAAGGCCCACGCGCTGTGCGGGGCGGTGGCAGCGGAGACCTTGACGGAGACGTAGTCCACGTCCTCGCGCTCGATCAGCGTGCGGATGCCGTCCATCCGCCGGTCCGCCTCCTGCCGGCCGAGGATCGCCTCGCCCAGCAGGTTGATGTTCAGGCGGATGCCCTCGGTCTTCAGCCGGGCGATGGCGGGGCCGAGCTTGGCGTCCGTGGCGTCCACGATCAGATGGGACACCAGCTCGCGCAGCACCTTGCGGGCCACGGGCACGGCGATCGGCGCCACGGCGGGGGCCAACCGCCCGCCGGCACCCAGGGCCGACTTCATGTACCAGGGCAGGAAGCCGGGCGTCTGGGGCGCCAGGTCCGCGAGCGCCTCCGCCGCGATCCGCTGGTCCTCCGGACGGATCACGCGGTCCACGAAGCCGACCGTGAAGTCCAGTCCCGCCGGGTCCTTCAGCACGCCCGCCAGCTGCCTCGCCGAGAAGTTCGAGGGATGCCTCCGCGCCTCCTTCAACCAGGTCCTGACCTGCTCGACAGCGGCCGGGGCCAGGGTGCGCAACTCGTCAGGGTCCGGGATCGCCGGGTTCAGGGTGCTCATAAGGCCATTGTTCTCCGTCGCACTGTGCGAGACCAGCGAACGTTTCCGCGGTGTACCCTTCGGCATATCCGAATGGTTCTGAGGGGTCTGGCGAGGGAGGCCGCGCACATGCTGGAGGTCCGCCGGCTCGTGCTGCTGCGCGAGCTGTCCATCCGGGGCACCCTCTCCGCGGTGGCCCGGGCCATGAACCTCTCGCCCTCCTCCGTCTCCGAGCAGTTGTCCCTGCTGGAGCGGGAGACCAGGACACAGCTGCTGCGCCGGGTGGGCCGCAACGTGCAGCTCACCGAGACGGCGCTGGCCCTGGTGGGCCGGGTGGAGCCGATCCTGGACGCCCTCGAGCAGGCGGAGACGGCCCTGACATCCGCGGGCGGGGCCATCACCGGCCGGGTGCGGCTGGCCGCCTTCCAGTCCGCCGCCCTGACCCTGGTCCCCCCGGCGCTGACCAGCCTGCGCGAGCACCACCCGGGGCTGCGGCTGGAGCTGGTCCAGTACGAGCCGGAGCAGGCCCTGCACGAGGCCTGGGCCCGGGACTTCGACGTGGTGGTCGCCGAGCAGTACCCCGGGCACTCCGCGCCCCACTGGCCCGGACTGGACCGCCGCCAGCTGTTGCGGGACGAGCTGCAGCTGGCCGTCCCGGCCGGGCTCACCGTGGACGGCGGGCCGCTTCCTCCCGGTGAGGAGCTGGCAGCGCTGCTGCGGCACCGGCCCCTGCCGTGGGTGATGGAGCCGCACGGCACGGCCACCCGGCACTGGGCCGAGCAGCTGATCCGATCCGCCGGCCACGAGCCGGACGTCCGCTTCGTCTCGGCCGACCTGCAGTCCCATGTGCGGCTCGTGGAGTCCGGCAACGCGGTGGCGCTGCTGCCCGGCCTGACGCTCGTGGACCACGCGGTGCGGCTGCGCCGGATCCCCCTGGCCGGGCGCCCGCTGCGCACGGTCTTCACCTCGATCCGCTCCTCCTCCGCCCGGTCTCCGGCCGTCGTCGCCGTCCGGGACGCACTGGAGGCGGCCGCAGGCCGGCTGGATATGGAAACGGACGCATAACGAACGGGCCGGGACCGGGCTGTCCGGGCTGGGGGGCTTGCGCCCTCGCATAGCATGGAGAGGTCGGAGTTCGGGCGGCCGCGCCCAGGCACAGGTCAGGACCGAACCCCAGAACCCCCGTGATGCACCTGAGGAAAGGGAGCTATGCGCCAGGACCCGCAGGCACTGCTGCAGTCTGCGGCGCCGGCGGCCCCGTCCACAGCGACCTGGCACCTGCCCGCCGACACCGAGCCGCAGGAGCGGCTGTGGATGGCCTTCCCGCGTGACTACGCCCAGATGGGCTCCTCCCTGTGGGAGCTTTCGGGGGCCCGCCGGGCGTGGACCCGGGTGGCGCACGCGGTCATGGACTATGAGCCGGTGACCCTTCTGGTGGACCCGGCGGACCGGCAGATCGTGCACACCTACGTGGACCCCATGATCCCGGTGGTGCCGCTGGCGATGGACAATCCCTTCCTCGGCCTGACCGGCCCGAGCTTCACCCTCGGCCCCGTGAACGGGCGGACCGGGCGGCGGCAGCTCGGGATGATCGACTGGGTGTTCAACGGCTTCGGGCGGCGGCCCGGGCTGGACTACCGGCTGGACGACGTGGCCGGGGGGACCGTCGCGGACCTGACCCGGGCCCGGCGCCAGCTCTCCCTGATGGTCAACGAGGGCGGGGCCTTCATCACGGACGGCGAGGGCACACTGATCGCCTCCGAGTCCGTGCTGCTGGACCCGGCCCGCAACGGCGGCTGGACGCGCGCGCACATCGAGGCCGAGTTCACCCGCTACACGGACATCCGCAAGATCATCTGGCTGCCCGGCGGCCTCACCCGCAACGAGGGCCGGTTCGGGCTGGGCGGTCACATCGACCAGCTCGTGGCCTTCGCCTCCCCCTCCGTGGTTCTGCTGCATTGGCAGGAGAACCCCTCTCACCCGGATCACTTCGTCTCCTCCCGGACGCTCGCGATCTTGCAGGAGGAGACCGACGCGAAGGGACGCCCGCTGAACGTGGCCACCGTGACCGCCCCCCTGGCCGGTCAGGACGAGCGCGGCCCCTTGGCCTGGTCCTACGTCAACGTGCTGCCCGTGAACGGCGCCGTGGTGGTCCCGGCCTTCGAGGACCCGCACGACGACGGCGCCCACCAGCTGCTGCAGGCCGCCTTCCCGGGGCGCACGGTGGTGCCCATCCCCGCACAGCGGCTGTACCGGCGCGGCGTCGGCATCCGGCAGGTGGCGCTGCCCCAGCCCTCCCGCCAGGGCTGACGGCCCGCGCCGGCCCGGCCGGCCAGCCTGCGCCCAACCACAGTCTTTCTGCCGAGCCACACTGATCCTGCCGCGGCCGCGACCGTTCCTCGCAGCCATCGTGACAGTTCGCAGTCAAAATGACTGCGATCCATCACGGCGAGTGCGAGGAACTGCGCCGCACAGGACAGGCGTCCCCTGATGGGCACAGCGGACCGGTCTCCGCGCTCCTCCACAACCAGCACGACCACGAGAGCTGTCCACAGGTCACCGACTGGAGCTCCCCATGCCGTCCCATCCCTGCTGGGCTGGATGAATGACCACTCTGGCCGGCACCGCAACGAATCCACCGCGACTGGAGAACCTCCCTCCACGAAGCCTCTCGCCAGCCCGGCATCTCATCGAGTCATCCGTTGCGGAGGGGGTCCGGACCACCACCGCGTGGGGGCTGCCCCTCAGGTACGCCACAGCAGACCCCCTGGCCGAGGACCGCCGGCACGTCCTCCACCGAAGAGCCGCGCGGGGAGAACGGATCCGCATCAGGCCCGGCGTCTTCGTGGACCGCGAGGAGTGGAACTCCTCCTACCCCCGCGAACGGCACCTCGCCTCCGCCCTGGCCACGTCCATCACCGCCCGCGAGCCTCCGCAGTTCTGCCGCGAGACGGCGCTGCTGTTCTACGGACTGCCGCTGGACGAGGTGCCGGAGGAGATCACGCGCCGGGCCCTGAGTTCCGGGGCATCGGGATATCGGAGCACGGCCCAGCCGGAGGCCTCGCTCTGGCCCCTCCTGGCCGAGCGACGCATAGCGGTCCCGGCCGGGTGGACGGCGCTGCCGGGGGTGGTCCGCCAGGACCAGGAACAGCTGATCGACGGGAGGAACACCTGTCTCGTCGAGGATCTGCGGCACTGCCTGGCTGACACCCTGCCAAGGCTGGGCCTGGACAGCGCGGTCATGGTGGCCGATGCCATGCTCAGTGGGTTGCGGAGCACCCACGATGGCGGGCTCTGCGTCCAGGCGCCCCCGTGGTCTCGGGACCAGCTCGCGGCCGTATCCCTGATGTGCCGCAGCCAGAAGGCCGCCCGGAAGTTCACCTGGCTGGCGGAGTTCGCCGACGCGGGCGCCGCGTCCCCCGGGGAATCGCTCAGCCGCCTGCGGATCCACGAACTGGGATTCGAGGCGCCGGTGCTCCAGCACCGGGTGCGCGGAGCCGATGGGAGGTCACTGGGCTTTCTCGATTTCTGGTGGGCCGGGATCCGTGTCGCCGGCGAGTTCGACGGCTGGAAGAAGTACACGGACGCGGACAGCTACTCCGGCGTGGATCGCGATCTCGTGTTCCGCCAGGAGAAGCGCAGGACCGAGCGCATCCAGGAGGAGGGGATCCGCTTCGTGCGGTGGATGTGGGAAGACCTCCGCACCCCGGAACGGCTGGCGACCAAACTGGCGAAGGCTGGCGTGCCCCGATCCGCGGTCCGCTGACGTCGCCTCTGAAACGATTCGGTGCTGTCAGTCCTCGCAGTCTTCGTGACGAGTCTCAGTCAAAATGACTGAGATCTGTCACGGAAGCTGCGAGAACCCGCGTGGGTTCCGGTCCGGCAGTCGGTCCCAGTCGACGGCAGTCGGCGTCAGTCGGCGTCAGTCGGCGTCCGGGGTGAAGAGTTCGCGCACGTCGTCGGCGGTGATGGTGGAGGAGAAGGCGGCGTCCCCGTCCGTCAGCGAGGAGAACAGGGCGGCCTTCTTCTGCTGCAGGGCCAGCACCTTCTCCTCGATCGTGCCCTCGGCCACCATGCGGTAGACCATGACGGTGCGGTCCTGGCCGATGCGGTGGGCACGGTCCACGGCCTGGGCCTCGGTGGCGGGGTTCCACCACGGGTCGAGCAGGAACACGTAGTCGGCCTCGGTCAGGGTCAGCCCGAAGCCACCGGCCTTGAGGCTGATGAGGAACGCCGGGGCGGTGCCCTCCTTGAACTGGGAGATCACCGCCGAGCGGTTCCGCGTGGACCCGTCCAGGTAGGCGAACTCCACGTTCCGGTCCGCCAGGGCGTCCCCCACCCGGGAGAGGAAGGAGGTGAACTGGCTGAAGATGATGACGCGGTGCCCCTCGGAGACGATCTCCTCGAGCTGGCCCATGAGTGCCTCCATCTTGGAGGACGGCACGGCGGCGTACTTCTCGTCCACGATCGCCGGGTCCAGCGCCAGCATCCGCAGCAGCGTCAGCGACTTGAAGATGACGAAGCGGTTCTCCTCCATGTTCTCCAGCAGCCCGAGCACCTTGCGCCGCTCGCGTTGGAGCACCTGGTCGTAGAGCCGCCGGTGCTTCGGTACGAGCTCCACGTGGCTGACCTGTTCCTGCTTCGGCGGCAGGTCCGAGGCCACCAGGTCCTTGGTCCGCCGCAGCATGAACGGCCGGATCCGGCGCCGCAGCCGGGCCATCCGCTGCTCGGCCCGCCGCGCGCCGTCCTCGGAGGAGTCCGGGGACTCGATCGGCTTGGTGTACTCGGCACGGAAGACGGTCGGGGACGGGAACAGCCCCGAGGCGGTCAGGGAGATCAGCGCCCACAGGTCGGACAGCGAGTTCTCCATGGGTGTGCCCGTGATCGCCAGCCGGAACGGTGCTCGGATGCCCTTGGCCGCCTGGTGCGCCTTCGCGGCCCGGTTCTTCACGAACTGCGCCTCGTCCAGCACCAGTCCGTCCCACTCCAGCTCCGTGAACTGCTCCGAGTCCAGGCGCAGCAGGGTGTAGCTCGTGACCACGACGTCGGCCCCGGCCACTTCCGCGGCCACTCGCGTCCCGCGCTTGGCCGAGGTCGAGTCCAGCACGCGCAGGTCCAGCCCCGGCGCGAAACGCTCGGCCTCCTCCCTCCAGACGGAGAGGACCGACGACGGCGCCACCACCAGGAAGGGCGGCGCCACCAGGGGTGCCGGCTCGGGTTCGCCGTGGATCTGCGCATACTGGGCGGCCATGGCCTCGTGGATGTGCTCGGCGGTGCCGGGCGCGCTCAGGTCCCGGGCGCGGAGGATCAGGGCCAGGGTCTGGAGGGTCTTGCCCAGGCCCATGTCGTCGGCCAGGATCCCGCCGAGGCCGTGGTCGTAGAGGAAGGACAGCCAGGCGAAGCCCTCCAGCTGATACGGACGCAAGGTGGCGTCCAGGCCGACCGGCACGGCCGGCGTCGTGATCTCGGAGAGGTTCTTGAGGGCCCCCACGGACTCGCGCCAGGCCACCGCCTCCACCGATTCGTGGGCGAGGTCCTCGAACTCCTCCCACAGGGCCACGTCATACTTGTTGATCCGCGGGGCGTCCGGCTTCCACTCCCCCATGGCCTCGGCCTCGGCGATGAGCTCGCGCAGGCGGTTCAGCCCCGGGTTGTCGAGGGAGAAGTAGGTGCCGTCGTTGAGCAGCAGGGTCTTCTTGCCCTCCGCCAGGGCCTTGAACACGGACGTGAAGGGGATGAGCTGGCCGTTCACGGTGATCTCGAAGCCGAGGTCGAACCAGTCGTTGTCCTGGGGGTTGGCGGCCTGGACCTGGGTGACGCGGACCTGGGGATCGTCCGTCAGCTCCCGGTAGTCCGGCGGCGTGCCGTGCTCCACGACCTTGACGTGGTCCAGCTTCTGCAGCTCCGGCAGCACGTACTCCACGAAGCGGGCGGTGTCCGCCCCGTGCAGGTGCGTGTTGCGGATGTAGCCGGGCAGCACGGCCACCCCGTCCGTGGCCTCCTCCGTCGTGACGCGGACCGCTTCCAGCACCGCGTCCTCGTGCTCGACGTCCCGGTCCACGTCCACCCCCCGGGCGCGGCCGGTGTACCCGGTGGGGGACCAGCCGCCCCGGGTGTGGGGGCGGCGGTGCTCCACGGGCAGCTCCCGCCTGGGGCCCCAGTACAGCCAGGACCACTCCAGGGCGGTCTCGTGGTGGCGGCGGTGGTCCACGGAGAGTTGCAGCTGGGGCGCCGGCACCTCGGGGAACTGCACCGTGCCGTCCGCGCTGTCCACGGGCAGGATGCGGGACAGCCGGGGGTAGACGTCGTAGAAGAACTCCTCGGACTCCGCCTTCGGGATCCGCAGGGGCTCGGGCTGTCCGAGCAGGTCCAGCACGGCACGGGGGACGGTCTCGGCGGCCGGGACGAGCGTCAGCCGCACGGGGGCGAGGTGGCGCGGGGCGTCGTCGAGCACCTCCGTGGCCACGAATCCGCCCGAGCCGGCCGCCCGAGCCCCGGGGACCACCTGGCCGCCGGACTCCACCACCGGCGTGACGGCGAGGTCTGCCTCCGGGCCGCTGACGTCCAGGCGGACGGTGGCCGGCTCAGCGAGCACCACCTCGCTGACGACCCCCTGGCCCACGAACTCGACGCCCGCCTGCTGCGCGCGGGCCAGCAGCTGCCAGGCGGCCGGGCCCGTGAGGGTGTCCAGCCGGATCGTCTCGTCGGTGCCGTAGCCGTGGGAGGGTGGCCGCTCGGCCAGGTGGAGGCGGTAGAGCTGCCCGAGCAGTTCCACCTGCTCCTCCCGCAGCTGGTGGCGCAGTCCCCCGTACTGGAACTTCTTCCAGGTCAACCCGCCCTTGATCCAGTTGTTCCGGGTGCCGAGCCGCATCGGCCGCAACTGCACGTGTAGCGCGGCCCCCTCCCGGACGTCCGCCACGGAGGCCTCACCGGCGCCCCACCGGCGGCGCATCTGGCTGCGGGGCTCGGCCAACAGCTCCACGCCGATCCCCACCGACTCCTCCGCGTACGGCTCATCCTGGTGGCCGGTGAGTTCGCCGAGCACCGCGCGCCAGTCCGCCGTCCGCTGGCCTGGGCCCGCGCCCGGGCCTCCGGAGGAGGACCTCAGGGCACCCTCCGTGAAGCGCTCCACCTCGCCCCAGCCCTGCGGGGCGGGGGCGGCCTCCTGGCCGAACATCCCGCCCGGCGCGGACATCCCGCCCGGCACCGCCCCCGGCCCGCGCAGGTGCTCGCGGATGGCCTGCGTGGTGGCGGCGTAGAGCAGCGCGGCGGCGTGCTTGCAGTTGACGCGGACCGGGCAGCTGCAGCCGCCCCGCAACGGGGTCCAGTGCCGGGGCAGGGTCTGGGAGGGCGCCTTGCCGGGTACCAGCAGGACGAAGGTCTCGTAGGGCAGCGGGTCGTTGCCCTGCACCTGCCCGAACAGGGTGGCAGGGGACCGCTCGGTGGCGGCCGCCCCGTCGGTGGGCTCCCAGACGAAGTCCGAGACGGCTCCCTGCCGCGCGTACTTCTTGCCGCGTTCGGCCGCCCGGGAATCGACCAGCCGGGAGATGTCCTGGTCGGTGACGTAGGGCAGGGAGGGAGAACCGCGCATCCGACTATCGTTTCACGCCCCACGGACACCCTGCCCACTGTCCACAGGATGGGGGCCGGGCGGAGCGGACGGCGCTCTCGCACCGCCCGGTCCGCATGAACTCCTAGACCTCGCCTGATTCCCGACGACGGCCGGCCGGCTCGGCCTCCACGGTCCCGGTGGCCTCGGCGGGCCCGGACGCCTCCCTGGCCCCGTCGGCCCCGTCGGCCGTGTCCGCCGCCGTCTCCGCCCTGGCCTGCTGCAGCCGCGCCTCCATGCCCTTGAGGTCCGAGGCGATGAAGGAGTTGATCCAGCGGGACTGGGGGTCGGCGTCGATCATGATGGCCTTCAGCAGGAGCGTGGCCGGCAGGGCCAGGATCGCGCCGAGCGGGCCGAGGATCCACGCCCAGAACAGCAGGGACAGGAAGGAGACCGTGGGGATCACGCCCACGGACTCGCCGGTGAACTTGGGCTGGATGATCGCCTGGATCACGAAGTTCAGCACCGAGTAGGCGGCCACGACCGCGAAGAACGCCCCCCAGCCGCCCTCCACCAGGCCGAGCAGGGCGGGCGGGACCATGCCGATGATGAAGCCGACGTTGGGGATGTAGTTCGTCAGGAAGCTCAGCACGCCCCACACCCAGATCATGGGCACGCCGATGATCGCGAGTGCGGCCACGTCCAGCACCGCAACGATGAGGCCGAAGATGGTGGTGACGATCCAGTAGCGGCGCACCCCGGAGGCGAAGGCGCCCAAGGCGGTGCCGAGCTCGTACTTGGCGGTGTTCAGCAGGGCCATCCGGCGGTCCACGGCCACGGAGTCCATGGCCAGGAAGAACACGGCCATCACCACGGTGGCGAGCAGGCCCAGGATCGCGGTGACGTTGGAGAGCAGGGCGGTGACGATCCCGGTGGCGGTGGACACCACGGTGGACATGTTCAGCCCGGAGAGCTGCTCCATCATCATGTCCGGGGTGACGCCGAAGCTGCCCACCCACGTGATCATGCTGTTGTAGATCTCGTTGAATTGCTGCCCGTACTGGGGCAGGGCCATCACCAGCTCGGAGGCGGACCACAGGATCAGGGCCATGAACACCAGCAGCACCACCACCACCACGGCCACCGTGACCGTGGCGCCGAGGAACCGGTGCACGCCCTGCCGGATCAGCCAGGCCTGCAGCGGATAGGCGATGATCACCAGGTTCAGGCCGAGGAACACCGGCCCCACGATGGCCTGCAGGCCCTGCACGAACTGCAGCGCGATCACCAGGCCCGCCAGGCTCAGCACGATCACCAGGAACCGCGGCCAGATGCGGTGGGTGGTCGGATCAGGGGTCCTGCCGGGGCTTCGACCCTCGGCTGCTGCAGTGTCCACGTCCGAGAGTCTACGGCGGGCCATGGACGCCGTACCCTCCGGGACCACCCTGATTCGCCCCGGAGGCGGCTACTCTCGGAGCATGATCCGCCATGAGACGATCCAGGACTACGTTGAACGGCTGGCCTCCGGGAAGCCCACCCCCGGCGGCGGCGCGACCGGTGCCCTGCTGCTGGCCCAGGGCTCCGGGCTGCTGGCCATGGCCGCCCGGTTCAGCGACCACGAGGACCTCGCCCGCCGGGCCGCCACCCTGACCACCCACGCCCTCTCCGTGTCCGACGACGACGAGCGGGCCTTCGCCGAAGTGGCCGAGGCCTTCGGCCTGCCCCAGGACACGGACGCGCGGGAACGGGAACGGTCCGAGCGCATCCAGGAGCAGACGGCGGCGGCCGCCGGCCCCCCGCGGGCGCTGGTCGCCGCCAGCCGCGAGGCCCTGGACCTCGCCGAGCGGGTGCTCGAGGACTGCAACTCGACCGTGCTCAGTGATGTGGGGGCCGGCACCTCCGCCGTGCGCGGCACGCTGATGGCGGCCGCGCTCACCCTCGAGACCGACCTGGCGCCCCTGAAGGATGACCAGGCCCGGACCCGCATCCGCCGGGACATCGAGGACGCCGAGGCCCTGATCCAGCGCGCGGACGGGATCGTCAACCGGGTCCGGGAGCGCATCCAGCAGTAGGCGCCGCACCGTCACCGCAGTCCCGGTCCGCCGCCCAGTGCTCCGGCCCGCAGCACCCGCTGGACGCTCGGGTCCGTGGGGCGCAGGTCGCGCCCGGCCGTCAGCGGTGTCCTGACCCACGGAGGTGACGGGACCGGCCGAGGCGCGTGGCCGGCGTCGGGCCCGGTGGTCCCGGCGCCCCGGGCCGGGATGGCGAGCATGGCGTAGAGCACGGCGAGGCCGAGCACCGCGGCGGCGCCGAGGAAGACCACGGGCAGGCCGAGCCGCTCGCCCACGAACCCGCCGGCCAGCGCGCCCAGGGGCATGAGGCCGAAGGCCAGTGTGCTGGTCGCCCCGTTGACACGGCCCAGCAGGTGGTTGGGCGTGAGCTGCTGCATCAGGGTCATGGCCAGCACGTTGCCCGTCATGTTGCAGAAGCCGCTGAGGAACCACGCGGCCAGCAGCACGTCCAGCCGCGGCCACAGCACGGGCAGCACCAGCAACGGGACCTGCGCCATCCACCCGGTCAGCATGAGCGGCACCTCGGGCAGACGGTTCTTCAGGGGCTCGATCACCACGGTGGCGAGGATGGCCCCGGCCGCCATCACCACCATGGTCAGCGGATACTGGTCCGTGGTGAGTCCCACCGCCGAGCCGGAGCCCACCACCCACAGGATGAACACGGACAGGTAGGCCGCCATCGCCAGGTTCGCGGCGGAGGCCATGATCGCCACCGGCCGCAGCACCCGATGGCCCACCAGGAACCCCAGCCCCTGGCGCACCTCGCGCCACGCTCCGGCAGGCTCCGCGGGCACGACGCCGGCCGGGGCCTTCGCGCTCTCGGGCTGCGTGCCGCTGGGTTGGGCTTCCGTGCCGCTGGGCTCGGTCCCCTGGCCCGACTCGGTGCTCCCCTCCGGTCCGGCCGCGGCGCCGGGCAGGGCGTCCCCGGGGCGGAACCGCCCGGTCAGCCCGAGGGCCAGCAGCAGCACCACGGTGACGCCCACGGCGGCCGCGGCGCCGAACAGCCAGCCGGCACCGGCCACCACGAGCAGTCCGCCCAGGGGCCGGCCGATGAAGTCGTCGAACACGCGTTCGGCCGCCATGGTGCGTCCGTTCGCGGCCGCGAGTCGGGAGGAGGGGACGAGCTGGGGCACGATCGCGCGGGCGGAGAGGTCCACGAGCACCTGGGTGAGCCCGTACAGGCCCATGGCGACGACCAGCAGGGCCAGGGACAGGTACCCGGTGGCGGCGAGCACCGCCACCGCGCCGAGCAGCACCACCCGCCCGGCCGTGGCGGCCAGCCGCACGGTCCGTCGGTCCAGGCGGTCCACGAGGACCCCGGAGGCGAGCCCGAACAGCAGCCACGGCAGCCAGAAGAGGGTGGAGAGCCAGGCGATCTCCTGCGGGGACCGGGTCAGGGACACGGCCAGGAGCGGAACGCCCACCAGCACCATGCCGTCCACGAGGTTGGACAGGGCCACGGAGGACAGGTGCATGTGGAAGGGCCGGCCGAGCCGTTCCTGGGGAGGCGCCGGGGAAGGCACCGGGGAAGGTTCCGGGGCCGACGCCGGAGGAGGCGCCGGGAGCGGGCCGGCGGAGTGCGGGGTCGTCTCGGGGGTGGTGCGCAACATGGTCGCCGCCTTCGTAGACTGTTGCCAAGAGGTGTATGCAGAGATTTCTCTGCATTAATGTCTATGCAAAGGTATCTCTGCACATGGCCGATGACAAGACCCCGGCGCCCGACGCCGCCGAGCCGACCACCCCTGCGACCACCCCGCTGCGCGCCGAGCGGTCCATGGACGTCCAGACGATGAAGGCCTTCGCCCACCCCCTGCGGATGGCGATGTACTCTCGCCTGACGGACGTGGGTTCGGCCACCGCCACGGCCTTGGCCCAGCACCTGCAGGAGAGCACGGGCCAGACGAGCTACCACCTGCGCCAGCTCGAGAAGCTCGGGCTCGTGGAGGAGGACACCAGCCGCGGCTCCGGGCGGGAGCGCTGGTGGAAGCCACTCGGCTACCGGATGCACGTGGAGGAACTCGGCCAGGACGCGGCGAACCTGAGGGTCATGACCTCGGTGCTGCACGAGGGGCTGCGTCGCCGCATGGAGGCCATCAGCGCCTATCTGGACGTCGCTCCCCGCGAACCGCGAGAGTGGGTGGACGCCTCCGTGGACACCACCACCACCATGACCATGACCCTCGAGCAGACGAGGGCTCTGAGCGAGGAGCTCATGGAGGTCATCGCCCGGCACCGGGAGGCGCTCGGGTCCTCGGGCAATGCGCCGGCCGAGGAGGCCGAGTCCCGCCGGGTGCGGCTCTACCTCAGCCTGTTCCCGCTGGTGGAGGGCGAGGACGCCGCCACTCCCTGACAACCCCTCCACTTTGAGGGCAATCCCCACGCGTGGGGATTGCCCTCAAAGCGGGAGTGGGGGGTGCCGGCTAGCGGCGGCGGAGCAGCATGTGGTCGAGGCTGAACCGGCCGGGCCCGACGACGGCCAACACCAGGGCGCCCACGCCCAGTCCCGCGGCCACCTCCCAGCCGCCATCGGCGGCGAAGATCCCGTTGCCCAGGTGCGCGAACGCGATGGCACCCGCGAGGATCACGGCGGACAGCAGGCCCGCGATCGGGGTCAGCAGGCCCAGGATCAGCAGGGCACCGCCGCCGATCTCCACGGCCATGGTGAGCACCGCGGCGGCCTCCGGCAGCGGGATGCCCATGGTGCCGAAGCCCTCGGCCGTGGCGGACACCCCCTGGAACACCTTCTGCAGTCCATGGGCCATGAGGATGACCCCGATGACCCCGCGGGCCACGAGCAGCACCGCGTCCCGCGCCAGCTGGGGCATGGGGATCACGGTCCGTTCGGCGTCGGGCGCCTCGGCCGCGGACGCTGGCTCCGCGGCATCGCCGTCCGCCTCCTGCCCCGGGGCGGCCATGGACGCGGCCCCGGCCGCGCGGCGGCGCAGCGGTCCGCCGCCGGCCTCTGCCCACTCCACCCCTCGGGGCTCGGCGTGGTCACCCCGGGCGGCGAGCGCCTCGGCGGCGCGCTCCTCGGGCGACTTCACCTCGGGCGTGCGGGTCTCGGGCGTGCGGGTCTCCGTGGTTCGGGCGTAGCTGGGCATGCTTCCGACCGTCCCGCGCACGGCGCCTCGCGGTCAACCTGACGCGCGCCGCGGGAGAGGATGCACAGAGGACTGCCAGCCCGCGCCAAGGCGACCACCCCTTACCCTCGAGACATGGCCACCCTGCACTGGAGCACCCGCCCCGAACGACCGGACGACGCCGAGGCCGTCCGGCACGTGAACCTCTCGGCCTTCGGCCGGGCCGACGAAGCCGACCTGGTGGACCGGCTGCGCAAGGATCCGGCCTGGGAGAACCTGTCCCTCGTGGCCGTGGACGGCGCCGACCGGCCGGTGGCCCACGCCCTGCTCACGCGATGCCACATCGGCGACGCCCCCGCCCTGGCCCTTGCGCCCTGCGCCGTGGTGCCGGAGCACCAGCGAACCGGCGCCGGCTCCGCCGCCATCCGCGCCGCGCTCGAGGCGGCCCGGGAACGCGGGGAGCGGACCGTCGTCGTCCTGGGGCACCCGGAGTACTACCCGAGGTTCGGCTTCGAGCGTGCCGCGCATTCCGGGGTTCGCGTGGAGTTCGAGGTCCCGGACGAGGCCCTGATGGTGCTGGGACTGCGCCGGGACGGGCCGATCCCCACCGGGACGGTGCACTACGCGCGGGCCTTCGGCCTGTAGTCCGGCAGCCTGCAGCCCAGCTGTCCGTACGAGGTTCGGGCGGAGCCCCGGCCCGGCTCGGGCGGAGTGCAGACGGAGTACAGGCGGAGCTCAGGCCGAGAGGTCCTGCCAGGCCGACAGTCCGAGCGAGCCCAGGGCGCTGGACGCCTGCAGGGGCGTCAGAGCCGTGCCGTCCGCGGCATCGTCGGAGTCGGGGCCGGCCGGGGGCTCGGCCGGGAGGAAGGCGGCCACCACGGCGCCGGGCAGCACGAGGACGGAGGCCCAGCCGCGTGGGCTGCCGGCACCGACGTCATCGCCGGAACCGTCGGCGCCCGTTGGCCGTCCTCCGCCGGCGACCGTCTGATGGGGCACGGTGCGCGGCCCGAAGCCCGGCAGCCCGCTGGCGAGCCCGGCCGGCTCGAACGCCGCGCCCATCCACCGGAGCGCCGGCCCGGGCAGGTCGGACAGCAGGGTGCAGAGGTCGGCCGGGGTGGTCCACCCGGTCAGGCCCTCGCCCCAACTGGTGCCGTCCGCCGTCTCCGGGCCCGTGATCTCGGTGTCCTGAAGGCCGCGCTCGGCCACGAGGTCCCGCGCCTCGGCCGCCACGTCGATCCCCCGGTCGTCGAGGAGCTCCAGCACGGCGAGCACGCCCATCGCCTCCCCGGTGCCGACGATCAGGGCCATCGCGTCCTCCACGGTCAGGCTCAGCTCGCCGCTCATCAGCCGGAGGGTGCCCGCCCGTGCCCCGGCCCGGTGCCGGTCGGTCAGCGTGAGGCGTTGCCCGAGCAGTTCCGCGTCCCGCCCAGCCAGGCGGGCCACCGCGCAGGCCAGCACCAGCTTCCCGGTACCGGACAGCGGGTGCCGGGCGCCGGCGTCGTGGGCCAGTTCCCTCCCGTCCGCGAACCGGACGGCGAAGCACAACCCGGTACACGCCACCGGGAAAACCTCCAGCGGCACGGCGCGGACGGTGGACAACGTACCGCCGGGGACCCCATGACTCTCCATCAACCCAGACTACGAGGCAGGCTCCTCCTGCGGCAGATCACTCATAGACCGATGCCGAGTCTCCGGCATCGACCAGAGCACCACGCCAGCCAGCACCGTGACGGCAAGGATGTACCACGCCGGGGCGATCTCGTTGCCCGTCCAGGCGATCAGTCCTGTGGCCAGCAGCGGGGCCGTGCCGCCGAAGATGGTGAACGCCATGTTGTAGCTGATCGAGGCCCCTGTATAGCGGACTCGAGCCGGGAACATCTCCACGTAGGCGGGGCCGGCCGGTCCGAACACCGCACCTAGGGCCAAGCCGAGTAGTGCCTGAGCCGTGATGGCGGCCGCCATGGTCCCATCGCCGACGAGCAGGTAGGCGGGTACAGTCACTATCGCGCTGAAGACGATCGCGGCCAGCAGCGTCCGGCGACGTCCGACGCGATCCGAGATCGCGGCCACGACCGGCACCGTGAAGAACGTGACCAACAGGGCGACGCTGTTGGAGATTAATGCAACGTGGTTGGATAGGCCGATAGTCACCGTCATGTATGAGTAGAAGTATCCGGTCAACGAGTAGTAGCCGAGGCTGGCCACGGCGGCCATGGAGAACACGAACAGCATGGACCGCCAGTGCTCGATAAACACCGTGCGAATCGGGGCGGACTCCACCTGGCGGGTCTCGCGCATCTCCACAAAGGCCGGCGACTCGTCCACCTTGGTGCGGATATATAGTCCGACCGCTGCCAACGGCGCACCAAGGAGGAAGGGGATCCGCCAACCCCACTCCTCATAAGTCTCCCCGGGCATGATCGCGGTGAGTGCCAACACCAGCAGGGCCGCGATCACCGGAGGGAGGTTCGATGCCGTGTAGACGATACCCACGTTCCGACCACGCGAGGCAACGGGAGAATGCTCCGCTACGAAGGAATTGGAGCCGATCGTCTCACCCGCCGCTGACAGCCCCTGGAGCATACGCAGCACGACCAGGAGGATCGGCGCAGCGACGCCGATCACCGCGTATGTCGGCAACAGGCCAATCAAGGTAGTGGCCACTCCCATCAGCAGGATGACGCATGCCAGTACCTTCTTCCGACCAAATCGGTCACCGAGGCCTCCCAACAGGAAGGCCCCGACGGGCCTGGCGATAAAGCCGACTGCGTACACGGCAAAAGTGGACAACAACGCTGCGGTAGCGTCGAATTCAGGGAAGAACTGGCGGGCAATCACCGGCGCGGCGTAGGCGTAGACGGCGAAGTCGAACCATTCGACGAAGTGGCCAATGGCGGAAGCGGACATCACCTTGCGGATGCCGCGCACATCGTCCCCGGTACGTGCCGGGGCAACAGTGGTTTCCATGGTTTCGGCGAGTTTCCAATCCGTGGGTCGTGGTTAGCGTGTGCGGCCGTTGACCGTCTGGGGGATGTCGAGCGGGTTCTCGTCACGCAAAGCCTCGGGCAATTGAGCTTGCGGGAAGCCCTGGTAGGCCACGGGCCGCAGCCAGCGTTCGATCGCGGCGGTGCCCACGGAGGTGAAGCCGACTGCGGTGGTGGCCGGGTAGGGACCGCCATGCTGCTGGGCATAGGTGACGGAGACGCCGGTGGGCCACTGGCCCCACAGCACGCGGCCAGCCTTTCGGGCCAGGACAGTCACCAGGTCACGGACGTCCTCGTCCTCGGCGGCGAACACGGTAGCGGTGAGCTGGCCTTCAAAGGACTCGGCCACTTCCACCAGCTGGGACTCGTCGGAGTACTCCACCACCAGGGCCGTCGGGCCGAAGCACTCGCGCTGCAGCGCGTCCGGGTCCGCGAGCATGTCCTCCGCGGTGGTGCGCAGCAGGGTGGGGCTTGGCGGATCGGCTAGCGGGTCGTCACCCTGGGCGAGGACGTCGATGGCAGGGTGGCCGGACAGCTGTTCCAGCACGTACGTGTAACCCTCTTGAATCCGCTCGTTCAGCAGTGTGGCCGGCTCGGCGAGCGCGGCCCCGCGCAACCGGTCCACGAGACCGGATCCGGCCGGCACGACCAGGGTGCCCGGCTTGGTGCAGAACTGCCCGGCGCCCATGGTGGCGGAGGAGAGAAACCCCTCGGCGATCTCATTGGTGCGGGATGCGGCGGCCCCGGCCGTCACAAACACGGGGTTGTTGCTGCCGAGCTCACCGTAGAACGGGATGGGATCGGGGCGGGAGGTGGCCAGGTCGAACAGGGCGCGGCCGCCCGGGATGGAACCGGTGAAGCCGCCGGCTTTGACCCGGGAGTCCTTCAACGCGGTGGTGCCGGCCTCACGGCCATAGATCACGGCGAACAGACCGTCCGGGGCGCCGGCGGCACGCAGGGACTCGGTGAGGATCTGGCCGGTGCGGTGTGAGAGTCCGGCGTGGCCGGGGTGGGCTTTGAGCAGCACAGCGTTGCCGGCGGCGAGCGCAGAGGCGGTGTCCCCGCCGGCCACGGAGAAGGCGAAGGGGAAGTTGCTGGCCGCGAAGACCACCACCGGCCCCAGGGCCTCCTTCCACCGGCGCAGGTCCGGGCGCGGGACTCCCATCGGCCAGTCGGCGTCGGCCGGGTCGATCCGCACGTCCAGGTAGTGGCCGTCCCGCAGCACGTCACCGAACAGGCGAAGTTGGAACGTGGTGCGCTTCAGCTCCCCGCGCAAGCGCCCTTCGGCCAGGTGGGTCTCGGACATGGCCAGGGGGACGAGCTCGTCGGCGGCGCCGTCCAGGGCCTGCGCGACGACGTCCAGCACCTCGGCGCGGCGGACCGGGGTGGCCGCGGCCCATGCCCGGGAGGCCGGTTCGGCGGCGGCCAGCAGGGTTTCGAGGTGCTCAGGGGTGGTGGCTTCGGTGGCGGACATCTGGTCCATGGTCATGGATTCCTCCTGGAGTGCTGGTCAGGCGTGTGGTGGCTGAGGGTCGGGTGGTAGTTGGTAGTCGAGGGCAGCGGCACGGAGGCGGGCGTCCGGCTCATCGATGGTCGGTGGCTCACCCAGAGCGGCGACCTCGGCGAGTGTGATGGGGTGGGCGACGGGCCGCTTGGCCACGGAGCGCAGTGATGCTTCGTCCGCTACACCGCCGACGGCCAGACAGGCCGTGGCGAAGCCGCACATCCGGCCTTGGCACCAGCCCATTCCCGCACGGGTCATGGACTTCATGGACCGGGCATCCGCGGCGCCGAGGTCATCCCGCGCGCCGGTGATCTCCCCGGCCGTGACCTCCTCACAGCGGCACACGATGGTGTCGTCCTCGAGCCATTCCTGCCAGCCGGCCGGCACCGGGTGGGCCTCGTGCATGGCGCGGGCGAAGGCCCGGTGAGTTCGCACGGTGCGGTCTTCCCGCCGGCGTCCCCGGCCGGCCCGTCCGCCCGCGGCGGCACCGGCGATCTCGCCCTCGGCGACGGCCAGCACAGCCCCTCCGACTCCGGTGATCTCCCCCGCCAGGTACAGGCCGGGCACGGAGGACTCTTGGCGTCCGTCCACGGTGCAGATGAGCGACCCGTCGGCGTCGGTGGTCGTGGCCGCTCCCAGCGAGACCGGGAGTTCGAGCTGCGGGGTGAATCCCCAGCCAAGGCCGACCGTGTCCACGCCCTCGATGGTGCGCTCCGTCCCGGGGAGGGGTTGCCCGGCGGCGTCGAGGCGCGCCGTCCGCACGGCCTCCACTCGGTCGGTCCCGAGGATCGCGATGACCGCCGTCCTCAGCCGGTACGGGATCCGGTGACGCACCAGGGCCGCGACGTACTCGGCGCCCTCCAGTCCCTTGGAGGGCAACCGGACCGCCGTGCCGAGCCGGGGCAGCCAGCCGGTCAAGTTGGTGGATTCGCACACGGCGCGCACCGTACCGCCAGCCTCGGCCACGGTGGCGGCGACGGGCAGCAGGAACGGCCCCGTGCCGGCGATGACCATGGACGTCCCTGGCAGGGTGCCGTTGGTCTTCAGGTACCCCTGGATGCCGCCTGCGGCCATGACCCCGGGCAGGTCCCAGCCGGGGACCGGCAATTGGCGGTCGTGTCCACCCGTGCACAGCACGAGCCGGCGGGTCCGGACGGTTGACGCTTCCGGCCGGGCGCCGACGTCATGGGCGGCATTGGTGCGCAGCACGAACCCGTCGCCTGCGGACCCGCCACCGGCGGGCCCGCCGTCGGCCTGGAGCATCCACACGTGGCGCCCCGGCAGGTAGGTGATTTGCCCGGAGGTGCGGCCGGCCTCGAAGCGCCGCCGCAACCGGAGGTAGGTCTTCCAGCCGTGGTGGCCGGCGCCATCGTAGGCGGGCTGGGCCTGCTCGTCCGGGTGGCGCCAGAACTGGCCCCCGGGCTGGTCGTTGCCGTCCACGCACACCACGGTCGCCCCTCGTTCAGCGGCGGCGCCGGCGGCGGCCAATCCGGCCGGTCCTGCCCCGACGACCGCCACGTCGTATACTGTCGCGGTCATGCGGTTCCCCCTCCGTGAGTGCCGAGGACGCCATCGGTGGCCCTCTCAGCACGGTTCGGGTCGTCGGTATCAGCCATGGCGCCCTCGATGGCCATGCCCTCGCGCACCGTGACCAGGCAGGCCCGCTGGTTCGGATGGCCGTCCACCTCCACGAGGCAGTCGAAGCACACCCCGATCCCGCAGAACAAACCGCGCGGACGGCCCTCGTGCCGGGTGCGCCGCCAGGAGTGGACACCCTCGGACATCAGGGCGGCGCCGACAGTGGTTCCAGCCGTGGCGGTGACGGGCCGGCCGTTGACGGTAATCTCCACCGCTGCGGCCCCCTGGTTCTGGTTCCGGGTGGTCTTCACTGAGCCTCCTCCGCGGTTGCGTGGGTCGATGGGCCTGCCTCGGCGGATCTGCTGAGGGTCCCGAAGCGATGCGGCGCGAAGGCCCCCAGGGGAATCTCCGGTTCACGGCCGGCCAGCGCCTGGGCCATGAGTTTGCCGGTGCCGGCGGACAGCCCGATGCCGGCACCCTCATGGCCGGCCGCGTGCCAGAGCCCAGGTGCCCGGTCGTCATGGCCGATCACGGGCAGGTGGTCCGGGCAGTAGGGGCGGAAGCCGTGGTAGTGCCGCAGCACCTTGGCCTGGTCCAGGAAGGGGAACAGCGCCACCGCATTGCGGGCGATCGTGGCCAGGGCCGGGACGGAGACGGTCCGGTCGAAACCGATCCGCTCGCGGCTGGAGCCGATGAGGATGGATCCGGCGGGGGTCCCCTCGATGACGGGAGAGGCCTGCAGACCGGCGTCCGAACTGCCCACGTTGTCCACGTATTCGGCAGCGTAGACCTTGTGGTGGACCATGGGCCGCATCGGCTCGGTCACCATGACGAACCCCCGCCGCGGCAGCACGGGCACTCTCACACCGGCCAGCTCGGCCACGGAGGAGGCCCACGTGCCGGCCGCATTGACCACGGCGCCGGCCGAGAAGTCGCCGACGCCGGTGCGCACCCCGGTGACCTTCTCGCCCTCGCGCAGCACACCGGTGACCTGCGCCCCGGTGACGACGCGAGCGCCGCGTCGGCGGGCCAGCCTCAATAGGTGCGCTGCCACGAGCATGGGCTGTACCTGGCTGTCCTCAGGATAGAAGGCGGCGCCGAGAGCATCCGGCGAGATGTGGGGTTCCAGGTCGCGTAGCTGGTCGATGGACAGATCCTGGGCGTCCACGCCGTAGCCGCGCTGGGTGTCCGTCAGCCGGTTCAGCGATTCCAGACTGGACGGCTTCGAGGCGACGATGATGCCGCCCTTGGACTCGAACTCCCACAGGTGGGCGTGCTCGGCCAGATCGTCGTTCCAGACGTCCAGGGAGTAGCGGGCCAGCTCAAGCTCGGGCCCGAGTTCCTTGTCCGAGATGAGGATATTGCCCTCACAGGCCGAGGAGGTGCCGTTGGCGGGCAGGTCCCGTTCCAGCACGGTGACTCCAAGGCCTTCCACAGTGGCGAAGTAGGCGATGGCGGCCCCGATGACGCCGCCGCCGATCACCACCACGTCACTGGTGGCGGTTCTGGTGTCAGCCATGGTGCACCTCCGCCTGGGGCGCCTGCCCCGCGGTCTCCTCGGGGGCCGGGGCTGGCCGGCGGTCCAGGCCCTCGTACACGGCCTCGGCCAGGACCAGGTCCTCCCAGGACATCCCGACGCCGGTGAACAGGCAGCAGGTCCCGGTCCGGCGCTGCAGGCGGCCGGCCACGAGGTCCTTGAGGTTGGGCAGGTCCATGGCCTGCCACTCCTCGGCGCTGCGGGCGGGGACGAGGTCCCCGCTTTCGCGCCAGGAGGAAGCGCGGCCCTCGACCACCACGTCGCTGCGCCGGACCAGGGTGGCGTCCACCTCGCGGGCTCCCAGGCCGTGCTGGCCCACCGAGGCGATGATCGCCCCGTCGCGCGGGAGGGCGCCGTCGAACAGAGGTCTGGACGAGGTGGTCACGCAGATGATGATGTCGGCGGCGGAGATTGCGGCAGCGACGTCATCGGTGACGCCGCCCGAGCCGGGTGGGCCGGCGTCGCTCGGTGCAGATCCCGTGGCGTCGGTGACGGGCTCGACCTCGATGCCCTCGGCCGCCAGCGTCCGGACGAGGGCCGCCCTGCGTTCCGGGGTGCGCCCGACCACCTGAAGGGTGGCCCGGGGGAACAGCGACCGGGCCGCGCGAAGGTGGTTGAGGCCCTGGACACCGGCTCCGAAGACCAGTATCCGCGGGGTGTTGCCCAGCTGGTCTCCCTCGGGGGCGGCGGCCGCGATGTGCTTGATGGCCGTCAGCGTGGTGGCCGGCGTGCGAATGGCAGTCAGGCTGGCCGCCTCCATGGTCGCCAGCGGGGCCAGCGTGTGGGCGTCGAACAGCACGTACACGCCCTGGATCTTCTCCCGGCCCCGCCCAGGATTCTGTGGGGCGATCGTGGCGACCTTGACGCCCGTGTAGCGAGGACCGCCTTCCGTGGGCATCAGGAGGAACTCCCCGTCCGGGGCTGGGCTGAACAGCCGCGGGCTGTCCCGCTCGGGGTCGACGGCTCCTGCTAGCCCGTCCTCGATGGCGCGCACGGCACGCTCGAAGGGCAGGATCCGGCGGATGGTGTCAGCGTCGATGTGGGGCAGGCTCACAGCAGGAATCCCTCCGGGAACGGGTCGGTCGGGTCGAGGAAGTACTGCGCGGTCCCGGTCAGCCAAGCGCGTCCGGTCACGGTGGGCACGACGGCGGGGCGGCCTCCCACGGTCGTCTCGCCGACCAGCCGGCCGATGAAGCGGGAGCCGATGTAGGACTCGTTGATGAAGTCGGTGTCCAGGGCGAGTTCGCCGCGGTCGTGCAACTGGGCCATGCGCGCGCTCGTGCCGGTGCCGCAGGGAGAGCGGTCGAACCAGCCCGGGTGGATGGCCATCGCGTGCCGGGAGTGTCCGGCGGAGGAGCCGGGCGCTGTGAGGTACACGTGGTGGCAGCCGCGAATGTCCTCACGTTCCAGGTGCACGGGCTCGTCGGTCCGGTTGATGGCGTCCATGATGGCCAGACCGGCCCGCAGCAGGTCATCCTTCCGGCCCCGTTCGAAGGGCAGTCCCAACTCCTCCAGGTCCACGACGGCATAGAAGTTGCCACCGAAGGCCATGTCGTAGCCGACGGCGCCGAAGCCGGCGACCTCCACGGTGGCGTCGAGGCGGTCGACGTAGGAGGGGACGTTCTGGATGGTCACGGAGGCGGCCCGGCCGTCCTCGACGGCAACGTCCGCGATGACGAGGCCGGCCGGGGTGTCCAGACGGAGGCGGGTGACCGGCTCGACGACCTCGACCATGCCGGTCTCCACCAGCACGGTGGCCACGCCGATAGTCCCGTGGCCGCACATCGGCAGGAGGCCGGAGACCTCGATGAAGAGGACCCCGTAATCGGCGTCGTCCCGCGTGGGCGGCTGAAGGATCGCCCCGCTCATGGAGGCGTGGCCGCGGGGCTCGGTCATCAGCAGCGTGCGGATGCCGTCGAGGTGTTCCATGAAGTACAGCCGGCGTTCGGCCATGGTAGATCCGGGGATGGTCCCGATCCCGCCGGTGATGACCCGGGTGGGCATGCCTTCGGTATGGGAGTCCACGGCGTGGAATATACGGCTGGTCCTCATGCTGGAGCCTCTCGTGGTTGCTCGTGATTGCTCGTGGTTGCTGCGGCGGCCGGCGGTGTGCTCCACCGGGGTGGTGCGGTCCACGTTTTGTGCGATGTCACATCACATATTCCGGGGTCAGCCCCGCGGCCTCTCGCCGGCCACCCAGCGGTAGGTGCCGGGCTTGCTGACCGTGTTCCCGGGACCGGTCTCCACGGTGTCGCCAGCCTGTTCCCAGAATTCGGCGCCGGTGATGCCCAGCTCGCTCGGGACGAAGACGGGGTCCAGGCCGGCCTTGCGCTGACGGTCGTAGTCGCGGATGACCTTATAGACCACCGGGGACAGCAGCAGGATGCAGATCATGTTGATCCAGCCCAGCGTGGCGTAGCCGATGTCGCCGGTGGTCCACATGGCCGCCGCGGACTGCACGGATCCGAAGAAAGTGATGCCGAGCATGCCCACCTTCAGGACCAGGTTGGCCACGAAGCCCGGCTCACGCCCCATCAGGAACACCAGATTGGTGTGGGCGATGTAGTAGAACGCCACCAGCGTGGTGAAGGCGAAGAAGAACAACGCGACCGCCACGAAACCTGGGCCGAAACCGGGCAGGACCGAGTTCACGGCCTCTTGCGTGTAGGCGGATCCCGCCTCGATCCCGTCAAGGTTGTTGACCACGACGTCGCCGTTTTCGCGGAACACGTTGTAGGAGCCGGTCATCACGATCATGATGCCGGTGGCGAAGCAGACCACCACGGTGTCGATGAAGATGGATAAGGACTGCACCAGGCCCTGCTTGGCCGGGTGGCTGACGGAGGCGGCGGCAGATCCGTAGGTGCCCTCCCCCACGCCGGCCACATTGGAGAACACGGCGCGGCGCACGCCCCAGGCGACGGCATAACCGGCCATGCCGGCGAAGACCTCGTTGGCGCCAAAGGCGCTGGAGATGATCAAACCCAAGGTGGGCAGGATCTCGGCGTAGTTGATGACAACGATGACCAGGGCCACCAGGATGTAGCCGACGGCCATGATCGGCACCATGAACTGGGCGGCATGGACGATGCGGCGGGTGCCGCCCAGGATCACGAATCCGAGCATGCCGGTGACGATGATCGCGGAGACCCAGACGGGCAGGCCGAAGGCATGCTCGAGGCTGCCGGCGATGTTGTTGGACTGCACGCCCGGGAACAGAAAGCCGTAGCCAACCATGGTCAGGATGGCCAGCACCGCGGCCAGCCACTTGATGCGCAGGCCGTACTTGACGTAGAAGGGCATGCCGCCACGGTGCTCGCCGTTCACGCGGCGCTTGAACACCTGAGCCAGGGAGGACTCCGCGAAGGAGCTGGCCGAGCCGAGAAGGGCGCAGACCACCATCCACAGCAGGGCACCGGGGCCACCGGCGGCAATGGCCGTCCCGACGCCCGCGATGTTGCCGACGCCGACCCGGGAGGAGATCGTCAGCAGCAGGGCCTGGAGCGGGGAGATACCGTCCGCCTCGGCCTTGGGCTTGAAAATCTGCTTCATGGTCTCGCCGATGAGCCGGAACTGCGCCCCGCGGGTAAGGACGGTGAAGAAGAGTCCCACGGCGAGCGCAAAGTACGCCATGGGATTCCAGAGGTTGTCGCTGATGGAAATCAGAAGTTCCATGGGGTCCTCGGGGATAGTGGTCGTGGATGACGTCGCGCCTCACCGAGTGATGCGGCTCACGCGTAGTGCAATATTACATATCACATGCTCTGAAGCAAAGAGGTTCTAGGAGGTTTTACCTGGGCTTAACAGAGTGGGTACACCGCAAGCCGGGAGAGCTCACAAAACAGACCTCCAGGCTGGTCGTCCAGCACCGGGGGACAATCACCGCCATTCGGGGTTCCCAGCGGGCGCGATCAGGCCGGGAGGTCAGCCATCCGACTCGAGATGACTGTCCGCCCACTCCTTGCGGACATGGCCGATGTGCTCCCGGGTCAGCGATTCCAGGGAATCCGCCCGAGCGGCGGCACCGAGGTCGACCATGCGGATGTGCTCCTCCGCCAGGACGGACAACGCACCGGACTCCTTCAGCTTTTCCAGACCGAACAGCCGCGAGCGGGTGCGCAGGTCCCGGACGAGGTCCACGAGCTGGACGTTGCCGTGCACGGCCAGGAACTCGACGTGGAACTCCGTATCCGCGGCAATGTAGGCCAGCAGATCACCATCCCGGGCGTAGTCGACGATCCGGTGGGCCAACGGACGCAAGGCCTCGATAGCCGCGGCGATCCCCGGGTCCACGGCTGACCGCGCGGCAGCGGCCATCCCGGGCGGCTCCAGGAACAGCCGGACCTCCGCCAGATCGTCCAGCTCGGCCGAGCTCAGGCGACGGACACGGAAGCCCTTGTTGCGGACCACCTCAAAATGGCCTTCGGTGACCAGGTCCAGCAACGCCTCGCGCACCGGGGTGGCGGAGACGCCGAACTGCTCGGCCAGGCGTGGAGCCGAGTAGAGCTCACCGGGCTGCATGGTGCCGGTGACGAGGGCGGCGCGAATGGACGCGGCCACGTCTTCTCGCAGGTTGGTTCGACCATCGAAGCGCGGCAGGTTCAGCCCGGGGGCGTTCGTCACGTCGTTACCCTTCGTCGTCGCGGCATACCCGCTCCACTGTAGTCCGGCACCGGCAGCCACCAGGGCGACGACGGGCGGCAGCCGGCGGCGAGCGGCACGAACCGCACCTCACCCCCAGCCCGCACGCCGCCTGCGGTACCGATCAGCGCACGCCGGCGTCGATCAGTTTCTGGGTCTCCGCGCGCACGATGGCCTCGTGCTCGGCGGACAACGGACGGCGCGGCGGGCGGCTGGCCCCGCCGTTGCGCCCGATCATGTCCTGGCCGAGCTTGATGGCCTGGACGAACTCGGTCTTGGAGTCCCAGCGCAGCACGGGGTGCAGTTTGCGGTACAGCGGCAGGGCGGTCTCCAGGTCGCCGGCCAGAGAGGCCTGGTACAGCTTGATGGTGTCCTGCGGGAAGACCTGCGGATAGCCGGAGACCCATCCCTTGGCACCGGCCAGGCCGACTTCGAGCACGGTGTCGTCGGTGCCGATCATCAGGTCCAGCTCGGGGGCCAGCTCGGCGACCTCGTAGCAGCGGCGGACGTCGCCGGAGAACTCCTTGACGCCCACGACCAGACCCTCCTTGCTGAGCTTGGCCAGGATCTGCGGGGTCAGGTCCACCTTGGTGTCGATCGGGTTGTTGTAGGCGGTCACCGGCAGTCCCACGGAGGCGATCAGCTCGAAGTGCTCCAGTATGGAGCGCTCGTCCGCGCGGTAGGCGTTCGGCGGAAGGGCCATGACGGCCTGGGCGCCCAGGTCCTTGGCGACCTGGGCGTGGCGCTTTGACTCCAGGCCCGAGTAGGCACCGACGCCGGGCATGACGGTGAACCCCTCCGGGGCACAGGCCACCGCGGTCTCCACCACCTTGTCGCGCTCCTCGAAGGACAGGGTCTGGTACTCGCCCAGCGAACCGTTCGGGGCGACGCCGTCGCAGCCCTGCCGGGCCAGCCAGGCCACGTTCTCGCCGAAAGCGGCGTAGTCCACGGACAGGTCCTCCTTGAACTGCAGGCTGGTCGCCACCAGGACTCCGTGCCAGGGCTTGCGATCGGTCATGTTTTCCTCCTGAAAGTCGGGGGCGCTTCCGCGCCGATGCTCAGTACAA
Source organism: Citricoccus sp. I39-566 (assembly GCF_031432995.1). Classification (GTDB taxonomy): domain Bacteria; phylum Actinomycetota; class Actinomycetes; order Actinomycetales; family Micrococcaceae; genus Citricoccus; species Citricoccus nitrophenolicus_A. The sequence goes on from NZ_CP133842.1 coordinate 195,804, forward strand.
TATTACATAGCACTACTTCCGGCAACCCCCGTTTGTACGGTCGGTCACCCATGAACCACGCCGTTCTACGCGCCCACGCGCTGGTAGCGCACCGGTTCCACTCCCACGAGCCGCCCTCCCAGATAGACCTGTCGATCCGCGTCGGGATCCCACAACACGGCCGGTGACTGACGGAGGTCCCCACCGAGTAGGACCGCGTCCGCACGCAGGCCGGGGCCGATCCGTCCGCGGTCAGTCAAACCGAGGATCCGCGCATTGGTGGCCGTCGCACTGCGCAGCGCGGCGGCCAGACCGAGCACCTCAACGTGGATGCGCAGCCCGGCCAGTTGCTCGTCGTCGAGGTCGCCCATGAGATCGGAACCGAACCCCACGCTCACGCCGGCATCGTGGGCCTTGCGTGCCGCCTCACGACCCTTGTCCAACACGACGGCGTTCTTCTGCCGGGCGTCCTCCGTCATCCCGATCTGCTCCCCGCGTCGGCCCATCGCATCGTAGGCAATCAGGGTGGGCACCAGTGCCGTTCCCTGCTTGACCATGAGCTTGATGGTTTCGTCGTCAATGAGGTTGCCGTGCTCTATGCAGCGGATGCCGGATCGCACCGCCCGCTGGACCGCATCCGCCGTGTAGGCGTGGGCCGTGACGTAGCTGCCGAAACGCTCCGCTTCCTCGGCTGCGGCCTCGAGCTCGGGCAGGGAGTACTGCGGAGCTCGCAACGGGTCGGCATGGGAGGCGACGCCGCCAGAGGCCATGACCTTGATGGCGTGGGCACCACTGCGCAGCCGTTCGCGAACCACGCGGCGGATGTTGTCCGCACCGTCCACAACTTCCCCCATGTGGTGGTGGTGGGCGCAGGCCTCGACGCCGGGGGTGCGGCCGTCCCCGTGGCCGCCGGTTTGGCTCAGCGCCGGGCCGGTGAACAGGTAGTCCGGCCCTTCGACCACGCCGCGCTGCAGGGCCTGCTGCAGGCCGAGGTCTCCGCCGGCGACGTCCCGAACCGTGGTGAAGCCGCGGTACAGCGCCTCGCGGAGTTTTCGGGATGCCTGCAGCGCGACGAAGCTCGTGGGCGAGGAGTCGATGCCGAAGCCGTCGAACTCGGAGGCGTAGGCGTGCAGGTGCGCGTCGATCAGTCCGGGGATGAGCGTGCGCCCGGTCCCGTCGATCACGGTGCCTTCAGTTTCGGTCACGCCGGTGGCATCGACGCTGTCCCCGATCGATTCGATGAGTCCTCTGGCGAAGACCACGGTTTCGATTTCGCCCTCTGGGCGGTCGGCGTCCATGACCAGGACGTTGGTGATGATGGTGCGGTTGCTCACGGAGTGGTCTCCTCGGTGGTCTCGTGGCCGGCGATCCACGCGTCGATGCTGTCTTGGAGGGTGGCGAGGGGCACGCAGCCCCGGGCCAGGATCTGGTCGTGGAATTCGGGCAGCCAGAAGTCCGCACCCAGTGCCGACTCGGCCTCGGCCCGCAGCCGCTCGATCGTCGCCTGCCCGAGTGCGTAGGAGGGCGCCTGCCCTGGCCAGGCTATGTAACGGTCCACCTCGGTGGTGACCTCGTGTTCACCGATAGCGGTGTGGTCATACAGGTACTGAATGGCCTGTTCCCGGGTCCACCCGAGCGCGTGCAGGCCCGGGTCGATCACCATCCGCACGGCCCGCCACATCTGGAAGGACAGCATGCCGAGCAGCTCGAAGTCGGTGCGGTACATGCCCATCTCCACGCCGAGACGCTCGCAGTACAGGGCCCACCCTTCGCCGTAGGAAGAGATGTAGGATTTCTTACGGAACTCGGGTAGCTCGGGGTTCTCCAGGGCGAGGGACACCTGGAAGGTGTGGCCCGGTGCCGCCTCGTGCAGCGTCAGGGCGGGCAGCGAGTACAGCGGACGCTGGTCCAGGGGGTAGGTGTTCAGGGTGTAGAGGCCCAGGCCGCCCCGTCCGAACGTGTAATAGGGGGCCAGATCGGGGGCCGGCTCGGCGATGCGGAACCGCGTGCGCGGCACGGTGCCGAAGTACTGGTGCACCACCCCGTCGAACATCTTCGCCTCCCACGCCGCCTCGTTGAGTAGATCCTGGGGCGTGCGGGCGTAGAACTGCGGAGCCGATCGCATGAAGGCGAACAGGGCCTGGAGGTCCTCGCCGTAGCCGACCCGGCGGGAGATGGTCCGCATCTCCTCCAGGATGCCCTCGACGGCGGCCAGGCCCCTTTCATGGATGTCCTCGGCTTCGATCTCCAGGGCGCAATGCCGGTAGACCTGCTTGTTGTAGTAGTCCCTGCCGTAGCGCTCGACACTGGAGATCTGTTCGGGCAGGCCGGGCAGGTATTCCCCGGTCAGGAATGCCTGGAGGTCGCGGAAGGCGGGGATGACTCCGTCTTCCACGAGCCCGTCGGCCTGATTCTGGCGGCTGAGAACCTGCTCCTGCCCCAGCCAAGCGGGAAGGCTGCGCAGCACGGCGCGGTAGGGATTACCGGGTTCGTCTTCCGCGACCGTGCGGACGATGGCGTCCCGGCCGGCCATCGAGATCCGGGCAGGCCCGAACCCGCGCTGCAGGCCGTTGCGCATGTTCTCCACAACCTGTGCGAGGTAGCGGGGGATGTCCGCCAGCTGCTGCAGGTAGGCATCGGCATCCTCCAGGGTGTTGATGGGGGTGCGGGCCCGGTCGAGGAGTTCACCCCACGGCGAGCTGTCCGAGGTGGCGGGTGCCTCGTATTCGCGCAGTTCCGCCATCTGCACGGTGGTGCGGGATTGGTACTCGAGCACGTCCAGGCTTTCCCGGCCGCGGGTGGACAACGACCCGGAGCGCAGCTCCTCAATCTCGCGGAGCACTGCCGTCGCCTCGTCCGCGCGGCGCTGGTACGCGGCGGCGCCAACGTCGGGCAGGCCGGCGGCCACGTGCTCGTCGACCCACGCTTCCTCGGCACCGCCGAAGTCCACCAGCCTGCGTTCCCAGACGCGCCTGGTGAGCACGTCGATCTTCTCATCGGTTGCGGTCGAACGGACGTCGACGGTCATGGGACTCCTTCGGGTCAGATGTTCCAGTCAGCGGGATAGGCCGGGACGGCCTTGAGAAGTTCCTGGGTGTAGCGCTCCCGGGGGGCGTCCAGAATCTGGTCGGCTGGCCCCGATTCAACGAGCCGTCCGGACTGCATGACGGCCACGTGGGTCGCGATCAGCCGGACCACCGCGAGGTCGTGGGTGATGAACAGGTAGCCCAGCCCGTAGTCGGCCTGCAGGTCGACCAGCAGCTGCAGCACCTCGGCCTGCACGGAGACATCGAGAGCGGACACGGCCTCGTCGCAGATGATGAGCCGGGGGCGGCATGCCAGGGCCCGGGCGATTCCGATGCGCTGGGCCTGCCCGCCGGAGAACTGCGAGGGCAGCCGGTCCACATGGTCGGGATTGACGCCGACCCGGTCCAGCAGGTCCTGGGCGAAGGTCCGCAGGTCCTTCCGGATGCGGGTGCCCTGGTACCGCAGTGGCGCGGTGACGATCTGCTCCACGGTGTGCCGGGGGTTGAGGCTGGAGAACGGGTCCTGGAACACGAATTGGATCTCCCGGCGCAGCAGCTGCACGGCTTCCGGTGTCACCGCCTGGCCGTCGAAGACGACCTCTCCGGCCGTCGGCTCCATCAGCAGCCCGCACATCCGGGCCAGGGTGGACTTGCCCGATCCGGATTCCCCGACGACGGCGAGGGTGGAGGCGGCTGGCACCCCGACGCTCACGTCGTCGACCGCAACGAGGGTGGACTTGCGCAGGCCCCGCGAGGTCACGAACTCCTTGCGCATGGAACGTGCTTCGAGCAGCAGGTCCGGCCCGGCTGGATCAGCGGTGGTCATGTCCGGCTCCTTCCCAGGGATCGCGCTTCCCGGACCCGTCGGCATGCTGCAGGGTGGCCGGCAGTCGGGCGTCGGTCATGCGGGGTGTTGCGTCGATGAGCTTGCGGGTGTAGGCCGAGGTCGGGCCCACGAAGACGTCCCGGGTGCGCCCCTGTTCCTGGACGGAACCGTTCTGCAGTACCACGACCTCCTTCGTCATGGTGGACACGACCGCCAGGTCGTGGGTGATGAAGACCAGCCCTGCCCCCGTCTCGGCCTGCAGCGTCCGGATCAGGTCGAGGACGCGCGCCTGCACGGTGACGTCCAACGCCGTCGTCGGCTCATCCGCAATGAGCAGGTCCGGTTGGCATACGAGGGCCATGGCGATCATGATGCGCTGGCGCATGCCGCCGGAGAACTGGTGGGGAAACTGGTTCACCGTGTCCTTGACCCGCGGGATGCCCACCCGTTCCATGGCCTCGCAGGTCAGTTCGAAAGCCTCCTTGCGGGTGGCCGTGTTGTGGGCCAGATATGCCTCCATGACCTGGTCCCCGACCGTGAAGTAGGGATTCAGGCTGGACAAGGGGTCCTGGAATATCATGGCGATTCTGTCGCCACGGATGGGCCGCATCACTGATTCGCGGGCGTGGATGAGATCCGTTCCGTCGAAGGTGATGGAACCGTCGATGCGCGAGCCCTTCGGGAGCAGGCCCATGATCGCCAGCGACGTCATGGACTTGCCCGAGCCGGACTCCCCCACGAGCCCCACGGATCCGCCGCGGGCCACGTCAAAAGAGACGCCGTGGGTAATTTCGGTGAGCGTCTTGGTGCTGGAGGGAACCTGGATACTGACATCGCGTAGGGACAGCAGGGGTTCCTCGGCCTCGGGAGCACCAGTGCTTCCTGCGGGACGGACTCCGCCGTTCGGGACTCGGGTGGTCATCGCGATTCCCCCGTCCGGACACGTGGGTCGAGGACGGAATACAGAAGGTCGATCACCAGGTTGGCGATCACCACGAAGGCGGCGGCCACCAGGGTGAATCCCATGATGACGGGCTGGTCGTTGGTGCTGATGGCGTCTCTGGCCATTTTGCCGATGCCGTTGAGACCGAACACCGTTTCCGTGATGAGGGCGCCTCCGAGCAGCGCCGCGAAGTCCATGCCGGTCAGCGTGACCAGGGGGGTCAGCGCAGGGCGAAGGGCGTGTTTGCCGATGACGACCCGTTGGGACAACCCCTTCGCTCGGGCGGTGCGGACGTAGTTCTCGCTCATGGTCTCGATCACGTTGGCCCTGGTGATGCGCGTGTACATGGCCGCATACATCATGGCCAGCACGATCCAGGCCAGAAGATAGGAGTTGAACCACAGGCTTGGACTCTGTCCGAAGGCGACGTTCTGCGGGAACGGCAGGACGCCCAGCTGCACCACGAAGATGTACTGCAGCAACAGGGCTACGAAGTAGTTCGGCAGGGCGATGCCGACCAGGGCTCCGAGCCGGATGGTTCCGTCCAGCCAGGTGTGTCGCCGCAGGGCGGCGACGATGCCCAGGAGCACCCCGGAGACCAGCCACAGGATGCAGGCACCGATCGCCAGCGTCAACGTGGTGGGGAACCGGTTGACGAGCATCGTGGTGACCTGTTGGCCGGTCTGGAAGGAATAGCCCAGGCAGGGCGCGACGCACTCGATCACGGAGGTGCCGCTCTCCATGCTGCGGCCCACGAAGAGCCCCGCGATGAATGTCCAGAGCTGTTCGGGGAATGGCCTGTCCACGCCGAGCTGCACACGGATCGTCTCGATCCGTTCCGGCGTGCAGGTCTGCCCGCAGATCTGCACCGCCGGGTCCGGGGAGAGCCAGAAGAAGATGGCGTAGGTGAAGACCGTGACCAGGAACAGGGTGATCACTGCCAGCCCGAGGCGCCGGAGGATGATGACGGCCTTCATTGTTCGATCACCCGGCCCAGCCGCCGCTCGTACTCGTCGCCGACAATCATGCAGGCGAGGATCGTCATGGACAGGAAGATGCCGGGAACGATGAAGAAGTGCGGTGCTGTGGAGAACCACGGAACGGCCGAGTAGATCATCTGGCCCCAGGACGGATCGGGCGGACGGACGCCGACGCCCAGGAAACTCAGCCCCGCCTCGGTGGCGATGTAGTTCGGGATCATCAGGGTGACCATGACGATGATCGAGCCGGACACATTGGGCAGCACCTCCTGGAAGATGATGTGCCGGTTTCGCCCACCGGATGCGGTGGCCGCCTCCACGTACTCCCGGTTCTTCACGGACAGCACCTGGCCGCGCACCACCCGGGCGATCTGCGGCCAACCGAAGAAGCTGAGCACCACGACCAGCATGACCATGCGGTCCACCTGGGGCACCGCCGAGAGGATGGCGATCATGAAGATCAGAGCCGGAAACGCCATCACGAAATCCATGAGCCGGGATATCAACTGGTCCAAGCGTCCGCCCACATAGCCGGCCAGCACCCCGAGCACCACCCCGATGGTGGCGGTGAGCAGGGTGGCGATGCCAGCGATCGACAGGGAGAGCCGCGCCCCGTAGAGCACCCGGGCGAAGAGGTCCCGCCCGTTCAGCGGTTCCACTCCGAAGGGATGATCCGCGGACACGCCGCCGAACGGGCCCAGCGGGATGCCGCCGAGGGCCGGATCGATGGTGTTCTCGTTGAAGCTGTACGGGTCCACTCCCACCCAGCTGGTGATCAGCGGCGCGAAGATCGCGGCCAACACCAGCAGGACGAGGTAGATGCTCGCGATGATCGTGACCGGCGTCGAGAACAGGGCCTTGCGGAACTCCTGGACCAGACGTGGTGGTTTGCGCGGTTTCCTGCCGGGGCGGCCCAAGGCAGGTGTGGCCCCGGTGGACAGTGTGCTCACGTGGTGTGCCTGTGCCGGGTCAGTCGACGGTCTTCAGCCCGAGGCCGATGTAATCGACGTAGCCCGTGGTGGTGGGGTTGGAATAGGCGCCGGCCACGTTCGGGCCGACCACCTGCAGCGGAGTGTCACGGACCAGCGGGACGACGGGAGCCTGCTCCATGATGGCACGGTTGATGTCGTTGTAGGCGGCCTGCTGCTCTTCCAGGTCAGTCATGACCGCAGCCGCGTCGAGGGCCCCGTTGATCTCCGGGTCGTCGATCTGGGCCAAGTTGTAGTTGCCCGTGTCATAGATGCGCTCACCGTGGAACAGCGGGGACAGCAGCGGATCCCCGTTCAGCCAAGGGGAGCACCAGCCGGTGATCGCGATGTCGTTCTGCTGGGCAGGTGTGCCGATGACCTGGTAGTACGTGGAGCCGTCGATGACGTTGAGTGTCACGTCAATCCCGATCTCATTGAGCGAGTCCTGCACGGCCTCGGCCTGGGCCTGCCACTTCGGCAGCCCGCGCACATCCATGGTGACCTCTAAGCCGTCCGGGTAGCCGGCCTCGGCCAGAAGTTCCTGGGCGCGTTCCTGATCCCCCGCGCTGTCCGGGGTCTCGTAGAGGTCGAACTCCTCCCAGCCCGGAACGGACGGCAACAACATCTCGCTGGCCAATGAAGTCAGGTCCGGGCCGCCGGTTGCGGTGACCACGCTCTGCTTGTCCACGGCGTAGTTGATGGCCTGGCGGACCTTGAGGTCATCCAGCGGTTCCTTGGTCACGTTCATTCCCAGATAGGTGGTGCAGTTGGGGATATCACTGACGGTTCGGTTCTTGATCGTCTCGTCCTGGGTCTGGGCCAGGTTCGCCGGGGACAGGGAGGTGGCGGAGACGGCGTTGGCATCCTGTCCCTGACCGGAGATCAGCCGCTGGTCGATGGTGGCCGGGTCCAGTCCCATTTCGAAGACGAAGGAGTCCGGGTAGGCCGGGCGCACGTCATCCGTGGCTTCGTCCCAGTTCTCGTTGCGGACCAGCGTGAGGTTGGCACCGCGGTTGTACGACTCCACCCGATAGGGACCGGAGGCGATCGGGTCTTCGTCCAGTTGCGTGGTGGTCTCCACGGAGTCCTTCGGGAACGGCGTGAACATCTGCATCGCCGCAATCTCTGGGAAGTTGACAGTCGGCTGATTGAGGGTGATGCGCAGTTCCTTGTCCCCCAGCACCTCGATGCTGTCCAGGCCCTCGGGCTGCTCGTAGACGCCCTGGTAATCCATGGCGTCCTTGATGTACTGGATGTGGAAGTCGCTGCCCACGCGCAGGGCGGGGTCCATGGACCGCTCCAGGGCGTATTTGAAGTCGGCGGCCGTGATCTCGGTGCCGTCCTCGTACTTGATGCCGTCCTTCAGCTTGAAGGTCCACTGGGTGTAGTCCTCATTGGGCGTCCCGGTGTCCTCGGCCAGGTCCGGCACCACCGTGGCCTCGGTTTCCCCGGGCTTGACCTCGTAGGCCGTGAGCTGCCGGTAGATCAGCCGGTAAAAGTTGTTGACGCCGCCGTCGTTGCCCATGGCCGGGTCCAGGTGGGAGAAATCGGTCGGGTTGAGGATGCGGACGGTGCCGCCCTTGACGGGATCGCCCGTATAGACGGCGAATCCCGCCTCGTTCACACTCGCGTTGGCCCCCTCTGACGGTTGCGGCTCGCCGCCGCCTCCACAGGCGGTCAACGCCAGCAAGGCTGCGGTACCGAGACTGATGGCCGAGATGCGAGTGCTCTTCATGATGTCTCCCATGGTCTACAGGGTCCGGGGATTGTGGTGCTGCGATGACGAGGATCCGAAGCGACCCCGTGTGGCATATCACACGTTATGCTCTACAGGTGAGGGGGTCAATCCCCTCCGGCGTTCACCCGATAGTTTTTACGCACCGGGAATTTCAGGGAATCGATCAACCATTTTTCGCGTCCCTGTGACCCCACACCACCAAGGAGACCCCGTGGCACGCCAGCACATCGACGCCGTGGACTACCACGCCGCCGGCGAACCGTTCCGAATCGTGCACGCCGGCCGCGGCGCCGTCCCGGACCTGCCCGGAGCCACCGTGGCCGACCGACGGGAAGCCGCCCAGGCCCCCGGAGCGGAGATCGACCGGTTCCGCCGGCTGCTGGTCCGAGAGCCGCGCGGGCACCGCGACATGTACGGCGGATTCATCGTGCCGCCCAACCCGGTGCAGGATGGCGATGCCGCCGCCGAGTTCGGCGTCGTGTTCTGGCACCAGGACGGCTATTCGACGGCCTGCGGGCACGGCACCATGGCGCTAGGGGCCTGGGCGGTGGAGACCGGGCTGGTCCCGGCACCGGCCGGCGGCAACGGCGCCGTCACTGTTCGGATCGACGTCCCCTCCGGCCGGGTAGAGGCCCTGGTCAGGGTCCTGGACGGTGGAGTCGCCGACGTGGAGTTCGTCAACGTCCCGTCGTTCAGCCTGCAGCTGGACGTCACCGTTGCCACGTCCCGCGGGGAGGTCACCGCCGACCTGTCGTGGGGCGGGGCGGTCTACGCCGAGGTCCATGCCGCGGATCTCGGGCTCGGCATCATCCCGGACCACTACGCGGAGCTGGTGGCCATCGGACGGGAGATCAAGTGGGCGCTCAACGACCATCCGGCGGCCCGGTGCGCCTATAACGAGCGGTTCTCCGGGGTCTACGGCACCATCCTGTTTGACCGTTCCGGAGGCGATCCGCTGCACCAGCGCAACCTCGTTGTCTTCGCAGACGGGCAGGCTGACCGCTCACCCTGCGGCTCGGGCATGGCTGCCCGCTGTGCCACCCTGTCCACACGCGGCCTGCTGCGCCCGGGACAGACCCTGCGCCACGACTCCATCATCGGCACGACGTTCACCGCCACCACCGAGGAGCTCCCCGACGGAGTCCGGCCCCACATCGTCGGGCGGTCCACGCACACGGCGACCACAACCTTCGTGGTGGACGATCGCGATGAACTACCGGAGGGCCTGGCACTCCGGTAACCGGCCGGCGTCGTGTGCCATACGACCCGGTCCGAAAACCTCAGACAACCACCTCCGGCGCGGCCCAGTCCTGCACGGCGCGCCCGATGTGTGCGAAGGCGGCGAACACGGCGTTGCGGCCGGGGACCCCGTCCGGCAGGGCCGTGGGAATGGTCTCGGCGTAGACGGCCACGGCGGCCAGCGGATGCCCCTCCGCCCCGAGGGCGAGCCCCACCTGGGACAGCGAGCGCAGGCCGCGCCCGTTCTTCTCGGCGAACGCGATGCGGGTGGTGGCGGCGCCGAGGCGCGGGGTGTGGATGCCGCGCATCAGGTCGATCACGCGCCGGCAGTCCGCGGGGGTGAGCTGGAGCCGGGCCGCGGCCTCGAGGGCGCCCGGCCCGCCGGCTCCGCGGCCGATCATCGCGAGCAGCCGGGCCTGGTCCGCGGCGGTGGTGACGGTGAGGCCGTCGACGGGGTGGTGCCAGTCCAGTCCGCCGGTGCGGGGAAAGGCCTCGCGGTGCAGAGTGGAGCGCATCCCGGCCCAGGCGCAGTAGTCGTTGACGAACTGCAGCGCGTCCTGCGGCAGGTCCGTCACGGCGGCATCGATGGCCTCGAAGACCAACTGGGTGCAGATGTTGTCCGAGGTGCACATCATCTGCACGAGGCAGTCGTCCAGTGTCAGTTCGAGCCCCGGGGCGAGGTAGCGCAGGATCCCGGCCTGCACGCCCTCACGGTGCTCCGCGGTGACTCTCAGCCGCTGCGCCGGGTCCAGCCGCCCGGCGCGGGCCAGGGCCAGGGCGGCGCACAGGACGCTGACCTTGCGCGTGGAGAAGGAGGGGGCCACCGTCTCGGCGCCGCGGGTGATGCGGCCCGATGCGCCGGCCATCACTCCCCCGGCCGCCACACTCCCGGCCGACCCCGGCGCCCCGGCCGGGGCGATCGGCTCCACGGCGTAGTGCAGGGCGAACGGGACGGCCTCGGCCAGGGCCTCCAGGCGGCGGCCCAGCAGCTCCATCTCCTCCAACGCAGCGGTGTCCACGAGCCGACCCTACGTCAGGGCCGGCCCGTGGACCGCCACCGCGCGGCGCCGTCGGAGCGGGAGGCTACCGCCCGCACTCCCCTGCAGTCCCGTCCGGCCCGGTACCGACGCCGGCACCCACCGCCGTCGGCCCGTCCGCCGTGGCGTCTGCCGTGGCCTCCGGTCCGGTCCCCGGACCGGTGACCGGGCCGGCATCGGGCCCCTGGCCGGGACCCCCACCGGAGCCGCCAGCGCCCCCGGGACCCCCGGTGCCACCGGCAGCGTCGGCGGCCTTCTGCCGGCGGTGCCGGTGGTGCTGCAGGCCGCTGACCGCCAGGGCGAGGACCAGCACGGAGTACAGGATGATGGTCACGGGGCTGGAGACCAGGATGGACGCATCGCCCTCGGCCACGGTCAGGGCGCGGCGCAGCTCCGTCTCGGCCAGCGGGCCCAGCACCACGGCGATCAGCACGGGGGCCAGCGGGAACTGGTACCGGCGCATCACGAAGCCCAGCAGACCGATCGCCAGCAGCACCCACAGGTCCAGGGTCGCGGAGCTGATGGCGTACACGCCCAGCATAGACAGCACCGTGATGCCGGCATAGAGGTAGTGGCGCGGGATGAGCAGCAGCTTGGCCCACAGCACCGCGAACTGCATGTTCAGGATGACCAGGACCACCAGGCCGATGAACAGGGAGGCCAGCAGCGTCCAGACCAGCTCGCCGCTGCGCTCGAACAGCAGCGGCCCGGGCTGCATGCCGTACTGCTGGAAGGCGGCCAGCATGATGGCCGCGGTGGCGGAGGTCGGCAGGCCGAGGGCGAGCAGGGCGCCCATCGCGGTGCCGGCGGTCGCGTTGCCGGCGGCCTCGGGGGCGGCCACGCCCTTGATGGAGCCCGTGGAGCCGAACTCGGTGTCCCCGCGGCGCTTGGCCAGCCGCTTCTCCGTGCCATAGGCAAGGAAGGTCGGCACGTCCACCCCGGGCAGTCGCTCCTCGGAGGAAACGGCGAGGGCGCGGAGGTTGCCGGCCTCGATCTGGTCCGCCACCTCGTTGTGGCCGGACATCCCCGCCACCGTGGTGCCGGAGAGCATGGAGGTCAGCGCCTCGCCGCCGCCGGAGTAGGCGATGTAGTTGGTCTGGGCCGGATCGATCCCGACCTTCTCCGCCACGAGCCCCGTGAGCAGGTGGTCGATGGAGCCCAGGGAGCCGCCGGAGATGGACGTGCCGCCCGGATCCAGAGCTTTGCGCTGGTCAGTCCACACTCTTCAGGACTGGGTGGATCCGGGTGAAACATCTTCGGCGTGTCGCCCGGCGTGGCGTTTTCCCGCGCGGGGTTTCGCCGGTAGTGTCCTGCCCGATGCCCGCTCTGGGCAGACCCGGAATCCCCTCATTTGGAGGACATCATGTCCACTCCGCTGTCATTCTCCCTGCCCGAAACCACGTCCGTGGCCGGCGCCTCGGCGACCACCGAACAGGTCACCTTCTGGACCGTCCTGAGCGTCGTCTCCGCCGCCGCGGCTGCCGGCATCCTCGAGGTCGTCCTCCACCTCGCCGGGTAGGATCCACTCCCCCTCACGGGGGCGCCGGGTCAGAACTCCCGCACGTAGAACAGCATGCGGTAGTCCTCGCCCGGTTGGATGTTCGTGAACCCGTGGCGCTCGTAGAAGCGCCGGGTGTCGCCGTCGACCTCGTCCACGGTGAGGTGCATCTCCTCGCACCCCCGGGCCCGCACACGCTCGACTGAGTCCAGCAGCAGCTCCGTGCCGATGCCCCGGTCCCGCAGCCCCGGCCGCACGTACAGCTCCTCGAGCTGTGCCAGCGGCCCGTCGCTGTACGGGGTCGGGCGCAGGGTGAGCAGGGCGAGACCGGTCGGCGCCGTGGTGCCGCCCGCGAGCAGCACCAGCACGTCCTCGCGCGCCAGGAGCCTGCTGAAGCGCGCCGCGAACTCGTCCGCGCCGGGCGTGGGTGAGCCGAACTCGGTGTTGAAGTCGAAGAGCAGTTGACCCACGACGCCGGCCTGGCCGGGTTCCGCGCGCATCGTCACCATGGGGCCATGGTCGCCCGGGCACATGCCGGGTGACCATGGGCTGCCGCCGCAGGGCACGTCATCTACCTGACATGGCCGGATGCCGTGGTGGCCTCTGCTTATCATGGCCGCGGGGGAGCCCCTTCCGCGGCTCCAGTGCGCCCGGGTCCCGGCGGATCCGACCAACCAGCAGGGAATACGGCATGACGCAGCAGGGCCAGTCCGAGTCGCTCCCGGGGCGTGAGACGGAGTTGCACCGGCTGCAGGCCGTCCTGGACCGCGCGGGTGCCGGCGTCCCCCAGTTCGTGGCCGTCGAGGGCCCTCCCGGCATCGGCAAGTCCACCCTCGTGGACACCTTCCTGGCGCGCCAGTCCGCCGCGCACCATGTCGTCGAGCTGTCCCCCACGGACACCGGGACCCCGGGGGCGCTGGTCCAGCGGCTGCTGTCCACCGTGACCGGCCGCCGTTCCGCGGCATGGCCCACCTCGGTGGAGGAGGGCGTGCAGTCGGTCTTCGATGCCCTCCAGGGCCTCGAGTCAGCGGCCGGCGGGTCCACCACCATCCTGGTGGCCGAGGACCTCCAGTGGGCCGACGACTTCTCGGCCGAGGTCCTGTGGCGCTGCACGCAAGCCCTGACCTCGGGTGCCTTCCTCGTCATCCTGACCTACCGGCCTCACCACAGCGGATTGGCGGACGGCATCGAGCGCCTCCTGGCCTCGGGGCGCCGCGGGGCGCTGGTGCCGTTGGGTCCGCTGGGCGTGGCGGACTGCCGGCAGGTACTGCGGGACCGACTGGGCATCCCCGTCTCCGAGGACTCGGCGGGCCGGGTCCACTCCGGGACAGGCGGCGTCCCCCTGCTCGTGGACCTGGTGGTCAGCTGGCTGGACAGCGCACCCCCGGGCCATCGCCGGCTGCAGGAGGCCCTGTCCTCGCTGGACACCGGCCAGGAGGCGCCGGAGCGGTTGTTCACCCAGGCCCTCGAGTCCTCCCGAGAGTCCCTGTGCCCGCACGTGCGGGACACCGCCGACGTGCTGGCCGTGGCCGGGGACCCGCTGCACATCGTGCAGCTGAGCGGCGTCCTGGTGGAGCTGGGCTACCCCGGACTGCCGGACCATGGCCTCCTGGACTCCGACCAGGTGCGGATCGACCACACCTCGGGCACCGTGGGGTGGTCCCACCCGCACCTCGCGACACTCGTGGCGGGTCAGCTGCCGGCGGAGCGCCGGGCGGCGCTGCACCGCGTCCTCGGCCAGGTGCTGCACGGGGCCATGGCGCTCGAGCACCGGGTCCAGGCCGAGCGGCTCGCGCCGGATCCGGCGGAGACCCCGTTGCTGGCCGGCACGCTGATGCAACACGGTGGCGCGGCGCTCGGGCGCGGTGACGGGGCCGAGGCGTTCGGCCACTTCCACCAGGCCCTGCGCCTGACCGGCGATCCCGGCGCCCTGGTCCTGGCCCTGCGGGCCACGGTGCTGGCCCGCAGCCCCGACCTCGTCCTCGAGCTGCGGGACGTCCTGGCCCGGATGCCGCAGAGCCGGGCCACGTCCGCGGCGCGGGCCTGGGACCTGCTGGCCTCGGAAGACCTCGAGGGGGCCGTGGACCAGATCCGGCAGGGGCTGCTCCTGCCGGAGGAGGACCCCCACCACGCCGGACTGCTGCTGCTCGGCCACGCCCTGGCCGCCGCGGGGCGGACCGCCTACGCCACGGCACGGTTCGGTGCGGCCGGCAGCGTCATGGACGCGTTGCTGGCAGAGCTGGTGCCCGTCCGCCAGGGCTTCGAGGCCGCGGCCCTCCGGGAGCCGCAGGCGATGCGCCTGGTCAGCGAGGCCCGCTCCGTGGAGGCCCTGCTCGCTCTCTGGTCCGGGCTGCGCCACGGCGACCGGAACCGGGTGGGCGAGTTCACCGAGCGGATGATGATGCTGCTGAAGGTGCTCGCCGCTGTCCCGGGCACCGATGCCGTCCGGAGCGCGATCTCCTCCGTGGTCGGCTCACGCCTGCGGGCCCAGGGCGAGATCGCGGCCGCCTGCCGGGTCCTGGACGCCATAGCCCAGGCCGAGCCGGGTCCCCGGGAGCAGCGGGTGTTCCTGGAGACCACCTGGAGCCAGGTCGCGTTCCACGAGGGCGGGTGGGACCGGGCCCTGGAGCATGCCACCCGGGCCGTGGACCAGTGCCTGATGCTGCCGGCCGATTCCGGGGTCCGCTCCGCCTACGCCACGGCGGCCCTGGTGCCGCTGGCCCGCGGCGAGCAGGAGGCCGCCCGCCAGTTGCTGCGGCGGGCGGACGACGGCGGCGCCTCCGGTGAGGTGGTCGCGTGCGCCGTGGCGTACGCCCGGGCCCTCGGGGCCGTCTTCGCCGGGGGCCATCGGGAGGCCGTGCGGCAGTTCCAGTTGATCGAGGCCACCCGGGTCGGCTGGACCACCGCCGGCTTCACCACGGTCTGCCTCTACGCCCGCTCCCTGGCGGAGCTCGGCCTGACCGAACGCCTGCAGTCCCTCGCGGAGCACTCCACAGAGGGCATGGACTCCGCCCCGGACGGCGTGCTCCGCGCCGTGGAGTCGGCGGTCCTCGGGGCGCTGCACCGCTCCCGGTCCCGGCCGGACACGGCCCGCGGGCACCTGGAGGCCGCCGTGGCCGCCCTGGACGCCGAGCCCGTCCCGTATGCGGCGGGCATCGGCCCGGACGTGCTGCCCGGGGGTGGCCATGCCCTCACCCGGGCCTTCCTGGCCCTGGACGTGGCCAGCCTGGACGGCTCCAGCGGGCGGTGGGCGCGGGAGGCGGCGGACTTCTTCCTCCGCTGTGGCGCCCTGCCGCTCCACCGGCAGGCCGAGTCGCTGGCCGCCGCCACGGTGGACACCGGTCCCGGGGAAGCCGCCGGGCCGGCCGCCGCAGACACCGGAGCGCAGGGTCAGGGGGCGGAGGGTCAGGGGACGGAGCGCACGCCGGAGCCGGTCTCGGCCGGCGCACAGGCGGCGTTCCGGATGATGGCCCAGCTGTCCACCCGGGAGCGGCAGATCGCGGTGGAGGTGGCCGGCGGCAAGAGTAATCGGGAGATCGCCACCGACCTGTTCCTGAGCGTGCGCACTGTGGAGTACCACGTGGGCACCTGCCTCACGAGGCTCGGGATGGGCAGCCGGGTGGAGCTGCGCGAGGCCCTGCGGCCCGCCACCCTCACCCTGCTGGTCCCGGCGCTCCCCGAGCACCCCGCCGAGGGACCGTCACAGGGCTGATTTCCCACAGCGCCGCAGACGGGTAAAATCAGGGGCAGACTTCCGGTGCCGCTCCGCATCGACACGAGCCACCGCTCAACGTGAGCCGTTCGCAACGCCAGCTCCATCCCTGATTGAAAGCGTGACCTTTTGACCACTTCTGCCCGAAACTCCTCGAAGAACACCTCGAACAACTCCTCGAACCGTTCCAGCAACTCCCGCAACTCCTCGCGGTCCTCCAACCGCCCCTCGCGCAAGAGCAAGGCGCCCAACACCGTCCCCCACGGCGGGCTCCGCGTCACGCCGCTGGGCGGCCTCGGCGAGGTCGGCCGCAACATGACCGTGTTCGAGTACAACGGCAAGCTGCTGATCGTGGACTGCGGCGTGCTGTTCCCGGAGGAGCACCAGCCGGGCATCGACGTGATCCTGCCGGACTTCACCTCCCTGCAGGGCCGCTGGGATGACGTGGTCGGCATCGTGCTGACCCACGGCCACGAGGACCACATCGGCGGTGTGCCGTACCTGCTCCGGGAGCGCCCGGACATCCCCCTGATCGGCTCCCAGCTCACCCTGGCGTTCATCTCCGCCAAGCTCGTCGAGCACAAGATCACCCCGGTCACGGTGCACGTGGAGGCGGAGGACCTGCACCAGGCCGGCCCGTTCGAGCTCGAGTTCGTGGCCGTCAACCACTCCATCCCGGACGCGCTGGCCGTGGCGATCCGCACGCCCGCCGGCCTGATCCTGCACACCGGTGACTTCAAGATGGACCAGTTCCCGCTGGACGGCCGGATCACCGACCTGCGCCACTTCGCCCGGCTGGGCGAGGAGGGCGTGGACATGTTCCTCACGGACTCCACCAACGCCGAGGTGCCCGGCTTCACGATCTCCGAGCGGGACCTGACCCCGGCGATCGACCAGGTGTTCGCCACTGCTCCGAAACGGATCATCGTCTCCAGCTTCGCCAGCCACGTGCACCGGATCCAGCAGGTGCTGGACTCGGCGCACGCCGCGGGCCGCAAGGTCGCCTTCGTGGGCCGCTCCATGGTCAAGAACATGGGGATCGCCCGCGAGCTCGAGTACCTGAACATCCCCCGCGGGCTGGTGGTGGACTTCAAGAAGCTGCAGTCCATGCCGGACAACAAGGTGACCCTGATCTGCACCGGCTCCCAGGGCGAGCCGATGGCCGCGCTGTCCCGGATGGCCAGCGGCACCCACCAGATCAAGCTCGGCGCCGATGACACCGTGCTGATGGCCAGCTCCCTGATCCCGGGCAACGAGAACGCCATCTACGGCATCATCAACAAGTTCACGGACCTCGGCGTCAAGGTGGTGCACAAGGGCAACGCCAAGGTGCACGTCTCCGGCCACGCCTCCGCCGGCGAGCTCGTCTACTGCTACAACATCGTCAAGCCGACCCACGTGATGCCGGTGCACGGCGAGTCCAAGCACCTGCACGCCAACGCCGAGCTGGCCGTGAAGACCGGCGTCGACCCGAAGCGCGTGCTGGTGGTCAAGGACGGCACCACGGTGGACCTGGTCAACGGCCAGGCCAAGGTCTCCGGCCAGGTGGAGGCCGGGCTGGTCTACGTGGACGGCCACACGGTCGGCAAGGTCACCGAGGAGACCCTCAAGGAGCGCACCATGCTCCAGGAGGGTGGGGCCATCACCATCGTGGCCCTCGTGGACCCGGATTCGAACCAGCTGGCCGAGCCGCTGGAGTTCGTCACCAAGGGCTTCATCCAGGACAAGCAGGTCTTCAACGCCGCGGCGGAGAAGGTCAAGGCCGCCCTGGCCAAGCCGGACAACGCCGGCATCGACGACCTCGAGGACCTGGAGCGGCTCATCACGGACACCGTGGGCCGCCACCTGGACCGCACCTACCGGCGCTCCCCGCTGATCACCACGGTGGTCATCGACGCCTGACCCCCATCACTTTGAGGGCAAAGATCACCGGTGATCTTTGCCCTCAAAGCGTTTAACGGCCGGGGCACGACGGCGGCGCTGCCGCCGGCTTCCCGGGGCGCCGTTCCGGGTGCGCTCGGTCAGGAATCGAGAAGCGCCGCGCCCCGCCCTGTCCTACCCTGTGGAGCGACGCACCGACGAGAGACGGGGGATGGCCGAACGCGTCCACGTGACCGTCAGGACCCTGGCTCCGGACCTGGCGCCGAAGCTGTACTACGGCATGCCCGGGTACGCCCGCGGCGGCAAGGTGCTCTGCTTCTTCCGCAGCGACCAGATGGACAAGGAACGCTACTCGACGTTCGGCGTCAGCAACCTGGCCGCGCTGGACACCCCGGACGGGCTCTGGCCGACGTCCTACGCCCTGCAGGATCCGTCCGAGGAGGCGTGGGAGCACCTCGGCGAGGTGGTCCGCCGGGCCACCGCCTGAGGTGCCGGGCGCGGACCGGTGCGCGGCCGGCGTCGTGCCTATTGGGGGTACGGGGTCTCGCCGCGCTCCAGCATGCCGACGAGCTTGACCAGCCGGTTGGCACGGCTCGTGGGGCTCGGCGCGGTGTGGATCCGGTGCAGCACCGCGTACCGGTTCTGGCCGTTGAGGCCGGCGAACGCCGCGGCGGCCGCCGGCGAGGCCTCCAGCGCGGCCGACAGGTCCTCCGGGACGGTGGCCGACGCCGGCCCGGCATAGGCCCGCTCCCATCTCCCGTCCGCCTTCGCCCGGTCGATCTCGGACTGACCCCGGGCACGCATGCGTCCGGCCGCGATGAGTTCGGCCACCAGTGTCACGTTGCGCTGGGACCACAGGGAGGCCTTGCGCCGCGGGGTGTAGCGCTGGCGGAAGGTGGTGTCGTCCACGGCGGCCCGCTGACCGTCGATCCAGCCGCTGCACAGCGCCTCGAGCAGGGCCGGCTGGTAGGTCAGGGACGTGGGCGTGCGCACGCCCTTCTTGGCGTGCAGCAGCCAGACGCCGTCCGAGGAGTCCTCGTGCTCGTCCAGCCAGGAACGCCACGCGGCGGTATCCGCCAGGATGAGGATCTCGGGTTCCTCCGCCATGACGGACAGCCTAGATGTCATCCTCGTATGCCGGTCCGCCCTCCCCCTCCCAGGTCTCCAGACGCTGGGCCTTCACGCTGTTGAACTTCTGCCGGACGCCGTAGCCGGCGTGGTCGTCCTCGGCGATGAACAGGGCGCCGAAATGTTCCAGGGCCTGGCGCAGGCGGTGGCTCTCAGCGGCGTCGAGCGTGCCGAGGCCGTGCTCGTAGGCCCTGACCCTCTCGGGCTCGAGCTCGGCGATGCGCGCCACCAGCGTGTAGGACACCTGGGTCAGGGCGCGGGCCGCACGTGCGAGGTCTGCGGGGATGATGAAGTCGTGGTCAGCCATGGCCCTATCATGCCCGACCGGCCCGGATACGAGAGAAGCCGCCCTCCCTTCAGGGGAGAGCGGCTTCTCCGCGATCTGTTCAGATCAGTCAGTTCAGATCAGAGCGGGCGGACCGAGGAGGCCTGCATGCCCTTCTGGCCCTGGGTGGCCTCGAACTCGACCTTCTGGTCCTCCTGGAGCTCCTTGAAGCCGGAGCCCTCGATGGCGGAGAAGTGCACGAAGATGTCAGCGGAGTTGTCATCCGGGGCGATGAAGCCAAAGCCCTTTTCAGCGTTGAACCACTTGACGGTACCGGTAGCCATGTTGGCCTCTTTTCCTTGGGGTGTTTACCTGCTGGTGTTCCAGCGGGCACGAAGCGGCGGTGTACATACCGCTTCGCCACGCCCCAGCCGGCCCCGAGGGGCCGCCCGGTCCGCAGTGATGACGGACTTACTGCAACTGTTACTACTACTTCTGCCCCTACTCTACGGCATCCCTGCGGCCCCTCGGACCACGGCGGCCAACTCGGCCGCAGTCCCACACCCCTGAGTGACTATCGCTCAGGTTTACGGCGCTTCGGGAACAAACCGGCGAGCATCGCCGTTACTTGAGTTGTACGCACTCAAGTCTGACGATTGACGCCCCCAAGGAGGACACCCCATGCCCGCATTCTCCGGACCCGCCGGCTCGAACGGCGATTCCTTCGACGAATTCCTGACCCGCTACCTGCAGGGGCAGCGGACCAGCCGGCAGGGCCGGCCCGTGGACCTGACCCGGCTGCTGAGCAAGCGCACCCATGACGTGGTCACCGCCGCCGCGCAGTTCGCGCTCGAGCGCGGGCAGCACGAGGTGGACGCACTGCACCTGCTGCGCTCCCTGCTGGGCCAGGATCCCGCCGCGGCCGCCCTGCGCCAGACCGGCGCCGACCCGCAGCAGGTGACGGCCGCCGTCGACGACCGGCTTCCCGCCCCCGCCGAGCGCGAAAGCGCCGGTGCACTCAACCCTGCCGGCTCGGCCGCGTCCCTCAACGCCTCCGCGCAGAAGGTGCTGCTGGACGGCTACCAGGTGGCGCGCGCGTTCGGCTCCACGTACATCGACCCGGAGCACGTGTTCTTCGCGCTCGTGCTCAACCACGACTCCCCCGCCGGCCAGCTGCTGGCCCAGGCGGGCATCACCCCGCAGTCGCTCCAGGCGGCCGCCCAGCAGCAGTCCCAGCACGGTCCGGCTCAGTCCGGCGGGCAGCAGCCCGGCCAGGACGGTCAGGGCGGACAGAAGTCCATGCTGGAGCAGTTCGGCCAGGACCTGACCGCGGAGGCGCGCGAGGGCCGGCTGGACCCGGTGATCGGCCGGGCCGGGGAGATCGAGCAGACCATCGAGGTGCTGGCCCGCCGCACCAAGAACAACCCGGTGCTGATCGGCGAGGCAGGCGTGGGCAAGACCGCGATCGCGGAGGGCCTGGCCCAGGCCATCGCCGCGGACGAGGTCCCCGCCCAGCTCGCCGGCCGCCGCGTGATCGCCCTGGACCTGCCGGGGATGGTGGCCGGCACCCGCTACCGGGGCGACTTTGAGGAGCGGCTCACCAAGACCATGGAGGAGATCGCCGAGGACGGCAACACGATCGTGTTCATCGACGAGCTCCACACCGTGGTGGGCGCGGGCGGGTCCGGGGAGTCCGGCGGCATGGACGCCGGCAACATCCTCAAGCCGCGGCTGGCCCGCGGTGACCTGCACCTGGTGGGTGCCACCACGCTCAAGGAGTACCGCGCCCTGGAGAAGGACGCCGCGCTCGAGCGCCGCTTCCAGCCGGTGACCGTCGGCGAGCCCTCGGTGGAGGACGCCGTGCAGATCCTGCACGGGCTGGCCGGGCGCTACGCGGACCACCACCAGGTGACCTATACGGACGAGGCGCTGCGCGCCGCCGTCGTGCTCTCGGACCGGTACATCACGGACCGGTTCCTGCCGGACAAGGCGATCGACCTGATCGACCAGGCCGGAGCCCGGCTGTCCCTGCGGCGCGGGCCGGCGGTGCACGACGACGGCCCGGCGGCCGACGTGGACGCGCTGCGGTCCCAGCTCGCGGACGTGGAGGCCGAGAAGAACTCGGCGGTCAACGCCGAGGACTACGAGCGGGCCACCGAGCTGCGCGACGAGGCCACCCGGCTCAGCGAGCAGCTGGCCGAGGCGCTGTCCCGCCCGGCCGCCGGCGACGGGGCCGAGCGCGTGGTGGACGAGGACGCCATCGCCGAGATGGTCTCCCGCGCCACCGGCATCCCGGCCGCGCGGATGACCGAGGCGGAGAAGTCGCGGCTGGCCCGCCTGGAGGAGGAGCTGCACGCCCGCGTGGTGGGGCAGGATGACGCGGTCGCGGCGATCGCCAAGTCCATCCGCCGGTCCCGGACCGGGATGGCCGACCCCTCGCGGCCCGTGGGCAGCTTCCTGTTCCTGGGTCCCACCGGCGTGGGCAAGACGGAGCTGGCCAAGTCCCTGGCGCACTCGCTGTTCGACGACGAGGACGCGATGGTCCGGTTCGACATGTCCGAGTTCGGCGAGCGCCACACGGTCTCCCGCCTGGTCGGTGCCCCTCCGGGGTACGTGGGCTATGACGAGGCCGGGCAGCTGACCGAGCGCGTCCGCCGCCGCCCCTACTCGGTGGTGCTGCTGGACGAGATCGAGAAGGCGCACCCGGACGTGTTCAACCTGCTGCTGCAGGTGCTCGACGACGGCCGGCTCACCGACGGGCAGGGGCGCACCGTGGACTTCCGCAACACGGTGCTGATCATGACCTCGAACCTCGGTTCCGAGTTCCTGTCATCGGGCGGGACGCCGCTGGGCTTCGTCTCCGGCGACGCCGCCTCCGCCGAGCGCGAGGTGCGGCAGAAGGTGATGGGCCGGGTCAAGGAGTTCATGCGGCCGGAGTTCCTCAACCGGATCGACGACACCGTGCTGTTCTCACCCCTGGCCCCGGCGGAGCTGCGGCAGATCGTGGGCCTGCAGCTGGCCGATTCCGAGCAGCGGCTCGCCGCCCAGGGCATCGCGCTCGAGGTGGACTCCGCGGCCCGGGACTGGATCGCCGACGCCGGCCACGAGCCCGCCTACGGCGCCCGGCCCCTGCGCCGGGTGATCCAGCGCGAGTTGGACGATGCCGTGGCCGACCTGCTGGTCACCGAGGCCGTGGGGGCGGGCGGTGCGGTCCGCGTGGGCGTGGCCGACGGGCAACTGACCGTACAGGCCGTGCGGTCCGACGCCGCGCCGGCACCGGAGGCGCTGGCCGCCTGAGTGGCCTGGCCGACAGCAAGTCGGCAGCCTGTGAACACAGAACGGCCGCTCACCCTTCAGGGGTGAGCGGCCGTTCTGGTGTTCTGATCAGATCAGAGGGGGCGGACCGAGGAGGCCTGCATGCCCTTCTGGCCCTGGGTCGCCTCGAACTCGACCTTCTGGTCCTCCTGGAGCTCCTTGAAGCCGGAGCCCTCGATGGCGGAGAAGTGCACGAAGATGTCAGCGGAGTTGTCGTCCGGGGCGATGAAGCCAAAGCCCTTTTCAGCGTTGAACCACTTGACGGTACCGGTAGCCATGGTGGCCTCTTTTCTCTGGGTGTTCCACCCACCGGTTTTCCGGCGGGGGCGAAGCGGTGTGTACATACCGTTTCGCAACGCCCCAGTCGGCCCAAGGGCCTCCCGGTCCGCAGTGATGACGGACTTACTGCAACAACAACAACGACTTCTGCGACCAATGTACGGGAAGATCGCCGATTCCACGAGGGTCAGTTGACTTTTCGCCACACAACGTCAGGCGACCCCATCGAGGCCGGTGGGGCCGCCTGGTGTCCCGGTGACAGGACGGG
The DNA here is from genome assembly GCF_031432995.1 of Citricoccus sp. I39-566. GTDB lineage: Bacteria > Actinomycetota > Actinomycetes > Actinomycetales > Micrococcaceae > Citricoccus > Citricoccus nitrophenolicus_A. The sequence goes on from NZ_CP133842.1 coordinate 218,886, forward strand.
GTCTACATCAGCTCATCCCAGTAGGCCGTGGCAGCGCCCCCCAGCGAGTAGCAGGTCAGTCCGTGCGCCGGGCGTCGAGGGCGCGGAGAATGTCGCTGAGGAATGCCGAGACCACGCCCTGCTCGGACGGCGTCAGCCCCTCGACGGCGCGGAGCATTCCGGCGTGCGTCTCCCCCAGGGAGTCGCGCACCTTCTCCACCGTGGCACCGGCGACCTCGAGGGCCACCGAGCGGCGGTCCTCGGGGTGAGAGATGCGGCGCAGATGCCCGGCGCCGACGAGCCGGTCGATGAGTGCACTGATGGCGGCCGTGGAGAGCCCCAGATGATGGGCGAGGTCCTTCTGGCGCATCAGGCGATCGGAGGACTGCTCCTGGATCAGGTAGCGCAGAGCCTGCAGGTCCTTGCCACCGAGGCCCATCGAGTCCTGGGTGCTTGCTTGCCGGCGTTGCTTCGCCTCACGGACCTCACGCATCAGGTCCAGGATGCGAGCCGTCGCCGGGTGCCTGACGGGCGCGTACCAGAATCCGCTGCCGGCGGAGGGAGTCTCATGCTCGGCACCGAGCATCCGGGCACCTCCTCTGCTGGTCCCGGCCGAAGGCTGGGTGGATCATTCGTGGGCGTTCTCGACTGAAGTCTAGGGGCTGACCTGCACTCCCCTTGATTCTCCGCGCTCCCGACCGATATGACCCCGCGCCGCCCGCACCGGGGCAGTGTCCTTTCCCGCGGAAGGGACACTGCCCCGGTCAGGTGGACTCCAGCGTGCCCGAGGGGCGTCAGCCGCGTCCGCCGGAGGTACCGGGGTCACCGTCCACGTCGATGTCCTCCCGCTGCACCGTGCCGGAGACCCGCTCGGTGTCCTGCACGCGGTTCTTGTCCACCGACACCTTCTCGGCGGTGGCTGTCTTCTCCACCACCGGGACCTCTTCATGGGTGGTCATCACCACCTCCTCGTCCCCGGTGTCCTGGCGTGCCTCGGGCGAATCCGGGTCCACGGACTCGCGTTCGACCACGACCTCCTCCCGCGTCACGGGGACCTCGACGGTCTCGGTCTCGGTGTGGGCGTGCTTGCGCAGGCGCACCTGACCGGTCTCGTGGACCTCGGTACCGACGTTGAGGCTCTCATTGCGGGCGACCACCGATTCGCCGTCCCGGCCGGCTCCCGCTTCCGCTCCCGCCGCAGTCGTATCCACGTCGCGGTCCACGCCCGCCGTGGATTCCCTACCGGCCCCGGCGCCGACAGCGTCACGGTCGGTGCCGGCCGCGGTGGCCTGGTAGTCCAGGGAGTAGTACTCGTAGAGGCGGCGCTCCTCCTCGGGGGTGATGGAGCCGTCGGCGTCGACGTTGGGGGCATCCTTGATGAAGCCCTTGTCGAAGGGGACCTGCAGACCCTCCGCGGAGGGCGTCGCCTGCCCGATCGGGATGAAGGTCTCCTTCGCCCCGAACAATCCCGTGCTGACGGTCACGAAGGAGGGCTGGCCCGTCTGGTCATCGAGGTAGACCTGGCCCACCGTTCCGATCTTGTTGCCGTCATTGCCGTAGACGGTGGCGTTCTGAAGTCGCTCCACCGACGTGAAGTCATCCATGATCCTGATTTCCTCTCCTGGGTTGCCCGTCGAGGAATCGCTCCCTCGGCGAGGAATGCGGTGCCGGTCGCGCCACGGAACGGAGCGGAGGGGCGATGAGCCCTCCGCGGCGGCCCGCCGGGAGCATTGCAGAAGTTTTCTCGCCGCTACCGGTGCGGATCCGGCGTGGTCAGCATATAGTCCGGTGGACGATCAGTTAAGCCCTAGAACTGTTCAATATCCGATTAATGTGGTCGGGATCCGGCCACCACCGGAAGGACACCGCTGATGACACTGAATCCGGAATCACCCACCCCTTCGAAAGGCCAGTCCGACACCCAGGACGCCGCCCGCCACGAGGCCGAACACGTCAAGGACTCGGCCCAGTCCGCGGCCCAGGACGTGGCCGGCACGGCCAAGCAGCAAGCAGGGCAGGTGAAGGACGAGGCGATGGCACAGGCCAGGTCCCTGGCCGACTCAGCCAAAGACGAGGTGGCCAGCCAGGCCTCCACGCAGCAGCAGCGGCTGGCTGAGCAGTCCCGCACGATCGCCGATGACCTGCAACGGCTGTCGCGCGGAGAGCAGCCCGAATCCGAGATGGTCAGCCGGGCCCTGTCCGGGATGACGAACCGGGTCCAGCGGTTCACCCACCAGCTGGAGACGAAGGAACCGGCGGACCTGCTGGACGATGTGCGCCGGTTCGCGGCCCGCCGGCCCGGCACGTTCCTGCTGGTGGCGGCCGGCATCGGTCTCGTGGCCGGCCGGCTCACCCGCGGGATCACCGACGCCCGATCCGACTCCGGTTCCGGTGCGCAGGACCGGTCTGCGCCTCCGGCCTCGCCCCCGCCGACTCCTCGCGGGGTCATCCAGCCCCCGAGGCCCGACGCCGGCCCGGCCGGTGGGCCTCCTCCGGCACCGCCCGCGGCGCCGCCCACCATCGACCGGGTTCCCGGGTCCGTGTACTACGACGACGGCCCCGTGCCCGGCATCGATCCGGGAGGCCGCCCATGACCTCCGTCCCTGACGACCGGACCGATCCCGGCATTGGCCCGGGAACGGGCTCCACCCAGGCGCCGGAGCCGGAGGCCGAGCACCGCGCCCGCAGCGAGTCGCTCGGCGAGATGTTCTCCAGCCTCTCGGCCAACCTCAGCACCCTGGTCCGGCAGGAGATCCAGCTGGCCAAGGCCGAGGCGACCGCGGAGGCCAAGAAGGCTGGGACCGGCGCCGGAATGATGGCCGGTGCGGCCCTGGCGGCCGTCCTCGTCCTGCTGTTCCTGTCCATGGCCCTGATGTGGGCGCTCGGCTCGGTCATGCACCTGGGCTGGGCGGCACTCATCGTGGCCGTGATCTGGGCCATCGTGGCCGCCGTGCTCGCCCTTTTGGGCAAGAAACACTTCGATCGCATCAAGGGTCTGCCGCAGACCCAGGAGACGGTTCAGGAGATCCCGCCGACCCTGAACCCCAGCAAGGAGACGCCATGAGCAACAATCCCGATGAGATCCGCGCCGACATCGAGCGCACCCGCCACGACCTCGGACGGGACGTGGACGCCCTCGCCGAGAAGGTCGACCCCGCCAAGGCCGTCCACCGGCAGGGCGACCGGGTCCGGAGCCGACTGACCAACCTGAAGGAGTCCGTGATGGGCAGCGACCACGATACCTACGGCACCTCTTCCCCCGGTTCGCCCGGGCTGAAAGACCAGGCCAGGGGCATGGCCCAGGATGCCCAGCACGGGGCAGAGGACGCCATGCACGCCGTCCAGGACGCGCCCGAGCGGGTGCGCCGCAGCACGCGCGGCAACCCCCTGGCCGCCGGGCTCATCGCCCTGGGCGCCGGCTGGCTGATCGGCTCCCTCATCCCGGCCTCCCAGGCCGAGCAGGACGCCGCTGAGAAGGTCAAGGAGCAGTCCGGTCCGGTGGTCGACGAGGCCAAGTCCATGGCCCAGGACATGGGCGAGCACCTGAAGCCCCAAGCCGAGGAGGCCGCGGCGTCGGTCAAGGACACGGCCACCTCCGGAGCCGAAGAGGTCAAGGCCGACGCCCAGCACGGCGCCGACCAGGTCCGGGGGGACTCGCAACAGGCGGCCCAGCGCGTCAAAGACACCGCACAGGAGTCCTGAGCACGGCGCCTGTGGGCGGGGCGTCCGGGACCTCACCGTCCCGGGCGGCCCGCCCCGGCAGAGCACAGCCGCCCTCCACCCACACGGCGACACTCCCCGTGCCGCCGGCCCAGACACCCACCCACGGGGGAACACACCATGAGCGAGCAGAACGCATCCGGATCCAGCACTCCCCACTCCCGCCGCGACGACCTCGTGGCCGCCGAGCGAGACCGCTTCGGCGGTTTCAAGTTCGGTGCCGCCTTCTTCGGCTGGCTGGCCGCCACCGGCATGGCGGTGTTGCTCGCCGCCCTACTGTCCGCCATCGGCGTCGGTGTCGGCCTCGCGAGCAACACCGACCCCGGGCAGGCCGCCGAGCAGGCCACCCAGGACCCCACCGCGGCGGGGATCACGGGAGCCATCATCCTGGCGGTGATCCTGCTGATCGCCTACTTCTGCGGCGGATACGTCGCCGGCCGCATGGCCCGCTTTGACGGCGCCAAGCAGGGCGTCGCCGTGTGGCTGTGGGCCGTGGTCATCGTCATCATCCTGGCGGTCATCGGCCTGATCGCCGGCAGCCAGTTCGATCTCGTCGGCCAGCTCAGCACCCTCTCGGGGGTCCAGGTCCCCACCGACACCTTGACCACCACCGGCATCATCGCCGTGATCGTCGCCGCCCTGCTCGCCCTCGTCGGCGCCGTGCTGGGAGGCATCATGGGGATGCGCTACCACCGCAAGATCGACCAGTTCGGGCTGGATCATGCCCGCGAGCCGCGGGACTGAGCCGGCGCCGGGAGCCGTCCTCCTTGCGGAGGAAGCGTGTGATGAGTGCGCTGTCGCCACGCCTGGCCGAGATTGTCGACGCCCTGCCCCTGGAACCGGGCCTGCGGGTCCTTGAGATCGGCGGAGCTCCGGGTGCCGCCGCGCGAGCGGTCTGCGAACGCATCGCGCCGGGCGGGCACATCCTCGTCATCGACCGCTCAACGAAGGGTGTCGCGCAGATCGAACGTACCGCGGCGGCAGAGATCGCCGCAGGACAGCTCAGCACCCGCTGTGTAGCGGCCGAGGACTTCACGCTCCTGGCACGGGAGGACCCCTTCGATCTGGCCTTCGCCATCCGGGTGGGAGCGTTCGACGGTCGCCACCCCGTCGAAGGGATCGCCGCACGCGCCCGCATCCGCGAGGCGCTACGTCCAGGCGGGCGCCTGTACATCGACGGCGGTGCACCGCTGCGCGTCATCCTTCTTGAGTGACGGATGGGCGGCTGGGTGGGCCGTCACGCGAGCCGGGAGTGGCGAAGCCCGTGCTGCATGTCCGGGTTTACATCCGGATCAGGACGCTGCCGACCTTCTCGCCGGTCTCCACGTACCGGTAGGCCTCGACGATCTCGTCCAGTCCGTACTCGCGGTCGATGACCGGCGAGAACGCCCCGGACGCCAGCAGCCCGGCGATCTCCTCGGCCACGTGCTGGCCCTCCTCCGGGTAGGGGAACACCACCCGTCGCGCTGCCGCGAGCCGCCCGGGCATCTTGGTACCCACCGCGCCGAGCGCGGCCAGCGGCAGGTTCTGGCCGCCCGGCCCCAGCTCAGAGGAGACATAGCGGCCGCCGGGCAGCAGGATCGGCCGGCACGCAGCGAAGGTGCTTTTGCCGACGGCGTCGACCACCACGTCGTAGCGCTCGGGCCGGGCGGTGATGTCCTCCGTGAAGCGGTCGATGACCGTCTCCGCTCCCAGGCCGCGGACCATCTCGGCGTGCTCGGCGGCACAAACCACGTTGACCCTCGCACCGAGGTGCGCGAGAAGCTGGACGGCAGCTGAGCCGATGCCCCCGGTGGCGCCGATGACCAGCACCCGGTTCCCGGCCCGCACCCCGGCACGCCGGATGCTTGAGCGGGCATAGTGAGCGCCTTCGGTGCTCGCCGCGGCCATCTTGACGTCCACGTTGGACGGAATCCGGGCGATCATCGAGTCCTCCGGCACCGCCAGCAGTTCAGCGTGTGCCCCGAAGCGTCCCTCGTTGTAGCCGAAGACCTGATCGCCGACCGTGAGGTCCACGGCCCCCTCCCCCACTCCGATGACCTCCCCGGCATACTCGGTGCCGAGGACCGTGCGGCGTGGGGCGCGGAGGCCGGTGAGGGCCCGCATGAACCACGGATGGGCGGCGCGGTAGGCACAGTCGGTGCGGTTGACCGTGGTGGTGTGGACGCGGACCAGCACCTCGCCGCCGGCCGGTTCTGGATCCGGTACCTGACGCACGCGGACCACCTCCGGTGGCCCGTACTCCGTGTTGATCGCTGCTCTCATGGTTGCCTCCCGAGATCAGTATCCATGGACGGCGGCCTCGGCGCGGCGCTGAATTCAGAAGCACGACGCCGGCCCCCTCGCCCACCAGCAATGACGGAGACTCGGTGTACCCGAACGGCATGGAAGTCTTCGACCCGCCTCATGGTCACGACACGGCGCGTTCTCAAGAGGTGTCGGCGGACCGAATGCGGTCGCGCATCCGCTCGAAACACTCCTCATCAAGTTCCGACCCCGGCCCAGACCCCATGCCGTCCACCAGCAAGTCACGGAACTGCGTGCGCCTCTCTTCCCGACGGATCAGCTCCCGAACGAACTCGCTACTGGTGCCGTAGCCTCGCTCAGTGGCCTGGGCTTCGACGAACTCTTTGAGCCCATCGGTGAGGGAGATGTTCACTATTGCCATGCGACCAGTCTGGGCAGAATCCGCTGGCTGCGACGATCTACTACTTCAGGTCAACTCGTGGCGTTCGACGTGTCCGTCTCGGTCGACGGTATATACGTCAATCCCAACGTTCAGCAGTACCCACCCGGGAACTCGCCTGACCTTCGCCAATGCCTCCATCGGCACGACGACGGCCGCACGGAAACGCTCATCGGGCCCGCCGGGGAACCGCCGGAGGATCTGGCCGAACATCGTGTCCACGTCCAGCCCTGAGTTGGCTCCTGTCCAGCCCTTCACTTCAGCCTTCAAGGTCCTTCCGCCCTTGGTCCCGATGACATCGACATAGTCGACCTGCCGCTGGACTTCCCATCCTTCAGACGTAAGGTATGCGGCGAAGGCCTCCTCGATGCGTGCTTCGCTTCCCTTGCCTTCGTATATCGGAGCTGGTTGGAGTACCTCACCGCGGAGGACTGACCCGAGCTGGCGATAGGCCTCTCGTCGAGCTTCTTTGCGCCTTGACCGTTCCAGGGGGTCTTTGTGCCACAAGGCTTGCTGGCTCGGGTGAAAGCTCTTGATAACAAGCATGTCCCGCTTACGCGCGACGTCGGGATCGATCCGCTCCAGTTTGCGCCAGGTCTCTGCGGCATCCGCTCCCTGAAGGAAGACGACCTCAAGGTTGGGCAGGAGGTCGAGCAATAGACGCATGACGCGAGCGCCTTCTACCTTCTCAGTCGTCGTGGGTGCCCGATTGATGTACCACGGGTAGGCGTTCCACGGAGTGACATCATTCAGGTCGATTCCCTCGTGGGCGAAGAGCTCAAGCTGCTTAGCGGCCGTCTGATCAGGATTGAGAACCGAGATGAGACCGGTACCCAGGTCTCTCCGAGTTGCAGGGCCGGGGTCTCTCAGTATGCTCAGCACCCGTGCCTGTACCCCACCGTGCACGGGCGCGACGTACGGAATCTCGTCCTCAGCACGGACTTTCGCTAGAGAATCAACGAAACGGTTCACAGGCTCCACATGGGGCTCATAGACCGCTGCACGCTGGTGGCTCCAGAAATCAGTGTCACTCAGAGGGTGTTTGAACCGCGCGTCATTGGGTGATGGCATAATCTCATCATCGGGCATGCCATCTCTGAACGCCGCTAGGAGCCCGCCTACCGGAACTCAGTGGATACCGGTTCAAGCAGGAAGAGCTCGCTGAGCTCCTCGAACTCCACCACTTCGGCGATGACTCGGAGATTGTCTCCAACACCGATAAACCCTTGGCGATCTGAGTCGGTGTAGTGCAGATCGAAGACGGTGTTCACATCTCGAAATTGGAACGGTGGGCCTGACTGTTCTGTCGTGCTGTAGTCGCCTGCCAGGATTAAGATGTCGAATCGGGTGTCGTAGTTACCGTGGTTCGTCATCTCGCCGATGTTCGCGTCGAATTCGATGAGTTTCCCCGCATATTTCTCAGCGAACTGTTCGGCCTCAGAAGGACGGCCGGGACCGGCCAGTAGGGACGCCAGATCCTGGTTGTTGTCGACGGTCAAAGTCTCTTCTGAGCTTGTCGAACTTGACTCGGACTCCCCCATGACCGCCGATCCAGATTCTGCGGAGTCGGCTTCACTGGGTGTCGGCGTCGATTGCGCGGCACTAGCTGATCCAGACGGCGACGACGATCCGGCGGCGTGCAATGAGATCAATGGTGAGGTTGCGGCCGATGGTTCTTCTCCACCGTCGCCGGTGACGGCCGACATGATGAGAGAGACGACGATGACGATGGCAACAAAGCCGCCCAACGCTCCGATGAGGCGCCAAGGTGGCTTGGGTTTCGATCGGCGAAGGGTGATCACTGATTGCAGAGTCCATTTTTCCGTACTGACGTGTTCCCAACCAAGTTTCTGCCACTTGGCTACCGTCCGCTCTTCAGTCCCACGCAATGTTCGAACGGTCTTGGACTCATACGTGACCCTGTCACTCATGTACCTTAAGTCCTCCAAATGAACTTGTTCGCGCCAGTTACGGTGAGCATAGAACACTCCCAGCGCGGCATTTCCCGTCCCACCTTCTTCAATGCGGCTAGCACCATCCAGAACGCAGACCTGGCGTCGGTAGTCGCCGACGGGGCAGGTGTCCTTCTGATACTCCGCGGTGAGACTTAGGTCGGCGAGATCCTCGCGCCCTCAATTCGGATAGCATCTGCGCGAAGAGGCGATGATGACTCTGTCCTGGATTCCAGGCACCGAACCAGTCGTTCAGAAATTCGAGGCGGCGCGGAAGGTGTTCTCCGCTTCCTGCGCCCATCTCTGGGCCAACGAAGTCAGCCACCAAGCATGGTACGAACGCTACGTCATCGGATAGTTCGGGCTTGACGGCCCACCACTGTCCGGAACTCTTGCCGTGCCTCAACCCGACGAGTCCGTAGCTCCAACATGGAGGGCAGATCAGCCATCGTGGTCATGAAAGTCTCCGCTCCTTCAGACCGGGTTGTTCTGTAGGTGTACTGCTGAGGGGTTCTCCGGGTGCCTCGGTGATTCCAACACACTGATTACTGGGCGACCGCCATGTCAGATAGCTTCTCTGTATGAGTCACGAGCACACTATGGAGCTTCTCCGCAGCATGGTCGCCGAACGAGAGTGGGGGCAGTTCCATATTCCCGAGAACCTCGCCAAGAGCATTGCCGTTGAGACTGGTGAACTCCTCGAGTGCTTCCAGTGGAACAGCGAGGCTGACATCGGCGCGGTCCGATCCGAGCTCGCAGATGTCCTCACCTACGCGTTTCTACTTGCCGATTCACTGGGACTCGATGCGGATGAGATAGTCCAGAGCAAACTGCGAGAAACTCGTATCAAGTACCCGGTGGACTTGGCCAAGGGCAGGAGTACGAAGTATGACCGACTTTGAGATCCGAAGCTTCCCGCTGACCAGCGCTGGCGTCAGCGAAGCCGCGTCGAACGAGTCGAGGCTGAAGAACTGGCCGGCGGTCTACATACTGCACCAGGGGCTCTCCACCAGCTCGCACCGGGTGACTCAGAAGATCTACGTAGGAGAAACGCTCAAGACGGACCGTCGCCTCGCGCAGCACATGCAGAGCGAGGCAAAGAAGGACCTCACCGAAACCCGAGTCGTCCTCCACGACAAGTACAACAAGTCCGCCGCCCTCGACTTGGAGGCCTTCCTCATTCGGATGTTCTCCGGAGACGGCCAAACGGTGGAGAACCGCAATGAAGGCATCGTCGCCGGGAACTACTTCGCCCGTGACTACTACCAGGAGACGTTTCGCCGCATCTTCGATGAGCTCCACTCCGAAGGACTTTTCACCCAGACCCAGCTGGAGATCATCAATCAGGACCTGTACAAGCTGTCGCCGTTCAAAGAGCTCTCCCCCGAACAGGATGAATCAGTACGTCAGATGGCCGAGGCCATACTCGACGACCTGTCTGGGTCTTCTGCTCATTCGAAGGCCACGGACCCCATGGTGGTTCAAGGTGGACCTGGCACGGGCAAGACGGTTCTCGCCGTCGTGCTGTTGAAGCTTCTCACTGATATCCAGAACCTGACGGATGCGGAACTGGAAGACCTGATCCAGGACGGGCGCCCCTTCAGCGATCTATTCACCATGGAGAATCGGAACAGGCTTCAAGGGATTACCATCGGCTTCCTGGTCCCGCAACAGTCCCTGCGAAAGTCGATCCAGCGCGTCTTTCGGAAGACACCCGGGCTACTTCCAGAGCAGGTGGTTGGACCCTTCTCCGTGGGGCACGAGGAGCAAGCGTATGACGTGCTGATCGTGGATGAAGCTCATCGGCTCAGTCAGCGTTCCAATCAGTCCGCAGCCATGCACAACACGCGCTTCCGTGAGATCACCGAGAAGCTGTTCGGCACAGACGACGTCACCAAGACGCAGTTGGATTGGGTGCGAGCGAAGAGTCGCCATCAGGTCCTCATCCTCGACCCAGATCAGACGGTCCGCCCAGCGGACCTTCCGCGTGCCACTGTCGAGTCACTGATCTGCGACGCCTCGAGGGCGGACCGCCTGTTCCTCCTCGAGTCCCAACTACGGGTGCGCGCCGGGGACGACTACGTTGACTTCTTCGGCACGGTGCTGCGGGCAGCGGGCCACGCGCCTGCACCGATGGCCCCGAACATCGGCGACTACGACCTTCGGATGTTCACCGACCTCGCTCAGATGCGCCAAGAGATTCTCCAGTTGAACGAACGTCATGGATTGGCGCGCCTCCTGGCAGGGTTCGCGTGGCGATGGCGGAGCAAGAAGGACAAGACGGCCTTCGACATAGAAATCGATGGCCTCCAATTGCGCTGGAACGCCACGGCCACCGATTGGGTCAGCTCGCCAAGCTCACCGAACGAAGTGGGATCGATTCATACGATCCAGGGCTACGACCTGAACTACGCCGGAGTCGTCATCGGCCCCGACCTGTCACTGGACGAAGCCTCCGGGAAAGTCGTCTTCAACCGCGGGTCCTACTTCGATGCCAAGGGCAAGGAGAACAACTCGAAGCTCGGCGTCTCCTACACGGACGAACAGATCCGCGAATACGTCATCAACGTCTACAACGTCCTCTTGACGCGGGGCATCCGCGGCACCTTCCTCTACGTCTGCGACGGTCCTCTTCGCGATCATCTGGCCAAGAACTACTTCCCAGAACTACTGAAGGGAGCGAGTCAGGCACCGTTCATCGATACTGCGCTCCCTCGCCAGACTGACCTTGTTCTCAACCCGGACCCAAGGTATTCGTACGCCCCGGCCCATCAGGCCAGGCATTCAGCTTCGCCACGAATCGCGTTCAAGTCACCGCCAACAGTCCGCCGCCGCTCGTGAGGACGGGATCGCCCTCTATGTATTCAGCGAGACCGATCGCAGTGTCAGGTTCGCCGAGAGCGGCACCGGACCGGCCGTCGTCGGGTCTCAGGATCCGGATCTGCGGTCCGCTCGACTAGCGAAGCCGTCCGCCACTTGAATCACCTCGTCCGCAGTCCACATGCGGCTCCTCCTGCGTGCGTCCACTGGGGCGAGGATGCCGGCCTCCACCATCTGGTCCACGGCGTGCTGCGCGGCCGGTTCGGAAGCACCTAGCGACTCCGCCAGGAACTGCACGGTGACGGCCGGCTGTTGAATAAGTAAGGGCAGGGCCTTCCACACGGCAGCATGAGAGCGCGCCTTCAGCCGGTCAGTCCACGATTCCATAAGCGATTCCAAGTCTCGGACCATGTCCCGACCGTGGGCACTCGCCCAGTGGGCGGCCGCGGCGAATGAGGTAACGAGGTCGTTCAGGTCTCCGTCCCGATAGGACCCGAAGGCCGCGTAGTACGAGTCGGTGCTCGCCAGCAGGCCCGCGGAAAGGGGGACGGTCAGCCGCCGTGTGATCCCATTCCGGCGCAGCATGGCCTGGACCAGTGCCCGTCCCGTGCGGCCGTTGCCGTCAGTGAAGGGATGGATGGTCTCGAACTGGGCGTGCGCCACGGCGGCCTGCACGAAGGGGTCAACATCGGTGCGGCGGATGAACGCGACGAGGTCGCCCATCAGCTCCGGCACGCGCTCCGGACGAGGCGCCACAAAGCTTGCCGTGTGCGGAGTGCACCCGAAACTGCCGATCCACACCGGGACGTTCCGAAAGCCTCCCGCATGGCCGGGCGCACTGTCAGTTAGGAGCGCGTCCTGGACCTGGACGATCCCGTCGGCTGTCACCCCGTCGGGGAGCGCGATGGCCCGTTCTGTGGCGTGGACATTGGCCGCGACCAACCCGGCGTTCGAGTCGCCCGACTTGCCGATCGTTGCCAAGGCGAGCGCCCGGGCCCCTGCCGTGACCTGTTCGATCCGCGACGATGCGGTGGCCTCGGCGTGCAGAAGCACAGTGGGCTGCGTCCAGACGTCGACCCCGCTTCCTCCCGGACGCGGAGACACCTCCGCATCGAACCGAACCAGTTCCATGGCCGCGTCGGCGGCTTCTGCGGCCGTCACCGGATCCACATCGATCGGCAACCCCGCGATGAGTGGGGGCACGGTTGCTCGAAATGGCCCACGGGTCGTCCACCGTGGCCGGAGCCCCGACATGTCGCTGTCGACCGGTGCGGACCACTTAACATCCTCCGACGAGACGGCCCATGGGGAAACCTCACCCATGGTGCGCTTCTGTGATCATGTCCCAAACTTTACCCAAGCTTTTTCATCAAAGCCTGGGTAAGGAACAGAGATCTCAAGGTCCTGGACCATTCGCTGGGGGGGTGCTCTCCTTATCCCGTCCGCCGCCGTGCATACCGTCCGAACCATGATCGATCCCGCCACCCGGCGGGGCATTCCCATCGGTCATCGCTCCGGTCGTACCGCCGGATCGCCGGCTCTAGGGCGACTGCCTCAGGACCGTTCACCGTCTATCGCTTCCCCGCGATCCTCATGAAGGACACACCATGACCAAGACCCCGTCATCACCCACCCCCTACCAGCAGGACCAGCTCTTCAGTGGCGACCAGGCCAGTGACGGCCAGGACACGAAGGCGTCCCGTCCGTGGTTCAAGAAGAAGCGCATTATGATCCCCACCGGGCTTCTGGCGTTGTTTGTCGTCGCCGGCATCGCCGGCGGCGGTGGCGAGGATCCAACACCCGCAGCCAGCACGCCGAGCCAGTCCACAGCATCGCCGTCCGCCACCGAGAACGTCGCCCTGGCCGAGGCGACCGCGTCCGCGGACGACGACGCTGAGGAGAAGGCCGAGGAGTCGGCCCGTGCCAAGGCCTCGGAAGAAGCCGAGGCCTCTGCCCAGTCAGAGGCGGAAGTCTCCGAGAAGGCGGAGGCCGAGGCCCAGGCCGCCGAGGAGGCTCGTGCTGCCGAAGAAGCAGCGGCCGAGGCGGAAGCCGAAGCCGGAACGCTCAGCCAGCAGAACGCCCTACGGTCCGCCCAGAACTACCTGGACTTCACGGCGTTCTCCCGCACCGGGCTGATCGGCCAGCTGGAGTTCGAGGAGTACTCCACCGCGGACGCTACCTGGGCAGTGGACCGAGTGGAGGTCGACTGGAACGAGCAGGCCGCCAAGTCCGCCGCCAGCTACCTCGACTTCACCTCGTTCTCCCGCGCCGGGCTGGTGGACCAGCTCATCTTCGAGGGCTTCACCCCCGAGCAGGCCGAGTACGGCGTGAGCCAGACCGGACTCTGATCATTCCGGACACCAAGGACCTCCGGCCTGCAGGCCTGTTCTCGCTGCAGGCCGGAGGTCTGGCGCTCTCCCCCGTCCCCCACAGACAATGAGGGCCACCACCCCAGGATCGACCCCCTCAGGAGCCCCATGTCCTTCCAGGCCTACCTCGACACCATCGAGGACAAGACCGGCCTCACCCCTCGCCAGCTGCTGGAGATCGCGCGGAGCAGGGGTTATGACAATGACTCGGTGAAGGCGGCCGAGATCCTCGAGTGGCTCAAGGCCGACTACGGGCTCGGCCGCGGCCACGGCATGGCCCTGGTCCACGTCATCACAAAGGGCCCCCAGATCGATGCGAAGCACGTGGGGACCACGGGCAGCCACAGCGATGCATCGGACACCCTCTGGTTGGACGGCAAGGCCACCAAGCCGGCCTGAGGCGGGACCGGCGCCGACCTTCGGAAGGTGCCCTGCCGGCGTCGTTGACTACTTCTTCTTCTCGTGCAGCATGGCGCGGGCCTCATCCAGGGCCCACTGCGAGTCCTCGTGATCCATCTTGGCCAGCATCAACAGGTTGGCGATGCGCTGCTCGCGGCTGAGCCGCGCAGTCTCGTCAGCGAAGTTGATCATGGCCAGGACGCGGGCGTGCGCGCGGCGGCCCCGCGCCTTGACCCGACTGTCATCGGCGTCCGTGCCCTTAAGGATCTGGAGCGCATCGGACAGCAGCGTCCTCGTGTCTCGGTCACCCATGGTCATGATTCTCCCACGAATTGCCCCATGCCACCCGCCCCAGCCGATCAGCCGACGGTCTTGTGGTCCGGGAACCTGGCGGCGAGCATCAGGGGATGGACCATCAGTGGATGGACAGAGTGCCACGGGCTGCGGGAGGAAGGATCTGATGACTCAACGGGAGCGCGGTGCGAGGCGTCGATGGACGCGCTTGCGGTTCACCGGTCACATCGCCGGCGCCGGGACCGCGGGCGGGACCCGACTGGTGCTCGGGTGCTGGACCAGGTCGCCGCACGGGCCCTTCGCGGACGTCATGGTCCAGCGCCCGGACGGGCACCGCATCCTGCTGGCCCCGGACGCCTGGGTGGCGGACTTCGTCTCCACCACGTACACCTTTGACGAGGTCCGGCAGGTGCCGGTCCGGGTGCAGGGGCCCGACGCCGGCGCTGCCGCCGGCTCGAGCTGGCACGTCACCGCGGGCCCGCTGGACTGGGCGTTCGACGTGGGCCGGCGCGTGCCACTGGGGCACCTGCTGCGCGCGGTGCCCGGACCGGTGGGATCGAGCCTGACCATGGCGAGACTCACGGACCGGGTAGCCCGCGTGGTGATGCCGGGCGTGCGGACCGTGGGCACCGCCGGCAACGACCGCACCGAGTGGTATGCGGCCCGGGACCTGCATCGCCTCGCCTCCTCGCGCGCGGCGTGGGACGGGGAGGACCTGGGCGCCCTGACGGACCTGGACCCACCGGCAGACTTCGGCTTCAGTTCCACCCCGAGGTTCCCGAGCCTGACCACGCTGACCAGCACCGTCCGGATTCCCCGCTGAGCCACGCGGGGCACCATTCTTGAAGGGACTGTGGATTTTCCCCTTGTGCACAACTGAATTGTGCACAACACTTCTACCATGAGCACAGCCACCGAACCGACCCTCCGCCTGGAGGACCAGGTCTGCTTCGCCCTGTACTCAGCGGCCCGCGCCGCGCAACAGGCCTATCGTCCGCTGCTGGACGAGCTGGGACTGACCTACCCGCAGTACCTGGTGCTGCTCGTGCTCTGGGAGCAGGATGGCCAGACCGTCTCGGCCCTGGGTGAACGGCTGCACCTGGACAGCGGCACACTCTCGCCGCTGCTGCGTCGCCTGGACGAGCACGGGTTCATCGCCCGCGAGCGCCAGACCACCGACTCCCGCCGGGTGACCGTCCGCCTGACCGCCGCCGGCGAGGCCCTGCGCGAGCGCGCGGTGGACGTCCAGCGGTGCCTGCTGGACGCCGTCGGGCTCTCCGGCGCGGACCTGCTCGCCCTGCGCGACCTCTCCCGGCGCTTCGTGGCCGCCGGCTGACCAACCCACGCACACCTACCCCATCCCGCCCACCGCAAGGAGAGAACCATGCAGACGATCTACACCGCCGAGGCCCTGGCCACCGGAGGTGGCCGCGACGGCCGCACTCAGACCGCGGACGGCACCATCAGCCTGGACCTGGCCACCCCGCGGGAGATGGGCGGCTCCGGTGACGGCGCCAACCCCGAGCAGCTCTTCGCCGCCGGCTACGCGGCCTGCTTCCACTCCGCCCTGCAGATGGTGGCCCGCAAGGCCAAGGCGGACCTGGGCGAGTCCAGCGTCGGCGCGCGGGTGGGCATCGGCCCCAACGACGCCGGCGGGTTCGGCTTGGAGGTCACCCTCGAGGTGGTCATGCCGAACCTCCCCGCCGAGCAGGCCCAGGAGCTTGCCGACCAGGCCCACCAGGTTTGCCCGTACTCCAACGCCACGCGCGGCAACATCGACGTGCACGTGAACGTGGTACAGGACTGATGACCACCCTGCACGACTTCACGGCCCCCACCGTGGCCGGCCACCAGCAGCCGCTCTCCGACTACGCCGGGCAGGTCGCCGTGGTGGTCAACACCGCCAGCAAGTGCGGTCTGACGCCCCAGTACGAGGGCCTGCAGGAGCTCTACGCCGAGTACAGGGATCAGGGGCTGGTGGTGCTGGGCTTCCCCTGCAACCAGTTCGCCCACCAGGAACCCGGCACGGACGCCGAGGCCAGTGAGTTCTGCCAACTGAACTACGGGGTCGAGTTCCCCATGTTCGCCAAGGTGGACGTCAACGGCGCCGGTGCCCATCCCCTGTTCGTCTGGCTGCGCCGGGAGACCGCCGGCCTGCTCGGCGGGGCCATCAAGTGGAACTTCACCAAGTTCCTCGTGGGAGGCGACGGGCAGGTCCTCGAGCGATTTGCCCCGACCACCGGACCCGAGAAGATGCGCCCGGCGATCGAGGCGGCGCTCTCCGCGCGGTGAAGGGGGCTGGCCGGAATCCTGCTGATCCCTCCCGTGACCGCCCAACCCGTGTGCTCCGCCGTCCCGATGAGTACGGTGGCCGTATGGGACCAACTCAGCTGAAATCCATGGGTCTCGGCTTCGCCGCCGGACTCGGAGTCGCCGTCAGCGCCGCCGTCGGACGCAAGGTGGTCACCGCCGCCAAGGTCGGCCAGGGGCACCCGCTGAAGCACCGCGCACTGGACCTGGCCTCCGGCCTCATCCAGCCGAAGTACCCGCTGGAGGCCATGAGCACCTACCTCAACGGCCTGCACATGTATGCCGACGAGATGGGCCGGCAGGTGGAGGCCTCGCACTTCTGCATCCACCTACGCCATGACCTACACCAGTGCGTGATCTTCGACCGGAACGCGCCCGACGCCCGCCTGATCGGCATCGAGTACATCACCACCGAGGAGCGCTTCCTGTCCCTGCCCGAGGACGAGAAGCGGCTCTGGCACAGCCACCACTACGAGGTGAAGTCCGGCGTCCTGGCCGCCCCGGGTGTCCCGGAGCTGGCCGAACACGCCTACTTCATGGACCTCGTGACCACCTACGGCAAGACCTTCCACACCTGGCAGTACGACCGCGATGACTTCCCCTACGGCATCCCCCAACTCATGATGGGACTGACCGGCGACGGGCAGGCCGACCAGGAGCTCATCCGCCAGCGCGACAGCCGACTCGGCCTCTCCACCGCCCACCAGCGCGCCTCGCGCGCGGACATCCCGACGCCGGAGGTCGCCCCGGGCGCCAACCCCTGGGAAAGCGGCCGGACCTTCCAGACCCGGCTGGAGGAAATGGACTTCAAGCGGTAGGGCCCGACGCCACGCAGTCAGGGGCGAGGCAGCATTGCTACCCTTGCCGTACGCACGCCCCGCACGACCGATGGCAGAAGGCAGGCATCCGTGGCAAACATCGATCCCGAAGAGACCCGAGATCACCCGGAGAGGGCGGCCGACGCGACCCGTGAGACGTCAGGGCACAGCATCGACGGCGACACCCCGCCCGCTGAGGGCGCCAGCGTGGGCCCCACCAACAACGAACTCGATGTGGACCAGCCCGGCGTCGGCGCCAAGAACAAGACCTGGCTGGTGGTCATCCTGGCGTTGGTTCTGATCTTCGTGGTCTTGGGCATCATCGGCCGGGTCGCCGGGATGTTCTGACCGGCCGGCCGCGCCGGGCTCAGGCCAGGGTCAGGCCCGGCTCACGAGAACCGGGAATAGTCCGGCTTCCGGCGTTCGGCGAAAGCGGTGAAGGCCTCGCGGGCCTCCGGGCTGGCCAGTCGCCCGGTGAACTCGGCGACCTCGCGGTCCATGATGACTGTCAATCCGGCCGCGTCCCGCATGAGGCGCTTGGTGGCGGCGAGCGCCCCCGGCGGCTTGGCGGCCAGCGTGGCGGCCACCTGCTGCGCGGTCTCGTGGAGAGCCTCCGCCGGGACCAGTCGGTTCGCCAGACCCGAGGCCACGGCGTCCGCGGCGGAGAGGGGCTCGGTGAGCGCGAACATGCCGAACGCGCGGGCGTGACCGATGCGCTGGGGCAGCAACACGGTCGATGCGGCCTCCGGCACCAGCGCCAGGTCCACGAACGGGGTGATGAGCGCGGCTCCCTCGGCCAGGATCACGTAGTCGCAGTGCAGGAGCATCGTGGTCCCCACCCCGACGGCCTGGCCCTGGACCGCGGCGACGATCGGCGTGGTGCTGGCCGCCAGGGCGCGGAGGAAGCGCCACACGTTCATCCGCCCGGTGATGCCCGACGCCGGCCCGTTCGCTGGGGCGCCCGGGGTTTCGGTGGCCGTCTGGTCGGGAGCCAGGTGAGCGGTCTGGTCGGCGATCCGGGCAGCCAGCCGGGAGAAGTCCGCGATGTCATTGCCGGCGCTGAAGAGGTCACCTTCGGCACGGAGCAGGACCACCCTGACCTGCGGATCGGTCTCCGCACGGACGATCGCGTCGGCAAGCGCGCCGTACATCTCCTCGGTCAACGCGTTCTTCTTCGCAGGACGGTTCAGGGTGACGGTGAGGACGGCGTCCTGCAACTCAACGGCGATATCCGGTGCCATGGCGCGACTCCTTGAGGGGCGGGGCCGGTCCGGTGTCCTAGCACCGGGCTCGGTCCTTCGATGATGGCATGCCCTCTCAACCACGGCGATGTCATGCCGCGTCCCAATAGCCCAGCCCGGCGCCGCTCTCGTTCACCACTGTCGAGTTCACCCTTATCTCGTCTGCGCCGTGAGGCAAGGTGTCCCACAGCACAGCACAGCACATGGCTAAGCCTCAGCAGGGGGTCGAGTTGGCAGCAACCAATGGACATCGCCGAAGGCCAGCGTGGCTTCTCTGGATGTGGATCGTCGTGGCATTCGCGGCTGGCGGTGTCATTGGCATGATGGTGCATTCAGCCTGGCCGATTCCCCTGCATGCATTTCTTGCTTGGGGATACGGGTTCTCCACGAGCGCCGGCCTCGGCGGTGTTGCCGCTCTTGTCGCCGCCGTGATCGCCTATCGGGGAGTCTCACGTTCAGCAGACACATCCCGACGTACAGCACTCGAAGCTTCCAACATGGCCCGCGACACGGCGCTGGAAGCACAGTGGTGGGAGAACGCGCGCTGGGCGGTGGACCGACTTCTCTCGGGTTCAGAAGTCTCTGAAGATGCGGGCAACGATTCCTTCGAACTGGATGTCGACGTCATCGACGCCAATACCCGCCTCCTGGTTGATGAGGACGCATATGCAGCCATTATCATGCTGGATTACCTCGGCGAGAATGCGCCGAGCGAAAAAGCGCGATCCTTCGCGTTGGATGCCCTCGGAACCGTGCTTGGAGTACCCTCCGAGATAGACAATGTAGACAGCGACTCGGCTAGCAACGTCGCCAATCGTCAATCGAACAGGACCACTCGTGGCTAAGAAGATCTCTCAGGAGGCGCTCCGCAGCCGCTACCTGCGGAACAGGCGTGCGGCCGCACATGCCTACATTGCTATTGCCAAGAAGCAGGAGCAGGCAGTACCCGAACGTATTCTGCAGATCGTCGGCGAACATGAGCACAACTCGTCGGTTCAAAGGTCACACGAGGACCGATCAGCCTAGAAGACGCAGACGTCACCAAGCCGGCGGGGCGCTCTGCCTGATGGGCATCACGTGCTTCGTCGGAACTCGACGGACTTAATCGTGTTTCACCGCAGTATTTAATGGCCAAGCCTCGCTTGCCCTTGAACCATGCGGATCAGCCTTGTCCTCCCCTGCCCCAGTACTTGATGTCCGGATGTCCACGACCTTGACGTGAAGTCTGTCCTTAACCCGTCTGCGGCTCGTGGTCTGATGGTTAGTCGTTCACCAGTGCGCCTGACCGGAAGGACCTCCACCCATGATGGGACCGCACCACGCCGCCAGTGGGGCGGCGGTCTGGGTGCTGCTCGCTGCGGACTATGCGGTCCCGCTCGGGCCGTTGGCCGGCGTCGGGCCTCTCGGGCCGGGCTCGGCACTGGTGATGCCCGAGGTTGTCCCGCTGGGATTCGGGCTGCTGGGCGGGATCACGGACCTGGGCGTGCTGACCGGGGCCATCGTGGCCGCGGGTGCGGCCCTGCTTCCGGATGCCGACCACCGCAGCGCCTCGATCGCCCACGCGCTGCCGCCGGTGTCCGAGTGGATCTGCCGGGTGGTGGGCGCCTTGGCCGGCGGGCATCGCAACGGCACGCACTCGCTGCTCGGTCTCGCAGCCTTCACCGTGCTCGCGTGGATGCTCTCGCTACTGGCCATGCCCACCACCACCGGCACCGTGCAGCTCGGCGCCGGCCTGGGGACCGTGCTGCTGGCGTCCTTCGCCACCAAGGCCCTGAAGTTCATCCCGGACCGTGCCCGCAAAGCCCCGTGGCTGGTAGCCGCCCCCCTCGGCGCGCTGGTGACCATCGGACTGGGCGATCAGGGTCAGCTCTTCGTGGCGGCCGTGGCCCTGGGGACGGCAGTCCACGTGGCCGGGGACATGCTCACCGACGGTGGCTGCAACCTGCTCTGGCCAGCCACCTTGAAGCCCCCGCGGATATTCACGCGCATCCCGGTGGTGAAGGAGCTGTGGAGCAGCGGCGGCCGGATGAAACTGCCCATCCTCGGACCCACCGGCTCACGTCGCGAATGGGCCCTCGCGGTGCCGATCTCACTGGTGGCGGTGGCCGGGATGCTGACCGCGTTGATCGCGGTGCTGGCGGGTTAATCACGGCAACGCCTCGTTCCTTGTCTGGCCCACCTGATCTACTGGGCCCATGACAGAGAGATGGATACTGTGGTTCGTCATCGCGGTCCTGCTCGTGGCCGTCGTCGTGATGTCTATGCTTTTCGTCCGTCGCCTGCGAGTCATGGATCGCACGGCCGCCGTTCGGACGCGGGAGCGTGACCAGCACTTCGCTGAACTTACTGAACAACACAGCCGGGAACGTGAGCACACCGTCGAGGAGCATCGCCGTCAGCTGGCGGCGCTGGAGGAAGAGCACCAGGGTGCGGTTCAACGTGCGGACGCCTTCCGGCTGGCGGCGTCCCCACCGATCAAGGAGGATCTGGTCTCACGGGCGCTCATTCTGGATTCCTGCAGGTCTCTCGGGCTCCACGGCGTCCTCGCCACCAACGTCCAGTTCCTTGCGGCAGGCGGTCACCCCGACAAGCCTTTCGTCGCGCAACTCGATCACGTGCTGTTGACTGATTCCTTCGCGATGATCATCGAGAACAAGTACTGGAAGCAGCTCGTCTTCGATGGCCGACTGCCCAGCACCGTCAGTCCCGCCTTCGGGCCGATCCTGGACGAGAAACCGCTGGAGAAGTCCTTCGCCGTTCAGGTCTGCACGGGGCGCCGGAGGGACCAGAACCGGCCCTCCTCGAACTCTGACGAGGACGAACTGCTGGTACGGACCCACACCAACGATTCCTCTCCGCGGTCCCAGGTTCGGCGCCACGCCGTCCAGCTCAAGGACAGGCTGGTAGCCGATGACATCCGCCGACCGTGGTTCTGGACCTGTGTCCTGTACTCACACCCACGAGTTGAGTTGCACGTCGAACCTCAGCCGCCCGTGCCGGAGGGGAAGGCGACTCGGGTCCTGTCCGGCGCTGCAGCGCTCCGAAGCCACCTTTAGTCCGTGGACGTTCTGGAGAGTGGGAGGTCTGGGGAGAACCCTGTTGACCTCCTCGGTGCAATCCTGCAGCAGCGAGGAGCGGACATGACCGGTTTCGGTCGTTATGAGCAGGAGTGGTTGTCCGTCTGGTAGTAGGCGCTACAACCGCCAGCCTCACGTCAACGACCCCGTTGACGCCGGCCTGACTGGAGCGCGAAGTCATCCAACAGGCCCAGGACCTCGTCCGCGGTCCACACCCGATTGCGCTTCCGGTCCCCCACCGGGACGAGGATGCCGGCCTCCACCATCTGCTTCACAGCATGCGTGGCCGCTGGCTCCGAGACGCCCGTCCGTTCCGCCAGGAACTGCGCGGTCACGGCCGGCTGCGAGACGACAACGGGCAGTGCCCGCCAGACCGCTGCGTGGGAACGGGCGGTGATCCGTTCGGTCCAGTCCGCCAGGAGTTCCTCCAGCGCCCGGACCAAGACCCGTCCATGGGCGCACGCTATGAAGGCGGCCCCGGTGAACTCGGCCACAATGGGATCCAGGTCGCCCTCCCGATACGCCCCGAGTGCGGAATAGTAGGAGCCGACGTTCGCCAGCAGCCCCGCAGACACCGGGACGGTCACGCGGCGGGTGACGCCGTAGTGACGCAACAGTGCGTGGACGAGGGCGCGGCCGGTACGGCCATTGCCGTCGGAGAAGGGATGGATCGTCTCGAACTGGGCATGCGCCACCGCCGCCTGCACAAAGGGGGCCAGATCGGCCCGCCGGGTGAAGGCCACAAGGTCCTCCATCAGCTCTGGCACGCGCTCCCGACGAGGCGCCACGAAGGTGGCCGTGTGCGGCGAGGATCCCCGTCCACCGATCCAGACCGGACCATCACGAAACGCCCCCGTGACCCCGGGAACACCGTCTCCCAGAAGCACCTGTTGCACCTCGACGATCCCGTCAGTGGTGATGCCCTCAGAAAGAGCGATGGCACGCTCCATGGCCCGCGCGTTGGAGGCGACCAAGGCGGCGTTCGGTCCGGTCGATTCCCCGAGCGCGGCCAGCGCCAACGCCCTCGCGCCGGCGGTGACCTGTTCGATCTGCGATGAGGAGGCGGACTCAGTGCGGAGCAGGACGGCACTCAGAGGGCCTACCTCTGCGCCGCCGACCCCCAGGGCCTGCTGCACCTCGGCGTCGAAGCGGACCAGCTCCATGGTCGCCTCGGCAGCTTCTGTTGCTGAGGCGGAACCCAACTCCACCGATAGATCGGCGATGAACGGTGGGACTGCTGCCCGATAGGGCCCACGACTGGCCAACTGTTGACGCCGCGAGACGCTGTGGTCGATGGGCGCAGGCCAGTCGACGTCTTCCCACCCCACGGCCCAGGGAGACGCTCCCTCGTGGCCCATGGGTGTGATCATTCCGTCACGTTACCAAAGGTTTACGAGTAACCTTCAGCAACGGTCGCCTGAATTGAAGGTTGGTGGCATTGCGTCGGAACGAGGTCCCTTCCCGCTCGTCCAGGAACAGGTCCCGTTCCGGCGCGCAGGACCGGACCGCCACCTCCGTCGAGCAGGTTCTGCACCGCTGCGGTGGCCGGGATGGTCAGCGCTGTTTTCCAGCTCGTGATCGACCTGTGAAGCCAGCCGGAATCCAGCCGAGCGACCGCGGGTGCGCGTCGAAGTCCTCTTCGCCGGGTTGAGTATCAGTCGGCAGGGAACATGGTGCTGGCGGTCCGGCCGATCAGGGTGGTCATGGTCCCATCCACGGCCCCACCGGCCACTCCACCGACAAGCGGGATCCCCTTGGCCAAGGTCACCACGGACCGCTTGGTCCCGTACTTGGCCAGAAGCATGAAACCCGCCTTGCGGTTCACCTGACGGATCACGGCGATCGGGATCTTCTTGATCGCCTCCATCGCCAGCTTCTGGCCGACCTTGATTCCCACGGTCTTGGCCACCTGCTGGGCATTCGAACCCACCGCGATCAGCGTCGCTACCGTTCGGACGTGCGGATCTTTGAGGTCGTAGCCCCGCAGGTAGGCGATGGCAGCAGCCAACCGGGCGTTGATGACCAAGGCACCAGCCATATTCGCGGGAACGGCCACGGGCATCATGATGAACCCGCCAAGACCGGTCACGAGGCCATTGACGCCGGCCGCCTCCACTGACTCCACAATGAGTCGTCTGATGGTCTTCTCGATATCTTCGCGGGCTTCCGGGTCGAACTTCCGCATCGGCCCGTCATTGGCCACGTAGCGCTCGCGCTGCACGCGGGACAACCGGTCCTCCGCCCACTGGATCGACCCGGAGATGGGCCCGACGCCCGAGTCGATCACCGAACCGACCATCTTCAGAAGCTGGTCGGACGCCTTCTCAGCCATCGTCGTGGATGAGTTTTCCGGTTCCGTGGTGGTATCCGCCATCAGATGTCCTCTCAAAAGGCGTGCGGTATCTGGTCCCCCTATGCGGCTTCGGTCACCGTGGCCGTCGGGTTCCAAACTGCGTCCCCGCGTCCTCCTACGGTGCATACAAGACACCACAACGATGTTCGGGTGAGTTTCCGAATACCCTGATCAAACCGATCACCGATCAACCGGCTGAAACCATCACCATTCATTCTCGAGAAAGCAAGGGACCCTCGTGAGGACCTCCACCACGCGTTTCCTCCCCGGCCTCGGCCTTGGGACCCTCATCGGCGTCGCGGGGACCGTCGCGGCCGGTTACGTATTGCCAGGGGGAATCTTCGGAGACGGTACCGAGGATCGTGATACCCAGATCATCGAATCCGTCACTGAGATTCAGGAAGTCGCACTCCTGGAACTGGGCATCCAGGGCATGCACGAACACGAGGATTCCGGGGCTGATATCCGCTTCTTCGATCAGGCGGCACTGCAGATTCCCTGGACCGACCGCACGACGGTGATCCCGTACTCCTTCCAGGCCAAACTGGGCATCGACGGTGAGGGCGTGACGATCGAACCCACCGGGGAGGATTCGTTCGCCATCACCATCCCTGAGTTCACCTTCATCGGCCACGACGCCGTGAAGTTCGCCTCGGCGCAGGAGGACGGCGGTGCCTTCCGCTGGGTGACTCCGAAGGCCGACGAGCTCGACCTGGCCAACGAGATCCTCAGCGACGAGAACAAGGACGAGTACGTCGCCCAGCACGAGGATGACCTCAAGGAGCAGGCGGAGTCCTTCTACAGCCAGATCGTGGCCGGCATCGACCCCGACATCGACATCACCTTCTCCTTCCAGGACTGACGCGCCAAGGGCCGCTCCCCAGCGGCCGCGGCACCCCAGGGCCGACCCGATCCCCGCAAGCTACTCGCGGTCGACCGCACGTCCCGGCGCGGGCGGTTGCCTCTGCGGTCCTGTGACCCGCCACCGAGGGGCGTAGGCGGGGCAGCCTGACCGCCCCTCGGCCGAGCTCACTCCCTGCCCTCCCGCCCCCTTTTCCTTGACGTTCTGCATCATGGACAAAACCTTGTAACCACGATTCCCCATGGACACCCAGCCCGGAATGGCCGGAATACATGGCCTGCGCTGCGCATCGAGAGAACTACGCCGTGATTAATATCAAGTCGCATGATATTCTCATCGAACATTCCATCCGTGATGCACCTCACTCACCCGGGAGATCACCATGAAGCTCAGCCGTCTCAGCACCACAGTCCTGGCGGGCGCGGCCATGCTCGCCCTCGCCTCCTGCTCCGCCGGCGGCGGCAGCACCGATTCCACGGCCAGCCCGGCCGAGGCCACCACGGCCACGGTCAACACGGAAGCCCCCGTCTATGACCAGCTTCCGGAGGCCATCCAGGACGCCGGGGTCATCAACATCGCCGGTGACACGCACCCGCCGTACCGCACCCTGCAGGAGAACGGGGAGATCACGGGGATCGATCCGGACATCCAGGCGGCCCTCGCGGAGCAGCTGGGCGTGCCGTTCGCCATCCAGACCTCCTCCGGCCTGGACGCCATGCTCACCGGCATGCTGTCCGGCCGCTACGACGCCTTCAACGGCCCGGTCCGCACCACCGCGGAGCGCGAGGAGGACTTCGACGCCGTGGTGTGGATGACCACCCGGACCTCCTACCTGTACCTGACCGAGCGCCAGGACGAGCTCGGTGCTCCCGAGGACGTCTGCGGCGCCCGGGTGGCCGGGGTGACGGGCTCCGTCACCGAGAGCCAGCTGGAGCACTACACCCAGTGGTGCTCGGACAACGGGCTCGAGGCGCCCACGTTCCTGGGCCTCGAGGACACCAACTCCACCATCCTCGCCATCCAGTCGGACCGCGCCGACTACGCGGGCACCACCCAGACCGCCGCGCTCGACCTCCAGGCCCAGGATGAGGGCACCTTCGAGTTCGTGGTGCAGTCGGACGAGCAGGGCGCGGGAGTGGACCAGCTGGCCATGTTCATGCCCAAGGACAACGAGCTGGCGCCGGCCATGCTGGCCGCCTTCGAGGGCATCTTCGCCAATGGCGAGTATGACCGGATCATGTCCGAGTGGGAGCTGGACGACGTCACGGTGGACGCCCCGACCCTCAACCCGATGACCGAGTCCGGCGAATGACCCTCACGGAGACCCAGATGTCACCTTCCGCCCCGTCCCCGCCCGCCGTCCGCACCGACGCCGTGGACGTGGCCCAGGCCCGTCCCAGGGTCAGGCCGCTGCGCATCCTCGGCACCGTCCTGCTGGCCCTCGTGGTCTTCGGGATCGCGTCCTTCCTCATCACCAACGAGCGGTTCGAGTGGGACATCGTCGCCGAGTACCTCTTCAACCCCAGCGTGCTGCTCGGCCTGGTGACCAGCGTCCTGCTGATGGTGGTGGCCATGGTGCTCGGCACGGCTCTGGGCACCCTCCTGGCCGCCGGCCAGCTCAGCGACTACTGGCCCGTGCGGATGGCCTGCATGGCCTTCGTGGGCTTCTTCCGCGGGGTCCCGCCCCTGGTCCAGCTGATCTTCTGGTTCAACCTGGCCTACCTGCTCCCCCGGATCTCCGTGGGCGTGCCGTTCGGCCCGGAACTCTTCAGCTGGTCCACCAATGACCTCATCACCCCGCTGACCGCGGCCATCATCGGCCTGTCCCTGCACGAGGCCGCCTACATGGCGGAGATCATCCGCGCGGGAATCCTCTCGGTGGACCAGGGCCAGCATGATGCCTCCGCGGCCATGGGCTTCAGCCGCTGGCACTCCTTCACCCGGATCGTGCTCCCGCAGGCCATGCGGGTCATCATCCCCCCGACCGGCTCCCAGGTCATCGCCACCCTCAAGGGCACCTCCCTGGTCAGCGTCATCGCCATGGGCGATCTGCTGCACGCCGTGCAGGTCATCTACAACCGCACCTATGACGTGGTCCCCATGCTCATCGTGGCCGTGATCTGGTACCTCGTGGCCGTGACCGTCCTGACCTTCTTCCAGCGCAAGGTCGAGGACTACTACAGCCGCGGTGCCACGCGCACCGCCCCTAAGGCCACCGCACAGCAAGGGCCCGACGCCGGCCCGAGCAGTACCACGGCAGCGGTCCGGAACGAGGAGAACCAGTGATGAACGGATCCCAGATCACCACGGCACCCGACCGCCGGGACGGCGCCACCCCGGACCCCGGCGCCCCCGTCCTCGAGGTCGTGGGGCTGCGCAAGCGCTTCGGGGACCTGACGGCCCTGGACGGCATCGACCTGACCGTCAACGAGGGCGAGGTGGTGGCCATCCTGGGCCCCTCCGGCTCCGGCAAGTCCACCCTCGTGCGGTGCCTGGACCAGCTCGAGGGCATCGACGGCGGCGCCATGTACCTGGACGGGGAGCTGCTCGGCTTCGAACAGGGCAGGACCCTGCGCCCCCTGACCGACGCCGGCGTCCGGGCCCAGCGCCGGCGGATGAGCATGGTGTTCCAGCAGTTCAACCTGTTCCCGCACTGGACCGTGCTGCGCAACGTCACCGAGGCCCCCATCGCCGTCCACGGCATCGCCCCGGCACAGGCCAAGGCGAAGGCCCTGGACTTGCTGGCCAAGGTGGGACTCTCGGACAAGGCCACGGCCTATCCGCGGCAGCTCTCCGGCGGCCAGCAGCAGCGCGTGGCCATCGCCCGCGCCGTGGCCGTGGAGCCCCGCGTGCTGCTCTTCGACGAGCCCACCAGCGCCCTGGACCCGGAGCTGATCGACGAGGTGCTGCAGACCATGCAGGCCCTGGCGGCCACCGGGCGGACCATGGTGGTGGTCACCCACGAGATGGAGTTCGCCCGCGAGGTCGCGGACCGCTGCATCTTCATGGCCGAGGGCCGGGTGATCGAGGACCGTCCCGCCGAGGCGTTCTTCCGCGACCCGCAGACCGACCGGCTGCGCTCCTTCCTGGCCCGCTCGATGCGCGCGAACGCCGACCAAGGAGCCGAGCGCGAGACCGGCCGCGAGACCGGCCGTCAGACCGACCGGGAGAACGGGGCCCGGCAGCCGTGACCGGAACGACCACGCTGATGGCCACCGGGGACCTGGTCCTGGAGCGGGCGGACACCACGTCCCTGTTCGCCGCCGCGGCCCCCGTGCTGGCCGGGGCGGACCTGGTCATCGGCCAGCTCGAGGTGCCGCACACCGAGTCCACGGCCACCACGTCCTCGGACGTGCCCGCCGTGCCGGCGCCACCCTCGGCCCTGGACGCCGTGGCCGCCGCCGGGTTCCACGTCCTGACCCTGGCCGGCAACCACGTCTACGACTCCGGCGAGCAGGGCATCGAGGACACCCGTCAGCACTGCCGGGACCGGGGACTGGCCACCACCGGCGCCGGCCGGAACCTCGAGGAGGCGTGGGAGCCGGCCGTCGCCGAGCACGGGGACCACCGGATCGTGGTGCTCAGCGTCAACTGCGTGGGGCCGCGCGAGTCCTGGGCGGGCAGCGCCAAGGCGGGCTGCGCCTGGATCGAGGTCGTCACCCACTACGAGCCCCGCGGCGCCAACCCGGGCGGGCCTCCGCGCACCTACACCTTCGCCGAGCCGCGGTCCCTGGCCGCCTTCACCGAGCGGGTGGCTGGCCAGGCGCGCGAGGGCACGGCCGTCGTCGTGTCCCTGCACCAGGGCCTGGTCCACCAACCGGTGGAGATCGCCCAGTACCAGTACGAGATCGCCCACGCGGCCATCGACGCCGGCGCCGTGGCCGTGATCGCCCACCACGCCCACATCCTCAAGGGGATCGAGGCCTACCGCGGCCGGCCGATCTTCCACGGGCTCGGCAACTTCGCCACCGTGACGAAGGCCCTGGGCGGGGCGCCGGACGACTCCCCCGAGCGCCGGGCCTGGGCGCGGGAACGGATCCGGCTGTTCGGCTTCCAGCCGGACCCGGAGATGCCCGAGTACCCCTTCCACCCCGAGAGCCGGAACACCGTGATCGCCGCGATCACCCTGGGCCCGGACGGGACGGTGGACGCGGAGGCCATCCCCTGCTGGATCGACGACGACGCGCGACCGGTCCCGCTGTCCCGGGCCGAGGGCGGCGAGGCCGTGGGCGACTACCTGAAGACCATCACCCGGGACGCCGGCCTGGACACGGTCCTGGACTGGACCGGGGACCGACTGACCATCCACCTGGAGGAGACACCCCGATGAGCACCCAGAACCGACCTCTGGCGGGCAAGACCGTGATCGACCTGACCACGGCCCTCGCCGGCCCCTACGCCACGCTGCTGCTGGCCGGGCTGGGCGCCCGGGTGATCAAGGTGGAGAACCCCACTCGCGGCGGCGACTCCTCCCGCAACAACTCCCCCTACGTCACCGCGGACGGCCTCAGCGTGCGCCGGACCTCTGAGGACGACATGTCCGTCTCCATGATGCTGCGCGGGCGCGGCAAGGAGTCCATGACGCTGAACCTCAAGCACCCCGAGAGCCGGCAGGTGCTGTTCGACCTGATCGCCGAGGCGGACATCGTGGTGGAGAACTACAGCGCGGGGGTGACCAAGCGCCTCGGGATCGACTACGCGGCCGTGAAGCACCTCAACGAGAAGCTGGTCTACACCTCCATCAGCGGCTTCGGCGCCGGCACGGACAACGGGGACCGCAAGGCCATGGACACCATCGTCCAGGCCCTGAGCGGCGTCATGATGACCGCCGGGGAGCCGGGCCAGCCGCCGGTGCGCTTCGGCCTGCCCATCGGGGACCTCTCCGCTCCGCTCTTCGCCGTGATCGGCACCTTGGGCGCCGTGCTGCAGGCCGAGCACACGGGGCAGGGCCAGCACGTGGACGTGTCCATGCTCGGGGCCCTGACCTCCATGGTGGCGTGCGAGCCCTTCGACGCCCTGGAGTCGGTCGGCTTCCCGCTGCGCACCGGCGCCTACGTGCCCCGGCTCGCGCCGTTCGGCACCTTCCGCGCCGCCGACGGCTACTTTGCCATCTGCGCCCCCACGGACCAGTTCGCCGCGGGAGTGCTGCGGGCCATCGACCGGCCGGACCTGCTGACCTCCGAGGACTTCGGCAGCCGGGACGCCCGGGTGGCCAACGCCGATCGCCTGCACGGGCTGATCGCCGGCTGGGCCGCCGAGCAGCCCCTCGCCGACGTGCTCGAGGCGCTCACCGCCCACGGGGCCCCCGCAGCTCCGGTCCGGACGACGGCCGAGGCCGTCCGGGACCCCCAGGTGGTGGCCCGCGGTGAGGTGGTCCCCCTGGTCCACCCCAAGTTCGGACACTTCGACGGACTTTTCGGCTCCGGCCTGCCCGTGGTCCTCTCCGGCAGCAGCACCTCGCTGGACGCACCGGCCCCCTATCTGGGTGAGCACACCGAGTCCGTGCTCTACGCGCTCGGCTATGACGCCGACCGGATCGAGGGGCTGCGCTCCTCGGGCGTGCTGTGACCGCGACTCCTGAGCCAGCACCTCGGGTGGCCGCACCCACGGCGGCCGCACCCACGGCGGCCGCACCCCGGATCGGGGTGGTCGGCGCGGACGTTCCCCGCCAGCTCGTCCTGGCCGCCGGTGCCACCCCGGTGCGCCTGTCCGGCGCGTGGAGCGGGGAGGTCTCCCAGGAGGCGGCAGAACTCCTCGGGGCCGCCGACGCCGTGGCCGCCCGGGTGCTGGACGGCGTGCTGTCCGGCGCGCACGATGACCTGGCCGGCCTGGTGGTCTGCAACGACTCCATGGCCCACCTGCGCGTCTACTACGTGTTGCGTGTGCTGGCCGGTCGCGGCCGCTTCCCGTTCCCCGTCCACCTGCTGGACACGCCCCGCGGCGGCGGCGCCCACCGGAACCGCTTCGTGGCCCGGCAGTACGAGCGCCTAGCGGACTTCGCCACCCGCTGCACCGGGACCCCGGTGGACGCCGCCACCCTGGCCGCGGCCGCGGCTCGGGAGACATCCCTGGGCCAGGCCCTGGACCGGGTGCGGGACCGACGGCGGGACCGGACCCTGACCGGGGCCGCCGCCCTGCGCTGCTACGCGGCCGCCGGCCGGCTGACACCGGAGGAGGCGGTGGCCGAGATCCAGGCGGTCCTGGACGCTGCAACCGCCCCGACGACTCCCCCGGAGGCGGCCGACGGCGGCGCCGTGCCGGTGTTCATGACCGGCAGCTCTCACCCCGACCCCTCGGTGTACGAGGAGCTCGAGCGGGCCGGCTTCTCGGTGGTGGGCGAGGACCACGACACCGGTGAGGGCGCCTGGATCGGCACCGCCGTCCCGACCGGCACCGCCCCGGCCGAGGCACAGAGTGACCCCACCCCGTCACAACGGTGGGGGTCAGGTCACTTTGCGCCTGAGGGGGGTGGGGGGACGGCGGAGGCGGCCTCTCCCGCCGAGGCCTTCAGTGCCCTGGCCGAACTCCACGCCCGGCGTTCGCCCGCGGCCGCCCGCTCCCTGGCCGCCGAGCGGACCCGGCACCTGCTCGAGGCCGTCGAGACGTCCGGCGCCGCCGGCGTGGCGGCCCTCGTCCGGGACCTCGACGACGGCCCGGCCTGGGACCTGGCCGACCACCGCGAGGCGCTGGCCGGCAGCGGGAGGTGGCTGGCCGCCGTCGTGCAGGTTCCCGCCGACGGCGTGCCCGAGGCCACGGCCGAACTGCTCTCCCGCATTCACGCCCAGGAGGCCACGTCGTGACCGATCACCGACTCCGCTCCGCCGTGGCCGCCACCGCCTACCAGAAGGACTGGTTCCAGACGGTGCGCGCGCGGGCCGCCGCGGGCGAGCCCATCGCGCTGGTGAACGCCGACGCCCCGCACGAGGTGTTCCGCGCCCTGGACATCCCCTACGTGGTCACGCAGTGGTGGTCCTCCATCATCGCGGCCAAGAGGGCCGGGCCGGCCTCCATGGAACGGCTCGCCGCCGCCGGGCTGCCGGACTTCAGCCTGCAGTACGACGCGATGCCGCTGGGCGAGCAGCGCCTCGAGGCCGGCGAGCGCCCGTGGGGCGGGCTGCCGACCCCTCGCTTCGCCGTGGCCGAACGCAGCGGGGACGTCACCGCCAAGATCTTCGAGCAGTGGGGCAGGTTCCCCGGCACGGAGACGTTCCTGCTCTCCCGCACCGGCGCGGACCCCGTCCCGGACCGGTGGTGGGAGCTCGTGCCGCGCGACTGGGAGCAGGCCTTCGGCTCCGAGCGGCTGGACCTGCTGCAGGGCGAGATCGAGGACCTCATCGCCTGGCTCGAGGAGCGCACCGGGCGGACGCTGGACCGGGACCGGCTGGCGGAGGTGATGGCCCTGGGCAACCAGCAGGCCGAGTGGAACCGGCGCACCCGGGACCTCATCGCCGCGGCCCGGCCCACCCCGGTGCTGGTCAATGACACGATGCCGGCGGTGATGGCCCCCCAGTGGCAGCGCGGCACCCAGTGGGCGGTGGACGCCGCCCGGTCCCTGTACGAGGAGACGGCGCAGCGGGTGGCGGACGGCGTGGCCGTGTGCCCCGGGGAGCGCCGACGGCTCATGTGGGTGGGCCGCGGACTGTGGTCCGACCTGGGCCTGTACACCCGGTTCCAGGAGGAGTTCGGCGCCGTGTTCGTCTGGTCCATGTACCTGGCGATCGCCGCGGACGGCTACCTGCGCTACGGCGAGGACCCCGTGCGGACGCTGGCCGCCCGCTTCGTGGGGATCACGGACCAGCTCTACGTGCCGCCGTGGTCCGCCCAGTGGTACGTCAAGGAGGCCCTCAGCCACGGTGTGGACGGGGTGGTGCACCTCGTGGCGGATGACACCCCCGGCAGCGGGTTCATCACCGAGGCCCTGGAGGCGGAGGGGATCCCCGTGCTGGAGATCCGGGCCAACAACGCGGACCAGCGTTCCAGCTCGGCGGCCCGCATCCCCGAGCGGATGGCCGAGTTCATCCGCACCCGCCTCTGACGGTGGGCAGCCCGTTCCGGCACCGGAACTTCTCCTGGTACTTCACCGGGCAGCTGATCTCCAACACCGGGGTCTGGTTCCAGAACCTGGCGTTGCAGCTCGTGGTCCTCGGCGCAACCGGCAGCGCCCAGGCCCTCAGCGGCATCACGATCGCCCAGTTCCTGCCGATCTTCCTGCTGGGACTGCCGGCGGGCCGGCTGATGGAACACGTGGCGCCCCGCACGGTGCTGCTCGTGACCTCCCTGGCCTCCGCCGCCGCCACCGCCGGGCTGGTGTTCGTGGTGAACCAGGACCCGGACCTGTGGGCGCTCTACGGGCTCGTCGGGGTACTGGGGACGGTCCAGGCCTTCGAACGGGTCGCGGCGCAGACCATCATCTTCGAGCTCGTGGGCGCCGGCGGGCTCTCCCGGGCGGCGTCCGTCAGCACTATCGCTCTGGCCGCCGCCCGCTCGGTGGGCCCGGCCCTGGCGGGCCTCGCCTTCCAGGGGCTCGGGGCCGGGGCCTGCATCCTCATCAACGCCGGGGCCTACCTGCTGGTCTTCGCCTCGCGGTGGCTGATCCGTCCGGCCGAGCTCCACTGGCGCACCCCGGTGGGGCCCGACGGCGGCCGGCCCGGTCCCGCGGACCCGGCCGGGCCGGCGTCGTCCTCCTTCCGGTGGAGCCGGGACGTGGCCACGCTGCTGGTGGTGAACGTGGTGGTCTCCCTGCTGGCCATGAACTTCGGCCTGGTGCTCACCTCCACGGTGGACCTGTCCTATGGCGGGGACGCCGCCGCCGTGGGGGCCGTCCACACGCTCAACGCGGTGGGGGCGGTGGCCGGAGGGGTGCTCGCGGCCCGCCGGGCGCAGGTGACGGTGCGGTCCCTGGTGCCGGCCACGGCCGTGTTCGGTGCGGCCCTCGCGCTCAACGCCGCGGCCCCGACGCTGGTGCTGTTCCTGGTGGCCGCCCCCGTGCTGGGGCTCGGCGTGGGCTACTACCAGGGCATCGTCAACGCGGCCGCCCAGGAGTCGGTGCCGCCGCGGTTCATCGGGCGGATGATGTCCTGGATGACCCTGGGCAGCTACGGCATGGTGCCCTTCGGGGCGCTGGCCATGGGCTGGGTGATCGACGCCAGCTCGGGGCGGGTGGCCTTGGCCGTCTCCGCCGTGAGCGCCCTGGCCTGCACGGTGGTGGTGCTGCTCCGGACGCGGCCGTAGTGGATGGGCTGGGGCAGTTCAGGCGGTGCCGCCGGCCTCCCGGTCCAGGGCCTTCAGGCGGCTGGCCGCCAGCCGGGACGGGACGTGCCGCGGCCGGCTGGTGATCTGGCGGCGGGAGACGGCCTCCGCCTCCGCCTCGTCGTCCCCGAAGTATCCGCCCGCCAGCTCCCGGGCCGCGTGGTCCAGGACCCCGACGATGGAGTTGCCGAGATCATCCCCCACCACCTCCGTCAGGCGCCGCTCGTGGGCGCGGAGGTCCCGGGTGCAGGCCTGGACGAGGTCCCAGCCGGCCTCCGTGAGCTGGATGAGGCGGATCCGCCGGTTCGTCGGATGACTGCCGCGCTCCACCAGCCCCAGCTCCAGCAGCTCGTTCGCCACGAGGTGCGCGGCCTGCGCGCTGACGAAGGTACGCCGGCCCAGCTGGGCGTTGGAGAGCGGCTGACCCTCCCCCAGGACCTGGAGCAGGAGGAACTGGGACAGCGTCACGCCGTGGGAGAGCGCCAGGTTCTCCGTGAACCGGTCCAGCGCCCGGCCGAGGCGGTAGGCCGTGTAGTTCAGGCGGTCCGTGGCCGGCTCGCCGCGCGGGTCTCGTTCAAGCTCCATCCCCCGAGAATATCAAGTTGTTTGCGATGTCCCGTTCTCGGTCAGAGCCGCACCCGGACCGGGGCAAGCCCCGACCCTGCCGGATAGGTGCCGTCGAAGACCGGTACGGCGTCCGGGTGGAGGCGGGCCTCGGCGGTCACCATCCGTACCTCATGCCCCACGCCGGCCGTCTCAGGCTCGGGAGACTCGGGCCACTGCAGCTCGGCAAAGGGCACCCGCTCCCACCGGCCGTCGATCCAGGTCTCGGCCGTCAGGACGTGGCCGGAGCCGTGGTCCTCCACCCGGGGGTCGGCCAGGCTGACGTCCAGCAGGCCGCCGTGGGCCCGCATCCGCACGCCGCCCCGGAACCACCGTGCCCCCGCCGGCCGGTCCGGGTCCGGCGTGAAGTAGAACCCGCCATCCGGAAGCCGCCCCGTGCCGGGGGCCAGGTCCACGGAGGCCCCCGGCCACCGCTCCACGTAGTCCACGAAGCTGCCCTTGATCCCCCAGGCCAGCCCGGTGTCCCGGCGGGTGACCCTGCCCTGGGCCCCGCTCACCGGTGGACCCGGATCCGCACGGACTGGTAGCCCAGCTCGGGCATCCGGGTCGGCTCCGGGACCCCCAGCACCTCCAGCCGGTCCGCCTGGTGGACCATCACCTGCAGCGCAGCCCGGATGATGCCGCGGGCCAGGTGCTGGCCCACGCACTGGTGCTGACCCCGCCCGAAGCCCAGGTGCCGGTCCAGATTGGGCCGGGAGGCGTCGAAGCGGTCCGGGTCCGGGAACTCCGCCGGGTCCCGGTTGGCCGCGGCATAGACGAGGGTGACCGGCTCGCTGGGCTCCAGCCGTGCACCGGCCACCTCGGTGGGGCGGCTGACGGTGCGGGCGAATCCCCGGTACGGGGTGTACAGCCGCAGGAACTCCTCCAGCGCCGGTTCCATGGCCACCTCGCCGGTCCGCAGCGCACGGTGCAGCTCCGGGTCCTCCGCCAGGTGCCGGGCCATCCCGCCGATCAACAGCGGCGGGGCGACCATGCCGACCACCAGGGACTGGCGCAACGCCCCGACCATGTGCTCCTCGTCCAGCTCCTGGCCGTCCACCCGCTCGGCGAGCAGGGCGGAGGCCGGATCCTCCCGCGGATCCCGCGGGTGGCTGCGCCGGTCCGCCACGAGCCACCGGGCGACCTCATACATCCGCTCGCTGTGGAGCGTGACCGCCTCCCCCTCCTGGCGCCTCCAGGCCTCCACCCAGGCGGTGGCCGTCCGAGCCAGCCAGGTGACCCGCTCGGGATCGAGGTTGAGCCACATCGCCTCGGCGTAGGCCGGCAACAACGTCCCGAACGTTCGGGTGAGATCGTCGTCGTCCCCCGCCACGAACTCCTCGAAGAGCGTTTCGGCCCGCTCGCCGATGCGCTCGGACAACGCCGCCACCCGTCCCGGCGCCAGCGTCCGGTGCAGGGCCCGGCGGAACGGCGTGTGCCGGGGCGCGTCGAAGTTCAGGGGCGGACGCCGGATTCCCC
This sequence comes from Citricoccus sp. I39-566, assembly GCF_031432995.1. Classification (GTDB taxonomy): domain Bacteria; phylum Actinomycetota; class Actinomycetes; order Actinomycetales; family Micrococcaceae; genus Citricoccus; species Citricoccus nitrophenolicus_A. The sequence continues at coordinate 255,097 of NZ_CP133842.1, forward strand.
GGGGATCGCTGGGCACCACGGCCTTGACCGAGGAGATGAACGTCTCCGCGTCCGAGGCCGCCGACCTGACGTCCTGGTATCCGGTCAGCGCCCAGTACCCGCCCAGGTCCTCCGTGTAGGCCGCCGGGTGTGTGGCACGCAACTGGGCGTACGTGGCGAAGGCCAGCCCCGGGTCATCCGAGGTGAGGGTGAAGGTCCCCGTGGGCGGGCCGCCGGGCAGCGGTGCCGCGCCGCCGGTGCGAGCGGCGGGGCCGGTGCGAGCGGCGGGGCCGGTGCGAGCGGCGGGGCCGGTGCGAGCGGCGGGGCCGGTGCGTTCCACGGTCATCAGGCCCCCAGCGCGATGAACTCGAGCGGCACGTGGTTGGTGCCCCATTCGGCCCATTTGGCCATGCCCGGATCCCCCGTCAGGTCGAAGTTGCTGCGGGACAGGGCCTCCTCCAGCGTGATCCGGAACATCATCCGGGCCAGGGGCGCCCCCGGGCAGGAGTGCGTCCCCCGTCCGAAGCTGATGTGCTTGGCGATGTTCTCCCGGTGCAGCCGGAAGGTGTCCGGCTCCTCGAACATCCGCGGGTCCCGGTTGGCGGCCGTGTACACCAGGGCGATGGGGTCGCCCTCCTGGATCTGCTGGCCGCCCACCACGGTGTCATGCCTCGCGGTCCTGGCCATGCCCCGGTAGGGGTTGTACAGGCGCACGAACTCCTCGACCGCGCCCGGGATGTCCTCCGGATGCTCGCGCAGGTGCTGCTGCAGCTGCGGATCCCGGCTCAGGTGGACGAACATGTTGCCGATGAACACGCTCGGGGCCACCATGCCCGTGACGATCAGCTGGCGCACACAGCCGAGCACCATCGCGGAAGGTAACGGGCCGCCGTCGTACTCCGCCTCCAGGAGGGCCTGCGTGAGGTCGTCCTCCGCGGAGAAGGCGCCGGCCCGGCGCTCGTCGATGATCGCCTGGGCGATCTCGTAGAGCCGGCCGCTCAGGGACTTGACCGTCTCATGGTCCAGCACCTGGATGGCGTCCACGTAGGTGCCGCTGACCGTCTTGATCTCCAGGCTGGTCTCCGCGGAGAGGTTGAAGAACTCGGCGAAGACGTGCGCCGGGAGCTTCTGCGCGTACTGACGCGCCACATCGACCGTGCCCTGCCGGATGAGCGGCTCGATCAGCTCCTGGACGCACCGGCGGACGGCGGGCTCCAGGGCCCGCATCTTCGGGGGTGTGAAGAAGTGGTTGATCACCCGCCGGTAGCTGGTGTGCTGCGGCGGGTCCAGGTGCAGGGGCGGCCGGACCCCGGTGAACGCGAACTTCGGGATCGCGTTCTGCGAGGTGGTGGTGAACCGGTCGATATCGGTGATGACCTCCGCCAGCTCCTCGTAACCCAACATGGCCCAGAAGCCGCCGAAGTCCTGGCTGCGGGCCACCGGATGCTCGGCCCGTAGCCGGGCGAACTCGCGGTGGGCATCGTCGAAGCCCTCGGGAGACTGCGCATCGAAGTCGTGGGCGGAGCGGCGTGCATGCACCGCGGTCTCCACCACGTCAGTTCATTCCCATCAGGGACTTGAGCTCGGCCGCGTCGGACATCTCGATGTCCGCGGTGCGGGTGAAGCGGTCCATGCCCTCGGCGTCGAAGGGCGAGATCTGGGAGGCCGACTCGTTGAACCGCAGGTTGCCCTCCTCGCTCATGAGGTAGGCGGCCAACAGCTTCGCCCCGGCGGGGTTGGGGGAGTTCTCCGCCAGCCCGAGGCCGACCTCCGGGCCCGTGGTGGGTGACATCGAGGCGACCTCCACCGGCGCACCGCTCTCCTGGAGGTTCTTGATCACCGGCAGGACGCCGGGGTGGCCGAGCGCGCCCTCACCGGCGGCCACCGCCTGGGTGCCGGGCACCGCCCCACCGGAGACGGTGGGGTTGTTGGCGGCGATGCCCTCCAGCAACTCGTCACCGAACTCGTTGCGCATCAGGGACCAGAACGCCACATTGGCCGGGGAGGAGTCGACCTCGGCGATCTGCAGCTTCCCGGCGTAGGCCGGATCGGCGTAGTCCTCCCAGGACGTGGGGGCGGACTCGACCAGATCGGTGTTGTAGACGGTCTCCGTGGGCACGAAGGACACCATCGGCGTGCTGCCGTCATGGGTGTACAGGTCCTCCGGGAAGTCCCCGGCCAGGGAGTCGGGCAGCTCGGCCTCGGCGAAGGACGAGATCCAGCCCTCCTCGAGGGCCTCGTCATAGAACGGGGAGTCCGTCAGCATGATGAGGTCCGCCGGGCTGCTGCCGGTGGATGCCTCACTGGAGAACCGCTGGGCCAGGTCGGCGGACACCAGGCGGACCGGTTCCACGGTGATGCCGTAGGCCGATTCGAAGTCCGCCGCGACCTCGCGCAGCACGGCTTCGTCCACCATGCTGTAGAGGGTCACGGGGCCGGCGTCCTGGGCCTCGTCCACGAGGGACTGGGTCTCGGCGTCGAGGTCGGCGGCCTCCACGGCCTCCGAGTCCGAGCCGGAGCCGGAGCAGGCGGTAAGGGTGAGGGACACCGCGGCGAGGGCGGCCAGGACGGAGACGTGCTTTTTCATGAGAGGGGCCTTTCAGGGGTGTGCGGGTGGGCAGGGGTGGACTGGTGGGTGGTCAGTGACTGCGGGCGACGCCGGTGCGCTTGGACAGCCAGAGGACGACGACGAGGATGAGCGCGGAGACGATCACCAGGACGGAGGACAGGGCGGCCAGGGTGGCGTAGGAGCCCCCGTTGAAGACCTCCAGGATGCGGAACCCGACCACCACGTTGTTGGTGCCGGAGAGGATCGCCGAGGCCGTGAGGTCGCCGATGATACGCACGAAGAGCAGGGCGAATCCGCCCACGAGTCCCGGGATCATCAGGGGCAGGTAGACGCGCAGGAAGGTCTTCCACTGCCGGGCGCCGGCCACGCCGGAGGCCTCGCCGAGTTCCTTGCCGATGGTGGCCACCGCGGCGTCGGCGGCGATGGACGCCTGCGGCAGGTAGAGCGCGAGGTAGCCCAGCAGCAGGATCAGCCAGGTGCCGCCCAGATCGAAAGGCGGACGGGCCAGCAGCAGCAGGATGCCGACGGCGATCACCATGTTGGAGATGGCCGAGGGCAGCTTGATCGCCGCGTCCAGTCCCAGGGTGGCGCGGCTGCGGTGCTGGGCGATGTACAGCGACACCACGGCGGCCACCAGGATGCCGATGACGCCACCGACCAGGCCCAGGGTCAAGGAGTTCCCGAAGGCCTCCTGGGTCTTCGGGTCGTCGAACAGGGCGACCCGGAAGGCGTCCAGGCTGAGGGATCCCCACTGGATGTTGGGGGTCCAGTAGCCGTTCAGGGACACGATGAACAGCGCGAACATCGGCAGCACGGTGGAGACGCCGATGTACAGCAGCACGCCGGCCCGGACCACGGGGCGCCACACGCCCAAGGCGGTCACCGTGTGGTGGGTGGCCTTGCCGCCGATGCTGCCGAAGCGGGAGTTCTTCAGGATGCGGTACTGCACCAGGTAGGACAGCCCGACGAACACCACCACGATGGCGGAGAGGCCGATCGCGAGGTCCTCGTCCGGTGGGTAGGTGAAGGTCAGGAGCTTGACGATGCGCACCGGGATCATGTCGATGCCCGCCGGCGTGCCGATGATCTGGGCGATGGAGAACATGCCGAAGCCGAACCAGGTGCACAACAGGAACCCCGCACCGATGGACGGCGCCAGGGCCGGCAGGGTGATGCGGCGCAACGTCTTCACGGCGCTGGCCCCGCTGAGCCGGGAGGCTTCCTCCAGGCTGGCGTCCAGGCCCTGCATGGCGGCGGAGACGTTCATGTACACGTAGGGCACCGCGTAGAACGTGTAGACGAGGATCAGGCCGTACCACGAGTTGATGTCGAACGGGCCGGACTCCAGGGGGATCCCCACCAGGCCGAGGATGTCCCGCAGCCAGGCATTGAGCAGGCCGGCCTGGGGAGAGAGCAGCATGGTCCAGCCGACGGCGCCGGCGATGGGCGGCAGCAGGAAGGGCAGGTACGGGAAGATCTCGTTGATCAGCCCGAAGCGCGCATCGGTACGCGTGTTGGCCCACGCCAGCAGGAAGCCGATCACCACCGCGAGGACCGAGCTGGCCAGCACCACCACGACGGTGTCCAGGACCATCTTCCCCAGGTCCTCGATCGCCAGTGTGCGCTGGATGGCCTCGAGGGTGAAGCGGCCATCCTTGTAGAACATGTTGACGACCACCCGCACCAGCGGCAAGCACACCAGTGCCACGAGGATGCCGGCCAGGGTCAGGGAGAAGAGGTCGAATCCGCTCGTCCGCCGCAGCCTGGTGATCAAGCCGGGCCGATAGGGGGGCAGGGGCGGCCCAGGGTCGGGCCGGCCGGACTCCGCCGGGCTCCGCGTGCTCCCCTCAAGGGTGGAGGTCGGACTCATCAGCCCTCTCCCTCCGGCTGGTGGCCGCGGTCCGGTGCGGCGGGGAACACCATGACGTGGTCCTCCCGGAGCCCGACCCAGACCTCGTCCCCCTCGGCGAAGTCGGTGGACCGTCCGCTGACCCAGATCCGCATCCTCGTCTCGCCGGAGCGGACCAGGAACTCGGTGTGGGTACCCATGAAGAGGACGGCCACCACGCGGCCGGGCAGGGCGCTGGCGGTACCCGGCCGTTCGGCGGACAGCTCGGCATGTTCGGGACGGAACAGCACGGTGGCCTGGTCCCCGGCGTCCTGCGGGGTGCGCACGAGCCCGAGCGGGGTCTCGTAGCCGCCCTCGGCCCGCCGGCCGTGGAGTTCGTTGGTGTTGCCGATGAATTTGGCCACGTACTCCGTGGCTGGCCGGGCGTAGATCTCATCCGGCGTGCCGAACTGTTGCACCTTGCCGCGGTCCAGGACCGCGATGCGGGTCGCCAGCTCCATGGCCTCGGCCTGGTCGTGGGTGACGAAGAGTGCGGTGAAGCCGAAGCGGCGCTGCATGGCCAACAGCTCGATGCGCAATGACTCGCGCACCTTGGCATCCACATTGGACAGCGGCTCGTCGAACAGCACGACCTTGGAGTTGTTCACCAGCGCCCGCGCCAGGGCCACGCGTTGCTGCTGCCCGCCGCTGAGCTGATTCGGGTACTGGCCACCCAGGTCACCGATGCCCACGGCGCCGAGCGCCTCAGCCACCCGTTCGTTCATCGCGGCGCGGCCCTGACGCGCGCCCCGCTGGTTCTCCAGGGGGTACCGCACGTTCTGGGCCGCGGTCATGTGCGGCCACAGCGCATAGGACTGGAAGACCATGCTGAGTTCGCGCCGGTCGGCACCGAGGTTGGTTCCCGAGCCGCTGTCGAACACCGCCTTGCCCCCGACCGTGATCGCTCCGGAGTCCGGGGTCTCCAAACCTGCCACGGAGCGGAGCAGCGTCGTCTTCCCGCAACCGCTGGGGCCCAGCAGCACGATGAACTCGCCGTCCTGGATGTCCAGGCTCGCCCCGTCGATGGCGGGCACCGTGGAGCCGTCCCGACGGCGGAAGTGCTTGGTCAGGTGGCGGATCTCGATCGCGGGCTGCGGGGCGTCCGAAGGGCGGGCGTCCCGCTGGACGCCAAGGGCGGACGACGTTGTTAGCTGAGTCACATGAGAAGTATGGCAGAAATGTGCCGACCGTCAATAGTTCGCGATATGTCTGTGTGAGGATGGGATGATGAGGGATGTGTGGAGCAATCTGGAGGAACTGCGGTCCGAGGTGACGGACGGGCAGCGGGGCCGCTCGCTGCTGGTCACCGTGATGGCCGAGTACTGGGGCGAGGAGGGGGCCATGGCCCCCTCCGGCGCGCTCGTGGACCTGATGTCCGCCTTCGATGTCAGCGCCTCCGGCACGCGGACGCTCCTGAGCCGGCTCACCCGAGAAGGCCGCCTGGTGGCCGCCAAGGAGGGGCGCCGGTCCTTCTACGCGCTATCCCCCACGGCCTACCATCGCCTGGCCGAGGGCTTCGAGGTCCTGCGGAAGTTCGGCACGGGACTGGAGCCCGCTGACCGGGAGTGGACCATGCTCCTCTTCTCCATTCCCGAGGAGCAGCGCTCCGCCAGGCAGCAGCTGCGCAAGGGACTCTCGTGGATGGGCTTCGCCCCGCTGTACGACGGCGCCTGGGTGAGTTCCCGCGCTCGCGGTGACCAGGCGATGTCCCTGTGCCGCGACCTCGGGGTGGAGGCGGCCTCGGTGGTCCGGGGGTCCATCACGGCCGTCGGGACGCAGTTCGGCGACCCGACGGACGCCTGGGACCTCGACTACGCGCGCCGGCTGTACGCCTCGTTCACCGCCTTCCTCGAGGAGCCACTGGGCAAGCTGCGCGCTGACGGACTCACTCCGCCCGAGGCGCTGCGTGCCCGCACGGAGTCGATCAACGTCTTCCGCGGATTCCCGCGGTTCGACCCGGACCTCCCCTTGGCAGGCCTGACGCCCGACTGGCCCCGAAGGACCGCCCGTGACGCCTTCGCCGAACTCTACGAGGGCACCGCCGAGGCGTCGCTGGGCTACGTCCGCTCGGTCGTGCAGATGCACTCCCCCGCCCACGTCCAGGACGTTTCCGTCCGGCGCCTGACGCCGGCGGGAGGCAGCCCCGCCTCAGCGTGAGGGCGCCAGGGGCGGTGCCACGAGCGAGTCCGCGTCATGGCCGCCCAGCCACCCGTAGAACGGCGCCATCCGCCGGATCCGCTCGTCCCGCGCGTCGTAGTCCTCCTCGGCCATGGAATCGTAGAGGTGACCGGCCTCGAGGGACGCCAGCTGCACGGCGTTCGCCCGGTCCAGGCGCAACCCCTGGTACCGCACCAGGGCCGCCGGCGCGTCCACGGCCGCCACGCCCTCGAGCGCCGCAGCCAGGGCGAAGGCGTCCTCGATCGTCTGGCTGCCGCCCTGGCCGAGGTGGGGGAGCATGGCGTGGGCGGCGTCCCCGAGCAGGGCGAGCCGTCCGCTGGTCCAAGCAGTCAGCGGGTGACGGTCGAACAGCCCCCACTGGAAGGTGTCCGTGACCCGCTCGATCAGCCCGGTGACCACTGGGTCCCAGCCGGCGAACTCCGCCGCCAGCTGCGCGGGGTCACCGGGTGCCGTCCAGGAGTCCCGCTCCCCGCCGTGCGCCGGGACCACGGCGACGACGTTGATGAGCCGGTCCGAGCGGATGGGGTAGACGAGGAAGTGCCTCCCCGGCCCGATCCACATCTTCGAGGTGCCCCACTCCCAGTCCTCCGCCCCCGTGACGGGAACGAGCGCCCGGTACGCGGCCGTCCCCGAGGAACGCGGCGCGGCGATCTGCCCCACCACGTGCCGGCGCACCACGGAGTGGATGCCGTCGGCGCCGATGACGGCATCGGCCCGGGCGGTCCGGCCGTTCTGGAAGCGCAGGGTGACGCCGGCGTCGTCCTGCTCGAGATCCTCCATCCGGTGTCCGGTGTGGATCGCCGAGTCCGGCAGCGCGGAGGCGAGCACCTCGATCAGGTCGGCGCGGTGCACCCCGAAGACCCGGCGGTCCCAGGCGGCACCGGGCTCCCGCAGCGTGGAGATGAACGAGCCGTCCGCACGCAGCTGGAAGTATCCCTGGTCCAGCTGCGAGCCGACGCGCTCGATCTGCTCCAGCAGTCCGAGGCGCTCCAGCAGACGCCAGCCGTTGGACGCCAGGGAGATGCCGGCGCCGATCTCACCGAGCGCCCGCGCCTGCTCGAACACCTCGGCGTCGATACCGCGCCGCCGCAGGGCGGCCGCCGCGGCCAGCCCTCCGATGCCCGCTCCGATGACAGCAACTCTCATTCCCGCTCCTTCGACGTGGTGGACCCGGCCCGGACGGCTACTGACCCTGCGGCGTGACGTACAGCGACTCCACGTCCAGTGGGTTCTCGGCCATGCCGTAGGTGAGCATCAGGTCATAGATGGCCTGCATCTTCTCCACCGGCAGATCCGTGTGCGCCGGTTCCAGGCGGATCGACTGGGCGGTCTCCTCGTCCATCTTCAGGAACTCGGGCAGCATGGCCCGGACCCCCTCCTCGTCCTGCGCCGCGCGCTCGGCCGACTCCGTCAAGGCCTCCTGGAACGCCGTCACGAGCTCCGGACTCTCCTCGGCGATGGACTCGCTGGTGAAGGCGATGGTGAGGGGCATGCCGTCCATGACCTCCTGGTTCGGATACCCGACGAGGACGTTCTCGGGATCGGCCAGCGCCCGGCCCATGAACGGCTCCGGCAGCCAGACGGCGTCCACGTTCCCCTGCTCCAGCTGCGCGAGCATGTCCGGGAACGGCATCTCGTTGAAGTTGATCGCCTCCGGGTCCGCGCCGGCTCTCTCGGTGGCCTCCATGATCGAGAGGTCCCCCAGGGTGTGGACGGCGTTGACGGACACGGTCTGGCCCTCCAGGTCGTCGAATCCCTCGATGCCGGAATCCTTGCGCGCGAACACGGCATTGATGTCCTCGCCCTCGGCGGCGGACCAGGAGTACCCGGAGACGACCTTCATGGGCAGGCCCTGGTCCGCCGCGGTCAGCACGGACATGGGGTTGCCGACCGCGAACTGCATGGAACCGTTCTGGACGGCGGGCAGCAGGGCCGCGCCGCCCTGGCCCTCGATGAGCTCGACGTCCAGTCCATGGTCCTCGAAGATCCCCTCGGCCACGCCGTAGCGCAGCTCCGTGGAGGACGCGATCGCGATGGTGCCCACGGCGATGCTGGTCAGCTCGCCCGAGCCCACTCCGGCGGAGTCCGCGCTCGTGTCCGCCGCGGAGCCCTCGGCCCCGGACGGCGACCCGGAGCCGCATCCGGCCAGGGCCAGGGTGCCGGCCACGAGCGCGGCGGCCACGCTCCGGCGGAGCATCGGGGAGACGGGAGCGGTAGGGCAGGTCATGGTGCTTCCTTGGTCTGGGACGGGAGCGGTTGCTTCCAGAAGTAAAGGCCGGATGCGGACGATCGACAACGGATTCAGGCCGCTTTTCCTCCCACGGGAAAGCACCGGAATGGCGGCTCGCGGGGCGGACCGATACCGCCCTTGTGTGACAACGGTCACCCATGGCAACCTTTCCACTATGAGGAAAATGCGTAGCCATGCTCCAGACCGCTGAGCGCGCCCTCCACGTCGTCCGGCTCGTGGCCTCCCGGGGCGAGATGACACTCACCGAGGTGGCCGGCGCCCTGCAGGTCAGTCCCTCCATGGCTCATCGACTGCTGCGGACGTGCGCCGAGGCGGGCTACCTCGATCAGGAACTGCGCCACGGCCCCTATACGGTCGGCCCCGTCCTGCGGCAGGTCACGGCCGACGTGACGCGGGGCTCGACCCTGCCGGCCCTCCTCGGCGGGGTGCTGCGGCAGGTGGCGGAGGGACTGCTCGAGACCACCAGCCTGGCCGTGCTGGAGGGCCGGAACATCCGCTTCGTCCTGACGGAGGAGGGCACCCACCTGGTGCGGATCGCCCGCCCGGTCCGTACGGTGACCCCGGCGCATGCCACCGCGGCCGGGCGTGCCATGCTGGCCGGACTGAGCGACGACGACCTGGCGTCCCGGTATCAGGGGAGGGACCTGGAGACGGTCCAGCCGGGGACGATCCAGGACTGGTCCCAGCTGGAGGCCGAGCTGACGAAGGTACGAAACCGGGACTGGGCCATCCAGGTCGGCGAGGCCCAGCCCGGAGTGGCCGCGCTGGCCATGCCGATCCGGGACGGCTTCGGCCAGACGGTGGCCGCGGTGACCGTCACGGTCCCGTACCTGCGGCTCAGCCGATCCGAGGACGCCCGCTCCCTGGCCCGACGCCTCCGGCCGTTCGTCGACCAGATGGAACGGCGGCTGACCGCTGCCGGGGTCCGGTGACACCGGGCCCCGAGTACCCGGTGGCCTCCGTGGCGTCCCAGCCCAGTGGTCACTCCGCTCGGTACTCACCCCAGTTCCTCAGGTCCCACATCCGCGCCGGTTGACCCGGCGCGTCGCCCGACGTGAACCGTGCGACGCCCAGGTCCAGGTCCGAGTCCGCATCCACGCGGGCGGCGAGGCGGTCGAGCTGCCGCGGTGCGGTGGACTGCCACCGGCCGGTCTCGATCCGGTCGAACAGGGCCGTCAGGGCCGCGGCCTCCTCGGCCGGGGTGAAGGTGCAGTGTCCCTCGGAGGCCACGAAGGTCTGGCGCAACTGGCGTGCGGACCCGGCGGCGGTCACGGTGGACCGGTAGGCAGCGTCGTCGGCAATGGTCCCGGCCCCATCCCCGGTGGTGTGCAGGGACAGCACCGGGGCCTCCAGTTCTCCGGTGAAGGTGGCGGTCTGCTCCACCAACCTCACCGTCTCGGGATCGGCCGAGAGCCGATCGGCCCGGTCGAGGGTGCGCAGGTCCTCGGACAGGGACAGCCCTGCCTCCCGGTAGGCCTGATTCACCTCGGCCCAGCGGCCCGAGCGCTGGAGCTCGCGCCGGTAGTCCACCCCGGTGTTCCACGAGAAGGTGCCACCGACGGTCTGCTCATAGCCGGCACGCACGTGGCTGCCCATCGCGAACGGCAGGTGTTCGATGTACCGGTCGATCCGCGCCTCCAGCTGGCCGCGGCGGATATCCTGCCCGGTCTCAGGGTCCACGGCGGGAATCTTGCTGAGGGCGGCGGCCAGCACGGCCCGGGCCCGGCCCGCGTCCGTGGAATCGGCCAACGCCACCAGGTCGTTCATGGCCTGCAGCTCGGCCACACGGTCCTCGATACCCTGGATCTGCATGGCCGAGTCAGGATCGACCAGCTCCCGCAGGGCGAAGGCCGTGTCCAACTTGTAGTTCCAGGTACTGATGGCCCCCGCGCCCCCGCCGCACATCGGCAGGGAGCCGGCCAGCCACTCCGGGGCGGCATCCGCGACGATCCTGGTCGTCAGACCACCTTGGGACCGGCCGGCCACCACCACGTCATCGGCGTCACCGGCCAGTTGCTCGAAGGTCTCCACGGCGGCCTCGGCATTGGCCTCGTCCAGCACGAGGTCCCAGCCGTCGCTCAGCTCATACCCGATGGTCCCGTACCCCTGTTCGGCCAGCCACTGAGCGGTCACCCCGGTGAGATCGTCCCGCCCCGGCATCACCACCAGGTCACCGTTCCAGTCAGCCGGCTGGTGCAGCGCGTACGCCCGCTCCCCGTCCAGCATCCCCTGATGGGACACCGCCTCGGGGGCCGGCCCCCGCTCCGGCCGGTTCATCGGATCGGGGCGGACGGAGGCGAACGAGCCACCCCGGTCCAACCCGTCCCGGCGGGCAATGCGGTCGGCGGCCCGGTTCAGGTGTGACGGCTTCGCGGTGGAGCCCCAGCGACCGGTGTCCAGCCGCTGCTGCAACGCCTCCACCAAGACGGCGATCTCTGCATCGGCATAGGCACAGTGGCCGGGCCGGTCCACGAACGCCTGCCGCAGCAGGGACTCGTCCCCGTTCTCCCGCACGCGGTCCGCATAGGTGCGGGCCTGGGTGACGGTGGGCGCGGTGTCCCCGGTCTCATGCAGGGTCAGGACGGGGCCATCGATCCCGCCGGTCGGCGTCGCGTTCCGCTGCATGTAGGCGACCGCCTCTGGATCGGCGGAGATCCGCTCGGCGTCCGCCAGGGTCTCCAGGTCCCGGTCCAGGGAGAGCCCGGCCTGGCGGTACAGGGTCCGCACGAGCGTCGCGTTCTCTGACCCGGCCAGGGCCTTCGTGTAGTCCACACCGACGTTCCAGGAGAAGTTGCCACCGGCACGGTCCTCGAGCGGCTGCCGCGGCGAGACCACGCCGAACATGAACGCCCGGTAGAGCTGGTCCTGCTGGGCGGCCCAGTCGCGCCGGCCCGGCCTCTCATCGTCCGCCTGGGTCCACGTCGGGATCTGCGCCAGGCTCGCGGCGAGCGCGATCCGGGCACGGCCCTCCGGGGTGGCCTGCGCCGCGTCAAGCACCTCGCGGAACGTGGCCTGACGTTCGGCCTCATCGCTGATATTGACCAATTGGAGGCGCGCGTCGCCGGGGGCCAGCAGCATCCGCAGGGCGAACGTGCCATCCAGGCTGCCGTTAAGCATCGGGATGGCTCCGGCCACGGACCCGCACAGGGGCAGTGCGGCATCGATGAGGTCCGCATGCTGTTCCAGGGCGGCCACCGAGGTCAGCCCGCCCATGGACGAGCCCCAGGCGATGACGTCCTCGGGCTCCCCCAGCCGGTCACGGACGGCATCCATCACCAGTGGCTGGTTCTCCAGCAGTCCCTCCACGGCCCATCCACCCTCGGCCGAGGAGGTTCCCGCGAGGGCATATCCTCGCTCTACGAGCCAGTCGACGAGTTCCTCGCTGGGTCCGGCCGACGGGTCGGAACCGCCACCCCCGTACCCGGGGTTCCAGACCAGCACCGTCCCGTTCCACCACTCCGGGGTGACCAGCACGTAGTGGCCCCCGTTGGGCAGGTCTCCGCGCACGGTCCCGGGCTCTCCCGCCCCATGGGCCGTGGTCGACGCCGGAGCGTCACCGACCGCGTGCACCGGTCCCGCCAGCGCGGGCACGGGAACCAGCAGCGCCGCGGCGGGGGCGGCGGCCAGGGTGGCACCCGCCAGCGCACGGCCGCGCCGAGGCTGAGCCGCTGGATCCGTGCGCGTCGAGTGGGTGATCCGGGCGCGGGGCCGGCGTCGGGAGCGATCGTGGTGCCGCTCGGACAGATTCTCGTCAGGGGTGGTGGGCATGGTCTCGGACTCGCCTTCGGTGCAGGAGTGATCGGGGGAACGGGACACAGGAGACGGGCATGAAGGCGCCGGAGGTGCTGGGCACCGGGCACGATGGTGGCGCGACGTCCGCCCCGGATCATCGGGGCAGCGTCACAGACTGCATATTTAAGCTCGCTTCAGGGACTAAGTGCGGCTCATGCGTGCCGCCATCGCCGGAGAAGCGTGTGGGATGGCTCATACCGTGACATGGTCTACCGGGCCTGTCAATGCTGGATTCTCGACGTCATTCATTGACATCGACAACGGATTCTGCTGTGATACGAGACACGTTCACCCTGCAGTTCCTGCCACCGGCATTCATTGGCCACACTTATTCCCCCGGCCAGACGACAACCTGACCCCCATCTGGACTTTCCCGAGGAGAGACCATGCGCACCCATCTCAAGACCCTCGGCCTCCTGGCCGCAGCCGCGATCGCCCTGACGGCCTGTGGCGAGAGCCCCAACGCCCGACCGGCGGACACCACCAGCGATGCCCCCGCCGAACTCGTCTTCGCCGTGGTCCCCACGGACAACAGCGAGGAACTGCTGACCTCCTTCGAACCGGTGGTCGCGGCCATCGAGGAGGAGACCGGGCTGCCGGTGGAGATCCAGGCGGTCAGCAACAACGCCGGCGTGATCGAGGCCCAGGTCTCCGAACGTGTGGACATCGCCGTCTACGGAGCGTTCTCCTACTACCTGGCCTCGGACGTGGCGGAGGTCGAGCCGGTCGCGAAGGACCAGCTCTCCCCCGAACCCGGCTCCGGCTCCGTCAGCTCCCTCGGCGTCACCGCACCCGGCAGCGGCATCAGCTCGCTGGAGGACCTGAAGGGCAAGGACGTCTGCTTCACCGACCCGGCCTCCACCACCGGCTACCTGGCCGCGGCCGCCGCCCTGATGGAGGCGGGCCTCGACCCGCAGGAGGACCTGAACCCGGTCTTCGCCGGTTCCCATGACGTGGCGGTCACCCAGATGATCGCCGGTGACTGCGAGGCCGCGTTCGTGGCGGAGACCTTCGTGACGGAGCTTCTGCCGGCGCGCGGCGTCATCCAGGACGGGGACACGGAGACCTTCTTCACCTCGGATCCGATCCCGGGCACCCCCATGGTGGTGGGCTCCTGGCTCTCCCAGGACATCAAGGACGGCGTGGTCCGCGCCATGGAGCAGTATGACGCCGTCTCCGCCGTGGAGGCCGGCTTCTGCGAGGAGGACGCCCAGCGCGAGGCCCCGGCCCCCTGGGGCGAGGACGTGGCCGGCAGCCCCGCCTGCGAGTGGGGCGGCACGGGTGCCTTCGCCTTCGAGCCGGCCACGGACGCCGACTACGATCCGATCCGCGAGATCTGCGAGACCACCCAGGCGGAGGTCTGCCGTGATGACGCTTGAGAGGCCCGCGGCCGAGACCGCTCAGCACTCCCCCAGTATCACCCTGGACGGGGTCGTCAAGCGGTTCGGGGACAACACCGTGCTGCACGGGGTGGACCTGCAGATCCACCCCGGCGAGTTCATCGCCCTCGTGGGCCCCTCCGGTGCCGGCAAGTCGACCCTTCTGCGCCTGCTGAACGGCAGCCATGCCCCGACCGAGGGCCACGTGCAGGTCCTCGGCTGGGAACCGGCCCGGTGCAGCCGGCGCGAGCTGCGCCGCCTGCGCACCGAGATCGGCTTCGTGTTCCAGCAGTTCGGCCTGGTCGGTCGGCTGACCGCGTTGGAGAACGTGCTGATGGGTGCCCTGGGCTCCCTGGCCATGCCCCGCTACGGGATCACGAGCTACCCGAAGCGGCTGCGCGAACGCGCGGTGGAGAACCTGGAACGCGTGGGGCTGGTGGACCAGCGGTTCCAGCGGTGTGACACCCTCTCCGGCGGCCAGCAGCAGCGCGTGGCCATCGCCCGCATGCTGATGCAGGACGCCCGCCTGGTGCTCGCGGACGAGCCCGTGGCCTCCCTGGACCCGGCGGCCAGCATCTCCGTGCTGGAGACCCTGAAGAAGCTCAGCGCCGAGGACGGTTTCACCGTGGTGTGCTCCCTGCACCAGGTGGACCTCGCGCTGGAGGTCTCGGACCGGATCGTGGCCGTGCGGGACGGGCAATTCATCCTGGACAAGCCCACGCCCACCACGGACGAGCCGGAGATCCGGGCCATCTACCAAACCCACCGGGGTGCCTGACATGCCCACCACCCTGACCCCACCGGGAACCCAGGGCCGGACGCCGGCACCCGCGCCGGCCCGCCCGCCCCGGGTCCCCGCGGCCACCTGGGTGATCCCGCTGATCCTGGGCGCCGTCACGGTCTTCGGCCTGTGGTGGATCGACGTCCGCCCCGCGGCCCTCGCCGCCGGCTTCGAGGACATCAGCCGCCTGCTGGGCCGGATGTTCCCCGCCACCACAGGCCCCGTGCCGGAGCTGGCGGCGCTCGTGCTCGAGACCCTGCAGATCGCGATCGCCGGTACCGGCCTCGCCGCCCTGGTCTCCATCCCGCTGGCGGCCGGCGCGGCCCACACCTTCACGGGGCCGCGCTGGCTCCAGTGGCTCTGCCGCACGCTGATCGTGGTCAGCCGCGCCGTGCCCTCCCTCGTCTTCGCCATCATCTTCGTGCGCATCTTCGGGCTCGGGCCGGCGGCCGGCGCCCTGGCCATCGCCTTCCACTCCGTGGGCATGATCGGCAAGATGATGACGGACGTCTTCGAGGAGATCTCCGCCTCCCCCCGGGAGGCCGTGAACGCCACCGGAGCGAACCGCTTCCAGGTCTTCGTCGCCACCACCTTCACCCAGGCGCTGCCGCAGATGACCTCGTTCGTCCTCTACCGCCTGGACATCAACATCCGCGCGTCCTCCGTGCTCGGCCTCGTGGGCGCCGGCGGTATCGGCGTGGCCCTACAGCGCTCCATCGGCAGCCTGGACTACCCCCGCGCCGCCGGGATCATCGCCGTCATCATCGTGCTCCTGCTGGTCCTCGAGCTGATCTCGAACCTGGTGCAGCGCACCGTGTCCGAACACGCCGGGGACACCGAGCACTCGATGGCCTTCCCCCCGGGGAAGGAGCTGGCCACCCCCGGCTGGAGCGCATCCCGGGTGGGCCGCAGCGCCGGGCTGCTGGCCGGCGTCGTGCTCTTCGTGTTGTCCCTGTCCGCGCTGAGCATCTCCCCGGACCGGCTAGCCCGGGGCTGGGACAACGCGGTGGCCATGCTCACCGGATTCGTGCCACCGGTCTTCACCGCGGAGATCGCCCTGGGGATCTTCGAGAGCCTCGTGATGGCCTTCACGGCCACCACCTTCGGCGTGCTGATCGGCCTGGTCATCGCCGTGTTCTCCACGGACCACCTCGTCCGTGTGCCGGTGCTCGGCTGGGCGCTGCGGGGCGTCATCGTGGTGATCCGCGGCGTGCCGGACATCGTCTACGCGATCGTGTTCGTGGCCGCCCTGGGCCTGGGCCCGTTCGCCGGGTTCCTGGCGCTGGCCATCTCCTGCACGGCGCTGGCCTCCAAGTTCTTCACGGATGCGCTCCAGAACATCGACCCGGGCCCGATCCGTGCCCTCGAGGCCGTGGGCGCCGGCCGGCTCCAGGCCTTCGTGTCTGGCGCGTGGCCCCAGTTCGTGCCCTCCTTCATCGGCAACAGCCTGTTCACCGCGGACCTGGCGCTGCGCGAATCGGCGGTCCTCGGGATCGTCGGCGCCGGCGGCATCGGTTTCCTGCTCCACGAATCCGTCACCTCGATCGACTACCAGTCCACCGCCGGGATCCTCATCGGCCTCATCGTCGTGGTGGTAGCGGTCGAGCACATGGCGCGCTGGGCGCGCAGGAAGGTCATCTGAGATGGCAACCCCACACCCCTCGGGCACGACGACGGCCGGCACCGGCCGCTGCCCGTTCACCGGGCACTCCGCCACCGAGCCTCAGGCCACCGGCGACGTCGGCGGGGCGCGCGCCTCGGAGTGGTCCCCGGACCGCAAGGAGACGTTCGGCTCGGCCCACGCGGACTATGCGGCCCTGCGCGGGCAGAACCCGTTCCCCTGGAGCGCGGACTACGGCGGCTTCTGGGCGGCCACCACCTACGAGGACATCCTGGCCATCACCCAGGACGACGAGCTGTTCAGCACGGCCAAGCAGAACGTGGTGCCGCACGTGCCCCGGGCCTCCCGCCGGCCGCCGCTGCACTTCGACCCGCCGGAGCACACCGACTACCGCACCGCGATCGACCCGGTGTTCCGCCGCTCGGTGGTCACCGAGCACGCCGGCGCCTTCCGGGACAGCGCCCGCCGCCTGGTGGACGGGATGCTGATGGAGTCCTCCCCGGACGGGGTCCGGCATCTGGCAGCACCGTTCGCGATGGACTGCTTCGCCTCCCTGCTCGGGCTGGCCCGGGACCAGACCCGCGAGATCCGGGAGATCGGTGTCCGCTACGGCTTCGCCATCCAGGACATGGACAACCCGGTGATCGAGGAGTGCAGCAAACGGCTGTACGAGATCGCCCGCGAGATCTACGACCGGCGGCTGGCGGAGGACCCGGACCCGTCCCGCGACCTGGTGGCCAGCCTGCACCGCGCCGCCCTGGACCCGGGCACCGTCATCACGGAGACCAGTGCCGTCGCCACCATCCGGCAGCTGATCGTGGCCGGGATGGGAGCACCCCAGGCCGTGCTGGGCAGCTGCGTCGCCCACCTGGCGACGGACCTGGACCTCCAGGCGCAGCTGCGGGCCCACCCCGAGGACCTGCCCTCGGCGATCGAGGAGATGCTCCGCCTGCACGCCCCGTACCGGGTGTTCGCCCGCACCGCCACGCGGGACACCGTGATCCATGGGAGGGAGGTGGCCCAGGACGAGCCCATCGCCCTGATCTTCCCCTCCGCCAACCGGGACGAGACCCGCTTCGAGGACCCGGACACCTTCGTCCTGCGGCGCAAGCAGAACTCGCACCTGTCCTTCGGCCGCGGATCCCACAAGTGCCCGGCCGCTACGATGGGACGACTCGAGTTGCTCATCGCGCTCGAGGAATTGCTCTCGAGGACCGAGACCTTCACGCTGGCAGGTGAGATCGTCATGATGAACTGGCTCGAGTACGGGCCCCGCTCCGTCCCGCTGGCGCTCCGGCCCGCCGGCGGGACGCCGTGAGTCCCACGGATCCGCCCCGCGGGAACCTTCCCCGCTACCAGTCCGGCGTGGCACCGCAGCGCATGCTCACGGTGCTGCTCGGCGACTATTGGTTCGGCCGCGGCGAACCCCTGCCCTCCAGCGCCCTGGTGGAGCTGCTCGGGGCGCTCGAGATCACGCCCTCGAGCGCCCGGGCCGCCATCCAGCGGCTGGCCCAGCGGGGCTTCCTCGCGGCCCACAAGGACGGCCGGCGCACCTCCTACTCCGTCCACGCCGGAAGCCGGAGGACCCAGGCGCAGCGCGTCGAGCGGATCTTCCAGGCCCACCGCGTGTGCCCCTGGGACGGGACGTGGACCATCATCACCTACCGGGTGCCGGAGACCGCCGCCCCCCTGCGCCGCGCCGTACGGGACACCCTGCGCCAGCTCCGGTTCGGGCACCTCAACGATGGGGTGTGGATCAAGCCGGGCCGCCACGTCGAGGAGGCGTTCGCGCACCTGAAGCAGGGCGGTGAGCCGGTGCTGACGCTGGTCTCCTTCTTCGAGGGCGCCCGGTTGCCGGACTTCGTCTCCCCCCTGGAACTGCGGCGGGCGTTCGACGCGGACGCCCTGGACGAGGAGTACCTGTCCTTCGCCCTGCGGTGGGAGGGCCGCGCCCGGGAGCTCGGAGGCCAGTGGCCCACCGGCGTGGAGGCCCTGCGCCTGCGCACGGAGGTCCTCTCCGAGTGGCGGCCGCTCGTCCACCAGGATCCCCGGCTTCCCGACGCCCTGTTGCCCGAGGAGCCGCCGCTGCGGCGCGCCGCCGCGGCCACCGCCCTGTTCTACGACGGCCTGGGGCCGTCCGCGGAGAACGCCGTCCGGAGGATCATCGAACGGCACCAGCCCGAGCTGGCTCCCCTGGTGGCCCACCACACCTTCGCGGCCTCGGACCAGTTGATTCCCGCCGCAGACCGGCACGAGCGGGAGGCGGACGCTCAGTCGTCCAGGAACAGGTCCCGTTCCAGTGTCTGAACCGGTCCGCCGTAGACCGAGAGATCGGTGATCCCCGCCTCGGCGAGCACCTCGTCGTCGAGGAAGAAGTTCCCGGTGCACGCCCTCGGGTCGCGGGTCAGCACCTCATACGCCGCATCCGCCATGATCTCCGGCGTGCGGGACCGGGCCGCCATCTCCTCACCTCCCAGCAGGTTCCGCACCGCGGCCGTGGCGATGGTGGTCCGCGGCCAGAGGCTGTTCGCAGCGATCCCCTGCTCCCGCAACTCCTGCGCCAGCCCAAGGGTCACCAGGCTCATCCCGTACTTGGCGATCGTGTAGCCCAGGTGCCTGCCGGCCCACTCGGGGTTGAGGTTCAGCGGCGGGCTGAGGGTCAGGATGTGGGCGGCGTCCGATGCCGCGAGGTGGCGCAGTGCCGTCTTGGCCAGCAGGAAGGAGCCCCGGGCGTTGATGTCCTGCATCAGGTCGTACTTCTTCATCGCCAGGTCCGCGGTGCCGGACAGATCGATGGCACTGGCGTTGTTGACCACGATGTCGATCCCGCCGAAGGCGTCCACGGTCCGCTCCACGGCGTCCGCCACGGAGCGGTCATCGCGGACGTCCCCCACGATCGCCAGGGCCCGGCCGCCGGCCTCCTCCAGGGCAGTCGCCGCGGTGTGGACGGTGCCCTCCAGTCTCGGGTGCGGCTCGGCCGTCTTGGCGAGCAGGGCGACGTTCGCGCCGTCGCGGGCGGCGCGCAGCGCGATGGCCAGCCCGATCCCGCGGCTCCCGCCGGACATCAGGATGGTGCGGCCGGCCAGGGATTGATCGGTGCTCGCGCTCATGAGACTCCTTCTGCAGTGGTGCTCGCCCGGTGTGGGTGGACCCAGCCTGTCACGTTCCGGCTCGGCGCGACGTGCCGGTCCCGCGGTGGGGCCGTCCCCGAGGCGTTCAGCCGCCTAAACTCCCCCCATGGAACGCACGGAGGACGGCCGGTACATCGTGGTCGACGGCCGGCGGTGGCGGGCCACGGACCCGGAGCTGGATGAGCCGATGGCGGCGCAGCTGCGCTCTCACCTGGGCCGGGCCCGCTCGGCGGTACGCACTGCGGAGACCGAGGGCAGCCGGCGCGCGGCCAGGGACCGGGTGCAGCTGGCCAAGGAGGGCCTGGGTGAGCGCGGCGAGGCGTGGTGGGAGCTGACGCTGACAGCCCGCCGCGAGCGCGCCCGTGACCGGCTCGCCACACTCGAGGGGCTCGGCGGACCGGCGGATCGCCGGCCCCGGAAGGGAGATGGCGCATGACCACGTCCCTGGTGTGGTTCCGAGACGACCTGCGGGTGGCGGACCATCCCGCGCTGGCCGCGGGCCGGTCCGAGGGCGCCGTGGTGGCCCTCTACGTGCTGGATGAGGAGTCCGAGGGCATCCGCCCGCTCGGCGGCGCGGCCCGCTGGTGGCTGCACCACGGCCTGGAGGACCTGCGCACCGGCCTGGAGCGGCTCAACGTCCCCCTGGTACTGCGCCGGGGTGCGGCCCCGGAGGTCCTCCGGGAGGTGCTCGAGGCCTCCAGCGCGGATGCCGTCTACTGGAACCGGCGGTACGGCGGGCCGGAGCGGAGCGTGGACGAACGCGTCAAGTCCGAGGCGGCCGAGGCCGGGCTGCACGCGGAGAGCTTCCAGGCCTCCCTGCTGCACGAACCCTGGACGGTGAGGAACGGCCAGGGGGAGCACTACAAGGTCTTCACGCCGTTCTGGAAGGCCGCCTCTGCCCGGCACGTCCGGCCACCGGTGGACGCCCCGCCCGGCAGGGCTCAGCTCCCGTGAATCTGCCGGACTCCGAGGACCTGGCGGACTGGGACCTGCTGCCCACCCACCCGGATTGGGCCGGGGGCCTGCGGGAGGCCTGGACCCCCGGGGAGGCCGCAGGGCACCAGGCCCTGGAGGACTTCCTGGACGGGCCGGTGGCCGACTATCCCCAGGACCGGGACCGGCCGTCCCGGCCCGGGACCAGCAGGCTCTCCCCCTACCTGCGGTGGGGTCATGTCAGCCCCTTCCAGGTCTGGGACGCCGCCGTGCGCGCCCGTACCCCGCGCAACCACCAGGCGGTGCAGACCTTCACCGCCGAGCTCGGGTGGCGGGAGTTCTGCTGGAGTCAGCTCTATCACCACCCTGACCTGGCCGAGGAGAACCTGCGGCCGGAGTTCAGCGACTACCCCTGGCAGTGGCCCCAGGAGTCCAGCTCCCCCCCCGCGGCGCCGGCACGTTCCCGGACCCGGTGCCCGACGACGGCCCCTCGTCCACCGCTCGCGTGCGCGCCTGGCAGCGCGGCCGCACCGGGGTACCGCTGGTGGACGCCGGCCAGCGGGAACTGTGGGCCACGGGCTGGATGCACAACCGGGTCCGCATGGTCACCGCCAGTTTTCTGGTGAAGAACCTCGGCATCCACTGGCGTGTGGATGAGCAGTGGTTCTGGGACACCCTGGTGGACGCCGATGCCGCCAACAACCCGGCGAACTGGCAGTGGGTGGCCGGCTCCGGCGCGGACGCCGCGCCCTTCTTCCGGATCTTCAACCCGCTGACCCAGCACGACCGCTTCGATCCGGACGATGACTACGTTCGCCGCTGGGCCCCCTCCTGGGACCAGGAGGGTTATCCGGAACCGATCGTGGACGTGAAGCAGTCGCGAGCCGCCGCGCTCGAGGCCTATCAGCGACTGCGGGACGCCAACCGCTGACGGGCCGGCTGGTTCACCCCCGGATTTCGGACGGCCGTTTCCGCGACCTGGTCAGACGGATGAGGACCGCCGATCCGAGCACCACCGCGGAGGCGATCGCGGCGACCACGGCCGTACCGGGTGACTCCAGGCCGCCGTCAAGCCGGCCCACGGCGATCCACGCCAGCCCCCAGGCCAGGGCGAGCGCCGGGGCCAGGCGCCCGCCGCTGCGCCAGGCCGTGGCCACGCCGATCAGCGCCGCGACGGCGAGCACCGCGGAGGCCAGCACCGGCACGGGCAGCCCGAGACCGTCGACGCCGGCCGCCCCGAGCACGGCGGACACGTTGGCCACGGTGGCGATGGTGACCCAGCCCAGGTACAGCCCGAAGGTCCCGTCCGTCACCACGGCGTCCACCCGGCCCTCGGATCCCGTGCGAACCAGCAGGCCCAGGATCCGGCCGAGCACGGCCAGCAGCACCGCGATCACGAGCAGGCTCGCGTTCAGCCAGCCGAGCTGCACGGACCAGATCCACGCGGCGTTGAGCAGCATCGCCGCCACCGCCCACGGCCGCAGTGCCCGCTGCCGGCCGGACCGGCGCTGGTTGGGGAGCACCTGCCACACCGAGTACGCCAGCAGTCCCAGGTAGATCAGGGACCAGATCCGGAAGGCCCCGGAGGCCGGCGCCAGCGGGGTCGAATCCTCGCCCAGCCATCCGCCGGCGGCCTCGGCGATCGGGGTGCCGCCGAGCACGCCGCTGCCGAGGAACGCGCCGGCGGTGGCCACGATCCCGCTGGCCAGCACCAGCAGCGGCACGCCCAGCCCGACGTCGGCCCCTCGGCTCGGGTCTGCGGGTTCCGGTCCTGCTCGGTGTGTGGTGTCCATGGTGTGCTCCTGTCCTCGGTCTCTCACTGTGCCTGCCCCGCCCGTCGATGGGGAAGGATGGGTTCATGCGCCTCTGGAGTCTCCACCCCCGATACCTCGACCGGCAGGGACTGACCGGGGGCTGGCGCGAGGCGCTGCTGGCCCAGGCCGTCCTGGCCGGACGCACCACGGGCTACCGCGCCCATCCCCAGCTCGTCCGGTTCCGGGCCCACCCGGACCCGGCGGCCGCCGTCGGGTCCTTCCTGCTGGTGCTGGCCGAGGAGGCCAGCGAGCGCGGCTACCGCTTCGACAGGTCCCGGATCGACCACCCGGGTGCCGCGGTGCCCCGCATCCGGGTGACGGACGGCCAGGTCGGCTACGAATGGCAGCACCTGCTGGCCAAGCTCGCCCAACGCGATCCCGGGCGCCTAGCCACCCTGTCCGGCCTCACCACCCCGGAGGTCCACCCCCTGTTCGAGGTGGTGTCCGGACCCGTCGAGGCGTGGGAGCGTCCGGTCTAACACCGCCGCGGCGTGCGCGTCGGCCCGGCAGGTCGACATGGGCACCTGCCCGAACGCGCTACGGGGCAGCGGGTCCCGGCAGATTCTGGCGGTGCGCGCCTCGTCCCAGTCGATGGACACGAACCACCCGCCCTCCTCCCGGGCGACGTCCCGGACACGGCCGACGGCACAGACCTCCTGCCGACGGGACAGGTAGGCCCAGATCCGGTCCCCGGCCCGCATCGTGCGGAAGCCGCTGCGCAGGCACCACCGGTCGATCGGCTGGGAGCGGCCGATCGCCGCCCAGACAGCGGTGGCGTCCGGCCGCTCGCGCCAGTCCGCAGGCAGGTGTTCCGCGTGGGCGGCCGGGTTGATGGGCAGCAGCCAGTGCGTGCGCCCGGATCCCTCGGCACTACCCATCGTGAGGTCCCTGCCGTGCTGGGAGGTCTCCGGGGCGCCGGAGCCGGACGGCCCACCGCTGCCAGGGGGGCATCCCGGCCCAGTTCAGGGACAGGGTCCGGAAGGCGCGGCGGAAACGGCGTCCGAGTTGGGCGGAGCCGCGCAGGGAGCGGGCGGAGACCCCCACCACGAGGCGGGGATCGGCGGCGATGATGCGGTGGGGGCCGAGGGCGAGGGCCAGGTCCAGGTCGTCGTGCACCTCCCGCTCGGTGCGGTGCACGCGGTCCCGGACGTCGTGCCACACCGCGCGGCGGATGGCCATGTTGGATCCCCACAGCGGGGGCCGTGCCGCGGCCGCAAAGCCCAGGGCGTAGTAGGCCCCCAGGTACGCCGCGGCCACCGGCGCACCCCAGTGCCGCGGCAGGTCCTCGAAGACGCCCCAGCCGGTGACCGCGGCGGCGTGCGGACGCCGCTCCAGGGCCGCGGCGATCGCCTCGAGCCAGCCGGCCGGGGGCAGCGAGTCCGCGTCGAGGCGGGCGATGACCGGGGCCTCGGCGGCGTCATAGCCGGTGGCGGCCGCGGCCCAGATCCCGATCCTCGGCTCCGCCAGCACGCGGGCGCCGTGCGCGGCGGCCACGGCCGCCGTGGCGTCACTGGAGGCGTTGTCCACCACGATCACCTCGGCCGGGGCCAGCGTCTGCCGCCCCAGGGCGCGCAGGCAGCGGTCCAGCAGCACGGCATCGTCCCGCGCCGGGATCACCACGCTGACCCGGCTCACGCGTCCCCGGCCCGCTGGACCAGCCGGCCCAGGAACACCCCGGCCAGCGCCGCGCCGAGCACCCCGGCCGTGAGGTCGCCGATCGTGTCCTCGTAGCCCACCTGGATGGCCGGGTCCAGGTACGTGTGGCCGAACCACTCGCCGGCCTCCCAGAGCACCGCCAGCAGGGACCCCGTCCCGGTGGTGAGCAGGATGCGGCCGGCCCGCGCTCCCTGGAGCGCGTCGGCGCCGCTCCCGTCCTCCGTGGTCAACCACCCGCGGCGCAGGACCACCGAGGCTGCCAGCGCGGCCAGCAGGCCGGTCACGATCAGGTGCATGGCCAGGTCCAGCCAGCCGATGAGCTGGTACGCGCCGACCAGGGCGGCCCAGGCCGCCGCCAGCAGCAGCGCCGCGGTGGCCGCCTGGGCCGAGGCGCGCAGCGGTGCCAGCCGCACCACGGTCTGGCCCAGCAGCACCAGGGCGAACAGGGCCACGGCCACCGGGCCCTCCCACCATCCGGCGACCATGCTGACCAGGCTCAGGACCGCCGCGGTGTCAGCGGTGATCCGGGCCGCCCGCGGGCCGTCCACCCGGAGCATGGCCCATCCCTCGCGGAACACCTCGGCGGCGGCCCGGGACCCGGTGGTGCCGCCCCGTACGGTCATGCCCGCATCGCCACCCAGATCAGCAACAGGGTCAGCAGGAATCCGGTCACCTGGTTCAGCCACAGGAAGCGCCGCCAGCCACGGTTCGCCTCCTCGCAGCGGGCATCCGGCAGGGCACGGTACGGCCAGATGCTCACCAGGTACGGCACCACCAACAGCCCGGCCAGCGCGCCGGGCCAGCCGGCCAGCACCATCACCAGCCCGGCGGCGGCGTAGAGCACGATTGCCGTCCGCACGGCGCCGCGGGCGCCCAGGGCGGTGGCGATCGAGCCGATGCCCGCCTCACGGTCCGCCGTGACGTCCTGCACCGCCCCGAAGGCCTGCGAGGCCATGCCCCAGAAGAAGAACGCGACCATCGAGGCCACCACGGGCAACGACGGCGGCGCCCCCGCCAGCGCGAGCCCGAACACGGCCGGCCCCACGAAGTGCGTGGAGGAGGTCATGGAGTCCAGCAGCGGCCGCTCCTTGAGCCGGATCCGCGGCGCGGAATAGCCCACGACGGCGGCCAGCACCACCGCGAGCACCACACCGGAGAGCACGGTGCCGGCCGCGAGCAGCCCCACCACGAATGGCAGCGCCAGCAGCACGGCCGAGATCAGGATCAGCCGGTGCCAGCGCGCGGCCAGCACGATCCCCTCGACCCCGCCCTTGCGGGGGTTGCGCAGGTCCGACTCGTAGTCGAAGACGTCGTTGATCCCGTACATCAGCAGGTTGTAGGGGAACAGGAAGAACACGGTGCCGAGGACCAGCCCGGCGGTGATGCCGCCGCCGGCCATCAGGTAGGCGGCGGCGAAGGGGTAGGCCGTGTTGACCCAGCTGATCGGCCGCGAGGAGCCCAGCAGCTGGCGGGCCCCCTCGGCCACGGCCGGGCGGTCCGCGACGGTGGTGCTCATGGGCGCTCCTCTCGGTCCGCCGGGCGGGCCTGCGGACGGATCGGCGCACGGACCGACGCACGGGCCGGCGACCCCTCCAGCAGCGCCGTCACCGAGGGCAGCAGCAGCCCGGCCGCCACGGGCCAGACGAGGTCCTCCACCGGCGCCAGGCCCACCCGCCACCCCGTGAGCAGCTCCTCGTCGTAGCGGAACAGGTCGGCGGCGATCATCACGTTGTCGAACACCACGGTCAGCACCAGCAGCGCCGCGATCGTCAGCCCGGTCGCGGCCCACCACCGTCCGTCCAGCCGCCGGCGCCACGTGGCGTAGGCGGCCACGGCCACGGGGACTGCCAGGAAGCATCCGGCGAGCGCGAGGTAGCTCATGGGCGCTCCTCCGAACCCGCCGCCGCACCAGCCGCCGGTCCTGCCACCGAACCGGCCGCGGATCCGGCGCCGGCGCGCGGTGCCGCCCGGCCGCCGTCGTACCCGGCGGAAGGCACCCGGCGCAGAACCAGCACCACGAGTCCGCGCAGCACGAGCGTCAGGTAGCACAGGAAGGTGATGAAGACGATCTCCTCCAGCGGCAGCTCCGGGGCGAGCATGATCCCGGTCATCCCGGCGCTCTGGCCCGCAGCGTAGTGCCCGGAGGCGATGGCGGCCAGGTCCCAGGCCAGGAAGAAGGCGATGCCGATCGCCACGGTGATCGCCCCGGCCCGCGGCGCCCGCCAGAGCACGAGGCGGAATCGGCGGTCCAGCAGCGCCATGCACGCGGTCGAGGCCAGGAGCGCGGCGAGGTAGAGGAACGCCGTCATGCCCGTCCCGTTCCGGCCAGCGCAGGCTCCGGCAGCGGGGCGGCCGAGTGGTCCCCGCGCAGCCGTTTGAGCAGGATCTCGGCGCTGATCAGGCACATCGGCAGCCCGATGCCGGGGATGGTGCTGGACCCGGCGTAGTACAGCCCCTCCACCCGCCTCGAGGCATTGCCGGCCCGGAAGAAGGCGCTCTGGGACAGCGTATGCGCCGGTCCGAGGATGCCGCCTCGCCAGGCGCCCAGGTCCTCGGCGAAGTCGGTCGGCCCCACGGTGCGGCGGACCACGATCCGCTCCGCCAGGTCCCCGACGCCGGCCCAGCGGGCCACCTGCGCGATGGCGGCATCGGCGATGGCCTCGATCGCGGGATCACCGCCGCCGTCGACTCCGCCCCGTCCCAGGTCCGGGTCTGCGGGCATCGGCACCAGGACGAAGAGGTTCTCGTGGCCGGCGGGGGCCACCCCCGGGTCAGTCGCGGAAGGCTTGCACACGTAGACGGAGGCCGGATCCGGCACGGTTCCGGCGGCGATCGCGGAGAAGTTGGCCCTCCAGTCCCGCGTGAAGAACAGGCTGTGGTGTGGCAGCTCGGGCAGTCCGCCGCGCACGCCCAGCATCACCAGGACCCCGCCGGGCCCGCTGGTGCGCTGGGCCCACCATTTCGCCGGATAGGTCTGCAGGTGACGCGGCAGCAGCGTCGTCTCGGTGTGGTGCAGGTCCGCGGCGGACACCACGACGTCGGCCGGCACCTCCCGTACGCCGCCGTCCGGTCCGAGGAGGCGGACGGCGGTGGTCCGGGCACGCGTTCGGCGCGCAGGAGTGGTCAGGATGGCGGTGGCGGCAGTGCCGGCATGCAGCCGGGCACCGGAGTCCTCAGCCAGGCGGACCATGACGTCCATGAGTTCGCCGAAGCCGCCCTGCGGGTACAGCACCCCGCCGGTGAGGTCGAGCGCGCTCATGAGGTGGTACATGGCCGGAGTCTGGTCCGGCGAGGAACCGAGGAAGACCGCCGGGTACCCCAGGATCTGCCGGATGCGCGGATCCGTGAAGCGGCGGGCCACGAACCGCTCCAGGGACTGCAGCAGCAGGGGTCCGAGCCGGTGGGCCTGGAGGGCGAGACTACGGGAGAGGAACGGCTTCACGGAGGTGAAGGAGGTGTACAGGAACCGCTCGATCGCCATGTCATAGGTGCCCTGCGCCGAGTCCAGGTACCGCTCCAGGGCACGACCGGCCCCCGGCTGCAGCGCCTCGAAGCGGGCGACGTTGGCGGCGCGGTCCGCCGCGATGTCCACCGGCTCCGGCCGGGTGGTGTGGCCCTGAGGGGCCTCGAAGAAGACCCGGTAGCCCGGGTCGAGGCGCTGCAGGTCCAGCTCTTCCGCCGCGGTGGTGCCGAGCAGACGGAAGAAGTGGTCGAAGACCTCGGGCATCAGGTACCAGGAGGGGCCCGTGTCGAAGCGGAAGCCTCCGGATTCCCAGGTGCCGGCCCTCCCGCCGAAGGAGTCGCGGGCCTCCACGAGGTCCACGGAGTATCCCTCCCGCGCGAGCAGGGCGGCCGAGGCCAGCCCGGAGATACCACCGCCGATGATCACGACGCGCTGCCCGTCACTCCGCGTGTTCCGCTCGCCGTTCATGCCGCCCGTCCCGCCATGGCCCGCAGCAGGATGAGGGCCTTCTCCGTGTCCGGCACCCGCACCCGGGTTCGCCGGATGTCCGCCGCCGGGGTCCGGCGCAACCGGCGGGACAGGGCGGCGAAGAGGTCATGGGCAGCCTGCACGGCCCGACGGCAACTCGAGGGCAGGTGCGGGATCGCCGCGGCGGCCGTGGCCAGGTCTGCGTCGATGCCTTCCAGCAGGGCGTTGCGGTGGGCGTCGGTGAACGTTGCCGGGTCGAGCCCGGGGAAGTAGGTGCGGCCGAGCACGTCGTGGTCATCCGCCAGGTCCCGCAGGAAGTTGACCTTCTGGAAGGCCGACCCCAGGCTGCGCGCGGCCGGGGCGAGGCGCTCGTAGGCCTGGGCGTCCCCGCCGGTGAAGACCTTCAGGCACATCAGCCCGACCACCTCGGCTGATCCGTAGACGTACTCGGACAGGCTCTGGCCGTCATGGGCGGAGCGCGTCAGGTCCGCCCGCATGGAGGCGAAGAACGGACCCACCAGGGAAGGGTCGATCCCGCGGTGCCGCGCCACCCCCGCGAAGGCATGGACCACCAGGTTGGCGCTGCGGGCGCAGTCCAACGCGCGGAGTGTCTCGGCCTCCAACCCCTCCAGGAGGCTCGACCGCAGGGCCGGGGTGAGGGCCGGATCCGGATCGTCCACGATCTCGTCGGCCACCCGCACCAGCGCGTAGATGCTGCGCACCTCGGAGCGGACCGGTTCCGCGAGCAGCCGAGTCGCCCAGCCGAACGATGTCGAATACCCGCTGATCACCTGCGCGGCGCTGGCCTGCGCCACCCGGTCATACCGGCTCACTGCCGTCGGTTCGGACGGTGCGGTCATCGTGTCACCACCATGCTCGGTTTCCGCGCTTCCCCGCCCGGCACGCGGACATCCCCGAGGGCCGGGGCTGCGGCGCCGCGGATCTGGACCACCAGGTCGGTGAGGACCCCCGCCAGTGCCCCGGGGATCGGGGACCGGGCCGCGTCCGCAAGCGCCTCGTCCAGGTGCCGGTCGGCCAGCTCCTGGACCGTGGCCCGCGCACCGCAGCGCTCGAGCAGGGTTCGAGCCCGGCCGGCGCCGTCATGGCCCAGGTCCGGGTCCCCGACGAACGGCCTCAGCGCCGCCCAGTCCGGAGTGCTTCGGGCGTGGGCCAGCAGCGCCGTGTGCTTCCCCTCACGCAGGTCAGTGAGCGCGCTCTTGCCGGTGCGCGTCTCATCGCCGAACACCCCGAGCAGGTCGTCCAGCAGCTGGAAGCCGATGCCGATGAGGCGGCCGATCCGGGCCAGGGCCGTGGTGACGGCCTCGGGCGCACCGGCCAGCATGGCGCCGGCCTGCAGCGGGAGCTGGAAGGAATAGACCGCGGTCTTCAACTCGGCCACACGGAGGGCCTCAGCCACGGTGGCCTCGCCGCCGTCCACCTGCAGTCCGAGCCGGACATCCGCCAGCTCGCCGGTGGCTGTGGCGTGGACGGTGTCCTCGAGCAGCTCCAGCAGGTGGTCCACCACCCGGTCCGGCGCCCCGCACCGGGCCACCATCCGGACCGCGGACACCAACGCCAGGTCACCGGCCAGGATGCCGGCTGCTTCACCGTAGTGGCGGGCCGTGGCCCGGTCCGCTCCCTGCGACCGGGCGCCGGCGGCGAAGGTCCCGGAGACGTTGAGGCGGCCCCGGCGCACGTCGTCCCCGTCGATTACGTCGTCATGGACCACGAAAGCCGTGTGCAGCACCTCCAGGGCCGCACCGACGCGTGCCACGGCGGACGCGGAGGTCCCGCCGAGGGCCTGGTGTGTGGAGACCACCAAATCCGGACGGAAGCGCTTGCCACCGCGGGACGCGCTGGAGAGTGCGGCCCAGAGTCCACGGTGGTCCTCCCCCAGGCGTCCGGAGCGCTCGAAGCCACTGTCCAGCAGCCGGCCCAGTTCGCCTTCCACGCCGGTCATGTCGTCTCCGCTTCCGTTGGCGGCAAGGACGTGCGGAGGCCGGGCAGCTGCTCAGCCATCCAGGGACTCACGGCCCAGGGGGCCAGTTCCACCAAGGACCCGAGTTCCGTCAGCGGGATCCACCGGTGGTCCATGGCCTCGTCCGGGTTGGGTCGCGGCGTTCCGGTGGTGCCGGCCGTGAACACCGGGCAGATCTCGTTCTCGACGACGCCGGAGGCGTCGACGGCGCGGTAGCGGAAGTCCGGCAGGACGCACTGGATGTCCCGGACCTCGAGGCCGAGCTCGTGGTCCGCGTACCGTTCGATCGCTTGGACGAAGGTCTCGCCCTGGCGGGGATGGCCGCAGAACGAATTGGTCCAGACGCCGGGCCACGCCACCTTCGCCAGGGCTCGGCGGGTGAGCAGGACATCACCGTCGGGACGGAAGACATAGCAGGAGAAGGCCAGGTGGAGCGGGGTGTCCTCGGTGTGGACCGTGGCCCGCGGAGCGAGTCCCTGCGGACGCCCCTGCTCGTCCACCAGGACCACGTGGTCCTCGTCCATGGTGTCCACGGTCATGCCCCTCAGCTCCCCTGCGTTCCTTGGTGGCGCCAGACTACTAGGTCATCTAACTAGCCTGGCTAGTGAATGCGACTGTAGCATCTGCCCCATGGCCAATCCATCGGTGTCCGGGCCCCCTTCCGCGGGGTACTGGTACGACGAAGCGGACTCGGCCGTCGCCCTGCTCCAGGCGCTGCGGCGGTTCCGCAGCCGAGACCAGGAGATGCGCCGGAGGATGGGCACGGACATGGCCCTGAACGCCACGGACATCGAGGCCCTCAGGTACGTGATCGCTCACGAGCTGGCCGAGGACCACCTGACGCCGCGTGAGCTGGCCAAGCACCTGCACATCTCCACCGCCTCCACGGCCAAGATGCTCAATCGTCTCTCCGAGTCAGGCCACCTGCAGCGGGCGCCGCACCCGGACGACCGCCGTTCGGTGATCGTGACGGCCACCGACCACGCCCACGCCGAGGTCCGGCAATGGCTGACCGGCATGCACCAGCGGATGCTCGAGGTGGCGCTCGCCGTTCCCGAAGGGTCCCGGCCGGCCCTGATCGGATTCCTGGAGTCCATGGCCAATTGCCTGGCTCCGGAAGGCGTGCCTGCGACCCCGGGCCGCCCCCGCGAGGACTGAGCAGATACATCGCTGCTCAGCCCCTGACATCGCCGAGTGGACGTGTACGACTGGGCGGGTCCGCCCCTCACCGCCACGTGCAGTCGCGGCCAGGGGACCGGGGCCGAGCGGCCCCGGTGACTCACCTCCAGAAAGAGGAACCAATGCTGAAGAAGATCTCTGACATGGGCATCAACTCTGACCACCTCTACATGGCCGGATTCGCCTCCATCGGCATGACCTTCATCTCGTGGGCCGCGTCCCGGGGCAAGAAGGGCGATTCGAAGTCGCAGTCCGACCGTTGGGGCCTGTTCGTCGGCGAGTGGACGCCGACATTCTTCGCCCTCGGCGTGGCACTCAAGCTCGAAGAGGGCGACCGCTCGCCCCTCAAGCGCTGAACCGCCACAGGCAATCGGCCGCTCCCCGCACCGACGGGGAGCGGCCGATTGCCTGCTGTGCGGCTCAGGCCTCGACATCATCCGCGGCGGCCAGGATGTTCTTCGCCATCGTGGGGAAGATCAGGGCGTGGAAGGGCTGGATGGCGCGCCAGTAGGCGCGGCCGAGCACCCCCGAGGGGAAGAAGACCGCACGTTGGCGCAGCCTGGACCCGCCGCCATCGGTCCCCTCGACCGCGAACTGCAGCCAGGCGCGCCCGCCGGCGCGCATCTCGGCCCGCAGCGTGACGGACCGCCCGGGGTCCACCGACTCCACCCGCCACCAGTCCACGTGGTCGTTGACCCGCAGGCGTTGCTCGTCCTTGCGCCCGCGGGCCAGCCCGTAGCCGCCCAGTGCCTGGTCCATCAGCCCGCGGATCCGCCACAGGGTCGGTGCCGAGTACCAGCCGTTGCGTCCGCCGATCGACTCCACCACCGCCCAGACGGCCTCCGGCGGGGCCTGCCCCTCGCGCTCCCGCTCGTCCGTGAACACCGTGTTGCCGGCCCACTCCGGGTCCGAGGGCAGCGGCTCCGCCGGATCCTGGGCCATCTCCGTCAGCACGTCGTCATCCCAGGTCTGGTCCAGCGGCCCGCGGCGCTGGCGCTCGATGGCCCGCCGGCAGGCCTCCCGGAATCCTGTCAGCCCGCCGGGCGGGTCCGGGATGAGGCCTGCGATCTCATGCTCGGTGGTGACGGCGTCCTCCGCCATCGAGGCCGCCAGCGGCATGGCGATCCCCCGCGGGATGGGCGTGACCAGGCCGATCCAGAAGCCGGAGAGGTGCTGGGCCGGAATCGGCAGGGGGTAGACCCGACGGCGGGACAGCCCGGCGACCTCGGCGTAGTCGGTCAGCATGGTGGCGAAACTCTGGTCCTGGCCGCAGCCGATGCCGAAGGACCGGTTGACGGGCTCGTCCAGGGCACAGGCGTGGGCGAGGTAGTAGAGCACGTCCCGGATGGCGACCGGCTCGATCCGGTTCTCCAGCCAGCTCGGTCCGGGCATCACGGGCAGCCGCTCGGCCAGGTGCCGGATCATCTCGAAGGACACGGAGCCGGATCCGATCACGACGCCGGCCTGGAACACCAGGGTGGGCACCTCGCCCTCCAGCAGGATCCGGGCCACCTGCTCTCGCGAGCGCATGTGGTCCGAGAGCTGCTCGAGCGGCTGGTCCGGGTGCAGCCCGCCCAGGAAGACCACCTGGGTCACCCCGGACTCCTCGGCGGCGGCGGCCACGGTGCGGGCCATCTCGGCCTCGCGGTCGATGAAGCCGGACCCCGACCCCATGGAGTGCACCAGGTACAGCACGGTGTGCACCTCCTGCATGGCGGTCCTGACGTCCCCGGCCTCCAGCAGGTCGGCCTGCACCTGCTCCACGTCCTCGGACCAGGGCCGGTCGGCGAGGTCGTCCACCGTCCGGGCGGTCGCCCGCACGGTGAACCCGGCCGCGAGCAGCTCCGGGATGAGCCGGCCGCCCACGTAGCCGGTGGCACCGGTGACGAGGACCCGGCGGCCGTGGCCTGCGGGCAGGGACAGTTCCAGGGGTGAGGTCGGTTCAGAGGTCATGGGGCCACGGTACGGGCGGGCGGGTCCCGGTGCGCGCCTCGGCCAGCTGGGAACTTCCCGTGCATCCGCTGCGGGACCGATGGCGGGCCTTGCCCCCTCCCCCACCGGTCGTGTTGGACTGGCGGAACCGCCCATCCACCATGGCGCGGACGCGAAGTATCACCGAGGAGGAACCATGAACGCCAGTGATCCCGTGAAGAACCTGCTGGAGAAGACCGAGAAGGCGGGGGTGGCCATGCTCGCCACCGCCGACTCCGAGGGACGGATCGTCAGCCGGCCCATGGCCGTCCAGGAGATCGAGGAGGACCACACCATCTGGTTCATCACCCGCGTCAGCACGCCGAAGATCGGTGAGGTCTCCGGCAGCCAGCCGGTCAACGTGACCGTGGCCGAGAAGGGCTTCTGGGCCTCCATCACCGGCACCGCCACCGTGGAGGGGGACGTGGAGCGCAAGAAACGGTACTGGTCCAAGACCACCGAGGCGTTCTTCGGCGAGTCGAAGCCCGAGGACCCGGACATCGTGCTGCTGAAGGTCGACCCGGACTCCGGGGAGTACTGGGACTCCCCCGGCCTGCCGGCCACCGCGGTGGAGGTCATCAAGGGCATGGTCGGTGACAAGCCGGCGCACCCCGGGGAGAACACCACCGTCCAGCTGTGACGGGCCCGGCTCAGCCTTGAGGCGCTCAGCCGTGTGGCGCCCGGGGACGTCCGTCAGCGGCGCACCGTGAACCGCAGGTGGAAGGGGCTGAGCGTTCCCGGGAGCCGGCCGGTGTCCAGCGGCCCCTCCGCCGTGAACCGCCGCTGGCCCACCAGCTCCCCGAGCACGCGGCTGGCCGTGAGCAGCACGACGTTGCGTCCCGGGCACATCCCGGGCCCGCCGCTGAAGGGCACGAGCGGCCAGTCTCGGTCATCCCGGTCTCCCGACCACAGCTCAGGGCTGAACCGGTGGGCCTCCGGCAGGGTCTGGTCGTCGCGGTGGAAGAACGGCGCGAAGACCACCACTCCGGCCCCGGCCGGCAGGGTGCCGTTGCGCCACGCGGTGTCGGCGGTGCTGTCCCGCAGGATCAGCGGGGTGGTGGGCCACAGGCGCAGCGATTCGAGCACGGCGGCGCGAGCCAGGGGCTGGTCCCGGGGCCCGCACGGCCCCGCCGGCCCGGCCGACGTCGGCCCCTGCTGTCCCAGCTCGGAGCGCACCTGGTCCTCGGCGCCGGGATGGGACACCAGCAGCGCCAGGGCCCGGAAGGTCGCCCAGGACTCGGCGTCGAAGGCGAAGAGCCACTGCGGGATCTGCTGGAGGGGCTCGGTGCCCTCCGGGGCGGGGGTCTGCGCGACTATCGCGGCCAGGCTGCCCGGCTCCGCCCGGTCCACGTAGTGCTGCAGCCGCCCGAGGAACCGCTCGCGGCGGCCCCGGTCCTGCGGGGCCAGGTAGGAGAAGTTGCCGCGCGCGCGCAGTCGCCGGAGGTCGTCGGTGACCTGGTCGTCGTCACGGGCGCCCTGGCCCAGCACGATGCTCCGGACCATGCGCTGCCACATCAAGGCGAAGCCGTCCCAGTCCAGGGCGCCGGTGAAGTCCGCGTGGCCCAGCAGCGCGGAGACCTCCTCGGCGATGATGGCCGTCATGGTCTCCGCGTGGCGGTGGACGGGCCGGTCGGTCTGCAGGACCTGCTCGTTGAACGGCCGGCGGGTCAGCCGCTGCTGCGGGGTGGACACCAGCGAACCGGACGGCTCGAAGTGGTTCAACGCCCCGCGCTTCTCCAGGCTGGCCGGCGAGAACGGCTCCGGTCCCTCGTTCAGGACCCGGTGCACGTCCTCGGGGTCCAGCAGCAGGGCGAGCCGGCGGCCGGGGATCCGCAGCTGCACCGGGCCGGCGCCATGGCGGGAACGCAGGCGCTGCATCTCGGCGACCCCGGCCGAGTCGAGGTCGATACTCTCGGCCGCGCCGACCATGGCGGGCCGCCTGACGATCGGTCCCTTGAGCACCGGGCTGAGCAGGACGCGGCCGAGGACCCGGAGGCTGTCCACGGGTCCGAGGGTCGGAATGTCGGTCGAGGCCGGGGATGGGGACGGGGACTGCATCGCGCGGGGCATGCGTGCCACCCTTCCACGGCGGCCCGCGTGAGCCAAGACCCCGGGCGGGACCATCGTTCCGGAGGCCGGGCTAGACCAGTTATCGGCCAGTAACTAGACTCGCTCTCGGCCGCCCCTGGTGATCCAGATCACCCCGCTGACAGGAGTCCCATGAACACCCAGTTGTCCCATGACCACGGCGAGACGACCACACCGCTGCTGGAGGAGACCATCGGCGCCAACCTGGCCCGCACCGTCGCCGCCTTCGGCGAGCGCGAGGCGCTCGTGGAGGTCCCCACCGGGAGGCGCTGGACCTACGCGGGGTTCGCGGCCGACGTCGACCGTCTGGCCACCGGGCTGCTGGAGGTGGGGCTGGAACCGGGCGACCGGCTCGGGATCTGGGCGCCGAACCTGGCCGAGTGGACGCTGACGCAGTACGCGACGGCGCGGATCGGCGTCATCCTGGTGACCATCAATCCGGCGTACCGCACGGAGGAGCTGCAGTACGTGCTCAACCAGTCCGGCATCCGCACGGTGGTGGCCGCGAGCGCGTTCAAGTCCAGCGACTATGAGGCGATGCTGGACTCCGTCCGCGGCGAGTGCCCGGAGCTGCAGGACGTGGTGATCATCGGCAGCGGCGCCTGGGACGCGCTGGCGGGCACGGCCGCGGATGCGGAGCGCCTGGACCGGGTGTCCGCAGGCCTGAGCCCGGAGGATCCGATCAACATCCAGTACACCTCCGGCACCACCGGTTTCCCCAAAGGCGCCACCCTCACGCACCGCAACATCCTCAACAACGGCTTCTTCGTGGGCGAGCGCGTGAACTACACGGAGGCGGACCGGGTCTGCATCCCCGTGCCCTTCTACCACTGCTTCGGCATGGTCATGGGCAACCTCGCCTGCACCACCCACGGCGCCGCCATGGTCATCCCGGCGCCGGGCTTCGGACCCGCCGAGACGCTGCACGCCGTGGCCACCGAACGCTGCACCTCCCTGTACGGCGTGCCCACCATGTTCATCGCCGAGCTCGGCCTGGACGACTTCGGCTCCTACGACCTGTCCACCCTGCGCACCGGCATCATGGCCGGCTCCCCCTGCCCGGAGCACGTGATGCGCCAAGTGATCGAGCAGATGAACATGTCAGATGTGTCCATCTGCTACGGCATGACGGAGACCTCCCCGGTCTCCCTCCAGACCACGACGTCGGACAGCCTCGACCAGCGCGTCAGCACCGTCGGGCGCGTGGGGCCTCATCTCGAGGTCAAGATCGTGGACCCCGGCACGGGCGAGGTCACCCCACGCGGCGAGGCTGGGGAGCTGCTGACCCTGGGCTACTCCGTGATGACGGGGTACTGGAACGATCCGGAGAAGACCGCCGAGGCCATCGACGCCGAGGGCTGGATGCACACCGGGGATATCGGCGTGATGGACCCGGACGGCTACGTGCAGATCACCGGACGCATCAAGGACATGGTCATCCGCGGCGGGGAGAACATCTACCCGCGCGAGATCGAGGAGTTCCTCTACACGCACCCGGACATCATCGACGCGCAGGTGGTGGGGGTGCCGGACGAGAGGTTCGGCGAGGAGCTCATGGCCTGGATCCGCCTGCGCGAGGGGGCGACGGCCCCGTCGGCGGCCGCGCTCAAGGAGTTCTGCAGCGGGAAGATCGCCCACTACAAGGTCCCGCGCTATGTCCAGGTGATCGAGGAGTTCCCCATGACCGTGACCGGCAAGGTCCGCAAGGTGGACCTGCGCAACCAGGCGATGGACCTGCTGGCGAGTCCGGCCGCGGGCCCGAGCCAGCCATGATGAGCACCTCCGCCGCATTCCGCGTGGAGGCCGAGGACCTGGACCGTCTGGTGGCAGGCCTCGGCGAGGACGGCTGGCTCCGGGATACCCCGGCACCCGGATGGACCATCGCCCATCAGATCGGGCACCTGGCCTGGACCGACGAGGTGGCGCTGCAGGCGCTGATCGATCCGGAGGCCTTCGCGGACCAGACCGAGGCCGTCCGGCGGTCCTTCCGCCATGTCGACATCTCCGCAGGCCATCGCGCCGCCCTGGCCCGGGACGAGCTGCTGGCCGGCTGGCGCGAGGGACGCACGCGCTTGGCCGATGCGCTGGACGCGGCCGGCCCGGACGCCACGGTGCCCTGGTTCGGCCCGCCCATGCGCCCGCGCTCCATGGCCACCGCCCGCCTGATGGAGACGTGGGCCCATGGCCAGGACGTCGCCGATGCCCTGGGGGTGCAGCGCACGCCGACCGACCGGCTGCGGGACATCTGCCACCTAGGGTACGCACCCGTGACTTCGCCCACCGCATCAACGGCCACGAGCCGCCCGCCCACGAGTTCCGCCTCGAGCTGCTGTCCCCCTCCGGTGAGACCTGGACGTGGGGCCCTGAGGACGGCCCGGACCGCATCACCGGCAGCGCCGAGGACTTCTGCCTCGTCGTCGCCCAGCGCCGGGACCTGACGGACACCTCCCTGCGTGCCGAAGGGGCCGCGGCCGCCCGCTGGCTGCCGATCGCCCAGGTGTACGCCGGCCCGCCACGCGGCGGAAGGCCGGGCGAAGGGGACATGTAGGGGCACCCCCAGTGCGTCGACTGCTGGAACTACTCGAAACGACTCTAAAACAATAGAGTAGTTTCGAGTAGCTTCCAGTACTTGCCCTCTCGCGTCGGTCGCGCCTGACAGACTGTGCACATGTCCTCGCTTGTCCGGGCTCTGGCGGTCCAGCGCCTCCTGCGGGAGGACTCCACCGTGCGCATGCTCAGGATGGACACCCTGCCCCTGCTGTCAGGTGTCCTCGCCGAGCACCTTGGCGCGCCCAATGCGAAGATCCCCACCCAGGACCTGCACGAGGCCGTCGACGCCGAGCTGGACTCCCTGCGCACCCACCTCGACCTCTCAGACCGCACGGCCAAGGCCTATTGCGACGACTGGCGCCAGGCCGGCCTGATCCTGCGCCGCCCGGCCTCCGACGCCCGCGCCGAGACCTATGAACTCACCCCCGAGGCGCGCCACGGACTGCGGATCATCGAGGAGCTCATCGCGCCGCTGGCGTCGGCCACGGAATCCCGGCTCGTGTCACTGACCGGTGCCCTGCACCAGCTGGCCATCGCCACGGACCCGGACGTCGGCTCCCGGCTGGAGGCGCTGCAGGCCGAACGAGACGCCCTGGATGAACGCATCCGCCGGGTCCAGTCCGGCGAGACCGACGTGCTGGATGCCCGCCGGGCGTTGGAGCGGGTCGGGGACATCCTGACCCAGGCGGCCGATCTACCCACCGACTTCGCCCGCGTCCGTGCCCGCTTCGAGGAGCTCAACCATGAACTGCGGGTCAACATCCTGACCGGGGACGATCTGCCCGGTGGCGTGCTGGACGAGGTGTTCCGCGGCGTGGACCTGATCGAGTCCTCGGACGAGGGCCAGACCTTCGCGGCCTTCTCCCGGCTGGTGCGGGACCCGGAAGTCTCGGAGTCCTTCGAGGCCGATCTGCGTGCCATCCTGGACCGGGACTTCGCCCGCAGCCTGTCCCCCTCCTCCCGCACCGCGCTACGCGGGCTCGTGCGCACCCTCAAGGACGGCTCCCGGACGGTGCAGGACTCCCTGGCCGAGTTCGCTCGCGGGCTGCGCGGCTACGTCCTGTCCCTCGAGTACCAACAGGACCGGCAGCTGCGACTCACGCTGCAGGACGCCCTCGCCGCCGCCGTCCCGGCTCTGGCCTCCACACGCCCCTATCACCCATCCGGCCTGGTCCTGGAGATGACCGGCATCCAGCTGGCCTCGGTCGGCGAGGTCGCCCTCCATGACCCCTCGGAGTACGACGCCGGCCCGGTCCTGGACGACGCGCCGGTCGCGGTCGTGGACGTGGAGACGCTGCGGGCCATCGCCCGGCAGACCGAGATCGACTTCGCCGAGCTCGAGGACAACATCCACGCCGTCCTGACCGGGATCACCGCCGAGCAGCTGTCCGCCGGGGTCTCCGTGGCCGAGGTCCTGGAGGCCTTCCCTGCGAGCCAGGGGGTGGCGAGCGTGGTCGGGCTGCTCTCCCTGGCCGCCCGCCACGGAACCGTGGACGCCGGTAGCACCGACCTTGTCAGCTGGGACGGCGAAGACGGCCACCCCCGCCACGCCCGCGTAGTGCGCCACGCCTTCACGGGAAGGATCAGATCCTGATGACCGATAATCCCACAGAGACCACAGCCCCCGTCGAACCCGCCGACGGAACGGATGACTCCGCGGCTGAGGAGGATCCGGCAGCGATCGGGGGCGCTACCGCACCTGACCCGTCCCGCCCGATCCTGTGGTCCGGTGACACCGGCACCCTGGGTGAGGGCTCACGTCGCGCCCTGCTGGACCTACTCAAGGGCCCCTACATCTCCGGTGCACGCAAGCCCCAGCTGTGGCAGGCACTGGTCGCCGACGAGGACGCACTCCGATCGCGGCTACACGACCTGTTCCTGGACTTGGTGATCGACCATGCCGAGGAGTTCGCCTTCACCCGTAAGGTCACCACGGACGATCTGCAGGTTCCGGCCGCCCTGCGCAGCGAGGCCCTGACCTTCCTGGACACCGCCATGCTGCTCGTCCTGCGCCAGCAGCTGCTGATGGCCGCCGGTGAGCGGCGGGTGATCGCCGGCCAGACGGAGGTCTTCGAGCAGCTCTCCGTGTACCGGCAGGGCGATGAGTCCACGTGGGCCCGCCGGCTCAACAGCTCGTGGACCAAGATGCTCAACAAGTTCAATGTCCTGCATACCGTGGACGAGGGCCGGGCGGAGATCTCCCCGGTGCTGAAGATGATGGTGGACCACGACCAGGCGCGCGCCTTCGCCGAGCTCTACCGGACCCTGGCCCCCACCGACACCGTCGAACCTGACGATCCGGACACCAACGAGTCCGCCGCCGAGGAGACCCCATGACCGCGCAACGGACTCTGGACTTCGGCCTGGGCACGACCGCGGAGACCTCGGCCCAGTGGCGGTTGAGGGAGGTCCAGCTGGCCAACTGGGGCACCCTGGACGGCAGCATCTACCGGCTGGACGTGGCCCGGAAGGGGCACCTGATCACCGGTCCCTCCGGCTCCGGCAAGTCCTCCATCCTGGACGCGATCGCCGCGGTGCTCACCCCGGACCAGTGGCTGCGCTTCAACCAGGCCGCCCAGGGCGGTTCCGGCAAGACGCCCACGCGCAACCTCATGTCCTACTTGCGCGGGGCGTGGACCCGAACGCAGGACGAGGCCGAGGACCGGGTGGTCTCCGCCTATCTGCGACCCCGGGCCACGTGGAGCGGCATCATCCTGCGCTACGAGTCCGGGACCGGCAAGACGGTGTCCCTGTGCCGCGTGTTCTTCCTCCGCGGCACCGCGACCACGAGGGCGGACATGCGGGACCTGTGCCTGTTGGAGCACTCGGCGGTGGACCTGTCCGAACTGCAGCCCTTCGTGGCGCAGGGCATCCAGACCCGCAAGGTCCAGTCGGCCTGGCCGAGCGCCGTGGTCACCACGAACACCGCGCACGGACCCTTCTACGCGCGGCTGCGATCCGTGTTCGGCATCCGCGATGCCGCGGCCCTGCAACTGCTGCACCGGACCCAGTCCGCCAAGGGACTGGACTCCCTGGACCAGCTCTTCCGCCACCACATGCTCGAACGCCCGGCGACCTTCGCCCTGGCCGAGAAAGCCGTCGAGGAGTTCGGCGCCCTGCGCACCGCCTACGAACGGGTGGTGGACCTGCGCCGCCAGCGGGACCACCTCGAAGGGCTCCGAGCCGCGGCCACCGACTATGACGCGGCACAGTCCCAGGCCTCCCGCCTGCGGGAACTGCAGGACGCCGTGCACCCGTACCAGCGGATCCGCCAGCTCGAGCTGGTCCAGGACGAGCTCCACGACCTCCACGAATCTCTCCATGGCCTGCGGTCCGCCCACGAGCAGGCCGAGGCCGTCCACGCGCAGGCCCGCCAGGCCCACACGGACGCGCAACTGACCCTGCACCAGGTCGGCGGCTCCCGCGTCACGGACCTGCAGCGCCAGCGGGAGGAGCTGCGGACTCAACTGAAGGAGGTCCACGGCCGCTGGGAGCTGCTGCAGGCCCGCCTCGGACGCGCCGGGATCGCCACGGCACCAGCCACGGCGGCAGAGTTCGCCGAGCTGCTCAGCGAGATCGAGAAGGACCTCGAGGCGCCGGCGGCAGACCTCGGGCCCACGCACGAGCAGAACAAGGCCGCCTTCGAGACCCAGGACCGGCTGCGCCGGATCGACGCTGACATCACCGCCCTGCGTCGCGGTTCCAGCGCCGTCCCGTCCCTGCTGCTGGGCGTCCGGGAGCGACTGTCGGACCAGCTCGGGGTGCCCACCTCCGCCTTGCCGTTCGCCGCGGAGCTGCTCGAGGTGCACACCGGCCAGGAGCAGTGGACGGGGGCGATCGAGCGGGTCCTCTCGCCGCTGTCCCTGACCCTGCTGGTCCCGGCCGGCCTCCTGCGCCAAACCCGGAGCTGGATCGACGGCCACCACCTCGGCCTGCGACTGCGCTACGAGGAGGTCACCGGCACCACCGAGGCGGTCCGCCCGGCCCGTTCGGAGGCCTCGCTGGTCCATAAGATCGCCGTCCGGCCGGGCGAGTTCCACGACTGGTTACAGTCCCGGCTGT
The DNA here is from genome assembly GCF_031432995.1 of Citricoccus sp. I39-566. GTDB lineage: Bacteria > Actinomycetota > Actinomycetes > Actinomycetales > Micrococcaceae > Citricoccus > Citricoccus nitrophenolicus_A. The sequence goes on from NZ_CP133842.1 coordinate 296,828, forward strand.
CCTCCCGGTTCGACTACGCCTGTGTGGACACGGCCGCCGAACTGGACGACCATGTCCGCGCCGTCACCCTGGCCGGCCAGGTGAAGTCCTGGGCCACCAGCTATGAGAAGAACGACCGCCACCGCCTCGACGACCGCTCCCGCTGGGTGCTCGGCGATCCAGCGGCCAAGCTTGAGGCCCTGCTGGAGTCCCGGCACCTGGTGGAGGCCGAGCACGCCGAGGCGAGCGCCGCCGTCGAGCAGGCCCAGCATGCGGCGAACCGCGAGCGCGACCGACGCACGGCCCTGCAGTCCGTGCGGGAGACCCCCTGGAAGGACGTGGACCACTGGACGGTCTCCCGGGCCACGGAAGCGGTCGAGGACCAGCTGCGGCAACTCACCGACGGTGACATCGGTTTGCAGGCGGCCACGGACCGCGAGCGGGCCGCCGCGTCCGCGGAGGATGAGGCGCAGACGGCGGCCCAGCAGGCGCGGCTGGACCTGGACCGGGCCGAGACGGACGAGTCCCGGCTAGGCGCCGAGCGGGACGAGCTGCTGGCACTCGGAGCAGGGACCCAGAGGGTGCCCGAACCTCTCGTCGTCGAGCTGGCCACCCGCTTCCGGAAGGTGCGGCGCAAGCTGACTCGGGTGTCCCTGCCGGAGACCACGCAGACGGTCCTGCGGGAGATCGGCCGGGAGCTGGATGCCACGCGGTCGGCCTCCGACCGTGCGGCCACGCGCTGCACCATGCTGACCACCGAGTTTTCCCAGGTCTGGCCCTCCGTGGCGGCGGACGCCACGCCGGGGGTGGAGGACCGCGGCTCCTATCTGGAGATCCTGGACCGGATCATTAGCCAGGGACTGCCCGAACACGAGTCCCGGTTCCAGCAGTTGCTGCACGAACGCTCCTCCACCCTCATCGGGGAACTCTCCAGCGAGATCCGCTCGGCCCCGGGCGAGATCGAGAACCGGGTGGAGCCCATCAACGCCTCCCTGGCCCGTTCCCCCTTCGACGAAGGACGGTTCCTGCGGCTGCGGGTGAAGACCCGGCGCTCGGAGACCGTGCGGGCCTTCATGGCGGACCTGGCCGCCGTCGCCGAGCACTCCTGGGCCGCGGAGGATCTGTCCGCCGCCGAGACCCGGTACCGGCGGCTGGCCGCGATCATGGACCGCTTCGCCTCCTCCGAGCACGCTGACCGGACCTGGCGGCAGGCCTGCCTGGACACCCGTGAGCACGTCACGTTCCTGGCGGACGAGGTCGACGTCCACGGCACGGCCCACGCCACGTACGATTCCGGGGCGGCCATGTCCGGCGGTCAGCAGCAGAAGCTCGTGATCTTCTGCCTGGCGGCCGCCTTGCGCTACCAGCTGGCGTCCCCGGACGACCCGCTCCCCGCCTACGGGACCGCGATCCTGGACGAGGCCTTCGACAAGGCCGATGTGCGCTACACCCGGATGGCCATGGACGTGTTCGTGGAGTTCGGCTTCCAGATGGTGCTGGCCACCCCGCAGAAGCTGCTGCAGACCATCGAGCCCTATGTCGGTGGGATCACCACCGTGGAGAATCCGAGCCGGCGGCTCACCCGGTTGGCCGATGTCACCTGGGAGTCCGGGGGCAGTGCGGGTTCCGGGGGCCCGGCGTGAGCCCGGCCCCCATGGTCTCCCCCGAGGCGGCCCGGTCTGAGGCCCGACGCCGGCTCCTCGCCTCCCACCGGCGGTGGACCCTGGACGGGTGGTCACCGCCGGTCTGGTCCCTGTCCCTGCGTCCCCCGACCGAGCGAGAGGTCCTCGCCGACTCCGCGGCCGCCGAGGCCTGGGTCCGCGGCTGGGCCGGGCGCTCCCTGCCGGCGGACATCAGCCTAGACTGGGAGGACCGGACCTGGCGCAGCGTCGGCACCCAACGGGTCCCCGTGCGGCTGGTGGCGCAGTCTCCGGAGGACCTGGCCGGATTCGTCGGCGGCCCGGAGGCCCTGGAGCGCCGCACCTTCGCCGAACGGGTGGCGCGGATCCACACGCTGGAGGACGCCGCCGTCGGGAATCCGGGGTTGACACCGGTCCTGCGCCGGCACGCGGACCGCCTCACGAGTCTGTCCGAGACACAGTTCGAACGGTTGGTCGACGTGGCCGAATGGCTCGGCACTCGGAGGGTCACCGGCCTGCGCCCCCGCCAGCTGCCCATCCGTGGCGTCGACTCCAAGTGGTTCTCCGCTCATCGGACCCTCCTGACCGCGCTGCACTCGGTGCTTTACGGTGAGCGGGCCGGCGTCGGGCTCGGGATCGTGGACGCCGATCCGAGGGTCCGCCTGCGGATCCTGGACCCTTCCCTGCGCCCCGCTGGCCTCGAGGACCTGCAGGTTCCCATGGCACAGGCCGCTGGACTGGGGTTGCACCCCGCACGGGTCCTCATCGTGGAGAACCAGGAGACGTTGCTGTGCCTGCCGGAGACACCCGGCGTGGTGGCCGTCTGGGGCCGGGGTTTCGACACGGCGGCCGCCGCCCTGCCGTGGCTGGTGGACGTGCCGATCACCTACTGGGGCGACCTGGACTCAAACGGCTTCGCCATCCTGCACCGGTACCGCTCACACCTGCCGCAGATCGAGAGCGTACTGATGGACGAGCCCACCCTGGAGTCCTTCGCGGACCTCTGGGTGCCCGAGCCGAAGCCGTTCCGCGGTGCAATGACCACCCTCACCCCCGCGGAGGCCCGGACGGTGGAGCGCCTGAGCGCTGAAGGCGACATGCGCTTGGAGCAGGAGCGCATTGACTGGGCGTACGCCCTGGACCGCCTGGCGCCACACCTGCAGTGACATCCTGCTGTGAGATCTTGAGGAGAAGGGGTTGCACATGGACCAGGAGACCATCCACGCTCGGGACGGGTTCAAGCTCGCAGTCCAGACCCGAGGCCTGACGTCGGCGCCGGCCTTGGTGCTGCTGCCCGGCCAGGCGAACTCGCACCACTGGTGGGACCGGGTGCGTCCCGGCTACGCGGAGGCGTTCCGGACGGTGACCTTCGACTACCGCGGCACCGGCGGCAGCCGCGGGGAACTGGGTGACTGGACCACCGCTCTCTTCGCCGAGGACGCCATCGAGGTCCTGGACCACCTCGGCATCGGTTCCGCGGCCGTGTTCGGTACCTCCATGGGCGGCCGGGTGGCGCAGATGCTCGCCGCGCATCACCCTGGACGGGTCTCCGCCCTGGTGCTGGCCTGCACCTCCCCCGGCGGAGAACATGCCCGGGAACGCAAGGCGGAGACCCGGCGCTGGCTGGCCCGCGGCACCCGCGAGGAACAGCAGGCCAAGCTGCACGAGCTCTTCTACACCCCGGACTGGCCGGGGACGCCCGCGCAGAGCACCCTGCTCGGCGATCCCACCATGAGCCCCCGCGAGCAGGTGGGGCACCGCCGGGCCAGCGACCGCCACGATGCCTGGGACGCCCTGCCGTCGATCGCGGCGCCCACCCTGGTGCTGCACGGGACCGAGGACCTGATGGTCCCCACCGAGAACGCGGCCCTGATCGCGGACCGGATTCCCGACGCGCGGATGCGCCTCGTCCCGGGCGAGCGCCACGGCTTCTTCGAGGAGCTGGAGGACCAGGTGACGCCGGAGATCCTGGGGTTCCTGGCCGACGTCGGACATTGAGCCGCCGGTCACACTGCAGACGGTAGACTGCTCCTGACCATCCGGTGACCGCTGACGGTCAGTCGTCTGCCGAGCGAACGAGGACTACGCCCATGTCGCTGCGAGAACGCCAGCGTGCTACTCGACGAAACACCATCCTGACCGTCGCCGAGGAACTCTTCCGGGAACGCGGCTTCGATTCGGTGACGACCCGTGCCATTGCCGAGGCCGCGGAGATCGGTGAGGCCACCCTCTTCCGCTATTTCGGGACCAAGTCAGAAATCTTCTTCGCCGCCATCGGTGCCCGGGTGATCGCCACCATCGACGGACTGCTGGAGCAGGACGCCGAGTACGTCGCAGCGCACCCGGATCTCACGGCCGATGACTACGTGGAACGCGCTCTGAGCACCTACCGCGCCCGGGCCCGTGCCTTTACGGAGGACCCCACCAACATCCTGACTTTCGCCCTGTTGGGCCTGGACCCGGACCCCGCCCTGCACACGGTTCCGATCGGTCAGGGCGACCGTGTGGTCACCCTGGTCCGGGGGCTCATCGAGAACGGCCAGCAGCGGGGCAAGCTCAATCCGGACGTCTCGGCACGGGACATCGCCGCTAACCTCAACGGGACCTACATCCACGAGATGGCCCGCGGTACCTCACGGAACCTGCCCCCCGCCGGCTTCGAGGAGCGGTTGGTGGACCGCCTGAGGGTCCAGTTGGCCGTGTTGCTCTACCGCTCCACGCCGGACTGAACACCCAGTGCTGCGGGCGGCCTTCTGGGGGCCCAGTCAGGTGGTGTCCGGTCAGGCGGCAGACTCGTCGAACAGAATGATCTGCCGCAGCGCCTTGCCGCTGGAGAGATCATCCATCGCCTGGTTGATGTCCTCCAGACGGATGCGGTGGCTGATCAGCTTCTCCACCGGCAGCCTTCCCTCCCGCCACCACTGCTCGTAGCGGGGGATGTCCACCTTCGGCACGGAAGACCCCAGGTAAGAGCCCACAACGGAACGTGCCTCGGCGGTGATGGTCAGCGGGGAGATCGTGGACATCGCATCCGGCGCGGGCAGACCGGCGGTCACGGTCCTACCGCCCACCGCCGTGGCCTGGAAGGCGGTCTCGAAGGCCCGTGCATGGCCCACGCACTCGATGACCCGGTCCGCGCGGATACCCTGCTCCGCCACCTCCGTGGAGGTGTAGGCCTCATGTGCACCCAGACTCAGAGCCAGGTCCAGCTTCTCCTGGGACATGTCCACCGCGATGATGCGCCGGGTGCCGCGGGCCACTGCCGCCAGCAGGGCCGCCATGCCCACCCCGCCCAGGCCCACGATCATCACCGAGTGCCGGTCCTCCGGTGCGGCGGCGTTGATCAGGGCCCCGCCGCCGGTGAGCACCGCGCAACCGAGCACCGCAGCCACATCGGCCGGGACGTCGTCGCCCACGGGGACAATGCTGGCCTCATCCACCACAGAGTGCGTGGCGAACCCGGAGACGCCCAGATGGTGGTTGACGTCCTCCCCCTCACGGGAGAGGTGGCGCGAGCCGGTCAACAGGGTCCCCTGCTCATTGCTCCGGCTGCCGGTCGTGCAGGGCAGACGCCCACCCTCGGCGCAGTTGTCACAGGACTCGCAGCGCGGCAGGAAGGTCATCACCACGCGCTGGCCCACCAGGCCCTCAGAGGTCTCGGCCCCGGCAGCCACAACGATCCCGGACGCCTCATGGCCCAAGAGCATGGGCAGGGGCCGCTTCCGGTTGCCGTTGACCACGGAGAGGTCCGAGTGGCACACACCGGCGGCCTCCATTCGGACCAGGACCTCTGTGGGGCCTGGTTCGGACAGGGACAGCCGCTGGATCTCCAACGGCTGCGAGTCCGCGTACGGCTGCTGCTTGCCGTCATCTTGCAGAACGGCCCCGAAAATCTCCATGTCTTCCCTTCCGATAGAACGGGGACCGGTGTGCGTTCCGGTCCCCACGTCCCTGCGATCCAACCACGCCCAAGCCCACCTGGCCATGTTCGTGATCACTATCAATCCCGCTAAGGTGTGTGCGTGATGCACAGTAAGCGCGCAGACCCGGCGGCGGTCTTCCGGGAACTCATCGAGGCCGCCTCGGAGCTGTCCGGTATCCACGGCGAAGAGTCGGTACTGTCCTCGATCGTGCAACGTACCCGTCGGCTACTTGCGGCGGACATGTCCTACATCAGCTTCAATGACCCGGCCACCGGCGTGACCTTCATCCGGAAGTCAGACGGCGTGATGACCGCCGCATTCCGGACCCTGCAGGTGCCCCTCAATGCCGGCATCCTGGGTCAGGTGGCCACCGGAGAGGCCGCTTTCCAGACCCGTGACTACTTCAACGATCCGACTGTGCCACGCAAGGACGATATCGACGAGGTGGTCCGGGGCGAGGGCGTCATCTCAATCATGGGCGTCCCCCTGGTGGAATCCGGCCGAGTCCTCGGAGCCCTCATGGTGGCCGAACGCACCCACCGCACGTACAGTCCGCAGGACGTGGACCTCGTAGAGTCCTTCGGCCGCTATTCCGTGGTGGCACTGGCCAACGCCAGCCACATCACAGGGCTCAAGAACCACTCGGACACCCTGGAACACCGCCAGGCCGAGCTCTCCCAACGCTCGGCACAAATGCAGGAACTGCAGGAGGTCTCCAGTGCTCTACGTCAGCAGATGATGGACGAACCGAGCCTCCAACGCCTGTTGGACCTTCTGTCCTCCCACCTGGGCCTGCCCGTCAGCCTGGTGGACGACTCCGGTGAACTGACCTGGAGCACTCTCAGCACACCGGTCCCGAACCCCGACCCAACGACGGCGACGGCGACGGCGACGGACCAGTCCAGCATGGCATTGCCCCTGACTGACGCCACCATGGGCCGGGACCGCGGGCAGCTGATCGCCCACGGCCCCTGCACCGATCATCAGCGGGAGATCCTCAGGGTGGGTGGTTCCTACCTGACCATCGCCCTGAACATGGTGCGTGCCGATGAGGACGCCCAATTGAGGCGGCAGCAGGACGTCCTGGCTGACCTGTTGGGCGAAGCCCCCGTACCTCCGGAACGACTCGCACTGCGACTCCGACCCTGGAGACTGTCCTTGACCCAGCGGATATGGCTGGCAGTGGTCCGTAACCCGGATGGCACTGTGCCGGAGGCTCTGCTGCGGCGCCTCCCCCACACGGTCCTAGCCGGAACGGTGCAGGGTGAGTTCTGTCTGGTCGTCGATGACCAGCGATGGGCGCAGGGGGCCGGTCAGCTGGCGCAGGAGCACCGGTTGGTGATCGCGATCTCGGGCCCTTGGGAACTCGGAAAGGGCGTCCGCGCCGGATTCCAGCGGGCCCGTTCCCACCTGAATCTGATGGCCCTGATGGGCACCCGCGGGCTACAGGACAGCCACCGGGCGGACCTCGTCTACTCATTGGCGGCGTTGGCTCAGGACGGTGGAATCATCGAGGAGCTCTTCGCACCACTGGCCCCCGTGATCGCCCATGACCGCACCCGAAGAAGTCAGATGACCTATCTCGCGCTGACCTACTTCGAATGCGATCGACGCATCGATCTGACGGCGGAGACACTACACCTGCACCGCAATACGGTCCGGCAGCGGCTGGCCACCCTCACCAAGCTGTTAGGGACCGGCTGGGACCACATGCCCCGAGCTTTGGACCTGCACGTCAGCCTGCGCGCATGGGCCTCGCACGGGCGGCTGGCAGACGAGGTTCAGCGAGCAGAACGAACCCCGGAGATCTCGCTGTGACCCCGCTCTCATGTGTGTGATAGGTTACTATCGATCGACAGTACACACTCACGGACCCCAAAGCGGAGTCTCGTCGACACGGACCGTCCGGTTCCCCACGGGGTGACCACCGCCAAGGTGGCCATCCTAAAGACCGGGACCACGCCCGTGAGAACGTCAAAACTTTCACTAACGTGTTTTGAGTAAGGGAATCAACCAACATGAAGAATCGCAACCGAATCCTCTCGGTGTTCGCCGTCGCCGCTCTGGCGCTGACCGGATGCTCGGGTGGCGGAGAGTACCCGGACGGCAACGTGGAGATCATCGTCCCCAACGCAGCGGGCGGCTCCGTCGATACCACCACCCGCGCCTTCGCAGAAGCCATGTCTGAGGAACTGGACACGCAGTTCGTCGTGGTGAACCGTGATGGCGGCGGCCAGACCGTGGGCACCACCGAGGCCGCCAACGCCAACCCGGACGGCTACACCACCTACACCGCACCGGCCTCGGCCTTCGCCAGCCGTCCGCTGCTGGAGGAAGTCCAGTACTCGGCGGACGATTTCATCTCGATCGCCGCATTGGCCCACCAGCCCTACGTGATCGTCACGGACATCGACTCGGGGTACAAGACCCTCGAGGACCTTGCTGCAGCGGACGAGCGCGTCACCTACACCACGTTCGGCCGAGGCAACATGACCCACTTGGCCATGGGCAACACCCTGGACAGCATGGGCGTCGAGGGCGAGCCCGTCCCCTATGAGTCCGGCGCGGATGCCATCCAGGCCGTGACCTCCGGTCAGGTGGACATCGGCGTCGTGGACGTCAACATCGCCTCCGGCCAGATCGACTCCGGAACCGTCAACGCCCTGGCCGTGACCTCGGAAGAGCGCCACGAGTCCTACCCGGACGTCGTCTCCCTGGCTGAGACCGAGTGGCCCGAGGGCGCCGGCTTCATCTCCATGGTGGCTTGGGCCGTTCCGGCCGACACCCCAGAGGACGTCGTCAACACCCTGACGGAGGCTGCCCAGAACGCCTACAACAGCGACTCCTACCAGGAGTATGTGGAGTCCAACTACCTGATGGAGCCGGAGTACAACGGCACCGCCTGGTTCGAGGAGCTTATCCCGGAGCTCTCCGAGCGTTCCGCCGAGTCCTTCGAAAGGCTGGGCTTGGCCTCCGAGTGAGGTCGGCATCGATAGAGGAGGCGGGCCATGAGCTCAGTCGCATTTGAATCAAGCAGTACTGTCCCCTCCCCGGCCGCTACGTCGGCTGGGGAGGGAGGCCCCGGCGCACCCCGCCGCAACTGGATGGACCGTCATGGCCACCGCCTTGGACCGCTGTTGATCCTGGTCTGTGCGGTAGTTGTGATCGTCAATTCCCTGTCACTGCGCATCGGTAGCCTGGCCGAACCCGGGCCGGGGTTCTGGCCGATCGTGGCCGGCGTCGTGACCGCAGCCTTCGCCCTCGTGGAATTGATCGTGGGCAAAGAAGAAGTCGAGCACTTCACCCATCGCGGAGTCAGCCGTGTGCTCATCCTGATGGCCAGCCTGCTGTTGATTCCGATCACCTATGAGTACATCGGATTCATCATCCCCACCACGGTAGTGGTGTTCATCATGATGACGGCCCTGTCTAAGCAACGCTGGTGGGTCTCGCTCATCTCGGGCCTCGTGATGTCCGGAGTCGGCTACTACCTCTTTGCCGAGCTCCTCCAAGTCCGCCTGAACGCCTTCTAAACGAAGCCGCTCACCTGTCATCGTTCGCGCACCTCTAGTACGAACTTCTGAAAGGACGCCTTCACGGTGGATATTCTCGAAGGAATAGTGTCTGGCTTCGAAGTCGCGTTGTCTCCTGTCAACCTTCTCTTCGTCGCCATCGGCGTGCTCGTCGGAACCATCGTCGGCCTGTTGCCCGGGCTCGGGCCGACCGCCTCGCTGGCGCTCCTGCTCCCCCTGACCTTCTCCCTGGAGCCGGCCACAGCGATCATCATGCTGGCCGGCATTTACTACGGCACCATGTACGGTGGCCGCATCCCGGCCATCCTGCTGCGGTTACCCGGCGACTCCTCCAGTGTGATGACCACGCTGGACGGTTACCCGATGACCCAGCAGGGTCGGGCCGGGCCCGCCCTGGGCATCACCGCCATCGGCTCCTTCCTGGGCGGCACGGTGGCGATCATCGGCCTAACCTTCCTGGCCCCGGTGGTCGCCAACTTCGCCAGCTCGATCGGCGCACCCGAGATGTTCGCGCTGACCGTGGTCGGCGTCATGATGATCTCCCTGCTGGGCTCCGGCTCCACCTGGAAGGCGATCGCCATCGCCGGTCTGGGCATCCTGGTCTCCGTCGTCGGTCTCGATCCGATCGACGGCACCCAGCGTCTGACCTTCGGTTCGATCGAGCTCTCCGGCGGCATCGACATCGTGCCGATCGCCGTGGGCCTGTTCGGGCTGGGCGAGATCTTCCACAGCATGGAAACCGGCGCGCACGAGGCCCTGAAGAGCACCAAGCTCGGACGGATCCTGCCGACCAGGGTGGACTGGCTGCGCAGCCGCTTCGCCATCCTGCGTTCATCCATCCTCGGATTCTTCGTGGGTCTGATGCCCGGTGGCGGTGGAACCATCTCCTCCGTGCTGGCCTACGGCATGGAGAAGCGCATCTCCAAGCGGCCGAAGAAGTTCGGCAAGGGAGCCGTGGAAGGCCTGGCGGCCACCGAGACCGCGGACAATGCCTCCTCGAACTCCGCCTTCATCCCGCTGCTTACCCTGGGCATCCCGCCGAACGCCGTCCTGGCCGTGATCTACGGTGCACTGCTGCTGCAGAACATCACCCCGGGCCCGGAGCTCATCAACGAGGAGCCGGATGTGTTCTGGGGCGTGATCGCCTCGATGTACATCGGCAACGTCCTGCTGTTGATCCTGAATTTGCCGTTGATCGCGGCATTCGTGCAGATCCTCCGCATCCCGGGCTACGTCCTGAACCCGATCATCGTGGTCGTGGCCCTGCTGGGCGTCTACAGCGTAAACAACACCATGTTCGACGTCTACGTGGCCATCGTCTTCGGTGTGCTGGGCTACCTGCTCAAGAAGTGGCGCTTCGACCTCGGTCCCTTCATCCTCGGATTCATCCTGGGCCCGATCATGGAGGTGCAGTTCCGCCGAGCCATGCTGATGTCGGACGGCAGCCTGGGCATCTTCGTGGAGCGGCCGGTGTCCCTGGCCATGTTCATCGTCGTCGCGATCGCGATCAGTTTCACCGTGATCAACTTCCTGCGTTCCCGCCGGACCGGCCGTCAGACCGCCGGCTCCCGCGTGATGCATGCCGTCACGCACTCCGATGAGTATGCGGAGGAGGTCCGCGAGGACAGCCTGCTCGACGACGGCTCTGAGACCGAGCTCGAGGCGGGCACCGACAGCGCCGCGACCGGCGAACCCGCCGCCGGCGGGCCCGAGCGTATTCCATCAGGCACCGGCGCTAGCGAGGCGCGGCCGGATTCCCCAGAGAAACCGACGACGGCGGTCCGCAAGGCCCCACCGCCACTGGACCAGCAACAGTAGCGGGGAACCACCGTCCATTACCCCCCCCAAGGGCCTTCAGCGCACGCTCGCTGGAGGCCCTTGGGCGTATCAGACCTCCGGCGGCGGCGACCTCCGCATCGCCCACTCCGGCGCCGATGAGGGGTGGGTCACATCGAAATATGATAGTGTACTTCGTTAGAAGGCGCACTCTCACGAGTGCCTCAGTCCCACCCCTGCACAAGTGATAGGTGACGCGATGAGTGATGAGAGAACACCCCTGCATCCCCGAGCCGAGCTCGGCGAGCTGCCAGTGAACGGGACCGCGGTCCCTTTCCATGACACGGGTGAGCCGGGCGATTTCGGCAGCACGATCGTCCTCGTCCATGGCACCGGCGGTTCCACCGAGAGCCACTACCGCACCGTCTACCCCATGCTGGCAGCACGGCACCGGGTCATAGGCATCGATGTACAGCCCACTGATGACTCGACCATGGATGACCTAACGCAGCAGATCGAGGCCGTCATCACCCAGCGCGTTCCCGGAGCCCCCGTCCATCTGGTCGGCTACTCACTCGGTGCCGTGCTGACCGCGCGGATCGCCGGTCGCTCCCCGCAGCTAGTGCAGACCCTCACCCTGATCGCCGGCTGGATCAAGACAGACAAGCACCAGCGTCTGCGCAACACCATCTGGACCGCGCTGATGGAATCCGATGGCGGGCGGACACTGCAGGAGTTTCAGATTCTGATGGCCCACCACCCGCAGTTCCTCCGCACCCGTCCGGACGGTGACCTGGAGCGGCTGATCAGCAACCGCACCTTCCGTCCCGGGATCGCGGGGGAGATGCGGATCAATTTTGATGCAGACATCTCCCTGGAGATCGAGCAGATCTCTGCCCCTACCCTGGTCATCGGCTGTCTACAAGACCAAATGGTCCCCATCATGCACAGCTACCAACTCTTCGGCGGGATCCGGAACGCCCGCCTGGCCGAGGTGGATGCCGGCCACGCCGTGACCGTCGAGCGCCCGGCACAGGTCTTCATGCTGATCGACGACTTCGTGCGCGAGCCCGAGGCCGTGGCGGACGGCGAGATGATCCCCGCCCTGACGATCTAGCCCGCACCCAGACGCGGCGAACAACTGAATCCGGCCGCATCAGGCCATAAGGAGACGTGGAGACGGAAATGAACCAGAGTGCAACAGAACGCCGTACCGGAGTACTGATCATCGGAGCAGGCTTCGCCGGGCTCGGCCTGGGCGTTAAACTGCGCCGGCAGGGTCGCGAGGACTTCCTGATCTTGGAGCGCGGTCACACCGTGGGCGGCGCCTGGCGGGACAACACCTACCCGGGTGCCGAGTGCGATGTGCCTTCGCACCTATACTCGTTCTCGTTCAGCCTGAACCCGAACTGGACCAAGATGCACGCCCCGCAGGGCGAGATCCTCCAGTACATGGAGGACGTGGCCAAGCAGGAAGGCGTCCTGCCCCATGCCCGGTTCAACACCAATGTCGAGGAGATCCGCTGGGATGAACAGCGGAAGCTCTGGCAGGCCGAGACCAGCCAGGGCACCTATGAGGCCGAGGCGCTGATCATGGCCGTCGGCTACCTCTCCGATGCGAAGCTCCCCCACTTCGAAGGCATGGACAGCTTCCAGGGCGCGGTCTTCCACTCTGCCGAGTGGGAGCATGATGTGGATCTGGAAGGCAAACGGGTGGCCGTCATCGGTTCCGGAGCCAGCGCCATTCAGATCATCCCGGAGGTCGCCAAGACCGCTTCGAAGCTGGTCTCACTGCAGCGGTCCGCCGCCTATGTGACCCCGCGGCATGACCCGTACTACACCGGGGCCCAGAAGCGGATGTTCGCGCGCAAGCCCGAACTAATGGAGCAGGCCCGAGCGGATCTGTTCTGGGCCAATGAGGAGCGGTACGCCCAACGCCGCGGCACCGAGACTCTGATCGAGACCGTGACCCAGGCTGCCCTGAGCCACCTGCGTGCCCAGGTGGAGGATGAGGAGCTGCGCCGCCGACTCACCCCGGACTACACGATCGGCTGCAAGCGCATCCTGAAGTCCAACGACTACTTCCCCACCTTCCTGCGGGACAACGTGGTGTTGGCGGACGGCGGTGCCACCCGGGTCACCCCGACGGGGATCGTGGACGCCGGCGGCACAGAGCATGAAGTGGACGTCATCATCGCCGCCACAGGCTTCGAAGCCACGGACATCCCCATGGCATCGAAGACCTTCGGCCGAAACGGGATCTCCCTGCATGACCGCTGGGACCGCGGCATGGAGGCCTACAAGACCACAGCCGTCAGCGGCTTCCCCAACCTGTGGTTCATCAAGGGCCCGAACACTGGATTGGGACACAACTCGGCCATCTACATTGCCGAGGCCCAGATCGACTACGTGCTCGAGGCTCTGGAGCAGGTCCGGTCCGGTCAGGTGTTGGAGGTCCGTGCTGCGGAGCAGGAGACGTACATGCAGGAGCTGGAGAAGCTTAGCGAGGGTACGGTGTGGCTGTCCGGCGGTTGCGCCAGCTGGTATGTGGACCCCCGCAGCGGCCGTCTCACCACCCTGTGGCCTGACTTCTCCTTCACTTTCCGCGAGGTCAACACGCCCTTCGATGACACCGTCTATGACATCACGCAGAATTCCCACACCTCCCCAGCCGAGGAGCTGACCAACGCATGAGCGCAGCACCCACACCGGTCACCGTCGTCAGCGGTGCCGCCGGCGGAGTCGGCCGGGGCATCCTGGACGTCCTGCTGTCCACCGGTCACCGAGTGGTGGCCATGGACGCCAATGCCGAGCAGCTGACCCAGCTGGCCGAACAGCGCACGGAGCACCGTGACCGGTTGCTGACGGTACACGCAAGCGTCACCAGCGAGGAGGACTGGCAGGACCTGCTCCGTCAGACTCAGGAGACCTTCGGGCATAGCCCGACTGGTCTGGTGAACAATGCCGGCATCTCCCCCAAACACCGGGGCAAGCGACTGCCGGGTACCGAGACGCCGCTCGATGAGTGGAACGCCGTGCTGAATGTCAACCTCACGGGGGCGTTCCTCGGCATCAAGGTTCTGGCCCCGGCCATGACGGTAGCCCGATACGGGCGGATCGTGAACATCTCCTCCGTGGCCTCCCGCTTCGGCGGCAAGATGGGCGGGATCCACTACGCCGCTTCGAAGACAGGTCTGCTAGGCCTGACCCGAGCCTTCGCCCACGAGCTGGCCAGCGACGGCGTGACAGTCAACGCGGTCGCCCTGGGCCGGGTGGATGCAGGTATGGCCGGGCAGGTCGATGCCGCCTCCAACGCCGAGTACATGAAGCTGATCCCGATGGGCCGGTTCGCCAATATCACGGATGTCTCCCATGCGGTGACCTTCCTCATCGATGAGGACGCCTCCTTCATCACCGGGATGACCCTGGATGTCAATGGCGGGCAGCACATGCAGTAACGTCCACGGCCCAGCACTACCCGTGCCACAGCGCCACCGCCGAACCAGTAAACCTGACTCTCGAAGGACTCTCCACACACCATGTCAGCCCAGCTCAAACCGAACTCCGTAGTCCTCATCACCGGCGGCGCAAGTGGCATCGGACGGGCGGTGGCCGAACGCCTCGCCGCAGCCGGTCACACCATTGCCATTGTGGACCGTAACTCAGAACAGATCCGGGCCGTCATTGAGGTGTTGGGAGCCGACCACTCGGGGCACGAGGCGGATGTCGCCTCTCTGGATTCGCTGGAGCAGGCCGTCGAGCAGATTATGGCGCAGCACGGACAGATCGACGTGGTCATAGCCAACGCCGGCATCGGCAGTGCCTCCACCGTGCTAGCTTCCTCTGCGGAGGCGCTAGAACGGATCATCAGCATCAACCTGCTGGGCCAGATTAAGACGGTGAAGTCCGCCCTGGAGCAGGTGATCGCCCGTCGCGGGTTTATCATGTTCACCTGTTCCGCAGCGGTCCTGAAGAACACGGCCAAGTCCTCCGCCTACGCGGCGGCGAAGGCCGGCGTCGAGGCTTTTGCCGGGTCCCTCCGGCTGGAGGTGGAGCCGCATGGGGTGGATGTGGGTGTCTTCTACCCGGGCTGGACGAAGACCCCGATGGTCACCGGCGGTGCCGCCCGTCTGGCCGAAGGCGCGAAGATGCCCTGGCCTTTCAACCTCACCAGCACGGTTGAGGAGGTCGCGGACGCCTATGCTGCCGCCGTACAGCAGCGGGCCCGTTCTTCCTACTTCCCGACCGTGCTGCGCTGTGCCCACATCCTCAGACCGTTGTTCACCGGCCGCCGCTGGGATGTGCGCATGCGACAGCAGTCACGGGATCTGGTGGCCAGCCAGGAGGCCGGTCTGAACACGGGCGTGGACACCCCCCTGCGTTCATGAACGAGCAGTTCGTCCTACGCCAGCGTCCGGTCGGGCTGCCGAGTCGTGACCACCTGGAGTTGGTGCGATCTGCCCGGCCGGAACTGACGGTCCAGGACGAGCTCCTGCTGAGGACCCGCTATCTCTCCCTCGATCCCTACATGTATGGACGGATGGCGGCCACCCAGGCCTACGCAGCCCCCGTGGAGCTCGGTGAGGTGATCGTCGGGGAGGCCGTCTCCGAGGTCCTCGAATCCTCCTCCGGCCTCTATTCCCCCGGTGACCTCGTGACCTCCCGCGCCGGATGGCAGCGCTACAGCGTGGCCCCGGCCAACACCGTGAACCGCGTCCCGGACAACGGTTTGTCCCCGACGACGGCCCTGGGCGTCCTGGGGATGCCCGGCTTCACCGCCTACGCCGCTATGACGGCCTTCGGCCGGCCCACGGCTGGGGAGACCGTGGCCGTGGCAGCGGCCACCGGGCCCGTGGGGTCCATGGCCGGGCAGTTGGCCCGCCTGGCCGGTGCCCGCGTGATCGGCGTCGCCGGCGGGGAGCAGAAGAGGAATCTACTGCTCGAATGGGGCTTCGACGTGGCCCTGGACCATCGTTCCCCTTACTTCTCGGCACGGCTGCAGGCGGCCGCCCCGGAGGGGATCGATGTGTACCTGGAGAGCGTTGGCGGTGCCGTGTGGCAGGCAGTCCTGCCCCTGCTGAACGCCCATGCCCGGGTCCCAGTGATCGGCTTGGTGTCCAACTACAACGGCACCTCCGAACCCGCACCGGCTGGCCTCGGTGAGCGAATCATGCGGACGGTGCTGCAGAAGCGGCTCAGCCTTCAGGGCTTTGTGGTGGGCGAGTTCCCCCCGGAGCTGTGGCAACGATTCCATGCCGAGCTCACGGGCTGGGTGAAAGACGGGTCGATCAGGTACCAGGAACACCTCCTGGATGATTTCACCCGGGCACCGGAGATCTTCGTGGACATGCTGCGCGGAAACAATCTCGGCAAGACCATAGTCCGTGTCTAACGAACCGATGCGCCCGGGCACGGTGGCCTTCCTGACCATGCTCACCCTGACCATGGTGGCCACCATGGCCGGGACCATGCTCAACGCTCCCCTGCCGGACATCCAGGCCGAGTTCGGCGCCACCGATGCGCAGGTGATCCTGCCGGTGGCCGCATTCACGGTCATGATGGTCATCTTTGCCCCGCTGGCGGGTTGGCTCTGTGACCGGGCCGGCCCGGCACGGGCCCTGCTGGCCAGCATCTCGGTGATGGCTCTCACGCAGCTCATCGCGGCCTCCTCGTCCAGTCTCGAGATGCTCATCGTAATGCGGGCCCTCAGCGGTGCTGCCTGCTCCACTTTCCCGCCCGGGGTCCAGCGGGGGCTGGTCATCCTCTGGCCGGAGCGGGCCCAGGCCTCCCTGGCCGCGTGGGCATCCTCCATCGGCCTGGGCATGGCCGTGGGACCGGCCGTGGGTGGCCTGGTGACCGAGCTTTTGGGCTGGCGGTGGATCTTCGTGTTTCACTCGGCCGTCTGCCTTCTGCTGGCGATCATCGTGCTCCTGGTGGTTCCCACCATGCCGGGACGAAAGGCCCCGCTGCACGGGCTGGGAATGACTGTGCTGATGGCCACCATGGGGGCGGTCATCATCACGATCACCCTGATCGGCCAGCGCGCCGGAGCGGCGTCGGAGCTCGTCGTGGGGGTCTTAGCCGCCGTCGGCATGGTGGTCATTTTCCGGCTCGCAGCCCGGGATCCGGTACGCCTCTTCGAACCCCGGTCGCTGTTGGAGAAGCGCTATCTTCGCGGCACCGTGGTGGCCGGGGTGGCGCAGTTCGTGCTCGGGACCTTCCTGATCTGTCTGCCGCTCTATCTGGGTGAGATGGGGTTGACCGCCGGGACCATCGGCGTGCTGCTGTTCTCCATGGCCCTGTCCATGATGCTCTCCGGGGGCCTGAACTCCTGGTTCGCTGCCCGCTCCTCACCCCGGCTGACCATGCAGCTGGGGTTGGTCCTGCTGGTGCTGACTCCCCTTCTGCTGAGCGCGTGGTTGGTCACCGCCGAGGTGACCTCTCCGGCGGGGCTCGCAGTCGTCGTCGTGCTTCTGCTGCTGACCGGCACTGGCATCAACGCTGCCCAGAGCGTCTCCGCCTTCGCTATCTCCCGTTCCCGAGCGGCCCAGAACTCCCTGGTGTTCGGCATCCACAACACCATGCGTTTCCTAGGCATGGGCAGTGGCTATGCCTGGGCGGCGCTCATGCTGCCGGTGGCGGACCCGCTGGGCGTCTTCGCCGGCGCCGCCGCCATGGCCGCCATCGCCATACTGGTGGTCATCATCGGTGGGCCGCCCGCGCCGCTGGTCTAGGAGGAAGCCGAAGCGGCCTGAACTCCCCGCCGGCACCCGGCCCGCGGCGCGCGATGGCGGCGGACTCGATCATTCACGGCATTGTTGACGGCCTGTTAACCGATCGCGGGCATCATGAGCCGTGTTGACCAACCGACAACGGTTCCAGCTACTCCTCCTGGTCTTCATACTGGGAGCCTTCGGCTCCTCGAACGTCACCCTGATCCAGGGTGCCGGTGAGACCGCCCGGATCGTGTTCGGCACCGCCGGCGCCCTCGGAATCATCCCCCGGCCATGACTGCCGCAGACCGGGACGAACGCGTCTACGGCCTCGATCAGCGCGGACTGGCCACCATCCGCTCCACCGGGTGCGTGGGCCCCAACCGCATCTTCGAGGTCACCACGGAGTCCCAGGATGTGGACGGCAGCGGCGCCCTGCAGATCCGGCTGCGCGTGGAGGTCGCCGCCTCCTCCACCAAACGCTTCTCCACCAGCACGACGGCAGCCATCACCATCACGGACGTCCCCCGCTACCAGCCCCGTCAACACCGGGCGGTGCGTTATATGCCCGAGTACCCCGGAGTGGTGGTGGAGGAACGATCCCCGGACGCCGCCGCCCGCCCCGCCCTGGAGACCACCATCTGCCTGGAGAACCGCCACCTGCCGGAACACACCGGAATGATGCCCCAGCTGACCCCGACCCCGGCAAGGCCACCGCCTCGGTGCTGGTGCTGCTGCTGGGAGCCACCGCCGGCTACGGAGCAGTGATGCTCTTCGACCCGAACTGGTAAACGTTTCTCCCCGAACCCCTGTCTATCCAGAACCCCCGACCCAACGCAGAGTGAGCCCATGAGCTTCGTCCCGGTCCCGTCCCACCACACCCTCGCCGACTCCTGGCAGCGCCCCTACTGGCGAATCCTGCAGGGCCCGGTCAAGGGCACCACCTGGTCCGTGAGCGTGAGCGGCACCGCCACCACCACACCCACAGTGGTGCCCCGAGCAAGAGCCGCAGCACCCAGCGGGCCCATGACTCTGCCGATGCCGCCGGCTCTTCGCCGAGAAGGAGGCCCTCAAGCAACTGCGCAAGGGCCTGGTCGCCGGGCCAGCGACCGCCACGACGCCTGGGACGCCCTGCCCTCGATCGCCGCGCCCACCCTGGTGCTGCACGGGACCGAGGACCTGATGGTCCCCACCGAGAACGCGGCTCTGATCGCGGACCGGATCCCCGACGCGCGGATGCGCCTCGTCCCGGGCGGGCGCCACGGCTTCTTCGAGGAGCTGGAGGACCAGGTGACGCCGGAGATCCTGGGGTTCCTGGCCGACGTCGTGCCCTCGGGTTCCTGAACCCGCCACCTGCGACCAGCCGACTCGTCTGCGCTAGCTGCGCTCCGCCCGCAGCTGGCGCTTGAGCAGCTTGCCGGACTGGTTGCGCGGCAGCTCGGCCACGAAGTCCACGCGCTTGGGCACCTTGAAGTCCGCGATCCGGGACTTCACGTGGGCACGGACGCTCTCGGCCGTCAGCTCCGCGCCCTCCTTGAGCACGACGACGGCCGTCACCGCCTCGATCCAGCGCTCGTCCGGCAGCCCCACCACGGCCACCTCGGCCACCTGGTCGAGTTCGTAGATGCAGTCCTCCACCTCGCGCGGGGCCACGAGCACGCCGCCGGAGTTGATGACGTCCTTGATCCGATCCACGATCTGCAGGTAACCCTGTTCGTCCCGGGTCGCCTGGTCCCCGGACTTGAACCAGCCATCCACAAAGGCCTCCTCGGTGGCCTCCGGCTTGTTCCAGTACCCGCTCATCAGCTGCGGGGACCGGTACTGCACCTCGCCGGGCTCACCCGGGCCGGCCAGCGCCCCCTCGGCCGTCACCACGCGAAGCTGCACGGACAGCAGCGGCCGTCCGCAGGAGGCCGGCCGGGCGTGATGCTCCTCGGGGCGCAGCACCGTGCACAGCGGCGCCATCTCGGACTGGCCGAAGCAGTTGTAGAACCCGATCCTCGGGTACCGTTCGCGCAAGCGCTGCAGCACGGTCACCGGCATGATCGAGGCGCCGTACTGGGCCTTGGCCAGCGAGGACAGGTCCCGGGTGTCCAGGTCCGGGTGGTTGCTCAGCGGCACCCACACCGTCGGCGCCAGGAACAGGGAGCCGATGTGCTCGGCCTCCACGAGCCGCAGCGTCTCCGGCACGTCCGGCTTCGCCAGCAGCCGGATGGTGGCCCCGAGGGAGAGGTACGGCATCAGGAACACATGCATCGCCGCCGAGTGGTACAGCGGCATGCACACCAGCGGCCGGTCCTCCTCGGTCATGTCCAGCGCGATGATCGTGGCCCCGTACTCGGCGATCAGCGCCCGGTGGGACATCATCGCGCCCTTGGGCGCGGACGTCGTGCCGGAGGTGTACAGCAGCTGGGCCAGGTCCTCGTCGCCCACCGGCAGCTCCAGCGCCGCGTCCGGGGCCGAGTCGTCCAGCGCCGTGGTGAGCAGCGCCGTGGTTCCGGACGCTGGGTGCCGCGCGCCGCCGTCGTGCCCCTCCGCCTGGCCCTCCTCCAGGAAAGGCCACACCTGCCCGACGCCGGCCGCCCGCCCCTGGTCTCGGACCTCGCCGACGCGCGGCAACAGGGCGGGGTCCGCCACCAACAGCTCGGCACCGGAGTCCTCCAGGAGGTAGGCGAGCTCGTCGCCCTTGAGCGCGAAGTTGACCGGGACGTGCACGTACCCGGCGGTGGCGCAGGCCAGGAACAGGATCACGTAGGCGTCCGAGTTCAGCCCGTAGGCGGCCACCCGGGCCCCGTCCGCCAGCCCCGCTCCCCGGAGCCGGCGGGCCACCCGGTGCACCGCCCGCTCCAGCTCCCCGTACGTCCACTCGCGGTCCTCGAAGCGCAGCGCGGTGTTCTGCGCGTTGCGGGAGGCCGTGCGGGCGAGCAGGGCGCCGAGGGTGTTGGCCCCGGCCTGGGCGATGGTGGCGTCCGTGGTGGTCATGCTCAGAGCCTCTCGATGATGGTGACGTTGGCCTGGCCGCCGCCCTCGCACATGGTCTGCAGGCCGTAGCGGCCGCCGGTGCGCTCGAGCTCGTGCAGCAACGAGGTCATCAGGCGGGCGCCGGTCGCACCGATCGGGTGGCCCAGGGCGATCGCCCCGCCGTTGACGTTGACCTTCTCCGGGTCCGCGCCGGTCTCCTGCAACCAGGCGAGCACGACGCCGGCGAAGGCCTCGTTGATCTCGATCAGGTCGATCTCGTCCAGGGTCATCCCCGCCTTCTGCAGGGCGTACTTCGTGGCGGGGATGGGGGCGGAGAGCATCATCACGGGATCGGCGCCGCGGGCGGAGAGGTGGTGGATGCGGGCGCGGGGCGTGAGGCTGAACCGCTCCACCGCGTCCGGCGAGGCGATCAAAAGGGCGGCGGCGGCGTCGGACATCTGGGAGGCCGAGGCCGCGGTGTGCGCCCCGCCGGGCAGGATCGGGTCCAGGGAGCGGATCTTCTCCAGGTCCGGCTCGCGCGGCCCCTCATCTGCGGTCACGGATTCGGCGCCGGGGACCGGGATGATCTCCCGATCGAAGCGGCCCGCGGCCCGGGCGGCCAGCGCGCGCTGCTGGCTGGTGACGGCGTACTCCTCGAGTTGGTCCCGGGTGAAGCCCCACTGCTCCACCATCATCTCCACCCCGCGGAACTGGGAGATCTCCTGATCGCCGTAGCGCTCCGTCCAGGATGCGGAGCCGGTGAAGGGGTCCTTGAAGCCGAGCTCCCGGGCCGCCTGATTCGAGAAGGACAGGGGGATGGCCGACATCGACTGCACGCCGCCGGCCACGACCAGGTCGGACGTGCCGGACATGACCGCCTGCGCCGCGTAGTGGATGGCCTGCTGCCCGGAGCCGCACTGGCGTTCCACGGTGGTGCCCGGCACCGACTCGGAGCCGCCGGCCGCCAGCCAGGCGCTGCGGGCGATGTCCATGGCCTGCGGACCCACCTGGTCGATGCAGCCCAGGATCACCTCGTCGTAGAGCTCCGTGTGCACGCCCGCGCGGGTGATGATCTCGCGGATCGGAGCCGCGGCCAGGTCCAGCGGATGCACGTGGGACAGGCCCTTGCCGCGGCGCCCCACGGGGGTGCGGACGGCATCGACGATGTAGGCCTCGGTCATGGTGGTCCTCTCGGAACTGCTGCTGGAGATCGGAAGAACGAACTGGTCAGTAGCATTCCCCAGCGGCCGGGGTGTTGTCCAGATCACCCTCAACGTGGACAGACGACCGCCCGGGAGGCCCGTGCCCAGGCGAGGGCTGCCCTACTTGTAGACGATGGTGAAGGCGTACCGATCGACCGTCCTGGAGTAGACGGCCAAGTGGCAATCCTCGCCGCCGCCATAGATGGTCTTCCCCTCGTTCTGCAGCCTTTCCATCGCGTTGAATCGTGCCGACGAGCAGTTGTAGAGCTCCTTGTACCCCTCCTCGGAGTAGTACTCGTAGTTGCCACCCATCGCAGAAGCCGGAGTGGCAGCGAGCATCATGCCCGCTCCGACGGCAGCAGCCGCGAGGCCGGCTGTGATGGTGTTGGTGAGATTCCCGCGCATGGCCCTAACCCTTCATTCGATAGTGGTATGGATCACCGTCATCATCCCTACGCACCGGACCTTGGCATGACCACAACATCAGCTTGACCTCACCTGATCGAGCGGGATTCTCGCCGCCGCCCAGCCGTTGTCCCGGCCAGTCCCCAGACCGCATGATGTCCTGGCGCCGGATCCCCGACGTCCCCCTCCAGGAGCATCCGAAGACCGCACCGTCCGCCTGTCGAGGCCTAGCCCAGGTCAACATCCCCGCCAACGACGTCGTGGCGGCGCGGGACTGGTACGCCCAGGCCCTCGGGATCGACCCGTACCTCCAGCAGCCTGACGCTGAGGCCCCGGCCTACGTGGAATTCCGCCTGGGTGACCACCTGGATGAGTTCGGCATCATCGACCGCCGCTACCTTCCGTAGGAGCACTCCGGGGCCACGGAGCACGAACCGGCGGCGCTACACAGCCATCCTGCCGGGCCACAGGAAAGATCACTGTGGCGGGGCAGGAACGCAGTGGCTGGCGGAGACTTCACGGTAGATGAGCCGGAAGCGCTCGCACACCACGGGCATGTCCGGCCGCCAGCCGCGCGGGTCAACAGCATGAGACCGCCAGTAGCGCTCGTGGATCTCCCGCCAAGCGCTCAGGCTCCGGTCCCCCTCTCCTTCGGACCAAGCGTGGTCAGCGTCAACCCCATCAAAGGGCAGCACCCGCACGTCCGTGGTCTCGATGACGGCCCGGGGCCGTGCTGCTCCGTCGAGGATCACGCTGAACGTCCCGGCCTGCGGCAGGGGCTCGCCCGTTGCCTCCAGGTCCCACGCCGAGGACGCGGTAGCCGTCTTGGTGCCGGCCAGGACGAGTTCCAGCAAGGCGTCGGCGTGGTCCTCGGTTGCACCGAAGGCCCATGCTTCCGGCGGCTCCGACGGCAGGGCGGGGGCGGCGGTCCTGGCGCGGAGCCAGAAGGCGGTCTGTGGATGGTCCGGTGTTGTGGTCACCTGCCCCAGCCTAGGCAGTGGCCGACCACCGTGAGGTGCACAAGGACCCGGCCTCCTGACGCACGAGAGAAGCCCGGAAACATACGTTTCCGGGCTTCTCTCACGGCGGAGGATGGGGGATTTGAACCCCCGAGGGCGTTAACCCAACACGCGTTCCAGGCGTGCGCCATAGGCCGCTAGGCGAATCCTCCTGACGTGCCCCGCTCCGGCCACACTGGGCAACCGACGCAAGAGCGAGATTCATCCTACCCGACCGGTGCCCCCGGGGACCAATCGAGCCGTTCGGGCCTCGCCCACCGTGACCGGCTCAGCCCGCAGCGGCCGCGTCAGCCTCCCGTACGATCGCCAGCGCGAAGCCGTCCCAGCCCTTGCCGCTGACCGTCTGCAGGACGGTGCCATCCAGCCGCGGGTCCTGGCCCTGGCGCTCCAGGTAGGCGCGGATTCCGGCCACATCAGCGGCGTCAGCACCGGTGCTGGAGTCGTCCAGCACCCGGCCGCCCCGCACCACGTTGTCTCCGATGATCACGGTCCCCGGCCGGGAGAGTCGCAGCGCGGCCTCGAGGTAGTTCGCGTTGTTCGCCTTGTCCGCATCGATGAAGACCACGTCGAACGGACCGGCTCCGGAGTCGATGAGCTCCCGCACGGTCTCCAGCGCGGCACCGACCCGGATCTCCACGCGCTCGCCCAGCCCTGCCGCATCCAGGTTCTGCCGGGCCACCTCGGCATGGCGGGGCTCATATTCCAGCGTGGTCACCCTGCCCTGGGGCCCGACGGCGGCCGCGAACCATTGCGTCGAATACCCACCGAGGGTGCCGAACTCCAACACCGAGCGGGCCCCCGCCAGCTCGGTGATGAGCCCCATGAGCTTGCCCTGCCCGGCCGGCACCTCGATGGGCCGCAAGCCGGCGGCATGGGACGCCTCGCGGGTCCGCTCATAGGCTGCGTCCGGGCGGATCGCTGTCGCCACAAGATAGTCGTCAACGGCGGCCCAGTGCTCCAGTGAGGTCATACCCCCAGCGTAGGCGCGGCTCGCCCGAGCAGCGGCACAGGAAGTCGGACGCCGGTCCGCGCCTCAGTGAGCCGCGTCGGCCACACGCTTCCAGCGGCTGGCGCGGATGAAGGACCGGACGCCCAGCACCACATAAACCACGAGCACCACGAAGGTCACGGTGCTGGCGATGACGGCGGCGGGCCGCTCTGCCTCTCCGGCGAACAGCGCCCCCAGCTGCATGACATTCATGAACGTGCCCACGATTCCCAACAGGGCCAACACCAGTCCGGCATGGACGCCGATCTTGGGGCTCTTCAGGCCGATCAACCCGCCGATGAGGATCAGCACCCCGAGGATGGCCGGGATGAGCGCAGTCCAGCTCGTGGCCCCGGACGTGAAGTAGGCGATCACGCCGACGATGATGAGCAGCACGCCGACGCCGATGGTGATCCCGGGCATGGGGCTGGGAGGGCCGGCAGCGGGTGAGGCAGCGCTGGCGGGAGCGTTTCCGGCGGATCGGCGGGTGGGATCAGGGGACATGGCGGCATTCTCCTTGCAGTCGGACTGTCGTCGGCTTGTTGTCGGTACTGCCCTGCACTTTCTTCTACACATCGTAGAAGAAATGCGACCGAGCCGCGCACCACCGCCCTCCGGTGGTATGGTGGACGACGGCCCCTCACGTGGTGTCATCTCGCTGAACTCCCCCAGGACCGGAAGGTAGCAAGGGTAGGTGGGCTCTGGCAGGTGCGTGGGGGGTCTTTAATTTCCTTCAACACGTCCCCTGACGGCCCGACAGTCCGGAGGTCCCGTGCCCGCAGGCCGCTACGCCCCCAGCCCGTCCGGCACCCTGCACCTGGGCAACCTGCGCACCGCCATCCTTGCCTGGCTCTTCGCCCGCCACACGGGCCGGGACTTCCTGCTGCGCATCGAGGACCTGGACCGGGTCCGCTCCGGCGCCGAGGCCGAGCAGCTCGCCGACCTGGCGGCGATCGGCATCACGTGGGACGCCGAACCCGTCCGCCAGTCCGAGCGCATCCACCTCTACGAGGAGGCCCTCGCCACCCTGGGCGGACTGGACGGCGGCCTTGTCTACGAGTGCTTCTGCTCCCGCAAGGACATCGCCGAGGCCACGAGCGCACCCCATCCCGTGCAGCGCACCCCCTCCGCACAGCCCACCCCCTCCGCACATCACCTCAAATCGAGTAGGGATGCCCCGGTCTCCGTATTACCGCCCGGTTCCTATCCCGGCACCTGCCGGAACCTCTCCGCGGCCGACCGTGAGCGCCGCCGTCGCGACCGTCCCGCCGCCCTGCGGATCGACGCCGCCCGCGCCGCCGGCCTGCCGGACGGCCAGGCCCCCGTCCACCGCGTGACGGACCGGCTGAACGGGACGGTCCAGGCCGGCGTCGACGATTTCGTGCTGCGCCGCAACGACGGTGCCTACGCCTACAACCTGGCGGTGGTGGTGGACGACCTCGCGCAGGGCGTGGACCAGGTCGTCCGTGGCGATGACCTGCTCTCCTCCACGCCGCGGCAGGACTGGCTGGCCCGGCTGCTGTCCGGGCGCGCGGGCCGGCGGCCGCCGGAGACCGAGTACGTGCACGTCCCGCTCGTGCTCAACGCCGCCGGCCAGCGGCTGGCCAAGCGGGACGGTGCGGTCACCCTCGCCGACCTGGCTGCCGTGCCCGACGGCGGCTGGTCGCCGGAGCGGGTGCGAGACCTGTTGCTGGACTCGCTCGGGCTGCCGGCCGGGCCACTGGAACTGGCCCTGGAGCACTTCGACCCGGACGCCGTGCCGGATGCCCCGTGGACTCCTCCACAGACCCCCGCCGCCCCTGCGGGGACCCCCGAAGAGAAGATAAGGTTCCATAGGTGACTACCGCCCTGTACCGCCGCTACCGTCCCGACTCCTTCGAGGACATCATCGGCCAGGAGCATGTCACCGTGCCCCTGATGACCGCCCTGGACAAGGACCGGGTCAACCACGCCTACCTGTTCTCCGGTCCGCGCGGCTGCGGCAAGACCACCTCGGCCCGCGTCCTGGCCCGCTGCCTGAACTGCGCCGAAGGCCCCACGGGCCACCCGTGTGGGGTGTGCGAGTCCTGCCGTGAGCTGGCCACCGGCGGCTCGGGCGCCCTGGACGTCATCGAGATCGACGCCGCCTCCCACGGCGGCGTGGACGACGCCCGCGACCTGCGCGAGCGCGCCACCTTCGCCCCCGTGCGGGACCGCTACAAGATCTTCATCATCGACGAGGCCCACATGGTCACCTCGGCGGGCTTCAACGCGCTGCTGAAGATCGTGGAGGAGCCCCCGCCCCACATCAAGTTCATCTTCGCCACCACGGAGCCGGACAAGGTGATCGGCACCATCCGCTCCCGCACGCACCACTACCCGTTCCGGCTGGTCCCGCCGGAGCCGCTCATGGAGTACCTGGAGCGGCTGTGCGTGCAGGAGAACATGGACGTGGAGCCGGGCGTGCTGTCCCTGGTGGTCCGCTCCGGCGGCGGCTCGGTGCGGGACACCCTCTCCGTGCTGGACCAGCTGATGGCCGGCGCCGCCGAGGGCGCGATCGGCTACGAGCTGGCCGTGAACCTGCTCGGCTACACCCCGGACGCCCTGCTGGACGATGTGGTGGACGCCGTGGCCGCCGCCGACTCCCAGACCGTGTTCCGCGTGGTGGACCGGGTGGTGCAGTCCGGCCAGGACCCGCGCCGCTTCGTCGAGGACCTGCTGGAGCGGTTCCGGGATCTCATCATCGTCAAGGCCATGCCGGAGTCAGCTCCCGCCGTGCTGCACGGCATGCCCGAGGACCAGGTCCGCCGCCTCGAGACCCAGTCCGCCCAGCTGGGCCACGGCGAGATCTCCCGCGCCGCGGACATCACCAACCAGGCCCTGACCGAGATGGTCGGCGCCACCAGCCCGCGCCTGCACCTCGAGCTGCTGATGGCCCGGCTGATGCTGCCCACCACGGACGCCACCGAACGCGGGTTGGCCGCCCGCCTCGACCGGATCGAGCGCCGGCTCGCCTACGGCGGGTCCCCGGAGCCCACCGAGCACCCCGCCCCGCACGACGCCGGCCCGGCCCGTTCCGCAGGCCCGTCGCCGGAGGTTGGTCCGTCGGCCTCTCAACCCGGCGCCGCACGACCCGATGCCGGCCGGCCGGCTCCCGGTGAACAGCCGGCGCAGCCCCAGGGCGGCGCCGCCGCGGCCGCGGGGCTGTCCGGAGCCGCGCTGGCCCGCGCCGCCATGAAGCGCGGGGAGGCCGTAGAGAACTCGGGGCCGGTTGCAGAGCCAGCAACCGGGCCGGCCGAGACCGTGGCCTCCCCGGCGGCCGAGCCCGAGACTCCCTCGGCGCCGCAGCGGCCCACCACCGCGCCGTCCCCCGACTGGGGTGGCGGCTGGGGCTTCGTGCCCGAGCCAGAGCAGTCCGCACCGGAGCAGGGTGCCCAGTCCGGACTGGCCGCACCGGCCGAGCCGGCCGAACGTCCCGCGCAACCGGATGCACCCACCGAGCGCACCGCTACGGAGGGTGCGTTCCGTCCGGAGCCCGCTGCCCCTGCGCGCCCCGAGCCCGCGCAGGAGGTGGCGCACGAGGTGACGCGGCGTCCGGAACCCGCGCAGCCGGCGTCGTCCCCCCAGGGCGGCAGCGCCGGACAGGTGGAGATGATCCGGCGGGCGTGGCCCGAGATCCTGGCGTATCTGGAGGAGCACTCGCGGCTCATCTGGATGCTCGTCTCGCAGAACGCCTCCGTGGCGGGCTTCGACGGCCAGCTGCTGACCATCGGGTTCTCCGGGGACGGCCCCCGGGACACGGTCCAGCGCCGCGGCGGGGACCGCACCATCGCCGAGGCCGTCCACTCGGTCCTCGGGATCCAGCCCCAACTGGACCTCATCACCGGGGGGTCCGCACCCGCGGGTGGTCCCGGCCCAAAAGCTGAGGGCCGCCCCACCCCGGCGGCCCCCGCACCGGCAGCACCGTCCGTCCCCACCCCTCCGGTGGATACCTCCCAGGACACGCCGGCGGCCGATGCCCCGCAGGACACTCCGGCGGCTGACACCCCGACCACGGCGGCCTCCCGGCCCGAGACGGCGGCACCGGTGGAGACGACCGAGGCAGTCGAGGCCACCGCACCAATTGAGGCGGCACCTGTCGAGGCAGCGGGGCCGGTGCACGATGCCAGCAATACCGTTCCGGGGGCGGGCCTCGAGACGGGCCATGCCCTGAAGAGCGATGAGCCCGTCGGGTTGAGCGCCGCTGAGCCGAGCCAGCCGACGGTTCCGGAGGACCTGCCGGCCGACGACGTTCCCGTCTCCGACTGGGCCGGCCCGGGCGGTGCCTACCCAGACGAGGATGTGCCCCCTCCCTGGGACGAGGAGCCCGAGCCGGAGGACGATGACGGCTACGCCCGCCAGTGGGGCGAGGAGCCCGGCGCGCCCGCCATCCCCGCTCCCGAGCCGGCGGCGCCCGCGATCCCCCGGCCGGAACCCGACGCCTCTCGGATCCCCCGGCCGGAGCCTGGCGCGTCGGCCATTCCCCGGCCGGAGCCCAGCTCCACGCCGGTTCCGCGGCCCGAGCCCGCTCACGCTCCCATCCCCCGGCCCGAACCCGGGCTGGGCGGCATCCCGTCGTTCGCCAGGTCCGAGGCGGAGATGCGGGCCGAGCGCCGCGCGGCCGGATCCGGACCGACCGGCAGGACGCCGGCCGACGCGCCCTCCGCCGACTCGGCCAGCACTCCGGGCGGCACCTCGACGGGCGCCCCAAGCGCGGCGCCGTCCCCCGCCGCAGACTCGCCGCACCAACGGCGGGCGAGCCGGTTCCAGCAGATGATGGAGCAGTACAACCAGTCGCAGGCCTCCGCAGCCGGGCCGTCTGCGTCGGCCGGGGCGGGGGCACGGCCAGGCCAGCCCGGTGCACCCGGGGTGACGGGGCCGGCGTCGGGCCCCTCCACCGGCGGTGCGGACGGGGCGGCGGCGTCCGGGTCCGTAAGCTGGGGTGACGAGGTTCCCAGCGAGGACGACATCACCATCGAGGAATCCGGCATCGCCGGGCGCAAGGTGGTGGAACGGCTGCTGGGCGGCCGCTTCATCGAGGAACGGATGCTGGACGGCAGTCCCCTGTCCTGACCCGGCCTGAGCGCCCCTCCGCCGCCCGGCGGGAACCGTATCCACCGGCCCATCGGCCGGTCCAGCAACGCAGAGAACGCAGAAGGTGGTCGGTAGCGTGTACGAAGGTGCGGTCCAGGACCTGATCGACGAACTCGGGCGGCTGCCCGGGATCGGGCCGAAGTCCGCCCAGCGCATCGCCTTCCACATCCTGGAGGCGGATGCCGAGGACATGCTCCGCCTGGCGGAGGCGATCCGCACGGTCAAGGACAAGGTCAAGCTCTGC
Organism: Citricoccus sp. I39-566; assembly: GCF_031432995.1. GTDB lineage: Bacteria > Actinomycetota > Actinomycetes > Actinomycetales > Micrococcaceae > Citricoccus > Citricoccus nitrophenolicus_A. The sequence continues at coordinate 326,323 of NZ_CP133842.1, forward strand.
TCGATCTGCTTCAACATCTCCGAGCAGGAGACCTGCGCCATCTGCCGCGACGAGCGGCGCGACGGGACGCAGGTGTGCGTGGTGGAGGAGTCGAAGGACGTCATGGCGATCGAGCGGACCCGCACGTTCCGCGGCCGGTACCACGTGCTCGGCGGCTCCATCAATCCGATCGCGGGCATCGGACCTGATCAGCTGCACATCCGCGAGCTGCTCACTCGGCTCCAGGATGCGACCATCGAGGAGGTCATCCTCGCCACGGACCCGAACCTGGAGGGCGAGGCCACGGCCACGTACCTGTCCCGCATGCTCGGCTCCACCGGACTGACGGTCACCCGGCTGGCCTCAGGCCTGCCGGTCGGCGGCGACCTGGAGTACGCCGACGAGGTCACGCTCGGGCGGGCCTTCGAGGGCCGCCGCAACGTGGCCGGCTGAGGCGAGGTCAGGGCAGGCGGTTGAAGGAGAAGTGTGAGCCGTCGGCCTCGCCGGTCACCGTGCTGAAGGGCTCCTCCAGCCGGCCCAGCAGCCGGTCCACGGTCTGCTGGAAGTGCTCGGCGAGGGTCCGCTCGGCAGCCAGCCCCTCGCCGTCGGAGATCTGTCCCATCAGGGTCCGGTGGACGTCCAGGATGTCCGTGCGCACCACGTAGCCGTCCCGGTGGGACAACGCGGCCAGGCGGGTCTGGACGATCAGCGTGGAGGCCATGGCCGTCATCCGCAGATTCCCGGTGGCCTCCACCAGCCCGAAGTGCAGGTCCAGGTCCGCGTCCCCGATCCGGCGGGCATCCGAGCCGTCCGCGAGGGCCGCCTCCAGCGCCGAGAACAGGTCCCGGACGGTCCCCACGTGCCGCTCCCGGTCCGCGGGCTCGAGCCCGGCGAGGTGCCGCACGGCGGCCCCCTCGATCGCCAGGCGCGCCGCGTACAGCTCCGCCACCTGGTCGACGCCCACGGTGACCACGCGCAGGCCGGCTCCGGGGCGGGCCACGAGCAACCCCTCCTGGACCAGGCGCTGGGCCGATTCGCGCAGGGGGCCGCGGCTGACCCCGAGCTGAGAGGCCACCTCGGCCTCACGCACGGAAGAGCCCGGGAGCAGGGTGCCGCCGTAGATGGCGTTGCGCAGCTCCACGGCGATGAGGTCCACCGTGGACGGACGGCGCACCATGTTCACCAGAGGCCTGGTGACCGGGCCGTTCCGGCGGAGGGCATCCCGGTCCTGGGTCTCGTTCATGGGGCGGTTCCTTTCGACGCAACCACGATCATTCCACGCAGCGGACCATGCAGCGGACTCCGATCCTTCCACGCGAATCGTTATATTGTCGACATTCTTCAGGTCGACGTTCTGATGGTGACCCCGTTCACAGTCTGCTAGCGTCGGGCGGAGGCTGCCCGCAACGCACCTAGATTCACGCACCGTCATCCATCGCACCACCGGCCTCCCCCGCCGGCAGCCTCGGGAGGTCCGGGCAGCTGAGGAGCACGCCATGACCATCCAGCACCTGACCACCGCGACACCCCCGGTCGCCCGCCACCGCACCTCCCGGCGCCTCCTGCAGGGCGCGGGCCTGCTGGCCGCCTCCGCCCTGATGCTCACCGCCTGCGGGGGCGGCGACGCCGGATCCGAGGGCAGCCCGGAGGGCGGCGAGGGCACCACGGCCGCGGCCGGCAACACCCTGGAACGCCTCCAGGAGGAGGGCACCATCACCGTCGGCATCGCCGGCGAGGTCCCCTACTCCTACCTCGAGGACGGCGAGCCCGCCGGGGCCACTGTGGCCATGCACGAGCAGATCTTCGCGGACATGGGCATCGAGAACGTCGAGGCCGAGCTGGTCGAGTGGAACTCGCTGATCCCTGGCCTGAACGCCGGCCGCTTCGACGCGGTCTCCGCGGGCATGTCCATCCTTCCGGACCGCTGCGCCCAGGCCGCCTTCTCCGATCCGGAGATCATGTACACCACCACGCTGATGGTCCAGGAGGGCAACCCCCTGGGCCTGACCGACCTGGACTCGGTCAAGGAGAAGATCGATGCCGGCGAGAGCGTGGACCTGGCCGTGCTGGCCGGCGGCATCGAGGCCGGCTACGCCGAGTCCCTCGGACTGGACGTTCAGTCCGTCCCGGACGCCCAGACCGGTATGGACACCGTGGCCAACGGCCGCGCGGACGCCTTCGCCATGACCGCGATCTCGCTGAACACCCTGGCCGAGGAGAACCCGGACGCCGGCGTGGAGACCACCGACGCCTTCGTCCAGGTGATCGACGGCGTGGAGCAGATCGGCGCCGGCGGCACCGTGTTCCGCCAGGACGACACCGACCTGCTGGAGGCCTACAACGAGGCCCTCGCCTCTGTCACCGAGTCCGAGGACACCTATCTGGAGGTGGTGGGTGACTACGGCTTCACCGCCGAGAACCTCCCCCCGGAGGACCTGACCACCGAGCAGCTCTGCGCGGGCGACCTGGGCTGATAGCCGGTGCTTGAGAACCTTCAGGCCACCGCCGAGGCCTGGCCGTTCCTGGCCCAGGGGCTGTGGGTGACCATCCAGCTCACGGTCATGGGTTCGGCACTGTCCCTCGTGCTGGCGGTGATCCTCGGGTTGATGGCCGGGGCCTCCAACAAGGCCCTGGCCATCCCCGGCCGGATCATCATCGAGTTCTTCCGCGGGACCTCGCTGGTGGTCCAGCTGTTCTTCATCTTCTTCGTGCTGCCCCAGTTCGGGTTGGAGCTGCCGGGGATGGTGGTGGGGGTGCTGGCCCTCGGCCTGAACTACGGCGCCTACTGCGCGGAGGTCGTGCGCGGCTCGATCGCCTCCGTGCCGCAGGGCCAGTGGGAGGCCACCACGGCCCTGTCCATGTCCCCGGTCCACCGGATGCGCCGCGTGATCTTCCCGCAGGCGTGGGCCCTGATGATCCCGTCATTGGCCAGCCTGCTGGTGCACCTGCTCAAGGGCACCGCCATCGTCAGCGTCATCCTGCTGCGGGACTTCACCTTCTACCTGGACCAGCTCACGCGGGAGACGAACACCTTCTGGGCCTATGCCGCCGTCGGGCTGGTGGGCTACTTCGTCCTGGCGCTGATCCTGACGCTGTTCATGAACGCCCTGGAGGCGCGCGCGAAGAACCGGCTGGGCCGCGGCCCCTCGCTGCGTGAGGTCCTCTCGCCCACACCGACCAACAAGGACGCCCTGTCCACGGCAGGAGGTGGAGTCTGATGGAGAGCCAACGCGACCTGTGGAACTGGGATCTGGCGTTCCAGGCCCTCCCGGAGGTCCTCGAGGGCTTCCTCACCGTCACCCTGCTGGTGACCGTCCTCTCCACCCTGATCGCCGCCGCGCTGGGGCTCGTCTGGGCCATGATCATCCGCCTGGCGCCGCAACCGATCTCCGGCATCGTCAAGTGGATCGTCAGCTTCATCCGCATGACCCCGATCGTGGTGCAGCTACTGTTCGCCTACTACACGTTCCTCATGTTCGACGCGATCCCCATCGGGATCGTGGTGTTCGGTATCCACTACTCCACCTATATGTCCGAGGTGTACCGCGCCGGGATCGACGCGGTCCCGAAGGGCCAGTGGGAGGCCACCACGGCACTGTCCATGTCCACGCGACGCACCTGGACCGCCGTCGTGATCCCCCAGGCCCTGCGGGCCACCGTGCCGGCCCTGGGCAACTACGCCATCTCGATGTTCAAGGACACCCCGTTCCTCTTGGTGATCGGCGTGGTGGAGATGGTCAACGCCGCCCAGATCTTCGGCGGCAACAACTTCCGCTACGTGGAGGCCATCACCCTGGCTGGCATCATCTTCCTGCTGGCCAGCTACCCCACCTCCGTTCTCATCCGCCGATTGGAGAAGCGCCTTGCCTACGCCTACTGACCCCACCGCCACCACCCCCGGTGCGCGGGCCGGGGCCCCCGCACCGATCATCGAGTTCCGGGACGTGGAGAAGCGCTTCGGTGACAACGTGGTCCTCAAGGACCTGAACTTCCACGTGAACAAGGGCGAGCGCGTCACCCTGATCGGTCCCTCGGGGTCCGGCAAGACGACCATCCTGCGGCTGGTCATGACGCTCGAGGAGGCCACGGACGGGTTGATCCTCATTGACGGGGACCCCCTGACCCACCGGGTCGAGGGTGGCCGGCGCGTGCGGCTGTCCAACAAGGAGATCAAGAGGACCCGCACCCGGATCGGCATGGTCTTCCAGCAGTTCAACCTGTTCCCGAACATGACCGTGATCGAGAACATCACGGAGTCCCCCATCCACGTGCTGGGCCAGTCCAAGGACGACGCCCGGGCCAAGGCCCAGGACTTGCTGCACAAGGTCGGGCTGGATGACAAGGCGGACGCCCATCCCTCGTCCCTGTCCGGCGGCCAGCAGCAGCGTGTGGCGATCGCGCGTGCCCTGGCCATGGACCCGGAGATCCTGCTGCTGGACGAGGTCACCTCCGCCCTGGACCCGGAGATCGTGGACGAGGTCCTGGGGATCCTGCGGAACATCGCCGAGACCACGGACATCACCATGCTGATCGTCACGCACGAGATGCAGTTCGCCCGGGACGTCTCGGACCGCGTGCTGATGTTCGACGGCGGCTCGATCGTGGAGGACTCCGACCCCCACACGATGTTCACGGCCCCCACCCACGACCGCACCAAGAAGTTCCTGCGGGCCGTGCTCGGCGAGGGGCAGATCGGCACCCGCTGACGACGGCGGCCGGTTACGCCACGCGCGTGCCTCGCGGTAGGCGGGCGGCCGGGGCCACGAGGCGGGCGCGGGCCCACGCGAACAGGGCGCCGGCCACCACCACCTGGATGCCCAGTCCGAGCGGCCACACCGGGGTGCCGTCGTGGGCCTCGATCTCGTCCTGGTCCATCAGCTCGCCGTTCGCGCATTCCACGTTCATCTCCGGCGGCCGCTGCAGGAAGCGCACCCCGGAGGAGATCGAGGTCATCACCCCGTCGGGAGCCCACGTGGACGGGTCGTCCGGGTCGTAGGGCGGCTTGTCCGGCTGCGGCACGGCGTCCGCCACCACCACGAAGGGGTTCGCCGCCAGCATCCAGTACGTGGAGCGCGCGTCCAGGGTCTCCGTGGACGTCATCGGGCCGGTGCAGCGCACGGGCGACCAATCCATGGAGTCGTAGCCGGTCTCCTCGTCGAAGCCGGGCTCCTCGTCCGGATACACGGCCCGGTTGGAGGGGACGGAGGTCACGGCCAGCGGCGCGGTCAGCCCGAAGCCGATGAGCGTGCCCAGGGCGAACAGCGCCACCAGCAGGTAGGTGACCACCACGGCGAACAGGGTCCGGGGCACGATCGCGGAGATGGCGGTGCCGAGGGCGCAGATGACCCCGAGCTCCACGGCCACCATGAGCACGAAGACCACCAGGCCCGCCACGTCCAGCCCGCCCAGCACCACGGCCAGGACGATGTACGGCAGGGCGGTGAGCAGGAAGACGAGCGCGGCGATCCAGGAGGCCAGCCACTTCCCCGTGAGCAGCTGCCCGGGGGTGGCCAGGGTGACCTGGACGATCGCGAGGGTGCCGCCGGCCCGGTCCCCGCTCACGGTGCTGGCGGACATGGCCGGGGCCACCAGCAGGCCGAAGAACAGCACGAAGCCCACCATGGCCTCGAACACGAACCGGCCCGGGCCGAAGAACATCTCGTCACCGGCCAGCGTGTTGAAGCTGGCCACCGCGCCCCACGTGACCAGGCCGATCACCACGAACCAGACGGCCAGCATGATGTACCAGGCCCGCGTGCGCAGGCGTTGGCGCAGCTCCATCTGGATGATGTTCCCGAGGGCCGCACCCCAGCCCAGGCGCTGCGCCGGCCGTGCCGTTTCCGTGATCGTCGACATCAGGCGTGTCCCCCGTCATCCACCGAGCGCATCCGGTCCAGCTCCAGGTAGGTCGTCTCCAGCCGTGAGGCACCGGGGGTGAAGGACAGCACGCGCACCCCGGCCCCCACGAGCGTGGCGAGCAGGTCGGCGGCCTCGGCGGCGGAGGCCACCTCCACGCTGACCGAGTCCTGGCGGCGCCCTGCAGACCGGTAGGCGATCGAGTAGTGCTCCAGCGCCGTGCGCAGGGCCGCCACGTCCAGCGCGGTGATGAGGTAGCGTCCGCCGGCGGTGCCGTCCCGGCTGAGGTCCTCCACCCGGACGGTGGCCCCCTCCCGGATGAAGACGGCCAGGTCCGCCATCTCGTCGAGTTCGGAGAGCACGTGGGAGGAGACGAGGATCGTCTTGCCCGCGGCGGCCATCTGCTTCAGGTCGTCCCGCAGGCGGATCCGCGAGCCGGGGTCGAGGCCGGAGGCGGGCTCGTCCAGCAGCAGCACCGCCGGGTCGTGGATGATGGCCCGGGCCAGGGACAGCCGCTGCTGCTGGCCGCGGGAGAGCACCCGGGCCGGCTGGTCCGCCAGGGTGGCCAGCTCCTGCCACTCGAGCAGCTGGCCCGCCCGGGAGCGCACCGCGTCCCGGTCCATCCCGTAGAACCGGCCCATCGTCACGAGGATCTCGCGGGCCGTCAGCGACTCCCACACCCCGAGGGTGTCCGGCATCCACCCGGTGTTCCGGCGCACGGCCCGCGGGTCCACCACCGGATCGGCACCGCCGATGGTGACGGAGCCGGCGTCGGGCCTCAGCAGGGAGGCCAGCACCAGCATCAGGGTGGTCTTGCCCGAGCCGTTGGGGCCCACCAGGGCCGTGATGGCCCCCGCCGGGGCCATCAGGTCCACGCCCTGCAGGGCGTGCACCGCGCCGAAGCTGCGCGTCACCCCGCTCACGGTGATGCCCGCCGCGGGCGCGTCCCGCGCGGGGACGTCTGGGGAGGTGACGGCGTCTGTGGTCATGGGTACATCGTGGGGCACGGCACCGGCGGCGGCAAGCATCTGGCCCTCCGCACGGCGAGACTCCCGTTACCGGTTCGTGACCTCAGCGGTCATCCAGGACGGTGCGGGACCCGCTCCCCCTAAACTGGGTGCCAGCCCCAACGTCCCTCCGCCGCAGCGCGGTACGTCCATCCACCTTGAGGTCCTTGCATGAGTCTGATCGTCCAGAAGTACGGCGGGTCATCCGTCGCCGACGCCGAGGGGATCCTGCGCGTGGCACAACGCGTGGTCGAGACCCAGCGGGCGGGGAACCAGGTGGTCGTGGTGGTCTCAGCGATGGGAGACACCACCGACGAGCTGCTGGACCTGTCCGAGCAGATCAACGGCGAGCCGCCGGCCCGGGAGATGGACATCCTGCTCTCCGCCGGCGAGCGCATCTCCATGTCCCTGCTGGCCATGGGCATCCACTCCCGGGGCGCCACCGCCCAGTCCTTCACCGGCTCCCAGGCCGGCATGTTCACGGACAGCCTGCACGGGGACGCCCGCATCATCGACGTCTCCCCGGACCGGGTGAAGGATGCCGTGGACGCCGGGGACATCGCGATCGTGGCCGGCTTCCAGGGCATGAGCCGTGAGTCCCGGGACATCACCACCATGGGCCGCGGCGGCTCGGACACCACGGCCGTGGCGCTGGCCGCCGCCCTGCACGCGGACGTCTGCGAGATCTACTCGGACGTGGACGGCGTCTACACCGCGGACCCCCGCGTGGTGGCCTCCGCCCGGAAGATCGACGAGATCTCCTCCGAGGACATGCTGGAGATGGCCGCGGCCGGCTCCAAGATCCTGCACCTGCGCTGCGTGGAGTATGCCCGCCGCTTCGGCGTCCCGCTGCACGTGCGCTCCTCCTTCACCCACAACGAGGGCACCTGGGTGCGCCCGAACCCCGAAGACACCATCACCATTGAGGAAGGCGAACCCATGGAACAGCCGATCGTCTCAGGCGTTGCCCATGACCGCTCCGAGGCCAAGGTCACCGTCTACGGCGTCCCGGATCTCCCGGGCAAGGCCGCCGAGGTGTTCAACGTGGTCGCCGGTGCCGGCGTGAACATCGACATGATCGTGCAGAACGTCCCCCGCGTGGAGACCGGACGCACGGACATCTCCTTCACCCTGCCGATCACGGACGGCAAGACGGCCATGGAGGCCCTCGAAGCCGCCAAGGAGGCCATCGGGTTCGAGGACGCCGTCCTCAACCCGCACATCGGCAAGCTCTCCGTGATCGGCGGCGGCATGCGCTCCAACCCGGGCGTCTCCGCCACGTTCTTCGACGCCCTGAAGCAGGCCGGCGTGAACATCGAGATGATCACCACCTCGGAGATCCGCATCTCCATCATCACGCGCGAGGACATGCTGGACACCGCCGTGCGCGCCGTGCACCAGGCCTTCGGCCTCGACGCGGACGAGGAAGCCGTCGTCCACGGCGGCACCGGCCGCTGACCGCGGCGCACCGCCGGCCGTAGGGCCGGACACACCAGAGGCCCGACGCCGGCCGCGCACCTCGCGCGGCCGGCGTCGGGCTTTGTGGTGTGTTCCCTTAAGGCGCTGTGCGGGCAGAGATCACTGGTGATCTCTGCCCGCACAGCGGGGGTGGGGGCCGCGGGTGGCCCCTGGTGGTTACTCGGTCACCACACCATCGGTGCGGGACATCAGCACGGCCACCTCACCACGGGTGATCGGGTCGTAGGGCCGGTAGGTACCGTCCTCGTAGCCGATGGAGATGCCCTCGGACGCCATCCAGGAGATGGCCTCACGGTGGGCGCTGGTCTCCGGGACGTCGGAGAAGCCCTCGTCCTCCACGGTGCCGGGCTCCGGCCCCACGGCGCGGAACACGAAGGAGGCGAACTCCCCACGCGTCACCTCGTCGAACTGACGGAAGGTGCCATCCTCGTAGCCGGTGGTGATGCCCTCGGCGCTGGCCCAGGAGATCGGCATGAAGAAGTTGCTGTCCTCCGTCACGTCGGAGAAGTCAGCCGGCTCGGGCTCACCCTCCGGATCCACATAGCGGTAGAGGAACGCCACGGACTGGCCACGGGAGATGTCCCAGTGCTTGCGGTAGGTGTTGTCCTCGTAGCCCGTGGTGATCCCGTCGCACTGCATCCACCGCACGTGGTCGTAGTACTGGGAACCCACGGCGTTGTCGGAGAAGTCCTCGAGATCGCACTCCCCGGGGCCGGGGCCGCCCTCCTCCACGGTCACGGAGACCGCGGTGCGGGTGCCCGGCGCCCACTCGACGAAGCCCTTCCAGGTGCCCGGCGTCAGCCCGGCCCACTCGACCTCGACCTCAGCGGTCTCACCGTTCTCCACGGGCGGAGTCTCCGGCAAGACGGACAGGTTGCCCATATCGCCCTCGAGCACCACCGTCTCCATGCTGGCCGGCACGGAGGCGCTGCCCGGCGAGGAGTACAGGTTGGAGACCGCGTAGTACGTCCCCGGCTCCGGGTCCGTGAGCACGAGTTCCTCGGAACCGGAGGCGGTCGCGACCTGGGTCACGGAGCCATCCGGGGCCACCACGAACAGGTCCCAGTCGGACTGCTCGTCACCGGCGGTCAGGGACCAGCTCACCGAGGTGGTCCCCTCCGCGATCTCGGTCTCGGTCACGTGGTTCGAGGCGTCGTCGTCACCGACCAGCGGACCGGGGACCTTGCTGAAGTCCTCGATCTCGGCCAGGCCCAGCCCCTCGATCTCGGGGTCGAGGTTCCCGGTGATCCCGGACTCGAGCTCGATCTCAGCGGCACCGGAGGTGCCCTCGCCGGTGATGGCGTCCTCGGCCAGGACGTCCACGGAGCGCACGGTCACCGGGGAGGTGACGGCCGTGGCGCCGGGGCGGGCCAGCGTGAAGGAGCCGTGGCTCCACACGTCGGCCTCGGCGTCGGTACGGGTCAGCGTGATCTTCACGTCGGCCGTCTCACCGGCCTCCAGGGACAGGCTGGACGGTTCGGCCGTCACCTCGTAGCCGGGAACGGACCCCTGGGCGGACCAGGTGCCGGTCTCGGTGGCGGTGACGGTCCGGGTCACGGTCGCGGCACCCAGCAGGTCATTGACCGCGATCGAGGGCACATTGACGTCGCGGCCGGCGATCTCCCCCAGGATGAGGGCGTCCCACTGGCGGGCGTCCGCCTCGTAGACCAGTCCCGGGTCCACCATCGCGGTCGGATCGGCGGAGCCGGCGCCGGTGGCGAAGTTGTCCGCGCTGGCCGAGCCGTCCGCGCCCAGGATGTCACCGGCGGAGGTCATCATGGCCGACTTCACGGCCATCGGGGACCAGTCCGGGTACTTGGCGCTCATCAGGGCGGCCATGCCGGCCAGGTTCGGCGCGGCCATGGACGTGCCGGACATCAGGCCGTAGGAATCCCCCTGGTACATGGGGTCCAGCGGGGAGACGCCGGCCAGGACGTTGACGCCCGGGGCGGCGATGTCCGGCTTGAGCAGCTCGGAGTCCACCGCGGTCGAGGGACCCCGCGAGGAGAACCCGGCGATCTGCGGCACGGGGACGGGAGCCAGGTCCGTGGTGTCCCCGACCACCAGGGTGGCCGGCTGGTCCGTGGAGGCCACCAGGTCCTTGATGGACTCGTCTGAGGTGTGCACGGTGGGCACCGAGTGCAGGTCCGCATCCTCGGAGCCGCCGCCGATGTTCACGAGCACCATGCCGACGCCGCCGGCGCGCTCCACCTCGGCGGACTTGGCCACGCGGTCGTACACGCCGCGATCACAGACCACGATCTTGCCCGCGGCTGCCGCGGGGTCGAGGGCGCCCTCGGCGCACAACCGGATCGCATCCGCTGTCCTGTCCGTGGTGATCGGCAGCCCGACCTCACTGGCCAGCACGATCTCGGCCGGTCCGACGCCCTCGGTCATGGAGGAGACGCCCCGGAACCTCTTGCCATCCGGGAACTCGACGGTGCCGGACAGCTCGTTGGAGAACGTGGAGGCAGCCACGGAGGTCAGCCACGGCGCGGAGTGGTTCACGGTCTGGGCGGTGGGGCCGGAGTTGCCGGCGGAGGCGGAGACGAAGATCCCGGCCTCGGCGGCGGACTTGAAGGCCAGGGAGACCGGATCGACCACCGAGTTGTTGGACCCGGAGATGGAGTAGTTCAGCACATCCACGCCGTCGATGATGGCCTGCTCGATCGCGGCCACGGAGGCGGTGCCGTAGCAGCCGCCGGTGTCCGGGTCCTTGTCCTCCCAGCAGACCTTGTAGACGGAGACCTTGGCCTCCGGGGCCACGCCGGAGCCCTCACCGTAGGAGGCGCCGCCGTTCATGACCTGTTCCACGCCGTGGTTGCCCGCGGCCGTGGTGGCGGTGTGGGTGCCGTGGGAGGAGATGTCGATCGGCGAGAGACGCTCGTTGGGGTCGTGCTCGGTCTCCGGGACGAAGGCCTCGAAGTCCTCCGAGTAGTACCGCGCGGAGAGCACCTTGGAGTTGCACTCGTCCCCGGCGAAGTCCTCGCCGGCCTCGCAGTCGCCGCGGAAGGTGGTGCCGTCCGCCTTGAGCATGGCGATCTGGCCGGAGTCGGTCAGGTACGGCTCGCCGACCTGGGGCTCCCCGGTCAGCGGCGCGACCGGCTCGCCGGTGAGCATCTCCTGCTCCGGGTAGTAGCCGGTGTCGATGACGCCGACGACGACGCCCTGGCCGGCTCCCTCCACGCCGCCGTAGTGCTGGTTCCAGGCCCCGCCCGAGCCGGGCAGGCCGAGGAACTCGGTGGAGGAGTAGTCCGGGGCGTACTGCTGGACCTCGGAGACGCCCAGGACCCGATCGTCCTTGGACAGCTCGCGGGCCTGCTCGGCGGTGAGCTCGGAGACGAAGGCGTTCAGGGCCGTGGTGAAATGACGTTCCACACTCAGTCGCGAGGTTGCCGAGGAGGCCACCTCGAGCTGGCGGGCCGTCAGGTGGCTGCCGTACTTCTGCACCGCGGGTGCGTCCGCGTCCAGGCCGCCGCCCTCGGTGGCCGTGGCCGCGAAGCCGGCCGTACCGCCGGTGTAGGTGGCCACCGGATCCTCCTTGAGGATCACGAAGTAGCGGCCGTCCTTGTAGTCGGCGCCGGCCTGCAGCGCCTGATCGATCGAGGGCGCAGAACCGCCCTCGGCCGGGGCCGCGACGGCCGGCATCGCCGCGAGCGGCGCGGCCAGCAGTCCGATCCCCGCCAATGTGGCGGTCAGTGACCGGCGTCGCCGGGCAGTTTTGGGGTTCCTGGACATGAACCTCGCCTTTCCTCACCAAGGTGCGTCCCGGGCACGGTTGTGCCCGGCGAGTGGTCTCCGTGGCTGCGAACGGCCGCCGCGGTGCTCGGCCGGAGAGGTCACGAGACGGTGCGGAGGCCCCTGTGAGAGCGGTGCGAGTGATGACAACCACGAAGGTGGGATGACGGCAACTTACCCGAGCCGGACGGCCAGCGGAAGGCCTGAAACGGATCTTTTACACGAAGTCCGGCGCCGCTGTCCGCCGGGTCCTCCGGGCATGCGCCGGGCGGCTCAGGACCGTACGCTGGTTGGGTGTCCCGTTCCACCCCCACCGCGCCCGCGTTTGAGCGTCCCTTCGGGCGCTCGCCCGCAGATCCCGCCGCGCGCTCCGCCGCGTCAACGGCGGGCGATCTCCGGGTGCTGCCCGCGGAGCAGTGGCGGGCCGCGGCGCAGGCCCACCAGGTGCGCATCGGCGCCTACACCGAGCCGCTGCGGGGACTGCACGCGGCCGGGGTGCGCCACCCCGTGCATGACTTCCTGTTCTCCTACTACTCCCTCACCCCCGGCGCCCTGGAGCGCTGGCACCCGGGCGCCGGCACGGTGCTCGCCGCGGATCCCGGGCCCGACGCCGGCCCGGAACCCGGCGCTGGAAGGTCACCGGCCGCCGTCGGGCACCAGGACGGCGACCGCCAGAGCTGCGGGCCCGGCACCGGGGGCGGCTGGAGGTTCTACCGGTGGGTGGCCCCGCGGCGCGGGCTGCCCGACGGCGGGTGGACGGTGGACGTGCCGGCCTTCACGGAGCGCCGGGCCTCCATGATCGACTTCGCCGGGCGGATCCTGTCCCTGACGGCGCAGCGCCCGGCGCGGCTGGCCTGCTTCGGGCTGCATGAGTGGGCCATGGCGTACCGCTCCGAGGTGCACGGGGTGCGGCATTCGACGGTGCCGCTGCGGCTCGGCGCGGAGGGGACCAACGCGGTGGTGGAGCAGAACCGGATCGGCTGCTCCCACTTCGACGCGTTCCGCTTCTACGCCCCCGAGGCCGCGCCGCTGAACGCCCTCCAGCCGACGCGCCAGACCCAGCTGGAGCTGGAGCAGCCGGGCTGCCTGCACGCCAACATGGACGTCTACAAGTGGGCCTACAAGCTGCTGCCGGCCGTCAGCTCCGACCTCGTGGCGGACTGCTTCGAGCTGGCCTGGCGGATCCGGACCATGGACATGCAGGCCTCCCCCTACGAGCTGTCCGGCTGGCGACTGGAACCGATCCGGATCGAGACCGCCGCCGGCCGCGCCCAGTACGTGCGCGCCCAGCGCGGGTTCGCCGAGGAGGCCAATGCGCTGCGGGGCCGGCTGCTGGCGGAGCTGGACGGCATCCGATGATCAGCGCGCTGCTCGCCCTGGGCTGCTGGCTGCTGTTCCGCCGGATGTGGCGGGCCGAGCCGCGGCGGCTGCGCACCGCCGCGTTGCTGCTGGTGGGCGCCTGGTTCGCGTGGGGCGCCGTGGTGGAGTTCATCGCGTACTTCTCCCCCCAGCTGCAGACCTTGCTCGGCCTGGTACTGCTGGCCCTGCCGTTCTCCGTGCTGGTGCTGGCCGGGTTCCTCATCCGCAACGGGTTACAGATGGCGCGCCGGGAGGGGCGGAGCCTGGGCAACCTGCTCTCGCTGCTGGCCGGGATCGCGCTGCTGGCGCTGCCCGTGGTGGGGTTCCTGCTGGTGGCGACCCTGCACCCGGTGGGCCTGGGTGCGGCGGCCCTGGCGTTCTTCCTCTCCGCCCAGGTGGGGCTGTCCTTCCTGACCTTCCTGGTGTTCACGGTGACCTATGCGCGGCGCCCGCCCCGCCCCGGGGCCGATGCCGTGGTGGTGCTGGGTTCCGGGCTCGTCAACGGCGCGGTCTCGCCGCTGCTGGCCTCCCGGCTGGACCGGGGCGGGCAGGCCTGGCTGGCGCAGCGGACCGCGTTGCCGATGATCCCCTCCGGCGGCCAGGGACCGGACGAACCGCGGGCGGAGGCGGCCGCCATGGCCGAGTACCTCGTGGAGCACGGGGTCCCCGCAGGACAGGTACTGCCGGAGGACCGCTCGCGCACCACGGAGGAGAACCTGCGCTTCTCTCGGGCCGTGGCGGACAGCGCCCTGCCGGAGGGGGCCGCCCCCGGACACCTGCTCGTGGCCACGAACAACTACCACGCGCCCCGCGCCGCCCTGCTGTCCCGGCGGATCGGCGTGGACGCGGACGTGGTGGGCGGGGACACCGCCGGCTACTACGTGCCGAGCGCGTACCTGCGGGAGTTCGTGGCCGTGATGGTGATGCACCGGCGCACCCAGCTGGCCCTGGCCCTCCCGGGGCTGCTGCTCTCGATCGGCCTGACGGCGCTGATGGTGATGTACCGGCTCAACTCCGGCGCCTGACCCGCGGGCAGGACGAGGGGGTCAGGAGCTGAGTGGGCCGTAGCGGTGTTCCGGGCGGCCGCGGGCGCCGTAGCGCAGCCCCAGGTGGATCTGCCCGGCCTGCGCCAGGTGGGACAGGTACCGTTGGGCGGTGGCGCGCGAGATCCCCACGGCCTCGGCCACCTCCACCACGGTGAGGTCCTCGGTGGCGGCGTTGACGGCCTCGAGCACGGACTGCTCCGTGGTCGCGGCGGCGGCGGCCGGGGCCTGCTCCGCCTCCACGAGCAGCACCCGCCGGGCCCGGTCGATCGCCACTTGGTCATGGGTCCCGCCCGCCAACAGCCGCCGGTACCGGGCGTAGGCGCGCAGGCGGTCCGCGAGCGCCTTCTCGGCGAAGGGCTTGACCAGGTAGGACAGGGCCCCGCGCCGCAGCGCCGTCCGCACCGACTCGCCCTCCCCGGAGGCGCTGAGGACGAAGGCGTCCACGTCCAGGACGCTCAGCAGGTCCAGTCCGGAGACGTGCGGCAGGTAGAGGTCCAGCAGCACGAGGTCCGGGCGGGAGTCCGCCACGGTGCGGGCCACCAGTCGGGCGTCGTGGACGGGCGGCAGCGCGGTGAACCCCGGGACGGCGTCCACGTAGCCGGCATGCATCGAGGCCACCCGGAAGTCGTCGTCCACCACGAGCACGGTCAGGTCGGTGTTCTCCGGAGTCATCTCTCGCCCTTCTGGACGCTCTCGCTGTCCCTCGCCGCGTTCAGCACCCCGGGCAGCCGCGCACAGAACACGGCGCCGCCCTCCGGTCCGTCCTCCCCCGGGCCCGCGCCGCCGGCATCGGCCAGCCACACGTCCCCGCCGCGCTGGCGGGCCAGCCGCCGCGCCAGGGAGAGCCCGACCCCGTGGCCGTGCGCCTCGTGGTCGCCGCCCGAGCGCGTCGTGGTGCCCGCGGCGAAGACGTCCAGCCCCGCCGGCACCCCGTCGCCGGAGTCCGTCACCGCCAGGTGCAGGGTGTCGCCGTCCCCCAGCAGGTCCACCTCGACCCACGGTCCGCCCGCGCCCGGGGCGAGGCCCGCGCCCGGGGCGAGGCCCGCACCCGGGCCGGCCGGGCCGGCGTCGTGCCCTTCCAGGGCCGCGCGCACGGCGTTGTCCAGCAGGTTGCCGAGCACCGCGGTCGCGTCCTGCGGGTCCACCAGCGTCTGCCAGAAGGAGGTCTCCCGCCCGACGCGCAACTGGACCCCGAGCTCGTGCGCCTGCACGCCCTTGGCGCCCACGAAGGCGCGCAGGAAGGTGTCCTGGACGGCGTCGATCCCGGGCACCGGGTCCTTCACGGGCCCGGACTCGATGACCTGCTGGAGGAACTCCTGTGCCGCGACGAGCCGGCCGGCGGCCAGCAGCCCGGACAGGGCGTGCAGCCGGTTGGCGAACTCGTGGCGCTGGGCCCGCAGGGCGGAGGCCATGGTCTCCACCGCGTCCAGCCGGCTGCCGAGGGCCTCCAGGTCCGTGGTGTCCTTGAGCAGGGCCACCCCGCCGAGGTCCACGCCGTCCCGGCGGACGGGGACCACCGAGGCGACCATGGAGGACTCGCCGACGGTCATCCGCAGGCCTCCGGTCGAGGCACCGGAGCGCAGGGTGTCCTCGATCGCCGCCTCCAGCCGGCCGGGCAGGCCGGAGTCGTCGTACCGCCGGCCCACCACGTCGTCCGGCTCGTCCCGGTGCGGCAGGTCCAGCAACAGCCGGGCCGCCTTGTTCCGCACGGTGATGACGCCCTCAGGGCTGACGCCGATCACCCCGTCCTGCACCCCGTAGAGCACGGCGGCCTGGTCCCGGGCAGAGGCGGCGATCTCGTCCGGCTCCAGGCCGAGGGTGAGCCGGCGCAGCCGGCGCTTGAGGTAGACGGCCGTGAGCACGGCCAGCCCGAGGCCCACCACCCCGACGACGGCCACGGACACCGCGGCCTGGCGCACCTCTGCGGAGACGGCGGCCACGGGCACCCCCACGCTGATCTCCCCCACCACGCGCCCGCCGTCCTCCGCCGGGTCGTCACCGGGGGACCAGACGGGCACCTTGGCCCGCACCGATTCGCCCAGGGTCCCGCGCTCGGTGGAGGTGTCCTCCACCCCGCGCAGCGCCACCGGGTCCGTGCTCACGCGCTGGCCGATGAGATCCGGGTTGGGGTGGACCAGCCGCAGCCCACGGTCCTCCGTGGCGATGACGAACAGGGCACCGGTCCGCTCGCGCACCCCCTCGAGCGTGGTCTGCAGGGGGCCGGCCGCGAGCGCCTGGACATCCAGGGTCTGCAGATCGGCCTGCTCGGCCACGAGCTCGCGGACGTCCGGGATCGAGGCCACGGAGCGGGCGATGCCGAGGGCCTGCTGCTCGGCCTGGTCGTGGATGCGCAGGGCGGTCAGCCAGACGATCGCCAGCAGGCAGATCACCAGGGTGCCGGAGACGGAGGCCAGGACGAGCCCCGTCATGCGCCCGGAGAAGGTCCCCCGGACGGGCCGCTGCTGCTGCATGCCCGTCATTCTAAGGTCTGGCAGTCCCCGTGACGCGCGCCAGGCGGCCGTGGGCAGAATGATCACAATGCGACGAATGGGTTGATCCTGCACTAGCGAGCAGAACCCGGGAACGTGGCCGTGGTCACCGTAGGGTTGCGGCAACCCGCGGCCCCGTGTCGGCGGTCACATCACGAGGTGGGGCCCGGCACGTCGGCGCCGCTCCCGACCTTCCCCGACACAGGAGAACCCATGCTCGTCCTGCTGGGCTTCGCGATGGTGGCCACCTTCATGGCCCTCATCATGACGAAGCGGATGACGCCGCTGCTGGCCTTGATCCTCGTCCCCACCATCTTCGGCCTGTTCACCGGCGCCGGGCTCGGCCTGGGGGACATGATCCTCGAGGCCATCGGCCAGATGGCCCCCACCGCGGCCCTGCTGATGTTCGCGATCGCCTACTTCGGCATCATGATCGATGTCGGGCTCTTCGACCGGCTGGTCAACTGGATCGTCCGCGTGGTCGGGCACGACCCCGCCAAGGTGGTCATGGGCACCGCCCTGTTGACCGCCGTGATCTCCCTGGACGGGGACGGCTCCACCACCTTCATCGTGGTCACCGCCGCCCTGCTGCCCGTCTACCATCGCCTGGGCCTGAGCCCCGTGGTGCTGACCTGCGTGGCCGGGCTGGCCAACGGCACCCTGAACATCGTCCCCTGGGGCGGCCCCACGGTCCGCGCGGCCGCCGCCCTGAACGTGGACGCCGGCGAGATCTTCGTGCCCATGATCCCCTCCCTGCTCGTGGGCCTCGCCGTGGTCTTCGTCTTCGCCTGGTTCCTGGGCCTGTCCGAGCGCCACCGCCTGCGCCGCGAGGACCCGGCCCGCTGGGGCCGTCCGGAGCAGCGGTTCGACGCCGGCTCCGTCACCTTCGGTGAGCCCCTGCCCACCGGGACCTCGGGCCCCTCCGGCCCCGGGGCCGGCGTCGGGCTCCTGGAGCGCACCGAGACCACGCAGACCGCTGCAGGACCGGACATGTCCGGCACGGCCCTGGACCCGGATCGCGACACCCTGCGGCCGAAGCTGTTCGTGTTCAACCTCGTGCTGACCGTGGTCATCATGGGGCTGCTGATCGCGGACATCGTGCCGCTGGCCTACCTGTTCATGATCGGCACCGCGATCGCGCTGCTGGTGAACTTCCCGAACGTCAAGAAGCAGGCCGAGGTGCTGGGCAACCACTCCTCCTCGATCGTCGCCGTGGTCTCCATGGTGTTCGCCGCCGCCGTGCTGACCGGCGTGCTCACCGGCACGGGCATGGTGGACGCGATGTCCCAGTGGCTCGTGGACGTCATCCCGGACTCGATGGGCCCGATCCTCGCCGTGCTGACCGGGCTGATCTCCATCCCGGCCACGTTCTTCATGAGCAACGACGCCTTCTACTTCGGCATCCTGCCCGTGCTGGCCGAGACCGGCGCGCACTACGGGATCCCCGCCGTGGACATGGCCCGGGCCTCCATCACCGGTCAGCCGGTGCACATGCAGTCGCCGCTCGTGCCCGCCATCCTGCTGCTGGTCTCCATGGCCAAGGTGGACCTCGGCGATCACCACAAGAAGGTGCTGTGGCGGGCGTGCATCGTCTCGCTGGTCATGCTGGCCTCCGGCGTGCTCTTCGGGGTCATCGGCATCTACAACTGACCCCTCCCCCCTCCAGGCGCAAAGTGACCCCGCCCCCACCGTTGTGACGGGGCGGGGTCACCTTATGCCTGGTCAGGAGGCGTCGCCGTCGTGGTAGAGCCAGGCGCCCTGCCGCCGCACGAAGCGGGAGGTCTCGTGCTGGGTGTGCCGGCCCGCCGGGGTGCGGAAGTGGGCGGTGAAGGTGACCGAGCCGTCGTCGTCGAAGGGACCGCCGCCGGCGGTGGACTCGACGTCCAGGCGCAACCAGCGGACCTGGTCACCCGATTCGTCCGCCGGCCCGTCCAGGGCCAGTTGCGCCGGCCGGGTCTCGGGTGCCCACGTCGCCAACAGGTAGGCCTCGGCCTCCGCCAGCTCCCCCGTGGCCGCGAGCGCGAACGCCGCGTACCGCGAGCGCATCAGGGCCTCGGCCGTCGGGGCGGCCAGGGTGCCGTCTGTGGCATACCGACCGTGGAACCGGGCGCAGCAGCCGCCATAGAGGTCGCCGCTGCCGCAGGGGCAGCGGCGCGACGTCGCGGCCGGGTCGGTGGCGGGATCCGCGGGGACGTTCGTCGGCTCGGTCATGGTTTCAGCGTAGGCCGGTCGGGCGGGGCGGTCACGGCTAGACTGGGCTGAGCCCTCACGCATACCACCGGGAGTCCTCCATGCCCACGATCGTCGTCGACGTCATGCCCAAGCCCGAGATCCTTGACCCGCAGGGCAAGGCCATCGCCGGCGCCCTGCCCCGCCTCGGCTTCACCGGCTTCGCCGCGGTCCGCCAGGGCCGCCGGTTCGAACTGACGGTGGAGGGCGAGGTCACCGACGAGGTGCTCGCCCAGGCACGGCAGGCCGCCGAGGACCTGCTCTCCAACCCGGTCATCGAGGACGTGGTCAACGTGACCGTGCTCGCGGAGGCCGCCCCGGCGGGTGAGCCCGTGCCGGCCGAGGACGCGGAAGGCCAGAACGCCTGATGACCGCACAGAGCAATCACGCCGCAGAGCTCCCCCTGATCGGGGACTTCTCCACCGCCGGACCCGTCCTGACCGGGGCGCGCATCGGCGTGGTGACCTTCCCCGGCACCCTGGACGACCGCGACGCCGCTCGCGCCGTGCGCCTGGCCGGCGGCGAGGCCGTGGCCCTCTGGCACGCCGAGCCCGAGGGCGCGCAGGCCCTGTCCGGCCTGGACGCCGTGATCATCCCCGGCGGCTTCTCCTACGGTGACTACCTGCGCGCCGGCGCCATCGCCCGCTTCGCCCCGCTGATGGACGCCATCATCGACGCGGCCGGCGGTGGCGGCCTGCCGGTCCTCGGCATCTGCAACGGCTTCCAGATCCTCACCGAGTCGCACCTGCTGCCCGGCTCGATGATCAAGAACGAGAACCTGAAGTTCCTGTGCACGGACCAGGTGCTGCGCGTGGAGAACAACACCACCGCCTGGACCCGTGACTTCACCGCCGGTGAGGAGATCACGGTGCCACTGAAGAACCAGGACGGCCAGTACGTGGCGGACGAGCGGACCCTGGACGAGCTCGAGGGCGAGGGCCGAGTGGCCTTCCGCTACGTGGGCGCGAACCCGAACGGGTCCCGCCGGGACATCGCCGGGATCACCAACGCCGCCGGCAACGTGGTGGGCCTCATGCCGCACCCCGAGCACGCCGTGGAAGCCGGCTTCGGCCCGGACTCCCCCGCGGGCATGCGCCTGGGCACGGACGGGCTCGGCATCTTCACCTCCGTGCTGGCGTCCATCGCCGGAAGCGCCGGACACACTGCCGGAACCACTGCAGGAGGCACCCAGTGACCGCTGAGACCACCGAACGCCAGTTCAACATCGACACGGTGGAGCACGCCGCCACCACCCCGGACACCGAGCTGCCCTGGGCCGAGCTGGGCCTGAAGCGCAACGAGTTCGACGAGATCGTGAGGATCCTGGGCCGGCGGCCCACCGCCGCCGAGCTCGCCATGTACTCGGTGATGTGGTCCGAGCACTGCTCCTACAAGTCCACCAAGGTGCACCTGCGCCAGTTCGGGGACAAGCTCACCGAGGACATGAAGAAGGACCTGATGGTCGGCATCGGCGAGAACGCCGGCGTGACGGACCTCGGGGACGGCTGGGCCGTGACCTTCAAGATCGAGTCCCACAACTCCCCCTCCTACGTGGAGCCCTACCAGGGCGCCGCCACGGGCATCGGCGGGATCGTCCGGGACATCATCTCGATGGGCGCCCGCCCGGTGGCCGTGATGGACCCGCTGCGCTTCGGGGCGATCGACCACGAGGACTCCCAGCGCGTGGTGCACGGCGTGGTGGCCGGGATCGGCGGCTACGGCAACTCCCTGGGCCTGCCGAACATCGGGGGCGAGACGGTGTTCGACCCGATCTACCAGGGCAACCCCCTCGTCAACGCCCTGGCCGTGGGCGTGCTGCGCCATGAGGACCTGCGCCTGGCCAACGCCTCCGGCGTGGGCAACAGGATCGTGCTGTTCGGCGCCCGCACCGGCGGCGACGGGATCGGCGGCGCCTCCGTGCTCGCCTCCGAGTCCTTCGACGACACCAAGCCGTCCAAGCGCCCCGCCGTACAGGTGGGCGACCCCTTCGCCGAGAAGGTGCTCATCGAGTGCTGCCTCGAGCTGTTCAAGAACTCCCTGGTGGAGGGCATCCAGGACCTCGGCGCCGCCGGCATCTCCTGCGCCACCTCCGAGCTGGCCTCCAACGGCGAGGGCGGCATGCAGGTGGAGCTGACCGACGTGCTGCTCCGTGACCCCACCCTGACCCCGGGCGAGATCCTCATGTCCGAGTCCCAGGAACGCATGATGGCCGTGGTCTCCCCGGAGAACGTGGCGGCGTTCGAGGACGTCATGGCCACGTGGGGCGTGGAGTACTCCTGGCTCGGCGAGGTCACGGACACCAACCGCCTGATCATCACGTGGGACGGCGAGACCATCGTGGACGTGGACCCGAAGACGGTGGCCCATGACGGCCCCGTCTACGAGCGTCCCTACCACCGCCCGGCCGCCCAGGACGCCCTGGTGGCCGACCGCTTCCGGGACTCCACCTCGGGAGCCGACCTGCCGGCGTCGGGCGATGCCTTGCGCGCCGCCGTGCTGGAGCTGATGGCCAGCCCGAACATGTGCGACAAGTCCTGGATCACCAGCCAGTACGACCGCTACGTGGGCGGCAACACCGCACTGGCCGCCCCGGACGACGCCGGCGTGGTCCGGGTGGACGAGGAGACCGGGCTCGGGGTGGCCGTGGCCACCGACGCCAACGGCCGCTACGCCTTCCTGGACCCCTACGCCGGCGCCCAGCTGGCCCTGGCCGAGTCCTACCGCAACGTGGCCACCTCCGGCGCCGTCCCGATGGCCGTCTCCGACTGCCTCAACTACGGCTCCCCCGAGGACCCCGAGGTCATGTGGCAGCTGGCCGAGGGCATCCGCGGCCTCTCGGACGCCTGCCTGGAGCTCGGCGTCCCGGTCACGGGCGGCAACGTCTCGCTGTACAACCAGACCGGATCGAAGCCCATCCACCCCACCCCCGTGGTGGCCACCCTGGGCCGGTTCGACGACGTGGGCCGCCGGACCCCTTCCGGCTTCCACCACGAGGCCGACGGCCAGGCCGTGTACCTGATGGGCGTCACCGCCGATGAGCTGGACGGCTCCGAGTTCGCGAACCTGCGCGGGCACCTGGGCGGCGTGCCGCCGCGGGTCGACCTGGCCGCGGAGAAGTTGCTCGGCGACCTGCTGGTCAACGCCTCGCGGGACGGCATGATCGACGCCGCCCACGACCTCTCCGAGGGCGGGCTCGCCGCCGCGCTGGCCGAGATGGTGCTGCGCTTCGGCGTGGGAACGCGCGTGAACCTGGGGGAGATCATGGAGCGCGACGGCGTGGACGCCTTCACCGCCCTGTTCTCCGAGTCGCAGGCCCGCGCCCTGGTGGCCGTCCCGCGCACCGAGGAGGTCCGGTTCAAGGACATGACCACCGCCCGCCGCTTCCCCGTGGCGCGGATCGGCGTGGTGGACGTGGCCTCGGAAGCCCTCGAGGTGCAGGACCAATTCACGCTGCCGGTCGAGGAGCTGCGCGCCGCCTGGTCCGCGACCCTGCCGCGGTACTTCGGCTGACCCCGTCCGGGACTCAGTAGGCGGCCGCGGCCGCGCGCTCCGCCCCGGTCAGGTCGCAGCTCCCGCTCCCGGCCCCCCGGGCGCGGCCCGGACCACCGGCACGACGTCGGCCACCGCGTCCACCGGGATCGGCCCGCCGTACACGTGGGGGAACCACTCGCCGTCGGGCCTCTGGGGGTCCCCCGGCTCCAGCATGACCCGCAGCCCGGAGCGGTGCAGGACCGCCCGGTCCAGGGTCAGGAGCACGAGGGGCCCGGTCGCGCCGGCGTAGACGGCGTCCAGGACGGTGGCGACCTGGTCCGGGCCGTCGCTGGCGTGCAGGAAGCCGACCTGCTCGATGGAGGCGCCGCGCGTGGAACGGTCATAGAAGCCGGACTTCAGCGCCCGCTCCCAGTCGGCGGCCTCGGCGATGTGCTGCAGGGACATGGGGCCCAGTGTGGCAGAGCGGCCCCTCGCTGGATAGCGTCCGGCCAGAGGTCACCAGACCTTGTTGCCGGATCGGGTCCCGGACTACGGTGATGACCATCACTCCCCCCGCACCCGCCTCGGCACCCTATCCTCTCCTCCCTGACCGGCTGGCCACGGTGCGCGTCTCAAGGAGGTCGCCGTGGGCAGTGTTGGTCTCCTCTACGTTGGCGCAGTTCTGTTCATCAACGGACTGATGTTGCTGGGCAAGATCCCGGGCAAGGCTGCCGCCCCGATGAATTACTTCGTGGGTTTCATGCAGGTCATCTTCCCGACCCTGCTGATCCTCCAGTCCGAAGGCGATCCGGCCGTGGTCCTCGGCGCCTCCGGTCTCTACCTCTTCGGCTTCACCTACCTCTACGTGGCGCTCAACCAGACCTTCAACCTGGCCGGCGAGGGCCTGGGCTGGTTCTCCCTGTTCGTGGCCGTCGTGGCCGTGGTCATGGGGTACCTGAACTTCACCTCAGTCAACGATCCGGTGTTCGGGGCCATTTGGCTCATCTGGGCCGTGCTGTGGTTCATGTTCTTCCTGGTGCTCGGACTGCGCAGGGACTCCCTGACGAGGACCACCGGGTGGTTCACCGTAATCGTGGCGCACCTGACGGGCACCGTCCCGGCCTTGCTGCTGCTGGCCGGTGAGTACCGGTCGGACTCCTTCTGGACGTGGGTCATGGGCGTCTGCGGCGTGCTCGCCCTCGCCGCCTCCGTGATGCTGGGCCGCCAGCAGGACACCCCCGCCACCGAGCCCCCACCACCTGAATCACCCCCGAGGAGGAATGCCCGTGCCGCTGTATGAGTTCCGGTGCCCCGCAGGCACCACCACGGAGGCCAGCTTCAGCATGGCCGGCGTGCCGGACACCGTCGACTGTCCGGACTGCGGCGCGCCGGCCTCACGCCGGATCAGCATCCCGAGGCTCTCCCGCACGGGATCCCCGGCGTTCCAGCTCATGGACAGCACGCGGCGCAGCGCCGAGTCGCCCGACGTGGTGGCGTCCATCCCGTCGGCAGGCGGCCCGCCGGCCGACTCCCGCCACACCCACCATCCCCTGCACCAGAAGTTACCCCGGCCGTAACGGGCCCTGAGATCACGGAGAAGAAGCACCATGCCACAGAACATGTTCCCCCTGGACTCCAGTCGGAAGTTCGAGGATCAACAACAGCTCGGCCACAACCGCTGGCACCCCGAGGTCCCACCGATCGCCACGGTGAAGCCGGGTGACAGCTTCCGGGTCGACTGCCGCGAGTGGTTCGACGGGGCGATCGTCAACGACGACTCCGCCGAGGACATCCTCAACGCCCCGTTGCTCACGGTGCACAAGCTCTCCGGGCCGTTCGCCGTGGAGGGGGCCCAGCCCGGTGACCTGCTGATCGTGGACATCCTCGACGTCGGCCCCATCCCGCAGGAGGACAGCGGTCCCCTGGCCGGCCAGGGCTGGGGCTACACCGGCATCTTCTCCAAGAACAACGGCGGCGCCTTCCTGACCGACCAGTTCCCGGACGCCTACAAGGCCGTCTGGGACTTCAAGGGCCAGGTCGCCACCTCCCGGCACATCCCCGAGGTCTCCTATGAGGGGCTGATCCACCCCGGCCTGATGGGTACGGCGCCGTCGGCCGAGCTGCTGGCGAAGTGGAACAAGCGCGAGGGCGATCTGATCGCCACGGACCCGAACCGCGTCCCGCCTCTGGCCCTGCCGCCGGAGGCAGACCACGCCGTCCTCGGCGGGCTGGACCGGGGTGAATGGCAGCGCGTCGGCTCGGAGGCCGCCCGCACCGCACCGCCCCGGGAGAATGGCGGCAACCAGGACATCAAGAACCTGTCCAAGGGCAGCCGGATCTTCTACCCGGTGTTCGTGGACGGGGCGAACCTGTCCGTGGGCGATCTGCACTTCTCCCAGGGTGATGGTGAGATCACGTTCTGTGGCGCCATCGAGATGGGCGGGTTCATCGACCTGCACGTGGACCTGATCAAGGGCGGCATGGACACCTACGGCGTGCATGAGAACGCGATCTTCATGCCCGGACGGGTGGAGCCGCAGTTCAGCGAGTGGCTGGCCTTCTCCGGCACCTCGGTCACCCTGGACGGTGAGCAACGCTACCTGGACTCGCACCTGTCCTACCAGCGGGCCTGCCTGCACGCGATCGACTACCTGGTGAAGTTCGGCTACTCCCCGGAGCAGGCCTACCTGTTGCTCGGGGCCGCTCCGATCGAGGGTCGGCTGTCCGGCGTGGTGGACATCCCGAACTCCTGCTCGACCGTCTACCTGCCGACGGCCATGTTCGAGTTCGACGTCCGGCCCTCGTCCGCCGGGCCGCACCAGATCGATCCGGGCATCGGTGCGCCGCGGGCAGCCAACGCCGCCTGATCGGGCACCGGGCGGGCTGCAGTCCGGTCAGCCGATCTGCAGCTCGCCCATCTCGTCCCAGCCCTCGCCCTCGACCTGCCGGCTGATGATCTTCGGCGTGGCGGCCAGCAGCGGGCGCATGGCCTCAAGCCCCGAGGTGAAGTGCTCGGAGTTCACGTGGGCCTCCCCGGCACCGTCCCGGAAGGCCTCGACCAGGACGAACTCGTTCGGGTCCTCCACACTGCGGGACCAGTCGAACCAGAGGTTGCCCTCCTCGGCGCGGGTGCACTCGGTGTAGTGCTTCACCCGGTCCATGAAGTGTTCGGTGTGCTCGGGCTTGACGGGGAATTTCACGACGATGAAGATCATGGTCCCAGCCTATCCAGCTCGGGCGGCGCCGCTCACCCCCGCAGGGACCGGTCGTTGCGGACCTCAATCACCGGGCAGGTGTCCATGACCACGTCCAGCCCGGCCTCCGCGGCCCGTTGCGCCGCGGCCTCGTCGATGACGCCGAGCTGCAGCCACACCGCCTTCGCCCCGACCTCGATCGCCTGATCCACGACAGCACCGACCTTCTGCGAGTTCACGAAGCAGTCCACCACGTCGATCTGCCCCGGGATGTCCGCCAGCTTCCGGTAGCCCTGCTCGCCGTGAACGTCCTGCGCCCCCAGGTTCACGGGGATGATCCCCATCCCCAGCTCGTCCCGGAGGAACTTCGAGACCCCCACCGCCGCGCGACGCGGGTTCGGGGAGAGCCCGACGACGGCCCAGCGGGCCCCGCGGTTCGTCAACAGTGCGCTGATGGTGGCCGGATCGTTGCTGTGTGCCATGGATCCACGCTATCGACCCGGGTCCGCCAAGGCGAGCGCTGGGAGGGCCCACGGTGTTGACGCCAGCCAGCGGTCGGCTCGTCAGACAGGGCTGTGATCCACACCACTATCCCCATAGACTCTGGGGTCATGTCGTCCACACCGGTGTCTTCGCACGGCCCCGGCCGCCTGCTGCCTCCCACCCTCAGTATCGACACCTCGGACCCGGACCGAGCCATGTCCGTGGGCCGCGACGTCTACCACCCCCACCGCATCCGCCTCGACTCCCGCAGCCGCAGATTCCGGATGGGCTTGAAGGCGCTCCACCTCCCGGACCTCACCCTGGGACTGCTGGAGTACGGCCACCACGTCGAGGTGATCACACCGCCCCTCCAGGACTCCTACCAGATCAACTTCACCGTCTTCGGCTCAGTCTCCATGGGGTACGGCCACCAGACCGTCCTGACCAACCGACGGCGCGCGGCGGTGCACGGCTTCACGGAGGAGACCCGACTGGAGGGCTGGGAGCACCCCGCCCGGGTGGTCGGCCTCAAGATCCCCCGGCGCACCCTGGAACAGGAACTCGAGGATCTGACCGGCGCTCCTCCCGAGACGCCCATCCGCTTCGAGGGTGATTTCGACCTGGAGACCCCGGGAGGCCAGTCCTGGCGCTCCACCGTGCAGGCCCTGGCACAGGGGCTGAACCCGGGCTCGCCCATCGCCACCCACCCGCTGATGGCCGCTCCCCTGACGCAGGCAGTGGCCCGAGGCCTGCTCCTGGCAGCGCCCCACAATCACAGCCACCTCCTGCACATGCCCCCCGGGCCCGCCCCGCCAGACGCCGTGACCGATGCCCTGGACTATCTCCGGGCCAACGCCCGGCAGCGCCTGAGCGTGGCGGAGATCGCGCTCGCTGCCGGGGTCAGCGTCCGCACCCTGCAGGCCGGGTTCCGCGACCACCTGGACACCACACCCGTGGCCATGCTGCGCCGCATCCGGCTGGAGGGTGCCCAGCGGGACCTGCTCTCCGGCCGTCCCGGAACCACCGTGGCGGCCGTGGCCCGCAGCTGGGGGTTCCACCACCCGGGCCGGTTCGCCATCCATTTCGCGCAGGCCTTCGGACGGTCCCCCTCGGAGGTCCTGGGCGGCCCCTCCTGAACTGTCCACTTTGCGCAGCGCGACCTTGTGGGAGCCGTCGGACGAGCCAAGTATGAGCCGCATCACTGTCCGCCGGGGATGCGTCCCCAGGACCCGAGGAGCCCTCATGGACCGGATCGTTCCCGCAGATGTCCCCGTCGCCGACTTCGACGCCGCCCTGGAGAAATTCCGCACCCTCCTGGGCGCCGAACACGTCATCTCCGAGCCGGACGCCCTCCGGGAGTTCGAGGACCCCTACCCCACCACGGGAGGGGATGACTTCCGGCCGGGAGCCGTGGTCTTCCCGGAGACCACCGAGGAGGTCCAGGAGCTGGTGCGGATCGCCAACGAGCACCGCGTCCCCCTGTCCCCCGTGGCCACCGGCAAGAACCTGGGCTATGGAGGTGCCGCGCCGCGTCTTGCCGGCACCGTGGTGGTCCACACCTCCCGCCGGATGGACAAGATCATCGAGGTCAACGAGAAGTACGCCTACGCCCTGATCGAGCCCGGCGTCACCTACTTCGACCTCTACAACCACATCCAGGAGAAGGGGTACAGCCTCTGGATCGATGTCCCGGACCTCGGCTGGGGCTCGGTCGTCGGCAATGCCCTGGACCGCGGCGTGGGCTACACCCCCTACGGCGACCACTGGTCCTGGCAGACCGGCCTGGAGGTCGTCCTGCCGGACGGCGACCTCCTCCGCACCGGCATGGGAGCCATGAGTACGGCCAAGACGTGGCAACTGTTCGCCTACGGCTTCGGCCCCTACCCGGACGGGCTGTTCTCCCAGTCGAACTTCGGCATCGTCACCAAGATGGGCATCGCCCTCATGCCGGCACCGCCGGCGGCCGAGACCTTCGTCATCACCTTCGATCACGAGGAGGACCTCGCCCAGATCGTGGACGTCATGCTTCCGCTGCGCATCGGGATGGCCCCGCTGCAGAGCGTGCCGGTGCTGCGCAACATCGTCCTCGACGCAGCAGCACAGACGAAGCGCACCCATTGGCTGCCCGATGGCGGCCCCTTGACCCCCGAGGTCATCCAGCGGATGAAGGACGAGCTGGACCTGGGCTACTGGAACCTCTATGCCACGGTCTACGGCCCACCGGAGCAGATCGAGTTGTTCCTGGGGATGATCAAGAACGCCTTCTCTGCGGTCAAGGGCTCACGGTTCTTCACCACCCAGGACCGGGCCGAGGACACCCCCGGCTCCCACGTGTTGCACGACCGCCACGAGATCAACCAGGGCATCCCCTCCATCAAGGAGCAACAGATCCTCGAGTGGGTCCCCAACGGCGCCCACATCGGCTTCTCCCCGATCTCCGAGCCGGACGGGGCGGAGGCTCAGAAGCAATTCGAGATGGTCCGCAACCGCTCCTACGAGTACGGGCCCGACTACGCCGCCCAGTTCGCCGTCGGTCTGCGCGAGATGCACCACATCTGCCTGTTCCTCTACGACTCTGCGGACGCCGACCAGCGCGAGCAGGTCATGACACTCGGCCGCAAGCTCGTGGAAGAGGGCGCCGAGAACGGCTACGGGGAGTACCGCACGCACCTGGCGCTCATGGACCAGGTCATGGACACCTTCGACTTCAATGACAACGCCTTGCTGCGCTTCCACGAGCGCATCAAGGACGCCCTGGACCCGAATTCCATCATGGCCCCCGGCAAGTCCGGCATCTGGGGAGCCCGCTACCGCGACGCCGGCCACCACCTTCCCCGCTGACCAGCAACTCCCTCGTTCCGTCCTTCCAGAAAGGCCCACACCATGACCGAGTACCGTCTCCCCGAGCACCTGCGCGAGGCGCAGCACTACATCAAC
Organism: Citricoccus sp. I39-566; assembly: GCF_031432995.1. Classification (GTDB taxonomy): domain Bacteria; phylum Actinomycetota; class Actinomycetes; order Actinomycetales; family Micrococcaceae; genus Citricoccus; species Citricoccus nitrophenolicus_A. The sequence goes on from NZ_CP133842.1 coordinate 355,590, forward strand.
GGCGGGCCCGCTCCCAGCTCGGGTTCCACCACGATCGCCGTGCTGGATCCCGCCACGGGCCAGCAGATCGCCACCACGCCGGCCGGAACCACCGCAGACCTCGACCTCGCCGTGGAAGCTGCCCACACCGCTTTCCGCAGCGGCATCTGGTCGCAACTATCCGGCCGCGAACGGTCCCGGGTGCTGATCCGGGTGGCGCACCTGTTCCGTGAACACGCGGAGGAGATCGCGCAGGTGGAGAGCCTGGACGTGGGCAAGCCCATCAGCCTGGCCCGGGCAGTGGACGTCAATACCGCTGCGGACACCTACGAGTACGCCGCCTCGCTGGCCCAGAATCTGGACGGTGCGGTGCGCCGTACGCCGCTGCCGGCCCACGCCTACACCCAGCGAGAACCGCTCGGCGTGGTCGCGGCCATCACTCCGTTCAACTTCCCGCTCATTCTCTCCACCTCGAAGATCGCAGTGGCCCTGGCCGCCGGGAACACCGTGGTACACAAGCCGGCCGAGGACACCCCACTCTCCGCACTGCTGACGGCTCGGTTGTTGACCGAGGCCGGCGTCCCGGACGGCGTCTACAACGTCGTCACCGGCTACGGCACGGATCTCGGCGACCACCTCACTGCACACCCCCAGGTGGCCAAGGTGGCCTTCACCGGTTCCACCCAGACCGGCGCACACGTCGCCGCCGTGGCCGGCCAGGCCCTGCGTCCCATCACCGCAGAACTGGGTGGCAACGCCGCCAACATCATCTTCGCGGACGCCGACCTGGCCAAGGCGGTCGAAACCACCATCTCGGCATTCGTCTTCAACACCGGCCAGTTCTGCATGGGCGGCCCCCGGCTGTTGGTGGAACGCTCTGTCTACGACCAGGTGCTCGAGGCTTTGGCCGGAGCGGTACCCCACGTACCCTTCGGTGATCCGCGGGACCCGGGCACCGTGATCGGGCCGCTGGCGAACCGCCGCCAGCTGGAGAAGGTCGCGGACGCCGTCGAGCAGGCCAAGGCCACCGGGGCTCGCGTGGTGACCGGTGGCGAGCCAGCCGAGATCAACGGCGGGTTCTTCTACCGCCCGACCGTGCTGGCCGACGTCGCGAACTCCGCCGAGGCCGTTCAACAGGAGGTGTTCGGTCCAGTCCTGACCGTCCAGCCGTTCGATACCGAGCAGGAAGCCATCGAGCTGGCCAACAGCACGGACTACGGCTTGGCCTCGGGCATCCAGACGGGGAATATCTCCCGGGCGCACCGGGTGGCCGATGCCCTGGAGGCCGGCATCATCTGGGTCAATGCGTGGGGCATGCTCGACCCGGCTCTGCCCTTCGGCGGCGTCAAGTCCTCCGGCTGGGGACGGGAGAACGGACCCGAGCAGCTCGAGGCCTACACCCGTACCAAGTCGGTCATCATCGCGATCGAACCGGACCCCGAGCTCACCACCACCAGCGGCACGGCCAGCACCGGTCAGGACGCATCATGACCACCATCACCGCAGCCGTCACCGAAGCCGGGGGCGCCCCGTTCACCCTCCAGGACGTGGAGCTCGGCGCGCTCCAGGACCACGAGATCCTGGTGGACATCAAGGCTGCCGGTCTCTGCCACACGGACCTCACCGTGGCTTCCGGGGCGCTGCCCTTCCCGTTGCCCGGCGTGCTCGGACATGAGGGGTCGGGAGTCGTCCGTCAGATCGGGGCAGCTGTGACCTCGGTGACTCCCGGGGACCGGGTCGTGCTGTCCTTCACCTCCTGTGGCCACTGCGAGGGCTGCCGCGGCGGCCATCCCGCCTACTGCGTTCGGTGGCTTCCGGACAACTTGCTCGGTGGGCAGCGTGTGGACGGTTCCTCCCCGCTCACCCGGGCCGGGAAGGCGATCGGCGGGCACTTCTTCGCCCAGTCGTCGTTCGCGACGGCGGCCATCGCCGAGGAGCGCAATGTCGTCAAAGTCTCCACGGACTTGCCCTGGGAGCAGTTGGCCCCCTTGGCCTGCGGTGTCCAGACCGGTGCGGGGGCGGTGTGGAATGCCCTGCAACCGGGTCCCGGCCACAGCCTGGTCGTCTTCGGCGTCGGCACCGTGGGTCTCGCTTCGGTCATCGCCGCGGCATTGTCCCCGGCCACTCGGATCGTGGCGGTGGACCTGGTGGACGAACGCCTCGAGTTGGCCCGCGAACTCGGGGCCACGCACACCATCAATCCGAGCCGGGTCGACGACGTGGTCGCCAGCATCCAGGAGGTCACCGGCGGCGGCGCCCACGGGGTGGTCGAGGCCACCGGCAACACCAAGGTCCTGGAGCAGGCCGTTCAATGCACTCGCGGTCAGGGCGAGGTGGCCATCGTGGGCGCCCCGCCCTTCGGTCAGTCGGTCCAGGTGGACGTGAACTTCATGCTCCCGGGCCGCAAGATCCACGGTTTGACGATCGGCGATGCCGAGATCCAGTCCTTGGTCCCGGCCATCCTGGCCTTGGCCGAGCAGGGCCGCTTCCCCGTGGAACGGCTGGTGCGGACCTATCCGCTGGCGGACATCAATACTGCCGTGGAGGACATGTCCGCCGGTCGCACGATCAAACCCGTGCTCCTTCCCTGACGGAAACGGGCCGTGGCCCCGCCCCTCTGTTGGAGAGGTGCGGGGCCACGGAACGGCACCGGTCCACGATCGGGTGGAGGCCGGCGTCGTGCTCAGTGTTGCTGGCTGATCAGCCCTGGTCGGCGACCTCGGTCGCGTAGCGCTGCATCAGTGCGGCGACCTCGCCACGGCTGATCGTGTCATTCGGCTTGAACGTACCGTCCTTGTACCCGGTCGAGACCCCGGCCGAGGCCAACCACGAGATCGCCTCATGGTGCGGGTGCGACTCCGCCACATCCGAGAAGGACTCGTCCCACTCGCCCGCCTCCGGCTCCACCGCACGGAACAGGAACGAGGCGAACTCACCACGGGTCACACTGTCGTACGGCAGGAACGTGCCGTCCGCGTACCCCGTCGTCACGCCGGCGTTGGCCGCCCAGACGATCTCATCGAAGAACACGTTCGACTCCGTGATATCGGTGAAGTCCTCGGTACCGTCCGTCACCTCCGGATCGATGTACCGGTGGATGAAGGCCACCGATTCGCCACGGGAGATGTCCTTGCCCTTGCGGTACGTGCCGTCCGTGTACCCCGTCGTGATGCCCTGCTCCTGCATCCACCGGACCGGCGCATAGAACTGCGAACCCTCCGCGTTGTCCGTGAAGTCCTCCACGGGCTCCGGCTGATCGGCCTCTTCCACCACGACGGCCCGGGAGGCGATGGCCTGGTTCCCGTTGGCGTCCTCAGCCACGTAGGTCAGGGTGTAGGCCCCGGCAGTGGCGGTGTCCACCGAACCGATGACCTGCACCGAAGCGGTCACGTCTCCATCGGTGTTGTCGGTCGCCGACACCCCGGCCAGAGGATCGAACTCGTCACCCACCGTGAGGGTGGCTGCCTCCGGAACGGTCAGTTCCGGGGCAACGGTGTCGGTACCCGCGGCCACGGCGGTGAACACGCCCATCTGCTCAGTCTCACCCGCGGCCAGGTCCTCGCCGGTCTCGGCATCGCGGCTGGTGGCGTACCAGGCGTAGGTCTCGCCCTCGGTCAGCCCGGCCCACTCGATCGTCGCCGGCCAACCGGACTTGGCCGTGGCCTCGCCGATCTCCTCATCGGTCGGCGTCGTGACCATGACCTGGTTGGTGGCGAAGGAGGTCTTGCGGGTCTCCAGCTGGATCGGCAGCCGGGTGTCATCCTCGGTGCCGTTGTAGCGATTGCGGTCGTCATACTCGGTCGCCCCGAAGTTGTCCAGCAGCGGCGAGTAGGTGTCCACGGCCATCTCCGCGTTGTCCACGTCGATCTGCAGCAACCGGAAGAAGCTGGAGCCGAACTGGAGCATGTCCGTGGCGGAGCGGCCGTCAACGCCGGTCAGACCCAGCTCCTCGGCCGAGACCGTATAGAACTGGTAATCGGCCAGCAGCTCGACCACGTTGTTGCCCTCGGTGCCGACGTCCTTGCGCACCTCGATGTCCACGCCGTGCTCGTGCCCGGAGAGCGCGAGGAAGATGTTGCTGTGCTTCTGGAGCAGGCCCTCGTCGATCTTGGCCCCGTCGTGGGAGAAGGTCGCGCCACGGCCATCCGGATTGGTGCTCGGCTTGCGCTGGGCATGGGTCATGATCATGGCGTTGCGGTCCGAGTACTGGTCCAGGACCTCACTGGCCCAGGCGATCTCCTCATCGGTGACGTCGTAGCCAAGATAGACAGCGACGAAGTCCAGGCCACCGGCGGAGAACAGGTCGTAGTGGTTGTCATTGTCCCCCTCCTTCCACGGCGTGTAGGACGCATTGGCGTCCTTCCAGCCCTGAGTCTGCTCGAGGGCCTCGTAGCGCTCGGGGCCGAAGTACTGGTTGTAGAGGTTGTCCGGGCCCACGTCCATGCCGGAGCGGTTGTCATGGTTGCCCGGGGTCACCCCGTTGGGGATCTCGGAGTCGTCCAGGATCTTCTGCGCCTGGGAGACGAACTCGAATTCCTCAACGGCGATCTCGCGGTATTCCTCCTCGTCAGCCCGCGGGCTGCCGGTGTGCCAGTTCTCCATGATGTCACCGGTGTGGGCGACGTAGTCGATCTTCTTCTCCTCGGCGTTGGCGACGATCCACTCGGCCACGGAGGTGTAGGCGTCGGCCCAGACCGCCTGCTGCTCCTCGGAGTAGGCGTCCTCCGCAGCGCCCTCGGCGAGGTACTGGGTGTCCGTGAAGTGCGCGAGCGAGAAATCGTAGTCGGCCGGATCCTCGAAGGAGTCGGCGACCTCGTTCTCCAGGTCATCGGCGAAGGGATCCTCGCCTAGGACCAGGACCGAGGCCTGGCCTGCCTCGTCCAGGTGCTCGGCTCCCAGCGCACCGGACAGCACGAGTTCGCTCTCGTTGAGCCCGCGTCCGGAGGCCAGCTCGTCCCAAGACTCGCTCGCCGTGTTCCACACCAGCAGGTTGACCTGGCGGCTCGGGTCCACGGTTCCGGCCCAGCGCACCGACTGGTCCTCCGCGGCTTCACCGACCTCGACGTCGAAGCGCTGGAACGGCATCTGCCCGGCGGTGGCGCTCAGGCTGTCTCCGGCCCCCTCGAGGTCCGCGTCCTCCGTGTAGTCGAACTCGAGCGTGGTCGGGGTCCCGTCCACGAGTCCCTGGAAGCCACCCTCGGCCACGGCAGTCTCGCCGGCGTAGAAGGTGGTGGTGACGTCGCCGCCGTCGGGATTGACGGCCCGGGCGGACAGCGAGACCTTGCCATCGCCCTGCCCGGTCTCGGTGCCGCCGCCCACCGGGATGGAGCCGGACGTGAAGGTGACCGACTCGGAGATCGGCAGTCCGAAGACGGTCTTGCCCTCGATCGCGATGGTGTGCTCGCCTGCCGCCATGCCGGAACCGATGACCTGGCCGGGCTCGATCGGCTCGCCGTCGAGCGTGTAGGAGGTGCCCGCGGCGACGAGGCCGGGGTTGGCCCACTCGGCCGTGAACTCGGTGGCCCGGGTCATGTCGGACCCGGCCGCCGGGGTGGTCCCGGCCAGCTCGGCGACCTGGGCACGCAGTCCGTCGAAAGCCTCGATGTTCAGGGCTGCGATCTGTTGGGCATCCAGAGAGTCACCGAAGACTCGGGCGGAGGCGATCGTCGCGTTGGCATGGAACTGGCTGCCCCCGTTGGAGGCGTCGGCGCCGAGCACCATGTTGTGGGCCTTGGCGTTCGGCGGCCACTTGATCTCGGCGTTGGCGGTGGGGTTCTCGGCCACGAGCTCGCCATTGACATAGAGCTTGACGGTCTTCGTGCCTCCGTCGAAGACGCCCACGGCGTGGTACCACTCGTTCGGCTCGATCTCGATCCCGGCGTTGTGGTAGCTGCCGGTGTTGACCGCGAAGGTGAGCCGGTCGGCGTACATGGTCATGGAGAACCCGCCGCCCTCCTTGTTGGCGCACATGTTCGTCTCGCCGGAGGTCGGCAGGTCGCCGTTGTAGCGGAAGACGCACTCCACGGTCATGGAGTCGCCGAGCGTGGCGTACTGGTCGCCGAGGGGGTACAGCAGCGCATCGTCGCCGTCGAAGGTCGCGGTGTTGCGGCCGAGGGCGGCGTCCTGCTCGATCACGGGCGCACCATGGGTGGTGGCCTCCAGGCCCTGCGCGGTCTCCGCGGAGGTGCCGTCGGCGAAGTCCACGTTGAAGACCTCCGCCGCCGGGGCCTCGACCTCCACGGCGAAGGCGGCGTTCAGTGCGGCGACCTGCTCGGCCGAGGCCGGGGCGCTGTAGAGCCGGGCCGCGTCGAGGGTGGCGGCCGAGAACTGGCCGGGCACACCGTTGCCGCTGTCCGCTCCCAGCACCACGGCGTGGGCGTTCTCGTTGGCGGGGATGGTCATGGGGCCGCCGGCCTCGGCCTCGGCGGCCAGCTCGCCGTCGAGGTAGAGCTTGATGGACTCGCCGTCGTAGACCCCGGCGGCGTGGTACCAGGTCTCGGCGTCGATGTCCGCCCACGCGAAGGTGTAGCCGCCCTCGGCGTGGATCATGAAGCCGGCCTGGTCACCCTTGACCACCATGGCGAATCCGCCGGCCTCCTTGTTGCCGCAGAGGGTGTCCTCGCCGGACGTGGCCGCGGCATCACGCTTGAAGTTGCACTCCACGGTGAAGCCGTCGGCGAGCGCCGTGTAGTCCTGATCGGTCAGTGCATAGGAGTAGGCGTCGTCACCGTCAAAGGTGCCCACGTAGCGGGCCAGGGAACCGTCCATGCCGATCTCGGGATCGCCCGTGGCCACCGCTTCACGGCCCTGGGCGGCATCCGCGGCGGTGCCGTCCTCGAAGTCCACATCGAGCAGGTCGGCGGCGGGGGCGGCCGCTGCGGTGGCCGTGTTCACGGCCGGGGCGATCGGCGCGGCGGTGGCGGCCACGGGCATCAGCGCGCCCGTGGAGGTCAGGCCGACGGAGAGGGCAAGAACAGCAAGGGGAAGTCGCTTGGCAGTCATGATCCATTCTTCTGTTGCGGGTGATGCGCAACGGGTAGGCGCGTGATGACCTGCACAAACTATGGGCGCGGGCTGAACGTCCGGCCTCACCCCGGTGAACGATGCGGACCCAGACCGTGAACGCCCCGGAGCCACCCCCGGGGATGACCCGGAACCGTCCCGGAATACTCCCGCGGAGTGACGCCGCGGCCTCGTCAGACCAGTACGTTGATCGCTGTACAGGAGAACCGCACCACACACCGGCTGTCACGCGGCGGATCACGCCATCCGTCGCACCACGCCGTCCAGGGGAGAATCATGAGCATGGTGGAGACCACGGCCGGGTCGGCCAGCGAGGAGGCCGGGCGCCCGGCCGCGGCGGGCCGACCGCCGCACCCCGACCACCCCGACCACCCCGACCACCCCGACCATCCGGACCACCAGCGCCACCGGCACCTGCACCGCCGGGGCCACGCCCCGCTGGCCCGGCCGGACGACGAAGCCCTGCGGACCGTGGGACTGGACGGGGCCGCCGTCGCGCTCCGCGAGGAGAAGCACCTCGTCAACCGTCAGCCGCGGGACACCTCGCGGTCCATCTGGACCATCCTGCGCGTGCACATCCTGACGCTGTTCAACCTCGCCATCGCGGCCTGCGCCGCCTCGATCATCGTGCTGGGCCGCTGGTTCGACCTGGTCTTCTGCCTCGCCGCGGTGGCCAACGTGGTCATCGGCGTGATCCAGGAGTACTCGGCCAAGCGCAAGCTGGACGCGATCGCCCTGCTCCACCAGGACGCGTCCCACGTGCTGCGGGACGGCGCCGAGCGGCCCGTCCGGATCGAGGAGATCGTGCTGGACGACGCCGTGGTGCTGCGCCGCGGCGACCAGGTGCCCGCTGACGGGGTGGTGCTCTCCGCGGACGGACTGGACCTCGACGAGTCCATGCTGACCGGAGAGGCCGACGCCGTGGGCAAGCGTCCGGGCGATCCGGTGCTCTCCGGTTCCGCGGTGCTTGCCGGGACCGGTCTGGTCCGAGTCACGGCCGTCGGCCCGGACTCCCATGCCTCCCAGCTGGCCATCGAGGCCCGCCGTTTCGCCAAGGTGCCCTCCGAGCTCCGCGGGGCCCTGGACACGGTGGCGAAGTGGCTGACCATCGCCCTGGTACCCGTGGTCGCCCTGATCGTCAACGGCCAGGTCCAGGCGGTCGGCGGCTGGGCGTACGCCCTGGAGCACGGCGCGATCGAGCCGGCCGTGGTGGCCTCGGTGGCCGCGATCACCTCGATGATCCCCCAGGGCCTGGCCCTGATGACCACGATCTCCTTCGCCGTGGCCGCCCTCAAGCTGGCGCGCGAGGAGGTCCTCATCCAGGAGCAGCCTGCAGTCGAGATCCTCGCCCGCGTGGACACCGTCTGCCTGGACAAGACCGGGACGCTCACCGAGGGCCGGATCGTCTTCGACGGCTCCACCCACCTCACCGGGGACCCGGGACGGCAGCGGGCCGGCGGGCGGGTCCTGGCCTGGTTCGGCGCGGACCCCAACGCCAACCCCACCGCACTGGCCCTCGCCGCCCCCTTCACCGATCTCCCCGCCGAGGCGCCCACCGCCCGGGTGGCCTTCTCCTCGGAGCGGCGCTGGTCCGCCGTCGCCTTCGGCTCTCCTGACCACCGGCCGCAGGACTCCGGACACCCGGTGGGGCACGACGACGGCGCCCACCCCGGTGCCGGCGTCACCGATGCGGTGGCCGGCGCGTGGGTCCTGGGTGCCCCGGAGGCCCTGCTCCCGGCCACGGGCGCCGGGGATGGGGACCGGGCACGGATCGAGGAGCTGTGCGCCGAGACGACCAGCCGGGGGCTGCGCACCATGGTGCTGTGCGTCTCGAGCCGGCCGGCCCGCGCCGGGTCCTGGTTCGGTGACGGTGACGGTGGCGGTGACAGCGATGGTGACCGGGCCGCCGTCGTGGTGCTGCCAGGCGAACTGGAGCCCGTGGCGTTGCTGACCTTCCGGGAGAAGGTCCGCGACGACGCCCGGGACACCCTGGCGTACTTCCGCGCCCAGGACGTTCAACTGAAGGTGATCTCCGGTGACCACCCCCGGACCGTGGCCGCGGTGGCCCGCGAGGTCGGCATGGACGTGACGGGTGACGGCTATGACGCGCGGGACCTGCCGGAGGATCCGGGCGAGCGCCGGGCGGTGCTGGACGGGCACTCCGTGTTCGGGCGGGTCTCCCCGGAGCAGAAGAAGGGCATGGTGGCAGCCCTGCAGGAGGCGGGCCACGTGGTGGCCATGACCGGCGATGGCATCAACGACGCCCTGGCGCTGAAGACCGCGGACCTGGGGATCGCGATGGGCAACGGGGCCCCGGCCACCAAGGCCGTCTCCCGGATGGTGCTGCTGGACAGCCGATTCTCCCGGCTGCCGAGGGTGCTCGCGGAGGGGCGCCAGGTGATCGCCAACATGGAGCAGCTGGCCCACCTGTACCTGACGAAGACCGCCTACGCCGTGCTGTTCGGCGTGGTCTTCTCCGTGCTGGCCTGGCAGTATCCCCTGCTGCCGCGGCAGGCCTCCACCGTGGACTTCCTGATGATCGGGCTGCCCACGTTCTTCCTGGCGCTCGTGCCGAACCAGCGCCGCTACGTCCCCGGCTTCCTCGGCCGCGCCCTGCGCTTCGCCCTGCCCTCCGGGGTGGTCATCCTGGCCGGGCTGCTGGCCGTGAACGGCGCCGCGCGCTGGTTCGCGGAGGAGGTCACGGTGCGCCAGGTCCAGACGGCCTCCGTGATCACCCTGACGCTCATGGGACTGTGGGTGCTGAACCTGATCTCCCGGCCGATGACCCGGTGGAAGCTGGCGCTCGTGGCCTCCATGTACGTCCTGCTGATGCTGGTGCTGCTGGTCCCGGCCTCCCGGGCGTTCCACCAGTTCGAGCTCCCGTCCCCCGGCCTGGGCGTGACCGCCGTGGCGATCGGGGCGGTGGCGTGCCTGCTGCTGGAGGGGATCCACCAGCTGCACCGGCATCGGCAGGTCCTTGCCCCGGCAGGGGCCGCGCCCGGGTCCTCGCGGCCCAACGTTACGCCGTGAACTGGGGGGTAGTTTCGGCCCGCCGCTACACTCGGAGCGTTGTTGGCCGCGACGGTGGCCCCCCCTAGGCATCCGGCCAGCGTCCGTTCGGAGCCCCAATCCAAGGAGCATCCCCATGGCAGCACCCAGCCCCGGCTACTCGATCACCCTGCAGGTCGAGACGCCCGTGTCCTTCACGGCCACCACCGACCTCGCCGCGGCAGTGGCCGAGGCCGGCGCGGCGGTGACCGCCCTGGACGTGGTGGAGTCGCACCACAGCTCCATGGTCGTGGCCGTCAGCTGCGACACGGTGGACGTGGGCCACGCCGAGACCGTCCGCACCGCCGTGGAGGCCCTGGAGGGCGTCACCGTCCACGAGATCACGGACCGGACCTTCCAGCTCCACGAGGGCGGCAAGATCGAGACCACCCTGCGCGTGCCGCTGCGCACCCGCAACGACCTCTCCCGCGCCTACACCCCGGGGGTGGCCCGCGTCTGCAAGGCCATCGCCGAGGACAAGGAGCTGGCCCGCCAGTTCACCATCAAGAAGAACACCGTGGCCGTGGTCACGGACGGCACCGCCGTGCTCGGCCTCGGGGACATCGGCCCGGAGGCCGCCATGCCGGTGATGGAGGGCAAGGCCGCCCTGTTCAAGCAGTTCGCCGGCGTGGACGCCTGGCCGGTGGCGCTGGACACCACGGACACCGAGGAGATCATCTCCATCGTCAAGGCGATCTCCCCGGCCTACGGCGGCATCAACCTCGAGGACATCTCCGCCCCGCGCTGCTTCGAGATCGAGGCCCGGCTCCGCGAGGAGCTGGACATCCCGGTCTTCCATGACGACCAGCACGGCACCGCGATCGTGGTCCAGGCCGCCCTGACGAACGCGCTGAAGCTCACCGGCAAGAAGATCGAGGACGTCAAGATCGTCGTCGCCGGGGTCGGCGCGGCCGGCACCGCCATCATCCGGCTGCTGAAGGCCTCCGGCGCCCGCCACATCGTGGCCTCCGGACGCGCAGGCATCATCGAGCGCGGCTCGCAGCACGCGGACTCCAACCGCCAGTGGCTGGCGGACAACACGAACGAGGAGGGGTTCTCCGGCTCCCTCAAGGAGGCCGTGGCCGGCCGCGACGTGTTCATCGGCGTCTCCGCCCCCAACCTGCTGGATGAGGAGGACGTGGCCTCCATGAACGAGGGCTCGATCGTGTTCGCCATGTCCAACCCGGACCCGGAGGTCCACCCGGAGATCGCCTCCAGGCACGCCGCGATCGTGGCCACCGGCCGCTCCGACTTCCCGAACCAGATCAACAACGTGCTGGCCTTCCCCGGCTTCTTCCGCGGCCTGCTGGACGCCGGTGCCGCGGACATCACGGACGAGATGCTCGTGGTGGCCGCCCGCGCCATTGCCGAGACCATCACGGACGAGGAGCTCAACCCGAGCTTCATCATCCCCTCGGTCTTCGACCCCGAGGTCTCGGTCCGCGTGGCCGAGGCCGTGGCCCAGGTGGCCACGCCCCGCGGCTGACGCAGCTCGGTGCCCCGGTTCAGCCCGGTAACCCCGCGCTGAGCCGGGGCATCGCTGTCTCCACCGGCGCCGGCAGCGTCCCGAAGGGCTCCACCTCCACGGGGCGGCCCTTCCGCGTGGACCGCTTCCACGTCCCCACGGCGTGGCCGCGGTGCAGCACCGTGCCCTTGAACACGCCGTTGCCGCCAGGCACCACCCGGGCCTCCTCCGCCTTGGTCAGCACGGCGGAGCGGTCCTGGTAGCCCAGCACGATCTCATCGAACCCCGGCAGCAGCAGCGGTGCGGCCGTGGCCCGCGCCCGGTCCGCATAGCGGTCCGGCAGCCCGGCGGCCATCCAGTGCTCCCGGCCGCCGACGTCGGCTCCCTCCAGCTGGTCCGGCGCCTCGCCCCGGATCTCCCGTAGCGCGGCGCGGGCCTCGGTCTTACCCAGCTTGGACCACCAGCAGAAGTCCTCCAGCGTGGCCGGCCCGTGGGATCGCAGGTAGCGCAGCAGCAGCTCGCGCACGCCCTGATCCCGGGTGCGGGCGGCCGGCGTGCTGGTGGACGGACCGTGGCGGCCGATCCACTCCTCCACCAGCACGATCCGCTGCCCGTTGCCCTCGGTCGGGCCGAAGCACAGCACCCCGATCAGGGCCAGGAAGAAGATCAGGTGGTAGCCGCGGCCGTCCTGGACCGGGAGGCCCTCCCGGGTCCACGCCTCCAGCAGCGCGGCGCGCGTGTGCCCGGCACCGGAGAGCTCCCGGACGGCGGTGGACTCGGCGGCCGCCAGCGTGGCCGTATCCAGGCCGAGCTCCACGCGGCGGCGGTCCGTGGAGGTGAGCATCCTCGGGGCGGTGAGGTCCAGGATCCACGCGAGGTCCTCGGACGCCACCACGAACAGGGTTCCGCGCATCGGCCAGGACCGGACGATCAGGCCGGCATCGTACGCCTGCCGGACGGCCGCCGTCGTTCCTGCGCCGTGGCGTCCCGCCGAGCGGCCGGTGCCGGCAGCGGTACCGGACCGCAGCGCCAGGGACACCGTGGACCCGGGATAGTCCTGGCCCTGCGTGCAGACCAGGGATCGAGCGGCCTCCACGGGACCGGGCCAGGGGTCGGTGAGCCCCTGGGACAGCAACCGCATCCGGGCCACGCATTCCGGGGTGAGGGTCTGCATGGGGCCTCCTTCGCTGGGGACAGTGTGCCATGCGGTCTCCCGGCCGGCGAGCGAACCTGAAGACCGGCTGAGAAACGCCCGAGTCCGTGCTGGGTGCCGATTGACCACCGCCGGAACAGGGGGAAGACTCGGGACATACCCGAGCGGTGGACCCCGCCCCGGGACGACGCCACAAAGGAGACACCATGAAGCGATTGATCACCCTCGGCATCGGCGCGGCCCTCGGTTACCTGCTGGGCAGCCGCGAAGGTCGCCAGAACCTGGACAAGTTCGCCAAGAACGCGCAGGGCTTCTGGAACGACCCGAAGACGCAGGAGCAGGTCCAGCGCGCCACCTCCACCGTCAAGGACCAGGCCCCCGGTCTGGCGGAGAAGGCCGCCGGTCTGGCGGACAAGGCCACGGAGGCCGTGAAGGACAAGGCCCCGAACCTGGCGGAGAAGGCGGACAAGGCCAATGCCGCCGCCCACTCGGCCACCGAGAAGGGGGCCAACGCCGCCCAGGGACTGGCGGACAAGGCCTCCGATGCCGCGGAGAAGTCCACCGGCAAGCACACCACCGGTGACACCGAAGCCTCGAGTGGCGAGAGCACGGCGAAGTCCTCGAACGGTGATTCCCTCTCGGATCCGTCCCAGTCCCTCGAGAGCGAGGGCGGCGGGCCGGACCGCCACTGATCCGGAACCGTCCCACCACGCACCGGAACCCCGGTCCCCGCTTCAGGGGGCCGGGGTTCCTGCGTCTCCGGGTGCCGCCACGGTTGAGTCTGGAGGGATTCACGCCAGAGGGCGCCCAAGGCGTGAATCCCTCCAGACTCAACGGGCCGGCGTCGGACCCGGACTGGAAATCGGCCCGACGCCGGCCGGCCGCTCAGGCGGAGACGCGGTTCCGCAGGGCGAAGGAGGAGCCGTAGTGCTCCCGCGGCAGGTGGTCGCCCTGGCCGAAGAGCTTGTGGCGCATGGTTCCCTCGGTGTAGTCGGTCTTGTAGCGGCCGAGCTTCTGCAGCTCCGGGACCACGTACTGGACGATGTCCTCGAAGGTGCCCGGAGTGATGTGGTAGGCGAGGTTGAAGCCGTCCACGTCCGTCTCGTCCTGGATGCGCGCGAGCTCCTTCGCCACGGTCTCGCCGGAACCGATGATGACCGGGCCGAAGCCGCCCACGCCGCACCACTCGGCGAGCTTGCGGACGGTCCACTCGACCGAGTCGTCCCCGGAGGCCTTCTTGAAGGTCTCCACGGCGGACTGGATGGCGTTGGACTGCACGTCCCCGATCGGCTCGTCCAGCTCGAACTCGGCCAGGTTGATGCCCATCCAGCCGGACATCAACACCAGTCCGCCCTCCACGTCGATGTACTGCGTCAGCTCCTCGTACTTGGCACGGGCCTCCTCGTCGGTGGCCCCGGTGACGATGGTCTGCATGGACATGATGCGGATGGCGTAGGGGTCGCGGCCGGCCTTGACGGCGCCCTGCCGGATCTTCGCGGTGGTGCCCTTGATCAGCTCATCCGTGGGCGAGTTGATGAACACGGCCTCGGCGTGCTTGCCGGCGAAGGCGCGGCCGCGGGTGGAGGCCCCGGCCTGGTAGATCACCGGGGTGCGCTGCGGGCTGGGCTCGGTGAAGGCGATGCCCGGGGTCTTGAAGTACGTGCCCTCGTGCTCGATCCGGTGGACCTTCGCGGGGTCGATGAAGACGCCGGACTCCTTGTCGTACAGGACCGCGTCGTCCTCCCAGGAGCCCTCGAGCAGCTTGTAGACCACGTCCAGGTACTCGTCGGCGTGGTTGTACCGCTCGTCGTGCTCCATCTGGTCCTGCTGGCCCATGTTGATGGCGGCGGAGGGCAGGTATCCGGTGACCACGTTCCAGCCCACGCGGCCCTCGGTCAGGTGATCGAGGGTGGCCAGGCGGCGGGCGAACGGGTACGGGTGCTCGTACGCGGTGCCGGCGGTGACCCCGAAGGTCAGGTTCCTCGTGACGGCCGCCATGGGCGGGACCACGAGCATCGGGTCGTTGACCGGGACCTGGGTGCCGGCCTTGAGGGTGGCCTCGTCCGAGGCCCCGTAGACGTCGTAGGGGCCCAGCACGTCGGCGATGAACAGGCCGTCGAACAAGCCCTGCTCCAGGGTCTGGGCCAGTCCAGTCCAGTAGCCCAGGGTGTTGTAGTCGCGGGCGCGGTCCTCGGGGTGGCGCCACAGGCCCGGTGACTGGTGGGCCACGCAGTTCATGTCGAACGCGTTGAACAGGATCTCCCGCTTGCCGGCGGCAGTGGTGGGCACGCCCTCGGGGAGATCGTTCGATCCATGGGCGTTCTCGTTGCTGGGGACAGACACGGTGGTGCTCCTTCCATCGGTCCTGGCGGTAGCACCTGTCCGGTTGCCCGGTGGTTGCTGCGGCGTCATCGAGCCAGATCTCTCGGCCGCTCTGGATGGGTACCCATCGATTTCACCACACCTCCGGGCGCGACCCCAACCGGGGTTCACGCGGAGTCACCCGGCATCCTCGTGAGGGGAGTTGCTGTGTCAGCTCGAGGCGAGGACCACGATCGGATCCGTGGTCGGCGCTTCAGACCCTCCGGCCGGTTCCACGGTGACGGCGAGTGCTGCATCCGCCGGAACATCCTGCATCCGCACGAGGGCGAGGCCGTCCTGAACCTCCAGCAACCCGGCCGGCTGGGGCGCTGCCTCACCCTGGATGGTCCACATCTGGTAGTCGCGGCCCTCTCCGGGAGCCGGCAGGCCCCGCGCGGCCAGCACGGTCTCACCAGTGGGCGCGCGCGCCACCTCGACCTCACCGCCACCGGTCACCGGTGACTCCAGCCGCTCGGCCCCGTCCACCTGCAGGATCTGCTCGATCGCCGTGAGCTGATCACCCTCGGTCACGCCACCCGTGGGCGCCCACGGCTGGCTCACCACTACGGCCACGGCCACGGCTGCCGCCGCGGCGGCCGAGACCGCCCCCACCCACCAGCGGCGCGCGGCCGGCCGGCGTCGGGCACGGTGGTCGTGCAGATCGGCGACGCCGGCTCGCTCGGTGCCAGCGCTGGAACCGTCAGCGCTGGAGCCGGTGGTGCCGTGCCCCGCTGCGGGCGAGGCGTCGCCGTCCGCGGCAGGCCGGGCGTCCTGGCCGGTCCCGGCCACGGCCGAGAGGACACGGTCCCGCAGGCCGGCGGGAGGCTCGGCAGGTGTGCTCACTGCCAGGCGGGCGACGGTGCTGTTGAGGGCATCGGCCCGGGCACGGAGCTCAGAGTCTGAGCCGAGCTGCTGCTCGATGGCGCGGCGCTCATTCTCGTCCACGGCGTCCAGGGCCCAGGCGGCGAGCAACTCCGCGCCGATCACGTTCTCATTCTCGTTCTCGTTTCCGTTCGTCATGCTCCCACCCCCAAACAGTCCTGTAGTCGTTGGAGCGCACTGCGCATCCGGGATTTCACGGTGGCCAATTTGGCCCCGAGTCGTTCAGCGACCTGCCGGTAGGTCAGTCCGCCGTAGTAGGCCTGCGTCACGGCCTCGTACTCCAGGCCGGTCAGCGTGCCGAGGCATTCCGTCACGCGGTCTCGGTCCTCCGCCGACTCCACGGCCTCGGTCACGTCATCCCGGTCCCGCTCGAACCCGGCCACCCCGGCCCGTTCCTCCCGGTCCCGGCCGGACTGAGTGGAACGGATCAGGTCGACGGCCCGGCGATGGGTGATCGAGCAGACCCATCCGACCACTGACCCGCGGTCGGGATCGAAGCGCTCAGCCGAGCGCCATACGTCCACGAGGGCCTCCTGCGTGACGTCGGCCGCCAGATCGGCGTCACGCACGATCTTCCGTGCCAAGCCGTAGGCCGAGGGGGCCACGGCGTCATAGAAAGCGGCGAAGGCCTCCTGGTCTCCAGTGGCACTGCGCCGGAGCAGGCCCACCAGGTGGGCGTCCCGCTCGCGCGCAGCACTGCGGCCGGCTCCGGTGCCTGCAGTGCTCGTCATGGCTCCACCCTATCCGGGCGCAGGGCCAGGAACGGCTTACCTGTCAGGAGCGTCGCTCAATAGGGGTGGTCTCTTCATCCGCATGGCTCCTCCTGTGTTGGTCCGGTGGTGGCCCGGTGTTGGTCCAGTGGCGATCGGTCCGGCGCCCTGCTCGGCCGCCGGGTGCTGTCTGGTGTTCGGAGCCGACGGCCCTGCGGATGGGTCGGATTCAGGCCTCGTCGGTGGTGCCGGTCTGGAGGTAGGGCACCGTGCGGGTCCCGTTGACCTCCCAATCGCCCACCATCCGGGCCATGAACACGGCCGGATCGTGACTGGCGATGGTCCGGGCATTGCGCCAGTGCCGGTCCAGTTGCAGGTCCGTGCTGGTGGCGGAGGCACCGAGCGTGTCGAAGATCCTCGTGCACGTGTCCAGCACCAGCTTCGGCACCATCACATGAGCCCGGTGTGCCGTCAGGGCGGCGCGGTGCATCGCCTCGGCCGCGGCGCCATCACCATCCATCCCGACGCCGGCCACGCGCCCGACCTGCGCACCCTCCAGCTCCCCGTCCGGCTGTTCCTGCCCGACGCCGGCGAGTGTCAGTGCCGCATCCAGGTCCCGCCCGGCGGCGCGCACGAGTTCCTCGACGGTTGCCTGCTGGGCGGAGAGCTCGCCGATGATCCCCAGCAGCTGATCGTCCTCGCGCGGGCTCAGCCCACCCCCGGTGTTCGGCGAGCGCCTCCGCCGCCGGGTCTGCTCCACGCCATCGCGCAGCGCAGCCCGCCCGATGCCCGCCAGCAAAGCCATCAGGGTGGACTCGTGGTGCAGTGGAACCGGCCCGTCGGCGGGCGGCAACGCCAGCAGCTCCTCGACGCCGGCCCCGTGGAACTCCATGGTCCCCGTCCCGGTGAGGCGCTGGCCGAAGCCGTCCCAGTCGTCCTTCACGGTGATCCGCGGTTGCCGCACCCGCACCACGGCGAGCGCGACGTCGGCCCGCTGGGAGCCGCCCCGGCCGCCCGAGCCGGCGGCCGGCGTCGTGCCCCGGGATGTGGTGGCACGGGGCAGGACCTTGCGCCGGAGGGCACGGGAGACGCTGGGGTCCAGCCGGACGGTGGCCAGCGCCCACGTGGAGAAGATGCTGCCGGTGGTGTAGTACTTGCTGCCGTTGATCAGCAACTGCCCCGCCTCGTCCTGGGACACGGTGGTCCCGAGCCCGCCGAGCGGTGAGTCGCGTCCCTCGGACAGGGCGCTGCCGGCCACCTCTCCCTCGACCACGCGCCGCAGCCAGCGGTCGCGGACGGTGCGGCCGGGCTGGGCCAGCACATGCTGGACGAAGCTGAGGTGGCTGCGCATCAGGTGCGCGGTGTTGGCGTCCACGGCGGCGAGATCCATCAGCAGCCGGAAGGCGTCCTCCTGGCTCGCCCCCGCTCCCCCGGCGGATTCCGGGACGCTGAGGGCGCCCAGACCCTGTTCGCGGAGCTGTTCGAAGGCTGCGAAGGGCAGGTGGCGGCCGGCCTCCCGGGGCAGCTCCCCCTGTGCCACCTCGGCGAAGGCCGGGGCAAAACGGGCGGACAGGGCGGTGTAGCGGGAGGTGCAGCAGGACGGCAAGGTCGTCATGAGAAAGGCTCCATCGGTCCTGGCGGTAGCACCCTGGCCCCTGACGGGCGGGTTGCTGCGGCGTCGTCGAGCCAGATCTCTCGGCCGCTCTGGATGGTGGTCCCCTCCATCAGACCACCCGGCGACGGCCCGGGTCCAATGCGAGGTATGCGGAGAGGTCAGAGAACCGTGGTTTCTCCTGACCGCACCGGGTCATGCTGTGAGGTGGGCGTTGTCTACTGTTCGGAGACCGGGGTCAGGACGCCGGCGACCAGCGGGTTGTCCGTGGTCTCCAGGTACTCCTCGAACCGGGGATCGGAAAAGACCTCGACGAGCTTGCGGGTCTCCGGGGTGTCCTTGAACTCGGTCCCCACGATCAGCCAGGAGGCGTAGGTCCGGGGCGGGTCCGGGAACAGGATGCCCTTGTCCCGGCCGATCTTGCCGGCGTCGAAGATGTTGGTGTAGCCGAGGGCGGCGTCCACCGAGTCCAAGGTCCGGGCCATGGACAACAGGTCGATCTCGGTGAAGTCGAAACGGCGAGGGTTCTCCACCACGTCCTTGAGCTGGGCGGTGCGCGGCTCAATGTCCGGGTCCAGCCCGATCAGGCCCTCGCGCTCCAACAGCCACAGCGCCTGGCCCTGGTTGGCCAGGTCTGTGGGCACGGCCACGGTGGCGCCGTCCGGCAGGTCCTCCACGTCGTCATATCGGGTGGAGTACAGGCCGAAGGCCCACTGGTAGATCTCCACCGTGGTGGACAGGTCGAAGTCGTTACCCTCCGCCACCTGCTTCATGTACCACTGGTGCTCGAAGATCGTGGCGTCCACCTGGCCCTCGGCCACGGCCCGGTTGGCCTGGACTCCATCCGCGATGCCCACAGCCTCGATCTCGACGCCGTAGTCGGGCGCGATCTCCTCAGCCACGAACTCCACCAGGCTCTCCTCTCCGGCCATGGCCGGCTCGTAGTGCACCGTCAGCGGCCGGGTGATCTCGGCCTCGCCGCCGGCCGTGGCCGGTTGGTTGGACTGTTGGATTACCACGAGACCCAGAGCCAGGGCAGCCACGGTGGCGATGGCCGCCAGCGACCAGGGCAGCACGGTGAATGACTTTCGCAGGGTGAAGCCGTGATCGTGTCCGGCCGTCGCATTCTCCCCGGTGGTCGCCGGAGTCTTCTTCTCGGGGTTCATAGGAGGTCCTTCAACAGGGGTGCGGGGCCGCTCAGGGCCGGGTCAGTGAACGGGCGATCCGGTCGCCGACGAACTGGACGAGCTGGACGGTGATGATGAGCAGGACGATCGTGCCGAGCATGACGGTCATGTCGAAGCGCTGGTAGCCGTAGGTCACGGCCAGGAAGCCGATGCCGCCCGCGCCGATGGTCCCGGCAATGGCCGAGTATTCGATCATCGAGATGGTGTTCAGGGTGATGGCGGAGGCCAGGCCCGGCAGGGCCTCGCGCAGTTGCGTCTGACGGATGATCTGCGCTGGGGATGACCCCGTCACGAGACCGACGGCCATGTTCTCCCGCGGCAGGTCGTTCAGGGTGTTCTGGACCAACCGGGCGAAGAACGGGATGCCGGCGATCGTCATGGGCACCACGGCCGCGGCGATGCCCAGGGTGGTGCCGGTGATCCACCTGGTCAGCGGGATGATGGCCGCCATCAGCACGAGGAACGGCAGAGACCGACCCATGTTGACCGCCCAGCTGAGCAGCCCGTAGGCCCGGTCCTGCGGGAACAGCCCACGCGGGCTCGTGTTGTACAGCAGCACGCCGGTGGCCCCGCCGATCATGACCACCAGCATCATCACGATGCCCACCATGGCCCACGTCTCCCCGTAGGCCGGCAGCAGCAGGGCAGGCAGCTCGGACAGCGGAGTATCGGAGAGCAGGGGCTGGGAGGTGTCTGCGGTCGCACTCATGCCGTCGCCCCCGCCGTCGCGCCGGCCGGGATCTGGGTGGCGCCCGACGGCGGCGGCCCGGCGCGGTCTGGACTCGCAGCCGAGATGGCGGTCCCGGCGGGACCGGACCGGCCGGCGTCGCTCCTCAGGCGGGCACTGAGCCCGAGCCCGTTCAGGGCGCCGATGGCGCGCTGAGCCTGCTCGCTGCGAACCCCGACGACGGCGCGACCCAGGGCGGTCGCGCCGCGGGCCTCGATGGTGCCGCCGAGCAGGGCCAGGCGGATCTGGTGGTCCACCGCCACTCGGGTGAACCATTCGGGGTCCACGTCCCCATCCCGGTAGGCGAGGTCCAGGAAGGTGTCGAAGCCGGCCGGCAGCGGCAGCGCGGCGATCGGCAACAGCTGCCCGCCGACGGTGGAGTCCTGGTCCGCGACGAGGGACGGCAGAGAGCCGTACTCCGCGAGCCGGCCGTGGGACAGGGAGGCCACCTGGTCGGCGACGTTCCGGACCACGTCCATCTCATGGGTGATGAGGATGATGGACAAGCCTAGGTCGGTGCGCAGGTCGGCGAGCAGGGCCAGGATCTGCGCGGTGGTGTCCGGGTCCAGGCCGGAGGTGGACTCGTCCGAGAGCAGGATCCGGGGCCGCAGGGCCAGGGCCCGGGCGATGCCTACCCGTTGCCTCTGCCCGCCGGAGAGCTGACCGGGGTAGGAGTCGGCCTTGTGCAGCAGTCCGACGCGGTCCAGCAGCTCGGCCACACGGTCCTGCATCTCGTGGTGGACTACCCCGAGGTTGCGCAGCGGGAGGGCGACGTTCTCGGCCACGGTGATGCGGCGCAGCAGGGCGGAGTGCTGGAAGATCGTGCCGATGGCACGGCGGGCGGAGCGCAGCTGGCGGCCCCGGAGCCGGGACAGGTCGCTGCCATCCACCAGGATCTCGCCGCGGGTGGGCTTCTCCAACAGGGAGATGCAGTGCGAGAGGGTCGTCTTGCCGGCCCCGGAGGGCCCGACCACGGCGGTGATGGAGCCTTCCGGCACGGTCAGATCGATGCCCTTGAGCACCTCGACGGTCCCCCCACGCCCGGTGTAGGCCTGGTGCAGGTCGCGGATCTCGATCACAGCGCGCCCCCGTCCCGGGTGCCGGCCGCTGCCAGCCGGAAGCCGGCGCCCCGGTGGTTCTCCGCCAGCCGGTCCCCGCGGCCGAACAGCTTGTGTCGCAGGGTGCCGGACTCGTACTCGGCGGGATAGGCACCGCGGGCCTGGAGCTCGGGGACCACGTGCTCCACGACGTCCTCGAAGCTTCCCGGGGAGACCGCGTAGGCGAGATTGAAGCCGTCCACGTCCGTCTCCTCGGCCCAGTCCTGCAGCTGGTCGGCGACCTGCGCACCGGAGCCGACGAACACCGGCCCGAAGCCCCCGATGCCGACCCATTCGGCAAGTCGGCGGATGCTCCAGGGCTCTCCGTCCGCGGAGGCGTCGGCACCGCCCGAGCGGAAGGTCTCCACGGCGGACTGCACCGCGTTGGTCTGCACGTCCTGACCGATCACATCGTCCAGGCCGTACTGCGAGAAGTCGATGCCCATCCACCCGGACAACAGTGCGAGGGCACCACGGTGGTCCACGTAACGGACGTAGTCGGCGTGTTTGGCGCGGGCCGCCCCCTCGTCCGGACCGGTGATGACGGTTGCAAGGTTGAAGATCCTGATGTCCTTCGCGTCACGGCCGGCCTCCACGGCGGCAGCACGGATCCTGGTCACGGCCTGAGCCAGCTTGTCCCGGCTGGGGGCGGAGACGAAGGCGCATTCGGCGTTCTGCCCGGCGAAGGCCAGGCCGCGCGGCGATGTGCCGGCTTGGTAGACCACGGGGGTGCGCTGGGGGCTCGGCTCCGTCAGGGCGATGCCCGGCACCGAGAAGTAGGTCCCCTGATGGCCGATCTCGTGCACCCTGGCCGGGTCCGTGTAGACGCAACCGTCCCGGTCCCGGACCACGGCGTCCTCGTCCCAGGAGCCCTCCAGCAGCTTGTAGACGACCTCGAGGTATTCGTCTGCGTGGTCGTAGCGCTCGTCATGGGCCAGCTGGTCCTGGCTGCCCATGTTGCGGGCAGCCGAGGGCAGGTAGCCGGTGACCACGTTCCAACCGACCCGCCCGCCCGTGAGATGGTCCAGAGTGGCCAGGCGGCGGGCGAAGGGATAGGGATGCTCGTAGGCGGTTCCTGCAGTGATGCCGAAACCGAGGTGTTCGGTCACCGCGGCCATGGCGCTGACCAGCAGCATCGGGTCGTTGACAGGGACCTGGGTGCCGGCGGTGAGAGTGGCCTCGTTGGAGCCTCCGTACACGTCATAGGTGCCAAGCACGTCGGCGATGAACAGGCCGTCGAAGCGGCCGCGTTCGGCGACCTGGGCAAGATGCGTCCAGTAGCCGATCGTGTTGTAGTCACTGGAGCGGTCCTCCGGGTGGCGCCACAGCCCCGGGGACTGGTGGCCCACGCAGTTCATGTCAAAGGCGTTGAACCGGATCCGGCGCGGGGCGCGTTCGAGCATCAGAATGCACGTCCTTCCATCGGTCCTGGCGGTAGCACCCGCTCCTGCGACAGGGGGTTGCTGCGGCGTCGTCGAGCCAGATCTCTCGGCCGCTCTGGATGGGTCCCTCCCAGGTGACCAGATGGCGCGGGAGACGAACTAATCCGGAGTCACATTCCGACCCTTGGTGCCGGCGGATCGCTGCGGGCCCGGATCTGACGGCAAGAGCCCTCGAATAAGACGTCACATGACGCGGCGTGTGGATGAGTGGCCGGTCCTGCCCCGACCTGATGTTCGTGTGAGGGTTCTACAATGACGGCCGTGTCCTCTTCTGAGCCTGTCCGAGAACCGTCCCGAGCACCCTCCCGATTCAGCGAGACGCCCCTCGACTCCGAGTCGAAGACCCTCCG
This sequence comes from Citricoccus sp. I39-566, assembly GCF_031432995.1. GTDB lineage: Bacteria > Actinomycetota > Actinomycetes > Actinomycetales > Micrococcaceae > Citricoccus > Citricoccus nitrophenolicus_A. The sequence continues at coordinate 378,626 of NZ_CP133842.1, forward strand.
CGCCGCCGGAACGTGGACCGGTCAGCAACAGACGCGGGTGAGCCTCCGCGAGTTCGAGTTCACGGTGGACGAGCCCGAGGCGGTGGGCGGCCGCAATCAGGGCCCCACCCCCATGGAGTACCTGGCCGGGGCGGTGGATGCCTGCATCACCGTGACCGCGGAGCAGGTGGCAGCCCGGCGCGGCCTGGAGCTGACCGGGATCAACACCTATTCGCTCGCCCGGCAGGACCGCCGCGGCCTGGCCGGCACCGCGGACGTCCAGCCCTACTTCCACCGTTACCGGCTGCAGCTGGCCATCGGCACCCCGGAGACGGACGCCACGGCCCTGCGGGACTTCGCGGCCGCCGTCGAGCACTCCTGCCCCGCCGTGAACCTGCTGCGGGACGCGGGCGCAGGCTTGACCGTGGCCTGGACCTTCGCCGGGCGGACCGTGGACCATGATGCCGAGGCCGCCTGCAACCAGGCCCTCGGCTACCAGCCGCGGATCGGCCCCGTGGACGCCCCGGAACCCGTGTTCACCTGCGAGAACGCCGACGCCGGCCGGGCACCTGAGGCGGACGCGTGACCGCGGCCGGCGTATGGACGATCATCCTGGCGCTGGCCTACACGGCCTGGCTCGTGGTCGGCGGGCGGATCATGGTCCGGCGCCAGGAGACCGGCAAGGGCGGGTTCTTCGTGGGCGGGCGCTCCTTCGGTCCGTGGACTGTGGCTTTCTGCATCACCGGGCTGTTCTCCGGCTCCTCCTACATTGCGATCGTGGAGCTGAGCTACCGGACCGGGATCTCCGCCGTCTGGTACGGCGTGGCGGAGACCGTACAGATCCTGTTGATCGCGTTGCTGCTGGTCAAGCCGCTGCGGGAGAAGCTCGTGGTGACGGTGACCGGCATCATCGGGGATCGCTTCGGCCGTGCCGCGAAGGCCATCGGCTCGGTCATCACCGGGCTGACGTTCCCCATGTACTCCGTGGCCACCACCATCGCGTTCGCCTCCGCCCTGCACGTGGTGACGGACCTGTCCCTGCCGCTGTCCGTGGCCGCCACCGCCGTGGTCCTGTTGGCGTTCCTCTCCGGCGGCGGGATGCGCTCGGTCGGCTTCAGCCAGACCATGAATGTCATCATGATCGGGCTGATGTTCCTCGTCGGCGTCTGGGTGCTGCTCGCCGACCCGGGCTTCGGCGGCGCGGACGGGCTCGTGGCCCGCGCGGCTGCGGCGCCCGAGATGCTCGTCCTCTCCAACGCCGGCGTGTCCCTGATCGTGGCCTGGTTCGGCACCTTCATCATCAACGTGCCCCTGGCCCAGGCGGCCTTCCAGATGTCCATGTCCGCACGCACCCCGGAGGACGGCCAGCGGGGCCTGTACCGTGCCGCCGTCCTCGGCATCCCACTGATCCTGCTGGGCGTGGTCATCGGTGTGGCCGCCGCCCTGGTGCAGCCCGGCGAGGCCCTGCCGCTCGTGGCCATCCCCGAGTACATCGCGGGAGTGGTGCCGCCCTGGGCCGCGGGGGTCTTCTTCGTGGGACTGTGGGCCTGCGCGCTTGGCTGGGCCGGGCCCTGCCAGTTCTCCGGGGCCACCTCGCTGGGCAGGGACCTCGGCTCGGCGCTGAACCCCGCGGCCACGGAGCGGCAGCTGGTCCGCTACACCCGCGTGGCCCTGGTCGGGCTGACCGTGGTCATGGTGGTCTTCGCGCTGCTGCGCACCGAGGAGTCGGCGTGGTGGAACGTGATGGCCTGGACCTTGCGCAACGGAGCCACCCTGGCCCCGGTGCTCGCCGCGTTCTTCTGGCCGCTGGCCACCCGGTCCGCCGCGCTGACGGCCATGCTGGCCGGATTCGGCGCGGGCATGGGCTGGTACGCGGCTTCCGGTTTCCACGCCACCGACTTCTTCCTGGGCATGCACCCGGTGTGGGTGGGCATGACCGCCAACCTGCTGGGCATGGTGCTCGTGACGCTGGCACAGTCGGGCTGGCAGCTAGTGGCACCGGGCCGCGCGCGACAGCGCGGGGTGACGGCCGTCGTCGTGGCCGTGCTACTGGTGATGGCCGGTGCGGCGCTGTGGCCGTGGCTCGTGCAGTTCGGGCTGGTGGGCCTGGTCATGCTCGCGGCCATGATCACGGTCTTCGTGGCGGTGGTCCTGTTGACTGAGGGCGGCGGGGCCTCGAGGGCGGCGGGAGGCGGCCCGGACCTCGCGGACGAGGCCGTCCCGTCCCGTTCGGAGCCGGCTACCTGACCATACTGAGCGCGGGCCGGCCCCGGTGGGCCGGCCCGCGCTCAGTGCATCTCCCATTGCGCGTTGACGTCGATCAGAACACGATGATGGGCTTGAGCGTGGTTCCATTGGCGGAATCGGCAAAGGCCTGATTGATGTCCTCGAACGCATAGGACTTGGTCAGCTTGTCGAACGGGAACGTGCCGGCAGCATGCAGAGCGATCAACCGTGGGATGAACTCCTGCGGCACGGCGTCGCCCTCCACCACCATGCTGATCTTGATGCCGCTGAGCAACAGGGTGCCGATGTCGAACGGGGCCTCCGTGCCCAACTTCGCCGCTCCCACCAGGGCGCCGTGGCCTCGGGTGGCCAGGGACTTGGTCATCTGGGCGAAGACCGGCGGGACGCCGGTGGTGTCCAGGGCGTATTCCACACCACCGCCGGTGATCTCCTTGATGGCCTCGACCGGGTCCGTCTCCTTGGAGTTGACGGTATGGGTGGCGCCGAGTTCCTTGGCGAACTCGAGCCGCTCCGGAACGATGTCCACCATGATGATCGTCGTGGCGCCGGCGGCCTTTGCGGCCAGCATGCCGGACATGCCCACGGCGCCGGTGCCGAAGACCGCCACGGAGGATCCGGGCTGGGGCTGAAGGACGTTCAGGACGGCGCCGGAGCCGGTCATGATGCCGCAGCCGAGTGGGCCCAGCAGGTCCAGAGGCGCGTCATCGGGGACCTTGACGGCACCACTGGCCACCACGTTGGTGTGCTCGGCGAAGGAGGACTGTCCGAAGAAGTGGGAGCTGATCTCACCCGAGTCATCGGAGAAGGACTTCGAGCCGTCAGCCCGTCCGCCACCGAAGTTGCGGTCGTAGAAGTTCACGCAGAACATGGGGTGTCCGGCCAGACACTGCTCGCAGCGCCCACAGTAGGCGGGACCGAGCACGACCTTGTCGCCCGCCTTGAAACCTTGCACGTCAGAACCCACGGCCTCGACGATGCCCGCCCCCTCGTGACCCAACACGGACGGCAGCGGGACCGGGTACCACTGGTCCCGGACGATGGCGTCGGTGTGGCAGACACCTGAGGCGACGATCCGCACCTGGAGTTCGTCCGCGCGGGGAGCGTCAAGCTCCACGTCGCGGATCTCCAGGTCAGTCTGGGGTGCGGTGGCTACAGCTGCTCGGGTTTTCATGGACCGTTCCTATCGCTCGAAGGCCTCGTGGGCCCTCGGTCGGCTGGCGCGCAATGTGGATGCGGGGCGCGTCTTCCACGCAGAAGGGTGGCGCGTCCCTGTGACGACAGAAAGGGTCTAGTCCGCCCAACGGTTTAAGCGTAAACCTTTCCATTCGGTGGCGCAGTCTTTCCAGTCACGTCGCGGTGTCTCGCTCGTCACCACGGTAATCTCCCATGGCATGAGGATTCGGTGAACCCCCGGGACATCAAGACCCACCGCCCGCCCCACGTCTGCCCCTCGTCCGTTTCCCGCAACACACCAGGAGCCCACGCGTGAACGCCACCGACATCCCGCAGCCCGACGGCGGCACTCCGGTCACCGACCCCGTCGCCGTGGCGCGGGTGCATGAGCGCCTGCTGGTCCCGAACTTCCCGCCCCGGGAACTGGTCTCGGTGGAGGAGCTGCTCGAGGACGTCGCCCGGGGCTCGGCCACGGTGCGCGTGGTCGGCGAGGCGTCGGACCCCGTGGCCGTGGCCATCACGGCCACCTTCACCGGCTCCCCGGCCGTGCTGCTGAGCTACGTCGCCATTCGCGCCGACCAGCGCGGACGGGGCGTGGGCACGGCACTGCTGTCTGGGTTGCTGGCCGGCATCACCGCGGACCCGGAGGTCTCCGTGGTGCTCGCCGAGGTCGAGCATCCCGCCCATCATCAGGCCCACCCCGTCTACGGAGACCCGGCCGCGCGGCTGCGTTTCTACGCCCGGCTGGGCGGGCGGATCCTGGAGGTGCCGTACTTCCAGCCGCCGGTCGACGAGACGCAGGACGCCGTCTACGGCATGCTCCTGCTGGTCCTGGCCCCGCTGGAGCGCTTCGTCCACGGTCAGCGGCTGCTGCCGGAGGCGGGACTGGCCGCTGCCCTGGAGGAGTTCATGGCCGGCACCGATGCGCAGCGGTTTCCCGTCGGCCCCGTGCTCGAGGCCGCCGGCCATCCGGACGGCGTCCGGATGCTGGCCGCTGACGAGGTGGGCCTCGCCCCGGTGACCCGCCGCCCGTGACCGCGCCGCGCCCCGGGGACCCTGAGCGGCCGCCGAGGGACTACTGCATCCGGGTGGACTCCGCGTCGATGAAGTGCTGCGCCCGCTGGAGGGTGTGCGAGGAGTAGGTGCCGCCAGCCCGCGCGTCGAGCAGGATGGACTGTTCCACGTCCACGAGCTGGCGGCGCAGTTCGCGGTGCTGCTGGGCATGGCCGTCCGGATCGTCGTCATGGACCATGGCGGCCAACGCCTCCGTGGCGGCCAGGCCCCGGCTCCGGGTCCGCTCCAGCACCTCGGGGGCGAAGGGTCTGCCGTTCTCCCGCAGCAGCGCCTGATTGTCCAGGAAGGCCTGGCGGGCGGCGATGATCTCCTCGGCCAGGCGGGTGACCTCACGGCCCTCGGCCTCCTCGCTGGTGCCCTTGATGCCGAGCACGCGGATCAACAGGGGCAGCGTGCCACCCTGGATCACCAGGGTGATGATGGCGACCGTGAAGGCGATCAGGATCAGTTCGGCCCGGTAGGGGATGTCCGAGGGCAGCGACTGGGCCGCCGCCAGGGTGACGGCCCCACGCATCCCGGACCAGGCCAGCACGGCGCCACCGCGCCACCCGAGGCTGTGGGTGGCCTGGAACTGCGCGTCCGCACGCCACCGCTGCAACCGCGCCGAGCGCCGTGGATTGGAGTCCCGATCATCGTCGGCGACTGCGTTCAGGGCGGCGTCCAATTGCTCGGCGACCTCGGGGATCCGGCGCTGGCGGGCCCGGAGTCGGGCGATCAGCGGGACCACGAACAGGACGCGGACACCGAAGAGGATCACGGTGCAGGCCGCGGCGAGGGCGACCGCCATCCACAGCCCCCGGCCCGAGGACTCGGCGTCTGCGACGATGGAGGTGATCTCGAACCCCATCAACAGGAACACGCCGTTCTCCAGCAGCAGCTGGATGGTCCGCCAGTTGGTGCGGTCGGTGATCCGGTCCACGGCGCTGAAGCGCCTGGGCGCCTGATGCCCGGTCACCAGCCCGGCCGCCACCACGGCGATGACGCCGGAGGCGTGCAGGTTCTCGGCCGGCATGTAGGCCAGGAACGGCACGGTCAGGGAGATCGCGGTGGTGAGCACGGGTTGCTGGCGGATCCGGGACCGGGCCCACACCGTGAGGGCGCCGACCAGCAGCCCGACCGCCACCCCCGCGAGGACCGCGTAGACGAAGTCGCCGATGGCGCCCCAGAACGTGATGCTGCCGGCCGTGGCGGCGATGGCGGTGCGGAGCATGACGAGCGCCGTGGCGTCGTTGACCAGGCCCTCCCCCTCGAGGATCGTCACCAGCCGCGGCGGCAGGCCCAGCCTCTTGCCGATGGACGTGGCCGCCACGGCGTCCGGCGGACTGATCACGGCCCCCAGCGCCACCGCCGCGGCGAAGCCGATGTCCGGCAACACCCACCAGATCAGCCACCCGGTGGCGAAGGCGGAGGCGACCACGAGCAGGACGGACAGGGCGCTGATCGTCTCCAGGTCGCGGCGGAAGTCCGTGATGGGCACGTTGACCGCGGCCGAGTAGAGGATCGGCGGCAGCGCGATCATGAGGATCCACTCCGGCTCCAGCAGGATCCTGGGCGCACCGGGGATCAGGCTGCAGCCGATGCCGACGATGACCAGCAGGATGGGCGCGGCCACCCCCAGCTTCGGGGCGAAGAGGGATATCAGGACGATGATCAGGACGCCGGCCACGGCCAACAGTGCGAATTCTTCCATCCCGTCCCCCTCCGCTCGACCACTGCCCCGACCAGAATAGTTCGCCCCCGGCGGGACCGCTCAGGCCAGCAGGTGCAGGACCCAGCTGAGGGCGACCATCAGGACCGTGAGGATCGGGAAGAGGAAGACGGTCAACCAGCCCAACAGGCCCGCGGCCCCGGAACCGGCGGCGGCACGGGCGCCCTCCACCTCGGTCTGCTGGGCGGGCCCCACGATCGGATCGTCCAGCCCTCCGTGCGAGGCCCTCCGCGACTGCAGCACCGTGCTCAGGACCAGCAGTCCCACGCCCACGGCGGTCACCGGGACCGCCGACCACCGTCCGATACCGTCCCCGAGGGCGAGATGGGCGGCCACCACGGCGGCGCAGTACACCGCGCAGACCCCCAGGAACGTCCGGGTCCGCTCGACTGACAGGCGCAGGACCGCATCGGTGGCCAGGACCAGGACGGCGAAGGCCGCCAGCAGGAGACCTCCCGATACCAGCAGACCGGCCGTGACCTCGATCTGCCCGGACCCGAACAGCCACTCGTCCGCACCGACGCCGGTGAGGAACATGCCGACCAGGCCGAGCCCGAGCCCCACGAGCCACCATGGATCGCGGTCACCCTCGATCCGGCGGGACGGCGCCGCCTGACGGGCGTAGGCCTTCGGGTCGCCGAAGGCCTCCCGGACCGGTTCGCCCGACTCCGCGACGTGGCTCTCCACCAGCGCGAGGGCGTCCCCGATGAAGGGCCCGGGCACCCCGAGCAGCCGCTGCTCGAGGACGAACTCCTCCACCCAGTCCTTCGCCACGCTCGGCGCCAGCCGGGCATAGTCCACCCGGGCGGTGGGGGACGTCGGTCGGCCGCGCATCGGGTTCATGTCAGTTCCTTCTCTGGGGGGTCTGCGGGACTCTCGGTGGGGACCTGGTTCGTGGCGGGACGGTCTCGGGCAGACAGCGCGCCATCCGTGAGCGCCCGGGTCGTCGCGGTGAACGCGGCCCAGCGGGCCGCCTGGCCCGCCGCCTCCCGGCGCCCCTGCTCGGTGAGTGCATAGAATTTCCGGCCGGGGCCGCCGTCGCCGGGCCGCCATTCGACCTCGAGGTGCCCGGCCTCCTCCAACCGGCCCAGCAGCGGGTACAGGGTCCCGCCCTTCACGGCCCCCAGCCCGGCCTCGGCCAGCCGCTGGATGATCGCGTAGCCGTAGCTGGAGCCGTCCATCAGGATGCGCAGCACGCACACCCCGAGCACGCCCCGTAACCACTCGCCCGGCCAGTTGTCCTCGGTCATGACTAGATCGTATGCCTTACTAGTCAGATTGGTCAACTAGTCACCGATATGGACAGCGTCGCACGCCGTCACCCGTTTAGACCCACCGGCCGGGCCGGCCCTAGAGTGGAACCGACCATCCCGAGCGGCCGAGAGATCTGGCTCTGTGACGCCGCAGCAACCCGTGGTCGACGCCGGCCCCCTTCCGGGCGCGGCATCGGCCACCAGGTGCTACCGCCAGATTCGATGGAAAGAAGGTTTTATCTTGTCTGTTGCCCCGAACGCCACCACCGCCGCCACCGCAGCCCTCCCCGCTCCCCTGCCGGCCGCCGTCGTGAATTTCGCCGATCCCAGCGTCCACCCGGGCCGCCCGGCTGGCCTGCTGCACGGCGGGCTCGGCGACGGCGAACCCGTGGCCGAGCAGGACCGCCTCGCCTTCTGGGACGCCGCCGCGCGCCGCCTCGACTGGGACACCGAGTGGCACACCACGCATTCGTGGACGGCCCCGGATCCGGAGGCCGAGCGCGGTCCGGAGATCCGCTGGTTCGACGGCGGCACCCTGAACGTGGCGGTGAACTGCGTGGACCGGCACGTGGCAGCCGGCCGCGGGGACAAGGTGGCCCTGTACTTCGAGGGCGAGCCCGGCGACCGCCGCGCCGTCACCTACGCGCAGCTGCAGCGTGAGGTGGCGCAGGCCGCGAACGCGCTGACCGAGCTGGGCATCGGGACGGGCGACCGCGTGGTCGTCTACCTGCCCGTGCTGGTGGAGACCGTGGTCATCACCCTGGCCTGCGCCCGGATCGGCGCCGTGCACTCGCTCGTGTTCGGGGGCTTCTCCGCCGAGGCCCTGAAGTTCCGCGTGGAGGACACCGGGGCCAAGCTGCTCGTCACCTCCGAGGGCCAGTTCCGCCGCGGGAAGGCCGTGCCGGTCAAGGCCAATGCGGACGCGGCCGTGGCCGGTCAGAACGCCATCGAGCACGTGCTGGTGCTCAACCGCACGGGGCACACGGACGTGGCGTGGACTCCAGGGCGGGACGTCTGGTGGCACGAGATCGTGGACCGCCAGCCCGTCACCCACACCCCTGCGTCCTTCGACGCCGAGACCGAGCTGTTCATCATGTACACCTCCGGCACCACGGGCCAGCCCAAGGGACTGGTGCACACCTCCGGCGGCTACCTCACCCAGGCCTCCTGGTCCTACGACTACCTGTTCTCGAACCCGGACGTGGCCGAGCGGGAGAAGGACGTGCACTGGTGCACCGCGGACCTCGCCTGGGTCACCGCGCACACCTACGAGATCTACGGCCCGCTCTCCAACGGCGTCACCCAGGTCATCTACGAGGGCGTCCCGAACGCCCCGCACCCGGGCCGGCACTTCGAGGTGATCGAACGCTACGGCGTGACCTCGTACTACACGGCGCCGACGCTCGTGCGGTCCCTCATGGGCTGGTTCCCCGAGGGCATCCCCGCGGACTATGACCTGAGCAGCATCCGCCTGGTCGGCACCGTGGGCGAGGCCGTGAACCCGGAGGCCTGGACCTGGGCGCGCACCCAGATCGGCCGGGACCGGCTCGCCGCACTGGACGGCCGGCTCCAGGCCCAGACCGGCGACGGCGGCGCGCGGGTGGCGCGCGACGGTTCCGTGGGCGTGCCCATGGTGGACACCTGGTGGCAGTCCGAGACCGGGGCGACCATCCTCTCCCCGCGGCAGACCGACGAGCGGTTCAAGCCCGGCTGCGGCTCCCGCCCGCTGCCCGGGGTGGACGTGGCCGTGGTGGACGACGCCGGCGAGCGCGTGGCCGCCGGCCTGCAGGGCAAGGTGGTGGTGACCCGCACCGGGCCGGCCATGGCCCGCACCGTGTGGGGCAACCCGCGGCGCTACTACACGTCCTACTGGAAGGACTACGCCGAACGGGGCTGGTTCCTGGCCGGGGACGGCGCGAAGTACGACGAGGATGCGGACCTCTGGATCCTCGGCCGCATCGACGACGTCATCAACATCTCCGGCCACCGCCTGTCCACCATCGAGATCGAGTCCGCCCTCGTGTCCCACCCGGGCGTGGTGGAGGCCGGGGTGTGCCCGGTGCCGGATACGAAGACCGGACACGCCGCCGTCGCGTTCGTGGTGGCCCGCGCCGGGATGGGCGAGGAGTCCGCCGAGGCGTTGCGCCAACACGTGGGCACCGTGATCGGTCCGGTGGCCAAGCCGCGGGAGGTGGTGTTCGTCCCGGACGTGCCCAAGACCCGCTCCGGCAAGATCATGCGCCGCCTGCTCACGCAGCTCTACGAGGGCACCGCCCTGGGGGACACCACGAGTCTGCAGAACGAGCCCTGCGTGGGCCAGATCGCCGAGGTCATGGCAGGTCGATCACCGTCAGCGCAGACTCCAGCCCGGTGAAGTCCCCGCCGTTGCGGGTCAGGAGCGTCAGACCGTGACACGCGGCCGTGGCCGCGATCTGCAGATCCAGTCGCCGCGGCCGTGGCCTGCGCCCTTGGTCCCGGACGAGCGTGGCGAGCACCCCGTAGTACTCGGCGGCGGCCACATCGAACGGCAACACCTCGAACTGGCCCAGGACCATCTGGACCAGCCGGCGCCGGCGCATCTGTTCGATCAGGTCGGTCGCTGCCGTGACGCCATACTGCAGTTCGGCGATCGTCACCGCCGACACGGCAACCTCATCGGCCTCCTCGGCCACGGCGGAGGCCGGGAAGTCGATCAGCGCCGAGGTGTCCAGCAGCGCGCGGCGAACGTCGGGAACGCTCACCGGCCCGCCTGCTGGAGGAAGGGGTCGGTCGGCTCGTCCGGCGCCAGGGCCTCATGACCCGCCTGCAGATCGGCCGTCCACGCCGCCGGGTCCGGGGCCTTCTCAGCCGCGAGAGCACGGTCCAGTTCTGTCACCGGAACGAACCTCCGACGGGTGGACTCGGGCTGGTGGGGCAGCACGTCCGCAACGGGCCTGCCCTTGACGGTGACCACGAAGCTCTCGCCCTGAGCCACCCGCCGCATGACCGCCGCGTTGTCGTTCCGCAGCTCTGACTGCTTGATCGTCACACCCATAGCACAATGATAGCGTTCTCATAGCGTCATCGTCACCGGCCCACCGCCGGGTGATGGCGTGGTTCAGTCGTCGGCCGTGCCGTGGGTCCAGTAGGAGGACAGGGACAGCATCCGCCGGTCCACGCCGCGGTCCTCGGTCAGGTGCCGGCGCAGCCGCTTGACCATGGTCTTCTCCCCGTGCACGAAGGCGTGCACGCGTCCGTCCGGCCATTCCTCGCGCCCGATCGACTCCACGGCTGCGGCGAGTCCCGAGCGGGCCGGCGTGTACTCCCCGCCGCGGTGCAGCCAGGTCACCTCCACGCCCGCAGGCGCTGACAGCTCCCACTCGTCCTCCGGGCCGCCGACCTCGATGACGGCGCGCCCGACGGCGGCCGGGGCCTTCGCGGTCAGCTCGGCCAGCGCGGCGGAGAGGGCGGGCAGCGCCGATTCGTCCCCCACCAGCAGGTGCGCGTCCGCCGCCGCGTCCGGGGCGTACTTGCCGCCGGGACCGGCGAAGGCCACCTTCTCCCCCACCGCGGCCCGCGCCGCCCACGGCCCGGCCACGCCGGCGCCCCCGTGCAGCACGAAGTCGATGACCACGGTGCCCGCCTCGGCGTCCACCGAGTGCACCGTGTAGGTCCGGCGGACGGGGCGCTGATGCTTCGGCAGGTCCCTGCGCAGGGCCTGCACGTCATAGGGCGGCTCCAGGCCCAGCGCCGGGTCCACGAAGAGGATCTTCACGTACTTGTCCGTGAAGTGGTTGTCCCGGAAATCGGCGAACCCCGGCCCGCCCAGGGTGAGGCGCTGGAAGTGCTCCCCGATCCGCTCGGTGGCCACCACCTCCAGCACCACCTGCCGGCGCTTGCCGCGTTCCATCGATCGGTCCATGGAGTCGCGGGACTCCACCGGACCCAGCGCGCCGTGCCCCCGACGGTCGTGCCGGTCGTGCTTGTCGTGCCGGTCGTGGTGATGTCCGTGGCGTCCCCGCCGCTCCTGCTGGCCCCCGCCGGCACCGGCCTGCTCCCGCATCCGGGCGGCCTTCAGCGCGTACTTCGCGGCCTTGTACTCATACTTGGCCACGGCATACTGCTCGCGGGCAGCCCGGTAGCGCTCGTAGGCCTCGTCCGTGGCGGGTGTGCTGACGTGGTGTTTGCTGCCCATGGATCCCTCCCGTGGCACCGCGGTGGAACGGCGACGTGTCTGCCGTTCAGCGTACGGTCTGCGCGGTGGCGCCGATAGGCCCCCCGGCGCCCTCTCGCCGGGGCCCGGCCGGACGGCGGGAGGGCATCACCCGCCGCACCCCGTGCAGGTCGAACACCTCGATCGGCGTCCCGTAGACGCGGCTCAGCAGCTCGGCCGTGCACACCTGATTCGGGGTCCCGTCCGCCACCACGCGCCCGTGGTCCAACAGGAGCACCCGGTCGCCGTACACCGCGGCGGAGTCCAGGTCATGGAGCACGACGGCGACCGCGTCGCCTTGCGCCGCCAGCGCGCGGCACAGCGACAGGATGCGCTCCTGGTGGGCGATGTCCATGGCGGAGACGGGCTCGTCCAGCAGCACAGTGCGCCCCTCCTGGGCCAGCACCCGGGCCAGGGTGGTGCGCTGGCGTTCGCCGCCGGAGACCACGGTGATGGTCCGGTCCTGGAGGTGTTCGATCCCCACCGAGGCGACGGCGCCGTCCACCACCTCCTCGTCCCGGTCCGCCTGCTCGCTGCGGCGCCAGGCGTCGCGTCCCATCTGCACCACCTCGCGGACGGAGAAGGGGAAGGACACCGTGGAGTCCTGCACCATGACGGCCCGCTCGCGGGCGGCCGCCTGGGGCTTCCACTCGGCCACGGGCCTGCCGTCCAGCGTCACGGATCCCCGGCTGGGGGCGATGTCACCGGAGAGCACGGAGAAGAGCGTGGACTTGCCGGCGCCGTTGGGACCGATCACCACCGTGACCTCACCGGGGCGCAGCTCCAAATCCACCCCGTGCAGGATCGGACGGCCGTGGATCTCCACGTGGATCCCCCGGGCCCGGAGCATCACCGGGCCCCCTGCTTCTTGAGCGACTGCCGCAGCAGGATGAAGAACACCGGTCCGCCGACCACGGCGGTGAAGATCCCGATCGGCATGTCCGCGAAGGGGATGACGGTGCGCGCGGCCACGTCCGCCAGGGACAGCAGCACCGCCCCGCCGAGGGCGGACAGCGGGATCAGCCCCCGGTGGGACGGCCCGATCACCAGGCGGAGGGCATGCGGCACCACGAGGCCCACGAAGCTGATGAGCCCGGCGTAGGCCACGGCGGCCGAGGTCAGCACAGCCACCGCGATGATGGACACCACGCGCAGCCGGCCGACGTGCACCCCGGCGTGCTGGGCGGGCCGCTCGCCGAGGGAGAGCAGGTCCAGCTGGCCGCGCAGGGCCACGGCCACCACCACACCGAGCAGGAACACCACGCCGGCGGTGGCCACCGCCGTCCAGGTGGCGAACTGACCCGCGCCGACCACCAGGAGGCGGAGACCGCCACCTTCATCTCCGACCTCATGGGCGGGCGCCGATCCCGCACGGACTACGCCCTGCTGCTCTCGCAGTACGAGCGCATCTACCACCAGCTGGAGGACTCGGTGGCCCTGGCCCGGGTCACCTCACCGGCCCCCGTGGCAGACCTGTTCGACCCCGCCTTGGAGCGCGCTCCCTTCATCCGACGGGACCTGGCCAATCTCCTGCCGGTCGCCGGCCTGGACGAGGCGCCAGTCGAACTGCCGGCCACCCGCGCCTACGTGCTGCGCATCGCCGAGGTGGAGCACGACCACGCCCGGCTGGCCGCCCACCACTACCTGCGCTACCTGGGGGACCTCTCCGGCGGGCAGGCAATCGGCCGAATGGTCTCGCGTCACTACGGGCTGACCGAGGAGCACCTCTCCATGTACCGGTTCGCCGAGATCGAGAAGCCCAAGGTGTACAAGGACGGCTACCGGCTGCGGCTGGACTCACTCGGGCTCACGACCGAGCAGGAGGAGGCGTTCATCGGGGAGGCCAGGCTCGGCTTCCAGCACAACAAGGCCGTCTTCCACCAGCTCGACGGCCTCTCCCGCCAGCGGGCCGGCGCCGCCGTCTGACGACTGGCTCGCCGACTCACCGACTCACCGACTCACCGACGGAAGGAGGCCCCTCGGTGGTCGGGGGCCAGATGAGACCCTCCGCCCAATAGCCGCTCGCGCAGGGTCACAGCACCGTCAGGCCCTGCAGGCCCCTCCGGCAGCAGTCCGCGGCGACGCAGCTCTGGAGACACTAGATCCGTGAACCGCTCCAGGTCCGCTGGGCGGACAGCGGCGGAGATGTTGAAGCCGTCCACGTCCGTGGCCTCCTGCCACGCCACAAGCTCATCCACCACAGTCTGCGGGGAGCCGGCGATCACTGGGCCGCGGCCGCCGATCGCGATGAACTCGGCCAGCGTCCGGACCGTCCAGGTGGCATCTGGGGACAGCTTGGTGAAGGCGGCCAGGGCGGACTGGTTGGCCTCAGTCTGGATGTACTCCAGCGGGGCATCCGGGTCATGTCCCGAGAGGTCCACGCCGGTCCAGCCGCCGAACAGCGCCAGCGCTCCGTCGATGTCCACGTGCTCTCGGTAACCGGCCAACCGGCCTTGGGCCTCCTCGTCCGTCTCGGCCACCACCACGGTGGCCATGGTGAAGACCTTGATCGCGTCCCGCGCCCGGCCACCGGCCTCGAGCCCGTCGCGGACCCCATCCACCCAGGTGCGCACCAACTGCGTGGTGTTGCCGATGAAGAAGATCGCCTCGGCGTGGTCCACCGCGAACTGCTGGCCGCGTTTGGAGGCCCCGGCCTGGAACAGGAGCGGGGTGCCCTGAGGCCCGGGATGCGTCAGGGCCTGGTCCGGCACGGAGAAGTAGCGGCCGCGGTGGCCCACCGGGTGCACCTTCGCCGGATCCACGAAGACGCCGCGTTCGGCGTCAGCGACCACGGCCCCATCCTCGAAGGAGGATTCGAAGAGCTTGTACATGACCTCCATGTACTCATCGGCCCGGTCGTAGCGCTCGTCATGGGGGATCTGCTGGTCCATGCCCAGGTTGCGAGCGGCCGAGTCCTGGTAGGAGGTGACCACGTTCCAGGCGATCCGACCGCCGGTGAAGTGGTCCAGGGTGGCGAAGGTCCGGGCCAGCAGGTAGGGCGCCTCGTAGGTCACCGAGGCCGTGATGCCGAAGCCGAGGCGATCGGTGACGGCGGCCATGGCCGGCACCACCACCAGTGGGTCCAGCAGGGGCACCTGCACGCCACCACGCAGGCTGGCGTCGGTGGAGCCGTCGTGGACGTCGTAGATGCCCGGAATGTCTGCCAGGAACAGCGAGGCGAAACCACCACGCTCCAAGGTCCGAGCCAGATCCGTCCAGTACGGCAGGGTGTCGAAACCGGCCACGATGGACTCGGGATGGCGCCAGAGCCCAGGCGACTGGTGCACCGGCACCATCATGTCGAAGGCGTTGAGCAGCATGGGGCGGCTCGTCGGTTGGCTCATACGGTAGTCCTCACGGTCTTCTCGGTTCGTGGCTGGCCAGCCGGGTCAGTCGGGGCGGTGTGCAGGTCCGTCAGTTCCACCCCGTGCCGGTCACGGGCAGGGTCCTTCGCGGCCAGGCCTGCCACCACGGAGAGCACTGCCAGCACGGTGAGGTAGCCGGTGATCAACCACGGGGCTTCCCCGCCAGCCGCGAAGAGCAGGGCGGCGATCATCGGCATCAGCCCGCCGCCGAGCACGGTGCCGATCTGGTAGCCCATGCTGACCCCTGAATAGCGCACGTGAACGGGGAACTGCTCGGCGAACCATGCGGCCTGCGGACCGTAGACCGCGTCGTGGATGAGGTTGATGCCCAGGATCACCACGAGCGGCAGCAGGCCCAGCGGACCCACGTCCAGGAAGGCGAAGAAGATCCATCCGAACACCCCGATCGCAGCGTAACCGGTGACGGACACGCGGCGGCGCCCGACCCTATCGGAAAGCCAACCCCAGAACGGCGTGGAAAGCAGGCCGATGGCCGAAGCGATCATGACCGCGGTGACGCCGGAGGTGGAGTCCCCGCGTTCGTCCCGCAAGAACGTCAGCATGTACACGGTGACCAGGTAGTAGATGGCGTTCTGGGCCAGGCGCAGGCCGATGGTGACCAGCAAGGGCCGGCGGTGGTGGGCCAGCAGGACCTTCAGCGGCGCCTTCTCCACGTTGCCGGAGGACTGGTGCTCCAGGAACTCTGGGGCGTCCGAGACTCCGAGCCGGATCCAGAGGCCGACGGCCACCAGGAGAGCAGAGAGCAGGAAGGGGATCCGCCAACCGAACTCGGCGAACTGCTCCGCAGTCAGCGCGTTCTGCACCAGGAAGAAGGCCCCGGTGGCCAACAGCATGCCGGCCGAGGAGCCGATCTGGGTGAAGGATCCAAAGAAGCCACGATGGCGTGCCGGAGAGTGCTCCACACTCAGAAGCGCGGAACCGCCCCATTCAGCTCCGGCAGAGATGCCCTGCAGGACACGCAGGATCACGAGTCCGGCCACGGCCCACCAGCCGATGGAGTCGAAGGTCGGCAGCAGTCCGATCAAGGTGGAGGCGATTCCCATCAGCAACAATGAAGCCACCAGCATGGACTTCCGGCCGATACGGTCCCCCAGGTGGCCGGCGATGATGCCGCCCACCGGGCGGGCGATCACCCCGACGGCGAGGGTGGCGAAGGAGGCCACGATCCCGCCAAGCTCGGTGGCCATCGGGAAGAACTGGACATTGAAGATCAGCGCGGCGGCCGTGCCGTAGAGGTAGAAGTCATACCACTCGATCGTGGTGCCGGCGAAGGCCGAGGCCAGGACTCGCTTCTTGCCGTTCATGATGTTCGCCTGCGGTACTGTGGCACTTCTCATCGCTGGCCCCCCGTTGCGGATGCGGCGATCTTCGCGTCGCCGATGGCGTTCAGACCTTCGGGCAGGGTGCCGTTGATCCAGTAGTCGCCCAGGGAGCGAGCCCGGAACGCGATGGGATTGTGAGTAGCCACAGTCTGGGCGTTGCGCCAGTGCCGGTCCAGGGCCTTGGAGGTGGACGTGGCGGAGGCTCCAACGGTCAGGAACAGGTCCTGGGCTGCTCCGATGCCAAGCTCCGGCACGGTGATCATGGCGTGCTCGACCGCCAGTTCGGACCCGTACAGCTCCGCCGGCAGTTCCCCGGCGAAATCGGTGCGGTCCGCACCGACGGCCTCCGCCGCAGCGATACCCGCGTCCAGGGCACGGGCCGCGTGCAGCACCGTGGCCTCAGCGGTGAAGGCCTTGGCGGCGATGCGCCCGGCGGCCTCCTGGATGATCGGATCCTCGCTGAACGTCAAGCCCGAACCGGTGTTGAAGGTGCGCTTGCGGGTGCGGATGACCGCCACGGTATCCCGGCGGGCGGCCCGGGCGATCCCGGCCAGCACGGCCAGCAACACGAGCTGGAAGAAGGCGGCCTCATGCACGGCCTCCGCAGATCCGGGGGCACGGTCCAGCACTGCGTGCGCCGGGACGGGGACCCGAGAGAAGACGGCGGTCCCGGTGCCGGTGAGCTTCTGCCCGAAGCCGTCCCAGTCGTCCTCCAGGGTGACTCCGGCGTCGTCGGTGGCGACCACGGCGAACTGACGCCCCTCTTGGGTGGCGCCATCAGGCCCCACCCGAGCAGCAGAGACGCGGGTGTAGTCCGAGTAGATGGAGCCCGTGGCATAGAACTTGGTCCCGTTCAGTTCCGCGGTGCCCGCGCCACTCTCCGTCAGCGTGGTGTTGAGGGTGCCCAGGGTGTTGCCACCCTTCTCCGTGGAGGCGTTGCCCACGGTGGCCCCGGCCAGCACCCTCGAGTACCAGGCCTCCTGGATGGGCCGGGGCTGGAAACGCAGCGACTCGAGGAAGCCATAGTGGGACCGGTAGATATGGGCCACATTGGAGTCAGCCTCGGCCAGGTCCATGACCAGGCGGAAGAAGTCCACCAGCGAGATACCGGGCCCGCCGTGGTTCGCGGGGACCCGCAGGGTACCGAAACCGGCCTCGTCCAGGGCGCGGACGACGTCGGAGGGCAACCCGCGCTCCCGCTCCCGTTCCACGGCGCCCGCGGCGATCTGGTCGAACAGCGGCTGGAAGTACTCTCGAAGTCCCTCGTAGTCCCGGGGAAGGTCCGTGGCGAGGTTCGTACCGGTCGCGAGGCTCTTCCCCGTCACGGGGTGCGTCAGGCTGGCGCTGGCGGTCATTCGGCGGTCCTCTCGGTCACACCGAAGGATCCCCGTGGCCTGGGTCGAGACCGGCCAGCGGGCCGGCTACTTCCCGGGATCGAGCGACGCGGACGTGCCGCAGACCATGGATCTCCATCGGTCCTGGCGGTAGCACCCGACAAGGGAAGGAATCCCACGGGTTGCTGCGGCGTCACGGAGCCAGGTCTCTCAGCCGCTCTGGATGGTTACCGGTCCACCGTAACGGAACATGCGGCCTCTCGCGATGTTACTCGCGTCACGGGAGGCAACGTGCAGCCTCGGCCTTGACGCCGGGCTCAGGCCTCGGGGAAGATCTGCCCGATCGGCTCGCGCTTCTCGGCCTGGAACGCCTCCTCGGCGCGGCCGTAGGCCCAGTACGCGGACAGAGACATCTGGCGCCGGTCCACGCCGCGGACGTCGGCGAGGTAGCGGCGCAGGTCCTTGACCATCTCTCGCTCTCCGTGGGCGAACACCTGGACGGTGCCCTCGCGCCAGGGCGTCTCGATGACCGCGTGGGCCAGCCGGGTCGTCTCGGGACTGAAGGCGTCACCGCGGTGCAGCCACCGCACCTCGATACCCTCCGGAGCCCGCAGCTCGAGCTGGTCCTCCGGCCCGGCCACCTCGATGATCGCCAGTCCCGTGGCTTCCGCCGGCATCGCCTCCAGGACGGCGGCGATCGCGGGAAGGGCGGACTCGTCCCCGGCGAGCAGGTGCCAGTCGGCATCCGGATCGGGGGAGTGCATCCCCCCGGGGCCGCCGAAGGTCACCGGGTCCCCGATCTGCGCGTTGGCCGCCCAGGGTCCGGCGAGGCCGTCCTCACCGTGCACCACGAAGTCCACGTCCAGGGTGCCGGCGTCATGGTCCACCGACCGC
Organism: Citricoccus sp. I39-566; assembly: GCF_031432995.1. Classification (GTDB taxonomy): domain Bacteria; phylum Actinomycetota; class Actinomycetes; order Actinomycetales; family Micrococcaceae; genus Citricoccus; species Citricoccus nitrophenolicus_A. Next base: position 397,188 of record NZ_CP133842.1, read on the forward strand.
ACCGTGTAGGTGCGACGCACGGGCATCTTCTCCGGAGGCAGGGTCTCGCGGAGTCGGTCCATGTCATAGGGCATCTCCAGGCCCAGCGCCGGGTCCGCGAACATCAGCTTGATGTACTTGTCCGTGGCATCCTTGTCCTGGTAGGCGGAGAAACCGTCCCCACCGAGCGTCAACCGCACCATGTGCGGGCCGAGCCGTTCCGTGGCCACGACCTCCAGCAGCACCGGCGGCTTGGGCTGGCGCTGGGGGCGGGAGCTGGCCGGCACGGACGATCGGGCGGTCATGGAGTCTCTTCCTTCGGTCGATGGCATAGTGAGTTCGACGTTACGTCATTTCGGGCTTGCGCAATATGGGGTTGCCCGAGGTTGAGACGGCCCAGCACACGGAAGCAGGTCAGCGGCAGGACATGGGAACGGATGCAGCCGGCGGCCGTCGTGGACGCACCCGGCGCGGCGCGCGGCTGGTGGGCGTGGCCGGGGAGCTGCTCATCACCCTCGGGGTGCTCGTGGCCCTCTACGCCGTGTGGGAGCTGTGGTGGACCAACCTCGAGGCCGGCAGGGTCCAGGACGCCGCGGTGGAGCGACTGGCCGAGGACTTCGGGGCCGGCTCGGACGGAACCGAGCCGGCCCCGGCCGCCGGACTCGCCCCCGTGACCCCGGCGGCGGAGGACGGGGAGGCCTTCGGCATCCTCTATGTCCCGCGCTTCGGCGAGGGCTACGCCCGGCCGATCGCCGAGGGGGTGGGCCACGAGGTCCTGAACTCCGCCGGGATCGGCCACTACCCGGGGACGCAGTGGCCGGGCGAGCCCGGGAACTTCGCGGTGGCCGGCCACCGGCAGTCCCACGGCCAGGTGTTCTGGGACATGGACCAGCTCCGCCCCGGCGACCGGCTGTATGTGCAGACTGAGACCGGCTACTACACGTACCGGCACACGGGGACCGAGATCGTCCAGCCCTCCGAGTCCTCGGTCCTGCTGCCGGTGCCGCACCGGCCCGAGGCCGAGCCGACCGTCTCCACCCTGACCCTGACCACCTGTCACCCGCCCTTCACCGTGCGCGAGCGGATGATCGCCTACGCCGAGCTCGAGTCCTGGCGGCCCCTCTCCGACGGCCCACCCGCGGAGATCGCCGCGGCGGCCGGCGCGGACGCCGCCCCGGCCGCGGGCTAGCCCAGAACAAGACCGAGAGGACGGCCACACCGTGTACGCCTGGATCTTCCGCCACCTGCCCGGACCCCTGTGGGCCCGCATCCTGATCTGCCTGGTCCTCGCGGCCGCCGTGGTGCTGCTGCTGATGGAGTTCGTGTTCCCCTGGGTCTCCACCGTGAGCCCGTGGACCGAGTCGACCGTCGGGGCGGGCTGAGACGCGTCAGCGCCCGTGCAGGAGCAACTCAGCCGGCGCGGGGAACGTCAACCGGAAGGTCTGGGCGCCGGCGCCCACCGCCGAGGCGGCTCCGTACTCGTCGGCCACCACCACGATGCCCTCGGGACTGGCCTGGCTGATCCTCACCGGCCGCTCGCTGCCGTCGGGCAGCCGCAGCACGTGACGCTCGGCCAGGAAGGCCAGACCCCGCTCCTCGAGCGCCTCCTCCGCCTCGAACCAGTCCACCGGCCCGCCCACCGGGCGGCCGAGGATGTCCACGGGACGGAACCGGCCGCCGTCGGGCACGATCCATCCGATGGGCTCACCGTCCTCGCGGCGGTGTTCGATCCACCCTCCCGGTAGCGCCATGCGGCCCAGGGTAGCACCGGGGTCAGCACCCGCCGTGACGAACGCCTCGGGGCCCGCGCAGGATCGGATGCGGCGTTGACCGGGGAATACCGGCACACTGTACGAGTGTTGGACTACCGGAGCCCACCGGCTCCCGCTGTCTTGTCAGAGAGGAACGCCGTGCCCGCATCGGCCGCCGAACACCCCGCCGCCGCCTACGGGGGCACCACCCTGAAACCGTCGGAACCGACCGTCCCCGCCGGCGCCACCCGGGTGATCGCCCTGCTCGTGGTCGCCGCCTTCGTGGTGATCCTGAACGAGACCGTCATGTCCGTGGCGCTGCCGGAGCTGATGGGTGAGTTCGCCATCAGCGCCTCCAGCGCGCAGTGGATCACGACGGCCTTCATGCTGACCATGGCCGCCGTCATCCCGATCAGCGGCTACCTGCTCACCCGACTGCCGCTGCGCACGGTGTTCCTCATCGCGATGACCAGCTTCCTGCTGGGCACCCTGCTGGCCGGCCTGGCCCCGACCTTCCTGGTGCTCGTGGCCGGGCGCGTGGTCCAGGCCGTCGGCACCGCCATCATGATGCCGCTGCTGTTCACCACCGTGCTCAACGTGGTGCCCGCCAGCCGGCGCGGCCGGACCATGGGCGTGATCTCCATCGTCATCGCGGTGGCCCCGGCCACCGGACCCACCCTCGGCGGCGTCATCCTCGACGCCCTCAACTGGCGCTGGATGTTCTGGATCATGCTGCCGATCGCCGCGCTCGCGCTGGTCCTCGGCGCCACCATGATCCGCAACGTCACCGAGACCCGTGAGCTGCCCCTGGACGTGTTCTCCGTGATCCTGGCGGCCCTCGGCTTCGCCGGACTGGTCTTCGGCCTGAGCAGCATCGGCTCCGCCGCGGAGGGCAACGCGCTCGTGGCGCCGTGGATTCCCCTGGCCGTGGGCGTGCTGTCCCTGACGGTGTTCACGTGGCGCCAGCTCGGGCTGCGGGACCACGCCCTGCTGGACGTCCGGGCCTTCGGCACCCCCACGTTCACGATCTCGCTGGTGATGATGTGCATCGGGATGATGGGCATGTTCGGCACCCTGATCGTGCTGCCGATCTACCTGCAGTCCGTGCTGGGCCTGGACGCCATGCACACCGGCCTGACGCTGCTGCCCGGCGGCCTGCTGATGGGCATCATGGGTCTGATCGTCGGGCGGCTCTTCGACCGGGTGGGCGCCCGTCCCCTGGTCATCCCGGGCACCGCCGTGGTGGCCACGGCGCTGTGGGGCATGACCACCCTGTCCTCGGACAGCGCCCAGTCCACGGTCATCGCCTGGCACATGCTGCTCAACGGCGGGCTGTCCTTCATGTTCTCCCCGCTCATGACGGCGGCCCTCGGGTCCCTGCCCCGCCGGCTGTACTCCCACGGCTCGGCCATCCTCTCCACCCTGCAGCAGGTGGCGGGCGCGGCCGGCACCGCGGTGTTCATCACGGTGATGACGACGGCGACCCTCGCCGGGGCGACCAGCGGCGCCGAGCCCGGCCAGGCCCTGATGACGGGCATCCACAACGCCATGGTCTGGGGCGCCGTGATCTCCCTGGTGGCGTTCGCGGGCTCGTTCTTCGTGAAGTCCGTCCCGGCGGACGAGGAGCCGGACGTCCTGTCCGGAGAGCGCACCCCGGAGGACGCCCCCGTGCACTGACGCTCCCGCCACCCCCTCATCTGGAGGTCGAAAGCGGTCCATTCTGTGCGGTTACTCGCCAGTAATCGGGCCGCTTTCGACCTCCAGTTGCATGGCGGGGCTACTGGCGGTCGAGGTCGTACTGGGCGGCCAGCCGGACGGGGGCGGAGCCGGCGCCGTAGCCCTCGTAGCCGCCCCGGCGCTCCACCACCTCGAAGAACACGGTGCCCACGGTCCGGGTGTAGAAGTGCAGGAACTCCCCGCCCTCGTCCCGGTCGTACATGACGTCGTGCTCGCGCAGCTCCGCCAGGAACCCCTCGTCCAGGCCGAAGCGGGCGGCCAGGTCCTCGTAGTAGTTCGAGGGCACCGGCAGCATCCTCAGGCCGCGGGCGCGGGCCCGGCGGGCGACCTCCACCGCGTCCGTGGCCAGGAACGCCACGTGCTGCGGGTAGGCGGCCTTCAGGCGCAGTTCGCTGTGGTCCACGTGGCCGCTCACGGACCGCGTGTCCGAGGAGCGCCCCGGGTCCAGCCCGTGCGGGATCAGGTTCAGCGGGATGCGCACGGCGCCGTCCGGGGTCCGCATCACCTCGGAGCGCACGAGCCCCTGCGGGGACGCCACGTCGTTGCTGACCTGCGCGGCGAGCCCGAACAGCGAGCGGTAGAACAGCACGCCCTCCTCGAACCACTGCCACGGCTGGGCCAGGTTCACGTGGTCGATCCCGAGGATCAGCCCGTCCCCGCCGGGGACGTCTCCCCCGGGCGCGGCATCGCGCTCCCCGTACTCTCCCACCCACTGCGGGGCGTCGGCCGAGGTCGGCGCCAGGAACACCTCAGTGCCGTCCGGCGCCTGGACGCCGCGCAGGACCATCTCATCGGCGCGGTTGGCGCGCCAGGCCTTCGGGAAGTGCAGCGCGCGGGCGTGCTCGGCCGTGGCCCGCGGGTCCGGCACCTGCAACCCCACGGAAGCGATGACCGAGCCCCCGGCGTGCTCCAGCGGTGCCTCGGTGCGGTCATTGGTGACCACCCGGGCGGCGCCGGCGGAGAACAGGTGCACGTCCTTGGTGCGGTGGCGTCCGCGGTCCGCAAACCCCAACTGCGTCAGCACCTCGGACAGGTCGGACGGCTCGGCGGCGCGGACCTCGGCGAAGTCCCAGCCGGTGGGGTGGGCGGGGGTGTCCCCGGCCTGGGCATCATCGAGCCACTGCAGCGACCGCATCGCCTCGCGGGCGGTGCGGACCGACTCCGTCTGGCGGTAGACGTCCGAGAAGACCTCCAGGGACACCGGCCCCGTGTACCCGGTGGCGTAGAGCTCCCGCATGAAGGTGACCAGGTCGAAGCCGCCCTCGCCCGGGAAGTTGCGGTGGTGGCGGGACCAGGACAGCACGTCCATGAGCATGATCGGGGCGTCCGCCATCTGCACGAAGAACACCTTGTCCCCGGGGATCTCCCGGAAGCCACTGACGTCGCCGCGGCGGGAGAGGATGTGGAACGAGTCCAGGCAGACGCCGAGGTTGGGACGGTCGGCCTGCTGGACCAGGGACCAGGCGTGCTCGTAGGTGTTGACGAAGCGGCCCCAGGCCAGGGCCTCATAGGCGATGCGGATCCCATAGCCGGCGGCGAGGTCCGCGGCGCGGCGCAACTGCTCCACCGCCACGGGATCCTCCCAGCTCGTGGCGGTACCCACGTTGGAGCACAGCAGGAGCAGGTCCACACCGAGGCGCCGCATGAGCTGGAACTTCGCCTCGAGCCGGCGCAGGTTCTGCTGGAACTGCTCCTCGGGGACCCCCTCGAGGTCCCGGAACGGCTGGTAGAGGTCCAGGGTGAGCCCCAGCTCCTCGGCCAGGTCCCGCACCTGCTCCGGGGAGAGCGGGGAGGCCACCAGGTCCGGCTCGAACACCTCGATGCCGTCGAATCCGGCCTCCGCGGCGGCCCGCATCTTCTCCTCCAGCGTGCCGGCCAGGCACACCGTGGCGATCGAGGTCTTCTGCATGCGGGCGGGGCCCGGGGAGGAGGTCTGGCTCATGGTTCAACCCTACGTCGCATCTCAGCCCTGGTTCCGGGCGACGAGCTCCAGGAAGTGGCGGCGCACCCGCTCCGGGTCGGCCCGCAGGCCGGTCATCAGCCCGAAGGCGTCCAGCGCCTGGCCCACCGCCATCCGGCCGCCGTCCACCACCTGGCAGCCGGCCGCGCGGGCGGCCACCACCAGTTCGGTCTCCACCGGCAGGTAGACCACCTCGGAGACCCACATCTCCGGACGCAGCCAGGAGGACTCGATCGGCATCCCGGGGTGGGAGTGCATGCCGACGGGGGTGCAGTGGGCCAGTCCGGTCGCGGTGACCAGGGAGGCCGGCAGGTCCGCGTGCGGACGGGCCCGCACGGCCTGGTCCGGGAACTGCTCCTGGAGTGCGGCGGCCCGGGCCGTGGAGCGGTCCAGGTCCAGGTCGATCAGGGTCAGCTGCCGGGCGCCGGCGCGCAGCAGCGCATAGGCGATGGCAGAGCCGGCTCCCCCGGCGCCCAACTGCACCACGTCACCGAGGTCCGGCTCCGCGATCGCGCCCTGCAGGCCGGTGATGTACCCGGAGTAGTCGGTGTTGTAGCCCACCGACCTGCCGTCCCGGAACACCACGGTGTTCACGGCGCCGAGGTTGCGGGCGTCCGGGTCCACCTCGTCGAGGTGCTCCATGATCGTCTGCTTGAAGGGGTGGGTGATGTTGAAGGCGTTGAAGCCGAGGTCCCGGCCGGCCGCCAGCAGCCGGGGAGCGGCGTCCTGGGCCGCCTGTCCCTGCAGGCCCAGGGCTCCCGTGTCCACGGGGCGGTAGAGGTAGAGCAGCCCGTGCTCGCGTCCCTCCTGCTCGTGCATGGGCGGGCTGAGGGAGGCGGTGATGCCGTCCCCGATCAGCCCGACAAGATAGGACTCCTCGAGGGTGCTCATCGCGCCTCCCCTGCCGTCTCGCCGTCTTCGTACGCGGTCGCGCCGGCCAGGTGGCGGCCCGCCACGTAGCCGAAGGTCAGAGCGGGACCGAGGTTGATGCCGCCGGCCGGGTAGTGGCCGCGCATGATGGAGGCGTGGTCGTTGCCGGCCGTGTAGAGCCCCTCGATCGGCTCGCCCTCGCCGTCCACCACCCGGGCGTGGGTGTCCGCGGCGATGCCGGCGAAGGTCCCGAAGGAGCCCGGACGCACGTGCACCGCGTAGAACGGTCCCTTCTCCAGCGGCGCCAGCGAGGGGTTCGGGCCGACCTCGGGATCACCGCCGTAGCGGTTGAAGGCCGTGGCGCCACGGGCGAACTCCGGGTCCTCGCCGCGCCGGGCGTTCTCGTTGAACTCCCGCACGGTCCGCTCCAGTCCCTCCGGATCGATCCCGCACGCGCGCGCCAGGTCCGCGATCGTGTCCCCCCGCACCAGGTACCCCGTCTTCAGGTAGGGGGTCAGCGGCATCGGGATCGGCTTGGCGAAGCCCAGCGAGTAGCGCCGGATCGCGGTGGAGTCGGCGATCTGCCAGGACTCGACCGCCTCCCCCTCGCCCGTGGCCTCCAGCAGTCCGCTGACGTAGTCGTAGTAGCCGTTGGCCTCGTTGACGAAGCGCTTCCCGTCCCGGCGCACGCCGATGGAACCGGGCTTGGCGCGGTCCATGATGTGTGGGAACACCCCGTGCCGGTTCCCGGGATAGGCCACCAGGGAGACGGGGCACCAGGCCGCCGGGGACGCCATGTCCGTATCGAACACCCCGCCGGCGCCGAGCGCCATCTCCAGGCCGTCACCGGTGGTCCCGTCCGGGGCCAGGGTCCAGTGCTCGTTGCCCGTGGGGGTCTTCGGGAACAGCTCCCGACGCCGGCCCACGTCGTTCGGGAATCCACCGGTCGCCAGCACCACGCCGCGCTGCGCGCGGACGTACCGGCCGCCGTCGGGCCCTCCGATGATGGCGCCGGTGATGCGCCCCTCGGCGGAGCGGACCAGGCACTGGACCGGGGTGTTGACGTGGATCCGCACCCCGAGGTCGTCCGCGGACTTCATCAGCCGGCCGGTCAGGGCGGTGCCGTTGACCAGGTGCATCGAGCGGCCCCTGGTGGCCAGGTCGACCAGGTGCGGGACCACGCGCTTGACCGAGTGCACCCAGCCCTCCAGCTTGAACTGGGAGGCCTTGAGGAACGTGGACAGGTCCTGGCCGGCCATGATGCCCATGCCGAAGAAGGACGTGGTGTAGAACTGGCGGCGCATCTTCTTCAGCAGTGCCGGACTGAACTCCCGGGCGTTGACCGGGGCCGGTCCCACCGAGCGGTTTCCGGTACCGGCGCCGGGAAGGTCTCCGTAGATGTCATGGATCCGCGCACCGGTGACGAACTGCAGGGAGGTCTTGGTGTGGAAGAACCCGACCATGTGCGGCACGGCCTCGAGGAAGGCGTCGATCTTCTCCCCCGCGGCCTCCGTGTAGCGCTGCCCCAGCACGGCGCGCAGGTAGCTGCGGAACTGCTCGCGGTCCTCGTCCACTCCCTCGGCGCGGGCCAGGGCGGTGCCCGGGGTCCAGGCCCAGCCGCCGGACCAGCTCGTGGCTCCGCCGCAGACGGGGGCCTTCTCCGCCACCATCACCTCCAGGCCGTGATACGCGGCCGTCACCGCGGCGGCCAGGCCGCCGGCGCCGGATCCGGCCACCAGCACGTCCGTGTCCACCACCGGGATGCCCAGGGCCAGTGCCTCGTCCTCCGTCAGGGGCTGCTGCTCCGTGGTGCTCGTCATGGGGTCCTCGCTTCTGCGGTGGTCTGGGTGGGGGCTGCGGAGGCGGTGCCGTCGGGCGCCGGAGGGGCCTGCCGGTCCAGCAGGCGCACGGCGCAGGACCTCAGGTGCTCGAGCCAGCCGGCGTCCCCGAGCCGAGCCACCGCCTCGTCGTTGGGGACCTCCAGGGAGACGGGCAGCTGGGTCCCGGCGCGCGGGGTCGTGGCCAGCCCCGCCTCCAGGGCCGCCACCACCCCGAGCAGGTCCAGTCCGCCCTCTCCGGGGGCCAGCCGCGCCGAGCGAGACTCCGCCACCAGGGCCTCCCGGGAGGCGGGGCGCTCGGCCGGGGCGTCGCAGAGCTGGACCATCGGCGCCCGGCCGGCCGCGGCGGCGAGCTCGGCGGCGGTGGCGCCGAAGCGGCCCGCGTGCAGGGTGTCCACCACGAGGTCGCAGCCGGCGTGGACGGCGAGCTCGTCCGCCACCGGGATGGACCGGACGCTCTGGTAGCTGATCGCCTCCAGCCCCGGGCTGATGCCGTAGGGGCGGCCGTCCTCGGCCATCTGGGCCAGGGTGTCCCGGGCGCGGGACAGGTCAGGGTCCCCGCACGCCACGGTCAGCGACTCGGCCCCGAGGGCCTGCCCCGCCTCGAACATGCGCAACCAAGCCTCCCGCTGGTCAGTTCCGTCCAGGAGCAGGAACTCGATGTCCCGGACCACCACGCCGGTGTCCGCCATGCGGGAGAGGGTCTCAGCCAGCATCGGCGAGCCCGGCTGGACGTCGAAGGGCGTCTCCGCCTCCGTGACGGGACGCACCCGGACCCCCACGAAGTCGAAGCCGGCGTCTGCCGCCAGCTGGACGAGCCGGGGCGGGGCGGCCGAGAGCAGCGAGAGTTGGGCCACGCCGAGGAGGCGTCCTGAGTCGGTGGGCATGGTTCCATGTAATCCCGTTCACACCCGGCGCGTCACACGGTGGCCCATTCAATGGAATATGCGGTGAAGGGGGTCACACGCCGCGGACGGCTCACGCCCTCGGCAGGCTGCTGCCGACCATGCCGGAGAGGCCGCGGGCGGCGGAGAGCAGCACCGGCACCTGGACCCTGAGGTTGACGTCGGCCAGCGTCTGGACGATGGCCAGGGCACCGACCACCGCACCGTGGGCGTCCAGCACCGGCGCGGCCAGGCCGGACAGGGAGCCCACCAGCACACCGGGCAGGTGCACATAGCCGTCCGCCCGCGCCTGGGCCAGGCGCCGCCTCAGGTGCCCCTCCGTCAGTCCCGACTGCAGCGTGCTGGCGTCCCAGGGCAGGGCCAGGATGCGCTCGCGCACGTCCGACGGCGAGAACGCGAGCATCACCTGCCCGGGCGAGGCCGCCAGGACCGGCTGCCGCAGCGCCACCTGGGTGAGGTCTTCCCGGGCCCCGCGGTGGGTGAGCCGCTCCAGGTAGATGATCTCCCCCGCGGGTTCGTCCAGGATGGACAGGCTGACGTTCTGCTTCAGGGTGACGTGGATGGCCTCCATGAAGGGCAGCGCCAGCTGGGACAGCGCCTGGAACCGGGAGCCGCGCTGCCCCGCCTCCCAGAGGGCCAGGCCGATCCGGAAGCGCCCGCGGCCCGTGCGGAACAGCAGGCCCGCCCCGGCCATGTCCGAGGCCAGGCGGTGCGCGGTGGAGGCGGACAGCCCGGTCCGCGCGGAGAGCTGGGCCGCCGAGAGCTCGGCGTGGTCGGCGTCGAAGCTGCCCAGGATCCGGGCCACCCTGGTGATCACCGATTCCCCGGAGGTCGAGTTCGCCATGAGTCCCAGCCTAGACTGTCACAACCCATTCAATGGGCCCCCGTTTGGCGCCTCATCGCTCGGAGGGCAGTCTTCTGGGACAGCGGCGTGACCCCCTTCACAGCAAGGCGTCTCGCAGGCCACCGGGCACACCGGCACCCCCCGTCCCCCACCCGGGACGGGCGCGCGGACCCCACCCGGCACGGCCGCAGAACCGTCCCCGACCTGGGAGCAACCATGAGCATCACCCCCACGGCACACCGTGACACCAGCGGACAGCTGGACACCCTGTCACCCGAGGACCAGCGGTACCGCATGGCCCGTGCCAAGCGGGCCGGCTGGTCGGCCTTCCTCGGCGGAGCCCTCGAGTACTACGACTTCTTCGTCTACGCCACCGCGGCCTCGCTGATCTTCCCCCGCATCTTCTTCCCGGACACCGGCAGCGACGCCCTCACCCTGGTCGCCTCCTTCGGCACCCTCGGCGTGGCCTATGTGGCCCGCCCCTTCGGCGCCATCTTCTTCGGACACCTCGGCGACCGGATCGGCCGCAAGGCCATCCTGCTGGCCACGCTGCTGCTGATGGGCGTCGCGACCTTCCTCATCGGCGTGCTGCCCACCTACCAGCAGGTCGGCCTCTGGGCCCCGATCCTGCTCGTGGTGCTCCGCCTGGCCCAGGGCCTGTCCGCCGGCGCCGAGATCGCCGGCGCCTCCGCGCTGAGCACGGAGGAGGCTCCCGTGGGGCTGCGCGGGTTCTTCCCGTCCTTCTCGATCTCCGGCATCGCCGCCGGCATCGTCCTGGCGTCCCTGGCCTTCCTGCCGGTCACCGCCATGGACGAGGACGCCATGCTCAGCTGGGGCTGGCGCCTGCCGTTCATCGCCTCGATCCTCGTCCTCGCCGTGGCCTGGTTCGTCCGCCGCAGCCTCCAGGAGCCCGAGGACTTCCAGGAGACCAAGGACGCCGGCGAGCAGGAGAAGGCCCCCTTCCTGGTCATGCTCCGCACCCACCCGGTCCAGTTCGTCCAGATCTCCATCCTCTCCCTGCAGGTCGTGACCAACACCCTGATGCAGGCGTTCGGCCTGTCCTACGCCACCCAGGTGGGCATCGACTCGTCCACCATGCTGTGGGTGACCATCGTCGGCAACGTCGTGGCCATCGTCACCACCCCGGCGGCGGCCTACCTCTCGGACCGGATCGGCCGCAAGCCGACCTTCATCGCGGGCACCGCCACCACCGCCGTGATGATCTGGGTGTACTTCAACGCCATCGCCTCCGGCAACATCGTCCTGGTGTTCGTGGCCTCCACCACCATCCTCGGCGTGACCTACGCGCTCTCCAACGCCGTCTACCCGGCCTGGTTCTCCGAGCTGTTCAACGTCAAGGTGCGCTACTCCGGCGTGGCCGTCGGCCTGCAGGTCGGCATCCTGGTCTCCGGCTTCACGCCGATGATCGCCTCCGCCCTGGTGGGGGACAACTACGCGAACTGGGGCCCGGCCGCCTGGCTGGTCTCCGGCGCCACCATCCTGGCGACCCTCGTGGCCCTGACCACGCGGGAGACCTACAAGACCCCGCTGGCCGAGCTCGGCAATCCCGTCTCGGACGCGGAGATCGAGGCCGGACTGCACCACGGCTCGAAGCACTAGGCTCGTGACCATGACGCAGCCCATCTTCGTGCTCAACGGCCCGAACCTGAACCTCCTCGGCCAGCGCGAGCCGGAGAAGTACGGCACGGCCACCCTGGCGGACGTGCGCACCCTCTGTGAGGAGACGGCCGCAGGCCTGGGCCTCGCGGTCGACTTCCGCCAGTCCAACCACGAGGGGGTGCTGGTCGACTGGATCCAGGAGGCCCGGGACTCCGGCTCCGGCATCATCCTGAACCCGGCCGGCTACACCACCACGTCGATCGCCATCATGGACGCGCTGCTGGCCGCGGCCCGGCCGGTGATCGAGGTCCACATCACCAACATCCACCGCCGCGAGGAGTTCCGCCACCACTCCTACGTCTCCAAGGTGGCCGAGGCGGTCATCGCCGGCGCGGGCGTCCACGGCTACCGGCTGGCCCTGGAGCACATGGCCCGGCTGGTTCGGGGCTAGCGCACCGGAGAACCAGCGCCCGACGACGGCCGGCCTCTTCCAGCGGAAGGCGCCGGCCGTCGTCGTGCCGGGGCGAGGTCAGCCGCGGAGGTCGATGGACTCCGAGGCCCCGGGGCGCCGGCCCGGGCCACCCGCGGTGACGGTGCCCTCCGCGCCCTCGTCCTCGTCGCCCTCAGCGGCGAGCTGGCCACAGGCGCCGTCGATCTCCTTGCCCCGGGTGTCCCGCAGGGTGGTGGGGATGCCGGCGTCGTTCAGCCGGTTGATGAACTCATCGGTCACGTCCGGCTCGGACGAGGTCCAGATGGAGCCCGGGGTGGGGTTCAGCGGGATGGGGTTCACGTGCACCCAGCCGCGGCCGCGGGCGTTGAGCTTCTTCGCCAGCAGGTCGGCCCGCCAGGCGTGGTCGTTCATGTCCTTGATCAGCGCGTACTCGATGGACACCCGCCGGCCGGTCTGCACGAAGTAGTTGTAGGCGGCGTCGATCGCCTCGTCCGCCTTCCACCGGGAGTTCACGGGGATCAGCTCGTCCCGCAGCTCGTCATCCGGGGCGTGCAGGGACAGCGCGAAGGTCACGGGGATGCCCTCCGCCGCGAGCCTGTTGATGGCGGGTACGAGCCCCACCGTGGAGACGGTGATGTGCCGGGCGGACATGCCCAGGCCCTCCGGGGCGGGGTCCACCATGCGGCGGACGGAGGCGATCACGCGCTTGTAGTTGGCCAGCGGCTCCCCCATGCCCATGAACACGATGTTGGTGACGCGCTCGGCGTTGTGGCCGCCGTCCCGGCGCAGCCCGCCCAGGCCGCCGGAGGCGATGACCTCGTTGGCGCGGACCACCTGCTCCACGATCTCCGCGGTGGACATGTTGCGGGTCAGGCCGTTCTGGCCGGTGGCGCAGAAGGGGCAGTTCATGCCGCAGCCGGCCTGGCTGGACACGCACAGGGTCACCCGCCCGGGGTAGCGCATGAGCACGGACTCCACGAGGGCCCCGTCGAAGAGGCGCCACAGGAACTTGATGGTGTCCCCGTTGTCCGTGGTGAGCCGGCGGACCTCGGTCAGCAGCGGCGGCATCATCTCCGCGACCAGCTGCTCCCGCTGCCCGGCGGGCAGGTCGGTCATCTTCTCCGGGTCAGAGGTGAAGTGCGTGAAGTAGTGGGTGGAGAGCTGCTTGGCGCGGAAGCCCGGAAGGCCCAGCTCCTTGACCTTCGCCGCGCGCTCGGACAGCGTCAGGTCCGCCAGATGCGTCTTCGGCTGGGCCACGCGGGGCTGCTTGAACTGCAGGAGCGGCCGGCCGTCGTCGGAGGTCGGCTGCGTCCAGCCCTCCGTCTGCGGGCGGACCTGCGGGCGGCCCTCGTCCGCGGCGGCGGGGTTGGAGAGCATGCGGCCGTCCAGCGGCCCGCCGATGCCCTGGCGCTGCAGCCGGGCCCGGTCCTCGGCGATCTGGTGCGCCTCGGCCTCATCGATCAGCCCCCGCTTCGGGCGGTTGAGCTTGAGCTTGCCGTCCCGGGCGTGCTCGAGCCGGGCATCCGCGGGGTCCGCGCCGTGGTCCCCTCCACGGGGACGAGAAGTCTCAGCCATCCCCGCCATTCTCCCACGGGTGTCCAATCCGCGGGCGGGCGACTCCGGGGAACCCCTAGGGGCGCAGCCACTCCCGGGACAGCCACCGGTCCGCCAGGATCGCGCGCGAGAGGTTGACCCGGGTATGGACCCTGCCCTTCGCCGTCCGCAGGGTCATCAGGGCCTCGTGTTCCGTGTCCATGGCAGCGAGCCTGCGGATCAGGGCCACGAACCGGGGGTTCAGGAGCGTCTCCAGGCGCGGCCAGGAGGCGCACTCCAGCAGGTAGCGGGAACTGGCCGTCAGGTGGTCGTCGATGAGCGCCCGGTCCGGGACCTCCGCCATCTGGTCGGCCCCGAGGACGGTGACCGGCCGACGTTCAGGGGTGGCCGTGCGCTGGGCGAAGTCCGGGCCGCTGAGCTTCTCGGAGGGCCCGTCCCGCTCGAACCGGAACCGGCCGCCGCGGGCGAAGGGGACCGCCAGCGACTCGTTCCACACCCGGCGCATCACCAGGTACATGGCGATGTGGGAGAAGCGCAGGTAGGGAGTCAGGGCATCGGAGACGGCGGTGACCTCGGAGTCCGCGAAGGGGAAGAACACCTGGGAGTACGCGTCCACCACCACGGTGCTGGCCTGCATGTACCGGCTGGCGCGGATGTCCCGGCCGTAGGCGTAGAGGATCTCCGCCGGGGTGCTGCCGGGCATGGACTCCGCCCAGTCCAGCAGGGCCTGCGCCGTCCTCTCGTTGAGTTCGGGCGTCAGGATCTGGGCGTTGTGCGCCGCCCACTCGTGGTCCAGGTCCGCCTGGTCGATGCTCTTCTTGCGCTGGTAGAGCCCCTTGAACGTGGGCCACTGCCCGGAGGCGTAGCCCTCCCCCACCACGAAGGGGTCCGCGAAGGCGTAGGGGCCGCCGATGGCCTCGGACAGGAAGTACCCCTGGCCGTCGCGGAGGGACTGGGTGTAGGAGTCGATGACGCTGCCGGGAACGCTCAGGGCCGGCCGGACCACGGAGTGACGGATGCCGGTCATCTCGGCCAGCTGCGCCGCGACCATCACCTCCTCGCTGGCCTCGTCGCCCTGGGTCACCGCATGGAGGTCCTGCACGCCGCGGTTCCGCAGGAGCCCCAGCAGCAGGCGGCTGTCCTTGCCGCCGCTCAGGCGCAGCTGGATGGTCTTCTCGGGCAGGGCGGCCAGGAGCCGGTCGGTGGAGCGGTTCAGGGCCGCCTCGAGTTCGGCCACCCCCGGCTGGAAGGGGTCCTCCGTCGGGGCGATGGCCGCGGGGGGCCGGGCGGGCCCCTCCACCACCTCCAGCCGTCCCCCGGAGATCTTCACCGCGCTGCGGGTGGGGATGGTCGTGACGCCGGCGAAGGGGGTCTGGCCGGACATCGAGAAGCCGAAGTTGAGGGCCTCGGCCAGGTAGTCGTCGCTGGTCTTCACCGCGTCGACCTCACCCCGCGCCATGGCCAGGGCGATGGCCAGGGGCCGGTTGGAGACGTAGAGGTAGTCGGCGTCCTCGCCGTAGTGGACGGCCTCCAGGGCCGGGACCGTGTTCCAGGCGTAGATCTGCTGCCGGTTCCCGGCGATCGACATGTAGGTGCCCCCCACGGGGGTGCGCAACTCCATCGGATGGCCGAACAGCCCGGACGAACGCAGCAGCTCGTCCCCGATGCCCGGGAACGTCGCCGAGGCCCACCGGGTGGCCTTGCGGCGGGTGTGGCGCGCCGCCGTGGCCGGCCATTCGACCAGCACCGCGCCGGGGAAGGACAGGCCCCGGTGGATCACGGGCTCCTGTCCGTAGCGCGGCCCCAGGAAGGGCGTGTAGGACTCGACGGCGGCGGCGCAGACGGCCTGGAGGCCAGCCTTGTCGGCCGTGCCGCGCGGGACGATGCTCAGGAGAACGGTCACGTGGTGTGGCCTCCCTTTCACCCGGCGCACGCTGTGGGACGGGTCCGGGAACTCGGCAGGCCGGCCCTGCCCGGGCCCCCGCGGCGCGGGATCGCCGGCGGGTCGTCACCAAGGAAAACGACAAGACCCCCGGCAGGATTCACCGCAGGACCCGCTGCAGGGTCCACGGCAGGGCCCGACGCCGGCCCGCCGGCTACCCCCGGATGCTCCGGTCCCGGCCGGCGAGCCAGCCGAAGGCGGCCGCCCCGAGACCGGAGGCGGCGAACAGCCAGGCGGCGGGCCCGAAGGAGCCGGTGGAGGCGAAGATCTGGCCGGTGAGGAAGGTGCCGGCCGAACCCAGCCCGTAGCCCAGGCCCTGCATCATCCCCGAGACACGGATCGCCACGTGGGACGTGCTGCTGCGCAGGGTGATCATGGTCAGGGCCAGGGCCGTCAGCGCCCCCTGGCCCACGCCGAGCACCCCCGTCCAGAGCCAGATCCCGCCCAGGGGCCCATGGAGGGACAGGATGAACCCGCCGGCCGTCAACACGGCGGCGGCCACGTTGAGCCAGGACTGCGAGCGCAGCCGGGCCGCCCACACGGGGCCGAACAGGGATCCGGCCATCTGCACCACGATCGAGACGGCCACGATCACCCCGGCCGTGCCGCCGTCGATCCCCCGTTCGCGCAGGATGGGGGCCAGCCAGGCGAAGCACGTGAAGGACGTCATGGCCTGGCAGACCATCATGCCGGTGATCTGCCACGCCACGGGCGAGGTCAGCGGACTGCGCCCGGTGGTCGAGGTGGACACCCGGGCCGTGGAGCGGTGCCGCAGCAGCACGGGCACGAGCAGCACGGCGGCCAGCACCACGGGCACGGCCCAGAAGCCCAGCGCCAGGTGCCACCCGCCCAGCGCGCTGTACAGGGGATAGGTCAGGCCGGCGCCGAAGGCCGCGGAGCCGCAGACCGAGGTGGTGTACAGCCCGCTCATCAGCCCCACGCGGTCGGCGAAGTCCTGCTTGACGATGCTCGGCAGCACCACGTTGCACAGGGCGATCGCCGCGCCCGAGAGCACGGTGCCGGCCAGCAGCGGGATGATCGCACCGCCGTCGGGCACGGGGACCGCGCGCAGCACCAGGCCGAGCGCCAGCAGCACGAGGGAGCCGCCGAGGACCTGCCAGGTGCCGAAGCGGTGCGCCAGCACCGGGGCGAGTGGGGCGAAGACCCCCAGGAGCGTGATCGGCACGGTGGTCAGCAGCGTGACGCCCCACGCGGGCAGCGCCGTGACCGCCGTCAGCTCCGGCAGGATCGCCGAGAGGCTGGAGAAGAGGGTGCGCAGGTTGAGGGAGACCAGGACCACGCAGGCCGCCAGATAGACCCAGGAGCTGGCCGCGGGGCGGGAGGCGGTCGAGATGGTCACCCCTGCATTGTGCCAGCGCGCAACGTCCGCACCACCAGGCGCGAGGGCAGCTGCCGCACGCCGGGCGGAAGCCGCGGGTACACGGCCCGGACCGCGGCCCACAGACGTGCCTCGCGCCGCGAGTCCGCCCCGTCCCAGTCCAGTCCGAGCCCGGCCCGGATCCCTGCCGGCAGCATCCCCGCGGTCACGAACCGCACCGTCGGCATCAGCCGCCGCAGCCACCACGGCGCGTGTTCGGCCACGAACAGGTCCCGTGTGATGGCCCGCGCGTCCTCGGTCACCTCCAGGCGCACGACGGCGGCCGCCCAGTACCGCTCGAAGGCCGCCCGGTCGCTCGGCCACAGGGCGGCGGGCATCCCCAGCAGGGTCCCGAGGACGGCGTAGTCGCGGTAGATCCTCTCGGCGTCCTCGGGCTCCAGTTCGCCCCAGATCCGCCGGCGGGACTGCTCGGCGGCCCGGTAGAGGGTGGCCGCGACCCACAGCTGCGCCTGCGGATCGGCGGCGGAGTACTCCCGGCCGGCGGCGTCGGTGCCACGGACCGGGGCGTGCGCGGCGCCCACCCGGGCGGCGATCCGCGCCCGCGCGGGCTCCGCCTCCGGCAGCACGGCGGCGTACACGAACTGGAGGGTGTGGCGCAGCCGCCGCAGCGGGTCGGCGGCGAAGTCGGAGTGGCGTGCCACCCCGGCCCCCACGGGGCGGTGGGCGACCTGCAGCAGGATGGCCGTCCCGGCACCGGCCAGCACCACGGCCTCCCGGGCCAGCTCCACCGTGGTGGTCGGGCCACGCCGGGATCCGCCGGTCACGGCCGCCGCCCGTCTCCGTCAGACGCGTGGGGTCCCACCTGCCACCCGCGGAAGGCGGGCCGGCCGTCCGGCTGCAGGGCCGGCGTCGTGCGTGCTGCCGTGCCGGGCCCGGGCGCCGGCGTCCTCCCCGCGCGCGGCGCCGTCCCGGATCCCACGGCCCCAGCCGCCTCCTCGACGGCCTCCTCGCGGGCCTGGTCGCCCATGCCGGCCTCGGTGAGCACGGCATCGAGGTTGCGGATGAAGACCACGAGCCAGGCGTAGATGACCCCGCCCATGGCCAGCTCGAAGCCGGTGAGGTTGTAGTAGCGCAGCGGGAACCACAGCAGGGTGGCCATGATGCCCAGGGCCAGCATGAGGTAGGTGCCCACGTAGACCGCGGCCGGGAAGCCGGGCAGCCAGAGCTGGATGGATGCCAGCAGGACGATGAACACCACGCCGAGGACCCGGATGAAGGTCGAGTGGACGGGGTCGGAGAAGTTGATGGGGACCACGCCGGCGCCCATCATGCACAGCCCGATGATGAACAGGGACCAGCGCAGCACCCCGATCCGGGCCTTGCGGACCCCCATCCTGGCCTGGGCCCGGGCCCAGGAGAACAGGTCCTGGGTGATGAAGGAGGACAGGGTGGTCAGCACCAGTCCGGACACCGTGAGGGTGGTGTTGAAGGTCCAGAAGGACAGGATCCCCGCCTGGCCCGTGCCGAGCTCGGAGAAGAACGCGTGCCACCAGAAGGGGTTCTCCGCCAGCAGCATCGAGACGATCATCCCGGACGCCATGAACAGTGCCAGCAGCGTGGACAGCGAGCGCGTGGAGATCCGGGCGGAGGAGTTGAACCCGAGGTAGCCGGCCACGGAGCCGGTGATCGTGAGCATCACGGTGGAAGCGATCCCGTCCACAGTCAGGCCGGTGAAGGACTCCTGGAACAGCCGGAACAGGGCCAGGCAGGCCATCACGGCGATCGAGGCGTGCACCACCACGAGCCCCACCGCGTCCCCCACCATCCAGGCCCAGTGCCGCTGGATCATCCACTGGTGCGTGGTGCGGGTGGAGCGGGCCAGTCCCACCAGGCAGGCCAGGCCCGCGGCCGCGGCGGTGAGGATGGCGGCGGCGGTGCCCACCGAGAAGTCGCCGGACAGTGGCGCCCGGCGCCCGAGGAAGACCAGGATCCCGACGGCGGCGCCCGCCACACCGGCGGCGATGGCCACCCAGATGGCGAGGGACTCGCGGGCCACCGGGCTGGTCAGTCGGCGGATGGACAGCAGCCGGGAGAGCGGTCCGGAGCCGCCCTCCGGGGCGCGGGTCAGGGGCCAACGGCCGGTGGCGGTTTGCGGGGTTGCACTGAAGTCCGTCACGCTCGCCGATTCTGGCACGTCCGGGTTAATCGGGGGGACGCGCGGCGACTCGGGCGGTCGGGACGGCCTCAACGGCGTGCTGACAGGGCGCTCCTCCGGGTGTCCGGGCAGGGAATCGCCCACGGGTACTACCGGTGCGATGCCGAATAGACTATGCTGATTCATGTTCCGTTTACCTTTTGTTCATCTGATGAGGGGAACGGACCCGCCGACGAGAGGTCGCCGGGACCACTGAAGGAGGTGCCCATGACCACCCACGTCATGACCGAGTATTCGCGTTCCACCGCGGACCAGGCCCGTCCGGCCGGGCGCCACGCCGCCCCCGCCCCCGCAGGGAACGGCCTGGACGGCTCGCTGCCGACCGGGCCCAACCACATCCTGCATGCCCGCGTGCTGGCCCGGGCCACCCAGCGCCTGCAGACCAAGTACGCCGCACTGGAGCAGGAGGTCGTCCGCTCCGCGGTCAGCGCCGCCTATCGCGAGCTGGACCGGACCGCGCGCCTGAAGACCTACCTGCCCACCCTGGCCGTCCACCGTGCCGAGAACACCCTGCGCGGACTGGCCGCCGGTGTCGCCGAGGGCGTGACCCACCGCGAGGGGTTGACCGAGGCGGTTCCGGCCGCCGCCTGATCCCCGCACTCCCTGCCGAAGGAGCTGTCATGAACGGGAACCACACCAGCCACGAGCCGTCGCCGCATCACAACGCGGACCCCGGCGCCGTCATCCCCGCCCTGGACCGCCACGTGCTGGAGCGGACCGCCGCCCACCTGCACGAGCGCTTCGCCCGGGTGGCCGACCGGCCGACCGTGGACCGCATCCTGGCGGAGTCCTACCGGGAGATGGACCGGCGGGCCACCGTGAAGACCTACCTCCCCCTGCTGGCGGGTCACTTCGCGGACAGCCAGCTGCGGTCCCTCGGCATCGCCCAGGGGATCATCGAGTCGCCCCTGCCGCGGGTCCTGTTCATCGACGATGCCAATGCCGGACGGTCCCAGATGGCCGCCTCCCTGCTGCTCAAGCACTCTGCGGGGCGGATCACCGCCCGCTCCGCCGGGCTGGCGCCCGCCGGGCACCTCTACGAGGACGCCGTGGCCGTCATGGCCGAGATCGGCGTCCCCCTGGACCACGCCTACCCCAAGCCCCTGTCCGTGGACGTGCACCGGGCCGCGCAGCACGTGGTGACCCTCGGCTGCGCGGGGCAGGTGGAGCAGCTGACCGGCCAGCACTACCGCGACTGGGACATCCCGAACTTCGTGGGCCGGTCCCTGGAGGACATCCGCGCCATGCGGGACGACCTCGAGCGGCGGGTCCTGGATCTGATGCGGGAGATCGGGGTCCCCGCCGACGCCGGATCCGGTGACGGTCAGGCCGCCGGCCGCGCAGACGGCCGACGGGAGCATCCGCCCCTGTCGATGAGCGCCTGAGGACCTTGACCGGTCCGCCCACCCCGGACAGCATGGTGCTGGACAGCCCACCACCAACACCTCTGGAGTGATGATGGACCAGGACACTGCCCCGCACGCCACCGCCGCCACCCGAGCCCTCGACCGCAACGTCCTCGGCCGCACCGCGGCCCACCTCTACGAGCGGTACGCGGACGTGGTGGACCGCGAGACGGTCGACCGGATCGTCCAGGAGTCCTACGAGGAGCTGGACCGGACCGCCGCCGTCAAGACCCACCTCACCGCCTCCGCCGGGAACTTCGCAGACCACCGCCTGCGCTCGATCGCCATCGCCCGGGGTGCCATCGAATCCACCTCCCCCCGCGTGCTCTTCGTGGACGACGCCAACGCCGGCCGCTCCCAGATGGCCGCCTCGCTCGTCCTCAAGCACTCCGCCGGCCTCGTCACGGCCCGCTCCGCCGGCGTGGAGCCCGGCGGGCGGATCTATGACACTGCCCTGGAGGCCATGGACGAGGTCGGCGTCTCCCTCGAGCACGCCTACCCCAAGCCCCTCTCCGCGGATGTGCACGAGGCGGCGCAGTTCGTCATCACCCTGGCCTGCGCCGATCAGGTCCAGCGGATGGAGGGCAAGGACTACCGCGACTGGGACATCCCCAGCCTGGAGGGAAAGCCCCTGGAGGAGGTCCGCCGCGTGCGCGACGAGCTCGAGGCCCGCGTCCAGGAACTCATCCGAGAGATCGGACCCGACGCCGAGGCCTGAGCGCCACACTCCCGCGCCCGCCGCCGGGCAGTCATACCCCCTAGGGGTACTTGAGTTTATACCCCCAAGGGGTATATGGTGGCGTCATGAGCACAGCGATCGAGGCCCAGCCGGATCCCGCAGACGGGCACGCCCACCACGGTTACAGTCCGGACAAGGACGCCTACCTCAAGCGGCTGCGGCGCATCGAGGGACAGGTCCGGGGCATCTCCCGGATGGTCGACGAGGACCAGTACTGCATCGACATCCTGACGCAGGTCGCGGCCGCCACGAAGGCCTTGCACGCCGTCAGCCTCGGTCTGCTCGAAGACCACATGGGCCACTGCGTGGCCGATGCCGCCCGCGAGGCCCGGGACACGGGCAACGACGAGGCCGTCCAGGCGAAGGTCGCCGAGGCCACCGCCGCCATCGCGCGGCTCATGCGCTGACGCCCCGGCCCGCCAGCACCGTAACCATCACCCTCTGGAGGAGAATCACCATGAGCACCACCGACCTCAAGATCAACGGCATGACCTGCAACCACTGCGTCGCGAGCGTCACCGAGGAGCTCCAGGAGCTGCCGGGCGTCACCGGGGTGGAGGTGAACCTCGTGGCCGGCGGCACCTCCACGGCCACCGTGACGACCACCGCGCCAGGCGCGGTCGCCCCCGAGGACCTGAAGGCCGCCGTCGAGGAGGCCGGTTACGCCATCGCCACCCCCGGACTGGACCTCGCCTGAGGCCGCCATGACGCAGACACCGACCACCCGGCGGGTGGACCTGGACATCACGGGCATGACGTGCGCCTCCTGCGTGGGGCGGGTGGAGCGCAAGCTCGGCAAGCTCGAGGGCGTCACCGCCTCGGTCAACCTCCCCCTGGAGTCCGCCGCGGTCACGGCCCCCTCCTCCGTCACGGACGAGGAGCTCGTGGCGGCCGTGGACCGGGCCGGCTACACGGCCACCCTCCGCCGCGCACCAAGTGACCCCGCCCCCACACAGGTGACGTCCGCCCGTCACTCTGTGCCCGAGGAGGGGGAGGGACATGACCACTCCGACCAAGCCGCACACGGAGAGCACAGCGACCACAGCGACCACAGCGACCACCTGAACCATGGGCCGTCCGGGGACGTGATCCGCCCGCGGCTCATCGGGGCCGCGATCCTGACCATCCCGCTGTTCCTGGTCTCCATGGTCCCGGCCCTGCAGTTCCCGCACTGGGGCTGGGTCGCCCTCGTCCTGGCCACCCCGGTGACGTTCTGGTCCGCGTGGCCGTTCCACACCGCCGCGTTCAAGGCCGCCCGGCATGGCTCCTCCACCATGGACACGCTCGTCTCCATCGGCGTGCTGGCCGCATGGTCGTTCTCCACGGTCGAGCTGCTCCTGGACCCCGGCATGACGGCGATGGCCGGCGCAGCCCACGGCGGCGGCATGGCCTCGATGGCCGATCATCAGCTGTACTTCGAGACGGCCGGCGTGGTCACCACCTTCCTGCTGCTCGGCCGCTGGCTGGAGGCCCGCGCCAAGAAGCAGGCCGGGGCGGCCCTGAAGTCCCTGCTGGACCTGGGCGCCAAGACCGCCACCGTGCTGCGGGACGGGGTGGAGACCACCGTCCCCGCCGCCGAGCTTGTCCCGGGCGATGAGTTCGTGGTCCGCCCCGGGGAGAAGGTCGCCACGGACGGCTACGTGGTCGCCGGCCACTCAGCGGTGGATACCTCCGTCGTCACGGGCGAGTCCGTCCCCGAGGAGGTCGGTCCGGAGGACACCGTCACCGGCGCCACCGTCAACACCTCCGGCCGACTGCTCGTCCGCGCCACGCGCACCGGCTCGGACACCACGCTCGCCCAGATGGGCCGGCTCGTCTCGGATGCCCAGACCGGCAAGGCCCCGATCGCCCGGCTGGCGGACCGCATCTCCGCGGTCTTCGTGCCGATCGTGCTGGTGATCGCCGTCATCACCTTCGCCCTCTGGCTCCTCCTCTCCGGTGACCTGCATGCGGCCTTCCGCGCCGCCGTCGCCGTCCTCGTCATCGCGTGCCCCTGCGCGCTGGGCCTCGCCACGCCCGTGGGCCTGCTGGCCGGCACCGGCCGCGCCTCTCAGCTGGGCATCCTCATCCGCGGCCCCGAGGTCCTCGAGGACACCCGCACGGTGGACACCATCGTGCTGGACAAGACCGGCACCGTCACCGCCGGTGACCTCGCCGTCACCTCGGTGACGCCCCTGGACGGGCACGACGCCGGCCACCTCCTCCTGATGGCCGGTGCGGTCGAGGCACATTCCGAGCACCCCATCGCCACCGCGATCACGGCGGCCGCCCGCGAGGCGAACGGCGGCACGGTCCCCGACGTGGACGGCTTCGAGTCGGCTGCCGGCGGAGGCGTCCGCGGCACGGTGCTGCCGCACACGGTGGCGGCGGGGCGGTCCAGCTACATCGTCACGCAGCTGAACTCTGGGGCCCTGACGGCCGAGCAGGAGCAGCGGCTCGCCGAGGCCGAGCAGGCCGGGGCCACCGCCGTGTGGATCTCGGTCGACGGTCGGGTTGCCGGGATCATCTCACTGCAGGACACGGTCAAGGAGTCCTCGGCGCCCGCCGTCGCCGAGTTCAAGCGCCTGGGCCTGCGCCCGATCCTGTTGACCGGGGACAACGCCGCCGTCGCCGCCCAGGTGGCGGCCGCCGTCGGGATCTCGCCGGAGGATGTGTTCGCCGGGGTTCGCCCCGAGGACAAGGTGGCCAGGGTGACCGAGTTGCAGCGGGCCGGCCGAGTGGTGGCCATGGTGGGGGACGGCGTGAACGACGCCCCGGCCCTGGCCCAGGCGGACCTGGGGATCGCCATGGGTTCCGGTACGGACGTGGCCCGGGAGGCCGCGGACATCACCGTGATGGGCTCCTCGCTGGGCCAGGTGGTGCAGTCGGTGCAGCTCAGCCGCAAGACCCTCGGCATCATCAAGTCCAACCTGTTCTGGGCCTTCGCCTACAACACCATCGGCATCCCGGTGGCCGCCGTCGGACTGCTCAACCCCATGCTCGCCGGCGCCGCCATGGCCCTGAGCTCGGTGCTGGTGGTGGCCAACTCGCTGCGGCTGACGCGGTTCGCCCGCTGATCGGCCGAGCGAGCACGGGGAGAGGAGTAGGCCGGGGTCACGGGGTGAAGATCGGCTCGAAGAAGTCGGTCAACTCGTCCGTGGCGCTCAGCGGGAGCACCGCGGAGACGTACTGGTCCGGGCGGACCACCACGATTACGCCGTCGCGGCGCAGGCCGCGCGCCTCGAAAAGGTCGTCCTCCGGGTCCACGCCCCAGACCTTGTTGAGGTTGGAGACCTGGAGCCGGCCGACCTGCGGACGGAAGATCGAGGGCGTCTCCATCAGCTCCACCTCCTCGTGGGGCTGCTGGTAGACCACCTGGACGTCGAACAGCGCGTCCAGATCCCGGCCTGCGGGGGTGAAGCGCCGGACCGGGGAGGCCTCGGAGTCCAGCCAGTCGGCCCAGGTCCGCAGGGCCGAGTCCTGGGCGGAGGACAGGGCGGCGTCGGCGAAGGCGTAGATCCGCCAGCGCCCGTCCGCCGCGTGCTGATGCCCGAAGCGGTGCGGAGTGGTGTCGGCGACGCGCTTGGCCGGGTGCGCCTTGAAGCGCTTGCCGAGGGGGAACCCGCTGGCCAGCGCCTGGTGGGAGGCCTCGGACACGAGCATCCCGGCCGGGTACTCCGTCATGAAGCCGGCCGGGAACTCCGCGGTCTTCTGGTAGAAGTCCTCCAGCGCGGTGGAGCTCTCCAGCTCCTCCGGCTTGGCGGCCATCATCGAGGACCACTCACGGTCGAAGTCGATGAGCTTCTGGGCCACCGGCTGCCGCTCGGCCGAGTAGGTGGACAGCAGCGATTCCGGGCTGAGCCCGGTCAGCACATGGCCCAGCTTCCACCCCAGGTTGAACGCGTCCTGGATGGAGACGTTCATGCCCTGCCCGGCCTTCGCCGAGTGGGTGTGGCAGGCGTCGCCGGCGATGAACACGTGGGGATGCCGCCGGCCGACATCCTCGGCCGACACGTCGTCGAACCGGTCGGTCACCCGGTGGCCCACCTCGTAGACGCTCCACCACGCCACGTCCTTCACGTCCACCGTGTAGGGCGAGACGATCTGGTTGGCCTGGGCGATGATCGACTCGATCGGGGTCTTGCGGACGGCACCGGCGTCATGCTGGTCCACCTCGCCGAGGTCCACGTACATCCGGAACAGGAAGCCGCCCTCGCGCGGGATGTGCAGGATGGAGCCGTGCTCGGATTGGATGGCGCACTTGGTGCGGATGTCCGGGAAGTCGGTCTCCGCGATGACGTCCATGACGCCCCAGGCGTGGTAGGACACGGCACCCACGTGCTGGGCGCCGATGTCCCGGCGGACCTTCGAGTGCGCGCCATCGCCGCCGACCACGTACTTCGTGCGGATGGTGCGGGTCTCGCCCGGGTTCACGCCGGACTGCGCGGTCTCGCCGGTGCGCTTCAGCGTGACGGTCACGGGGTACTCGCCCTCGCCGACCTCCAGGGACACGAACTCCCAGCCCCAGTAGGGCTCCGTGCGGGACGGCGCGTGACGGGCGAAGCGGGCGAAGTAGTCCAGCACCCGGGCCTGGTTGACGATCAGGTGCGGGAACTCGCTGACGCCGGCCGGGTCGTCCACGGCCCGCGCGGTCCGGATGATGTGGCCGCTCTGGCGCGGATCCGGCTTCCAGAAGTTCATCTCGGTCAGGTGGTACGCCTCCGCGACGATCTCCTCGGCGAACCCGAAGGCCTGGAACGTCTCGACGCTCCGGGCCTGGATGCCGTCGGCCTGGCCGATCTCCAGACGCTGCGGGCGGCGGTCGACGAGGCAGGTCATCACCTCGGGGAAGCTGGCCAGCTGGGCGGTGGCGGTCATGCCGGCCGGTCCTGCGCCGACTACCAGGACGTCCATGGTCTCGGGCAGCTCGGGGGAACGGTCCACGCCCACTCCGGCGGCGGGCTGGACCCGCGGGTCCCCGGACACGTACCCGTTGTGGTGAAACAGCATGTGGTCTCCTCTACAGGTGTTCTAGCGTTCTATTCGGCGGTGCCGGTGGCACACCAGGCGTCGGCGAGGGCCTCGGTGGCACGGGCCAACAGGGCGACGTCGGCCCCGACGTTGACGAAGTCGGCGCCGGCGGCCAGGTAGTCCCGGGCCTGGTCCGGGGCGAAGGCGTTGACTCCGACGAACCTCCCGGCCTGCCGGGCCTGCCCGATCACGGTCTTCACCGCGGCGACGACGTCCGGATGGTTCTGCTGGCCGATCAGGCCCATGGAGGCGGCCAGGTCGGAGGGGCCGATGAAGATCCCGTCCACGCCGTCCACGGCCGCGATCTGTCCGGCGGCGGCGACGGCGGCCGCGGACTCGATCTGCACCACGAGGGTCACGAGGTCCCCGGCCCGGGCCAGGTAGTCCGGGACCCGGTTCCAGCGCGCCGAGCGCGCCAGGGCCGAGCCGACCCCGCGCATCCCGCGCGGCGGGTAGTGCATCGCGCGGACGGCCCGCTCGGCGTCTTCGGCACTGTCCACCATCGGGATGACGAGGGACTGCGCCCCCAGGTCCAGGTACTGCTTGACCAGCACGGGGTCCAGGGCGGGCACCCGGGCCACGGGGATGACCGGGTATCCGGCCATGGCCCGCAGCTGGGACTGGATGGTCTCCAGGCCCAGCGGGGCGTGCTCGCCGTCGATCAGCAGGAAGTCCAGGCCGGCGGAGGCGCAGATCTCGGTGACGGAGGGGTCGGCCGAGTTGATGAACATCCCGGCCGGGGCCCGGCCGTTCCGGCCGGCGCGCGCCTGCGCGCTGAACAGGTCCTTGAAGCTCGGCTGCGGCTCTAGGCGAATCGGCATGTCACGGTCCCCAGGTTCCCGTAGTCGGCGTAGACGGTGTCCCCCGCGTAGACCCACATGGGCCGGGTGAAGGAACCGGCCAGGATGATCTCCCCGGCCTCCAGCACGTCCCCGTGCCCGGCGATCCGGTTCGCCAGCCAGTGCACCCCGTTGGCCGGGTGGTTGAGCACCCCGGCGGCCACGCCCGTCTCGATGATCTCCTGGTTCCGGGACAGCATCCCGGCGACCCAGCGCAGGTCCACGGCGTCGGGCGCCACCGGGCGGCCGCCGAACACCATGGCGCCCATCGCGGCGTTGTCGCTGATGGTGTCGGTGATCGTGCGCCCCTCCATCTCGATCCGGGAGTCCAGCACCTCCAGCGCCGGCACCACGTACTCGGTGGCCCGCAGGACGTCGAACAGCGTCACCCCCGGGCCCGCGAGGGTGTCCTTCAGCACGAAGGCCAGCTCCATCTCGACCCGCGGATGCGTGTAGCGCGACCACTCGAAGACGTGGCGGGACTCCATCACCATGTCGTCGAAGATGACCCCGTAGTCCGGTTCATCGATCCCGGTGGCGTCCTGCATGGCCTTGGAGGTCAGGCCGATCTTGTGACCGACCTTCGTCCGGCCGGCGTCGATCTGCCGCTGGGCCCAGATCCCCTGGACCGCATAGGAGTCCTCGATCCCCATGTCCGGGTACCGCGCCGTGAGCAGCGGAACCGGCGTCCGGTCCTCGCCGGCCCGGTGCAGCTCGTCGGCGATAGCGACGTGCGTCGAGTGGTCAAGCATGTCCGTGCCTCCCCCGCCTCTACAGTTGGTGTCCGAGTTTGAAGCCCTTGGCGGCCTCACCCTGGTAGGTGCCGTCCGCATCCCCTTCACGGGTGTAGGAGAAGCCGTCGGCGCCGATGGTCACGTCCATCTCGGACTTCTCCTCGCGGGCCGTGACCTCCTGCGGCGTGCCGTCCAGGTCCAGCACGAGCGAGGCCTCGGTGTACCAGGAGGGGACCACGGGGTTGCCCCAGAAGTCGCGGCGCTGGTTGTCATGCACGTCCCAGGTGACCACGGGGTTGTCCGGGTCGCCGGTGTAGTAGTCCTGGGTGTAGATCTCGATCCGGTGGCCGTCCGGGTCCAGGATGTACAGGTAGAACGCGTTGGACACGCCGTGCCGGCCGGGCCCGCGCTCGATCCGGTCGGAGATGCGCAGGGCGCCCATCTTGTCGCAGATGGCCAGGATGTTGTGCTTCTCGTGGGTGGCGAAGGCGACGTGGTGCATGCGCGGGCCGTCGCCACCGGTCATGGCCGTGTCGTGCACGGTCGGCTTGCGCCGCATCCACGCGGCGTACACCGTGCCCTCGTCGTCCTGGATGTCCTCGGTGACACGGAAGCCCAGGTCCTGCATGAACTTCGTGGCCCGCGGCACGTCCGGGGTGACCTGGTTGAAGTGGTCCAGGCGGACCAGCGCCCCCGGGGTGTACAGGTCATAGCGCCAGGCCAGGCGCTCCACGTGCTCCGCCTCATGGAAGAACTCGTAGGGGAAGCCCAGCGGGTCCTCCACGCGCACGGAGTCGCCGATGCCCTTCGTGAAGCCCTCCTTCCGGCGCTCCACGCGGCAGCCGAGCTCCTCGTAGAAGGCCACGGCCTTGTCCAGGTCCTCCGGGCTGCGCACGCGGTAGGAGAAGACGGCGACGGCGGCCACCGGACCCTTGCGCAGGACCAGGTTGTGGTGGATGAACTCCTCCAGCGACCGCAGGTAGATGGTGTCCTCGTCCTCCTCGGTCACGGTCAGGCCGAGCACCTCCACGTAGAACTCGCGGGAGCGCTGCAGGTCCGTGACCACGAGCTCCATGTAGGCGCAGCGCAGGATGTCCGGGGCCGGGGCCTGCGGGGTCGGGACGGGGTTGTCGGCGACGATGGGGGCTTCCTGGGAGACGTAGAAGCCGGAGGACGTCATCGTCCGGTCATCGAGGTGGGTCATGATGGTCCTTACTCTGTGGGGGAAGACGGGGAAGGCTGCGTGGACAGCCGGCGGGGTACGGAGCGGCCGGGGCCGGTCACGCCTGGAGGTCCTCGGCGGCTTCCTCCTGCCGGCCGAAGACCGGGTTGTGGACCTCGCCGAGGTTGATGTGCACGGCCTGCTGGTCGGTGTAGAAGTCGATCGAGCGGTAGCCGCCCTCGTGTCCCAGGCCGGAGGCCTTGACGCCGCCGAAGGGGGTGCGCAGGTCGCGGACGTTGTTGGAGTTCAGCCACACCATGCCCGCCTCCACGTTCTGGGCGAAGTTGTGGGACCGCTTCAGGTCGTTCGTCCAGATGTACGCGGCCAGGCCGTACTTGGTGTTGTTGGCCAGCTCGAGGGCCTCCTCGTCCGTGTCGAACGGGGTGATGGCCACGACGGGTCCGAAGATCTCCTCCTGGAAGATCCGGGCGTCCGGGGCGACGTCGGCGAAGACGGTCGGCTGGATGAAGTTCCCCTCCGGGAACTCCTCGGGCCGGCCGCCCCCTGCCGTCAGGCGCGCCTCGGACTTGCCGATCTCCACGTAAGACATGACCTTCTCAAAGTGCTCCGGGTGGACCAGGGCACCGACCTCGGTGGACTCCTCGTGCGGCAGGCCGACCTTCACGCGCTTCGCCTGGGCCGAGTAGCGCTCCACGAACTCGTCGTAGATGCCGCGCTGGACCAGGATGCGGGAGCCGGCGGTGCAGCGCTCGCCGTTGAGGGAGAAGACGCCGAAGACGGTGGCGTCGATCGCGGCGTCCAGATCGGCGTCCTCGAAGACCACGGCCGGGGACTTGCCGCCCAGTTCCATGGAGAGGCCCTTCAGGTAGGGCGCTGCATTGCCGAAGATGATCTGCCCGGTGCGGGACTCGCCGGTGAAGGAGATCAGCGGCACGTCCGGGTGCTTGACCAGGGAGTCTCCGGCGAAGCCCTCCTCGCCATAGCCGTGGACCATGTTGAACACCCCGGCCGGCAGACCGGCCTCCTCGAAGATGCCCGGCCAGAGGGAGGCGGACAACGGGGTGAACTCCGCCGGCTTGAGCACCACGGTGTTGCCCGTGGCGATGGCCGGGCCGAGCTTCCAGGACTCGAGCATGAACGGGGTGTTCCACGGGGTGATGAGGCCGGCCACCCCGATCGGCTTGCGGTTGACGTAGTTCGCCTGGCGGCCGGGGACCTTGAAGGCGTCATCGTGCTGGGCCACGATCAGGTCCGCGAAGAAACGGAAGTTCTCGGCGGCGCGGCGGGCCTGACCCAGGGCCTGGGAGATCGGCAGCCCGGTGTCGTAGCACTCCATCTCGGCCAGCTCCTGGCCGCGGGTCTCCACGATGTCCGCGATCTTGTGCAGCACCCGGGAGCGATCGCGCGGGAGCATGCTCGGCCACGGGCCGTTCTCGAAGGCTTCCTTGGCGGCGGCCACAGCGGCATCGATGTCCGCGACCTTGCCGGAGGCGGCCTGCACGTAGGGCTGGCTGGTGACCGGGTTCAGCACGTCGAAGGTGTCCCCGTCGATCGAGTCGACGTGCTGTCCGCCGATGTAGTGCTGGATCCTCGACGGAAGGTTCGCGGGAACGAAGTCAGTGCTCTGGGCAGACGTGTTAGCCATGGGAGGGGTCCTCTCGGTCGTCAGACAGATGAGTCGGCGTCGCCGTTGCTCGCGGCGACGTGGTCCAGGTAGGCGTTCAGGGTGTTGAGTCGGTGGTGGCGGGCGGCCTGCTCCACCGCGGCGAACTCCGCGCCGTCGGCGATCAGGTCCAGCAGCTGATCGTGTTCGGCCACCGAGCGGTCGGCCCGGTGGGGGACGTAGGCGAAGGTCGAGGAGCGCAGCGCGGCCAGGCGGGCCCAGCCCCGGTGGACGAGGTCCAGGATGTGGCTGTTCTGGTGGTGCTCGAACAGCACGGAGTGGAATTCCTTGTTGAGCCGCGTGAACTCCAGGGCGTTGAAGTCCGTCAGGAGTCCTCGCATCCGCTCGTTGATGGCCCGCGCCCTCTCGATCTCCTCCGCGGTGACCAAGGGGGCGCACAGTGCCGTGGAGTATCCCTCCACCAGCGCCAGCGTCTCCATGGTGTCGTGGTAGATCTCCGGGTCGATCCCGATCACGGTCGCCCCGACATTGCGGGTGTAGGCCACCACCGACTCCGACTGCAGGCGCCGGATGGCCTCCCGCACGGGGACCACGGACATCTCGAGTTCGGCGGCGAGCTGGGCGAGCACCAGCCGGGCCCCGGGGGCATAGCGCCCGGCATTGATGCCGGACAGGATCCGCTGGTAGGCCACATCCGCCTTGGAGGAGGCGGCGGTGTTGGCCGCGGTCACGGTCATCGCTCGGCCCGGTTCGGGCGGGACGCGCGGTACTCCTCGTACCTCGACTTCCACTCGGCGTTCGGCGGGAACAGCCCGTCCACCGGGTGTCCCGCCTCGACCTGCTCGTAGACCCAGGCATCCTGCTGCTCCTGCTCCCACGCGGCGTCGACCACCTCGGCCAGCAGGGCGGGGGGAACCACCACGACGCCGTCGTCGTCACCGATGATGATGTCCCCGGGCTGGACGGTCGTGCCACCGCAGGCGATCGTCCCACCCACCTCCCACGGGATGTGGCGCCGGCCGAGGACGGCCGGGTGCGCGCCGTTGGAGTAGACCTGCAGGCCCACCTCGGCGACTGCCGCGGAATCCCGCACGCCGCCGTCGGTCACCACCGCCGTGGCGCCGCGGACCTGGGCGCGCAGCGCCAGGACGTCCCCGAGGGTGCCGGTGCCCGTCTCGCCGCGGGCCTCCATGACCACCACGTCGTCCGGCTCGACGGTGTCCATGGCGCGCTTCTGGGCGTTGAACCCGCCGCCGAAGCGCTTGAACAGGTCCTCGCGGTTGGGCACGTAGCGCAGGGTCTTGGCGTAGCCGAGGATGCGCTGGCCCGGATGGGTGGGCCGCACGCCGTCGATGGTGGCATTGTCGATGCCCCGCTTGCGCAGCTGGGCCGTGAGGGTGGCGACCGCGGTCTCCCCGATCCTGGCCCGCAGCTCGGCGGTGAGCAGGGTGCGGTCCGCGGCGGGGGCGTCCGGCACGTAGCGATAGGGCCAGACGCCGGCCTCCTCCGCCTCGGCCGGCAGTCCGGCGGCCTCGCGCGAGCCCCAGGCCTCCGCACGCTGGGCGTCGTCCACCTGCGGCTGGGCCCCGAAGTCGGGCAGGGCGCGGCCGGAAGATCGCACGGGGGTGACGAGGCGGCCGGTGCTGGGGGCGCCGGGAGCCTGCGGGGCGTCCACCTCGACCTCGACGACGTCGCCCGGCTGGGCCACGGAGGAGCCGGCCGGGGTGCCCGTCAGGATGACATCCCCGGCCTCCAGGGTCATCAGCTGGGAGAGGTCGGCGATCAGCTGGCCGAAGGGGAACACGAGCCCCTCGGTGGTGTCGTCCTGCGTCAGCTCGCCGTTGACCCAGGTGCGCACCCGCAGCTGCTGGGGATCCAGGCCGGCGGCCGGGATGACGTTCGGCCCGAGCGGGGTGTAGCCGTCACCGGACTTGTTCTTGAGATTCGAGCCCTTGTCCGCATGGCGCAGGTCGTACAGGCCCCAGTCATTGGCCGCGGTGATGCCGGAGACCTTGGACCAGCCCTCCTCGGGGGACACCCGGCGGCAGGTCTCGCCGAGGACCAGGGCGATCTCGCCCTCATAGGCCAGCAGCTCGGTACCCTCGGGGCGCTCGATGGCGTCGCCGCTGCGGGCCACGGAGGAGCCTGCCTTGAGGAAGTAGCCCGGGAACTTCGGGGACCGGCCGCGCTGGGCGATCCGCGAGGGGTAGTTCAGGTGCAGGGCGATGATCTTGCCGGGGCGGTGCTGTCGATCGGAGAAGTCCACCGGGCTCGGGGCCTGGCTGTGCTGATGGTCCGCTGCGGGTGTCTCGGTCATGGTCTCCTGCTCCTGTCGGCGTCCGGGTCCAGTCAGGCCGTCGGTGTCGCACCGCCCGCTGGACCCCGGGCCCGCTGTGGCGCCCGTCTCATTGCAGCCTGATCGTATACGATCCAGCGTGACCTTGAACACCCCCTACCTTCCCGGGCGTGGTGGACGCCACTCAGCGTGGCCTGTCCCGCCCCACCAGACAGGGCTGGGGCAGGACATTCCGTCCCGGCCCCAGCCCTGTCTTCTGCGGTGTCTGGCGTGCTGCGTCCCTCCGCCGACCCGCCCTCAGTCCACGGGCAGCGGCCGCGGGGCCGGGACCGCGCCGGCCATGGACTCGGCCATGTACTCGGCCACGACGTCCTGGGAGATCGGCAGGTCCAGCACGAACACGCCCTCGGCGCCCCGGACCACCCAGTCCCGCAGAGCATCCAGGTCCTGCAGGCTGCGCGCCTTGATCCCCTCGGCCCCGAAGGTCCGGCCCACGGCGGCGAAGTCGACCTCGTCGATGAGCATGGCCCGCTCGTCCAGCCCGCGCGCGGCGTACTGGTGCAGCTCGGCCCCGTAGGCGGCGTCGTTGAAGACCACCACCACGCCGGAGCGGGCCTGCTTCACGAAGCTCTCCAGGTCGGCCAGGGCCATCAGGCCGCCCCCGTCACCGGTCACCAGCACGGTGGTCCGGTCCGGCCGGGCCATCGCGGCGCCGACGGCGGACGGGAATCCGAGACCTATCGACTGGAAGGCCGTGCCCACGAACGTGTGGGAGCGGGCGTCCGGAACGGAGCACATCAGTGGGATCCAGCCGATGAAGTGCCCGCCGTCCTGCACGAAGGTCCGCTCCCGGGGCAGGATCTCCTCCAGGGCCAGGGCCATGGCCCGCGGGTCCAGTCGGCCGTCGGCGGCCAGCCCGTCTTCCGAGGGGGCCAACCGGGGAGCCGGCGGAATCGGCTGGCGGGCCCGCCAGCCGCCGTCAGCCCGGCCGTTCTCGGCCGGGCTGGCGCCGACGCGGCCCATGAGCGCCCGGAGGGCGGTGCCGGCGTCGGCCGGCAGGAAGTGCGCGGTGCGCTGATGCCGGCGCGCCGGGTCCACGTCGACCTGCAGCACGGTGGCCTCCGACCCGAAGACCGTGCCATAGCGCATCTGGAAGGGGTTCATACTGGCACCGACCACCAGCACCACATCGGCCTGGCGCATGATCTCCACCCGCTCCAGGCGGCCGAAGCCACCGGCGATGCCCAGGTCGCCCTCGGGGCCGGCCACCGTGCGGGCCATCACGGAGGTCGCCAGCAGGGCCCCCAACCGGTCGGCCAGGTTTCGCATCGCCTCGGGGCCGCCCGGGGAGTCCAGCACGCCCCGGCCGGCGACGAGCAGTGGCCGCTCCGCCGTGCGCAACGCGGCGACCAGCGGCTCGAGGTCAGCTTCGGCCGGCGCATCACCGGCGGTCCCTCCGTCGGCCGGCGAGCCTCCGGCGCTCTCCGCCGAGGGGCCGGCCGGGGTGCGGACCGGCACTTCCACCAGGTCGTAGGGGATCGCGACGACGACGGGGCGCCGTCCGGACGCGGCGCGGGCGTAGGCGTCGCGCACCTGGGCGGCGGGGTCCTGCTCATCCAGGCGGACGGTCTCCACGCCGGCGGCAGCGGCCATCCCGACCTGGTCGATGTCGAAGTAGCGCGGCCCCGTGGTGGGGGCGTCTCCCACGATCAACACCAGCGGGATCCGCGCCAGGGAGGCCTCCGCCAGGGCGGTGAGGGTGTTGGTGAAGCCGGCACCGTAGGTGACGGTCGCGGTGCCGACCCGACCCGAGGCCCGGTAGTAGGCATCGGCGGCGGCGACCGCTCCGGCCTCATGACGCACGGTCACGAGCGTGAATCCCGTGCTGGTCAGTTCACTGATCAGGTGGGCGTTGCCGTTGCCCATCAGGCCGAAGAGCAGCTCGGCGTGCTCCCGGACCACTCCGGCCACGGCCTGGGGCACGGTGGCGCGCACGGCGGAGGCGGCGGGCGAGACGGTCGGTGAGACGGTGGGGGCGGGCGCAGCGGTCACGGGGAACTCCTCGGCCAGATGGATGTCGGGTCTTGCCGAGAAGTGTGTGGGGCCAGCCCCCACTGCGCAATCGAACCAGCATCAGCTGAACACTCTGTGCATTCTGACTGGCCGCACGGCCACATAACTGGACACCCTGACCGGCCCTGGGCGCCTCAGGAAGTCGAGTCGGTCACCGCATGGAGCAGGGGCAACGTGCGCCCCTGGATGTGGGTGCGCAGGGCCAGGGAGGACGAGGTGCGCGCCACCCCGGGCAGCTGGGAGATCCGGTCCAGCACGTCCTGCAGGTCCTGGCCGTTGCGGGCCACCACCCGCAGGTGCAGGTCGTGGTCCCCGGTGACCGTGTAGAGGTCGGTCACCTCGGGGATGGCCGCGAGGATGCCCTCGGTCACGGGTTCGTGGCCGATGTTCTGGATGATGTCCACCGAGCAGAAGGCCACCAGGTCATAGCCGAAGCCCGCTGGATCGACCTGCGGGACGATCGCCGAGATCACGCCCCCTGCCTGAAGCCGGGCCAGCCGGCTGGTGACGGTGCCGCGGGCCACCCCCAGCCGGCGGGCACATTCCAGGATGGGCAGCTGCGGATGGTCGGTCAGCAGCTGGACCAGCCGGGCATCGAGGTCGTCGGGTTGCATGGCGCCCATTGTGGCACCCGCCGCCCGGCCGCTGACCTGCGGTCACGACTGACCGCGGGCCACCAGGGCGTCGCCGACGTCGTCGGCGTGCTGGAGGGAGAGCACGAGCACCGGAACCACCCACGCCCATGCGCCTGCCCGGACCCCGCGGCTGCGCTGGGCCTCGCGCACCTGGCGGATGGACAGCCCGAGCTGGCCCACGGCGGCCAGCGTCAGCGCGAGGGCCAGGCCGATGCGGTCGGGGCGCACCCCGAACCGCCGCAACGGCCCGAACAGCGCCTCCGCCGCGCCGAGAACCCCCTCCACCGGAGTGGTGCGGGTGACGGCCTGGGCCAGCAGCACCAGGCTCAGGACGCGGGCGGTGTTGGTGGCGGCCTGCACCGGTTCCAGGAAGACCAGCTGCGTCACCACCAGGAACGCCAGCAGCATCACCAGCAGCCGCGCGTCCCGGGCGAGCAGCCGCCACCCCAGCCCCGCCACGGCGAACACCACGGGCGGCAGGGCCAGCAGTCCCGCCGCGGCCCACCAGGACGCGGGCAGGAAGGACACCGCGAGTGCGAGCACCGCGAACCCGCCCAGCTTCACGCCGGCCGGCATCCGGTGCAGCGGCCCGCGGCCCGGCACGTAGAGCGAGATCATGCCGGCAGCAGCTCCTCATAGGCGGCGATGACGTCGGCGGGCGGCCCCTGGCGCACCAGCCGCCCGCCGTCGATCAGCACCGCCTCCTCGCAGCGCCGGGCCAGCTCGAGGTCGTGCGTCACGAGCAGCACGTCCGGCCCGTCCGCGTCCAGCAGCCGCCGCGCCACCGCGCGCCGGTGGCGGGCGTCCAGCAGGGAGGTCGGCTCGTCCGCGATCACGAGGTCCGGCTCCCCTACCAGGACGGCGCACAGGGCCAGGCGCTGCTGCTGCCCCGAGGACAGGGACAGGCAGGGACGGTCCGCCAGCTCCGTCAGCTCGTGCTCCACCAGGGCCCGCTCCACCCGCTCCGCGACCTCGCCGCGGGACAGCCCCCGCCCGCGCAGGGTCAGGGCCACGTCCTCGCGCACCGTGGGCATGATGACCTGGGCGGCCGGGTTCGCGAAGAGGAACCCCACCCGCCGCCGCAGCTGCCGGGCCTGCCGGACGGTGTCCAGGCCACTGACGTGGACGGTGCCGGCGGCCGGCCGGTTCAGTCCCCCGACGGCCCGGGCGAGCGTGGACTTGCCGGAGCCGTTCTCCCCGATCACCGCGGTGGTGTGGGCGGAGAGGGTGCACGTGAGACCATCCAGCAGCACGGCGCGCCGCCCGCCGTCCTCGGCCTCGATCCGCAGCCCGGAGATCTGCACCGTCATGGCAGCCGCTCCAGCACCATCGCCGCCCCCATGCCCCCGCCGATGGCACACGCGGCCACCCCCAGGGATCCGGGGGCCATCCCGTCGAGCCGGTGGACCAGCCGGACCACGGCCAGCGCCCCGGAGGCGCCCCAGGGGTGGCCCAGCGCGAGCGCCCCGCCGGCGGCGTTGACCCGCGGGTCGATCCGGCTGCCGGTCCCGCCGTCCACCGGATCGACGAGCCCCAGCCCGTCGAGGGACGCCAGCGCCTGGGCCGCGTAGGCCTCCACCAGTTCCACGGCGGCGAGCTCCCCGAGCCCGACGCCGGCCTGGTCCAGTGCCGCGCGGACGGCCGCCACGGGTGCCAGCCCGGGCAGCGCCGGGTCCCCGCCCGTCAGCACCCAGGCGCGCAGCAGGCAGGGCGCGGTCATCGGGCGTCCCGGCTCCCCCACCGCCCCAGGCTTCGGTACACCCTGCGGCGCTACCTGCGGTGTGGCCGTTCCGGCGCGTCCCGCCCGTTCCGCCGGCACCAGCAGCACGGCGGCGGCCCCGTCGGAGACCCGGGCCGCGGTCGCCGGGGTCACGGTGGCCCCGGGGCGGTCCACCACCGGGCGGAAGCGGGACAGCACGCCGGCACCCAGCCGGCGCGGGCCGTCGTCGCGCCCCAGTCCGGGCACGGTCTCCCGGGACCGCAGCGCGGCGTGCTCCAGGGCGAGGGCATGGCTGCGGGCGGCGAAGGCGTCCTGGCGCTCCCGGCCGAGGCCCAGCTGCCGGGCCAGGTCGTCGGCCGCCTCGGTCATGTCCGGGTCCGCGAATCCCGCCGGGGCCATCGGCGCCTGGCGGTAGGGCACCCCCGAGAGCAGGCGCGCGGGCGCCGTGGAGGCGCTCTCCGTGCCGCCGGCGGCCACCGGGGCCCCGGTGCGCAGCACGTGGTCGGCGGCCTGCTGGATCGCCACGAGGCCCGCGCCGCACTGGGCGTCCACGCTCCAGCCCACGGCCCCCGTCCCGAATCCGGCGCCCAGGGCCGCCACGCGGGCCGGGTTGCCGCCCGGGCCGCAGCAGTTCCCCAGCACGACGGCGGCCGGCACCTGACCGGCGGCGCTCGCCAGGTGGCGCAGGACGGGAGCGGCCAGCTGGTCGGCGCCGAGGTGGCCCTGGGCGCGGGACCGCCCGGTGACGGGGGTACGGGCGGCGGCGACGATCGCGACGCCGGGCGCGGGTGCGTCGCTCATGCCCGGCCCCCCACCGGGGAGGCGTCCGGACGGACGACCAGGGTCTCGCCAGCCAGGGCCTCGGCCTGCCCGGCGTCCAACCGGCGGACCTTGCCCGAACCGGTCCGCGGCAGCTCCGGGACGGTCCGCCAGTGCCGCGGCCGCTGGGCCACCGCCAGCCACTCCCCCGCGGCCGAGCGGATCCGCCGCACGGCGGCGGCGTCCAGGACTGTCCCGGGGGCCGGCTCGAGGTAGGCGGCCACCCGCTGGCCGAGCAGGGCGTCCGGCCGGCCGACCACGAGGGCCGCCTGAACGCCCTCGATCTTGGTCAGCACGGCCTCCACGTCGGCGGGGACCACCGTGGCGCCGGCCGTGAGGATGGCCTCGTCCGCCCGTCCAGCCGGGACCAGCACCCCGTCCTCGAGGCGGGCGCGGTCGCCGACGGTGACCCAGCCGTCGTCGTCCTGCAGGGCGCCGGCGGTCAGGTGGCCACCGGCGCCCACGGTGCCCAGGGCGCGCTGGGGGGTGCGGACCCAGAGGACACCGTCCCGGACCTGCACGTCCACCCCGTCGAGCGGCCGCAGCCCGTCCCCGGTGTCCGCCGCCACGTAGGACAGCTCGGCCGCCCCGAAGTAGGACGCCACGCGTAGCCCGTGGGCCCGGGCGCGGGCGGCGAGCGCGGGATCCAGCCGGTCCCCGCCGACCAGGACGCCGCGCAGGGTGGTGCGGGTGCCGGCCTCGAGCAGGTCCACGAGGTCCCGCAGCTGCCACGGGGTGCCGTGCATCAGCTCGGGGCCGTCCGGACCGGCCAGGTCCGTGGCCCGCAGCCGGGCCCCGGCCGGGACGCGGACGTCGAGCCCGGTGGCGCGGGCGTGCGCGGCTGCGTTGAGGGCCATGGAGGAGACGGGGTGCACGGGGACGAGGATGCGGTCGCCGGCCCGGGCGTCCAGCAGGGCGGTGACGGCCGGGTAGGCGGTGCGCCAGGAGGCCTCGGTGCGCAGCACCACGCGGGGGGTCCCGGCGCTGCCGGAGGTGAAGGTGGCCCAGTCGGCCTCCGGCGGCACGCCGTGGGACCGCACGGTCCGCACCACGGCGTCCCAGTGACCCTGCGTCCACCGCTCGTCCCCCACCAGCGGCACCCGGCCGCCGGCGCGTGCCTCGAGGGCAGCGTCCAGCACGGCGGCGTGGTCGGCCCCGCGGATCGGGGCGATCCGGTCAGCGGAAGGCACGGGGGTACGCCCGCCACAGGGCCATGGTCACGAGGCAGGCGACGGCCGCCTTGAGGAGGTCGCCGGGCAGGAACGCCAGGGAGGTCAGGGCGGTGTCCGCGAGCGCCATCCCGGTGATGAGGGCCTGCACCGGGATGCCCACGGCATAGATGGCGAGGATCCCGCCCACGAGCATGCCGGGCACCGCGCGCAGCCACGTCGGCCGGAGCGGCCGGTGGCGGCCAGGGACGGCCGCCCCGCGGGAGCGCCGGAAGCCGTGGAGGAACAGGCCCACGACGGCGGCGCCCAGCACCCAGCCGAACAAGTACCCCGCGCTCGGGCCCACGAAGACCCCCAGGCCTCCGCGGCCGCCCGAGAGCAGCGGCATCCCGAAGGCCACGAGCACCAGCAGCAGGCACACCGCGGCGGCTCCGCGCCAGGGGCCCAGGATGGCCCCGGCGAGCATGACGCCGAGGGTCTGGGCGGTGATCGGCACCAGTCCGGGCACCGGCACCGCGCCCATCAGCCCGAGCGCGCCGATGAGGGCGGCGAAGACGGCGATCCGGGCCAGCGAGCGCAGGGCGTCCTCCCGGGCGACGGCCCGGCCGACTGCGTGGCCGGGGTGCGGGCTGACGGTGCCGCTCGGTGCCTCCCCCTGCGGGTCCGCGGCAGGCGGGAGGGGCGAGACGGCCGCCTGTGTCGGCTGTGTCGGCTGAGGGATGCTGCGCATGGGACCTCCGGGCGGCGAGCGGTTGCAGATGGCGGAGCGTCAGGACGATCGCGTCCTGAACACCGTTCAGTGAACAGTGTTCAGGGTAGCCTATATCCATGCCGCGCTCCGCCACGACCCCTGCCCTCGACGTCGAGGACCTGGTGCAGGCCTCGCTGCGAATCCTCCGGGACTACGGGCTGGCTGACCTCTCGATGCGCCGCGTGGCCAAGGAGCTCCAGGTCCAGCCCTCGGCGCTGTACTGGCACGTGCCGGACAAGCAGTCGCTGCTCGCGCTCGTGGCCGATCGGCTGCTCTCCGAGGTCCGCGCCCCCGGCCTCACGGGCGACCGGCCCACCGACGTCCACGGCCGGGCCATGGCCCTGCACGGGCGCCTGCTCGCCACGCGGGACGGCGCCGAACTGGTGGCCTCGGTGGTGGCGCTCGGTACCGGCGGCCGCCGGGTGCGGACCCTGCTGGAGGAGGCGGCCCCGGGGCAGGCCGTGCTCGTGGAGGCCGTCCTCTCACTGCTGCTCGGCCATGCCCTCGTGGTCCAGCAGCGGCGCCAGGCCCAGGAACTCGGGCTGGCCCTCGGGGGCGGCGCGGCAGCCGGGTCCGCAGGGCGCCCCGCGGAGGGGCCGGGGTTCCCCGACCTGCTGGACCTGGTGCTCGATCCGCCGTCGGGCTCAGCCTCCGGGAGCGATCTTCCCGCGTAGCCGTTGCCGCATGGCAGCGCTGGCCTCGTTCAGGCCCACCACCTCCACGGTCTTGCCGTAGCGCTCGTACTTCTCCGTGATCGCGTCCAGGCTGGCCACCGTGGAGACGTCCCACAGGTGGGAGTCGCTCAGGTCGATCACCACGCGGTCCGGGTCCGCCAGGTAGTCGAACTGGGTGTAGAGGTCGTTGGAGGAGGCCCAGAACAACTCGCCGTCCACCCGGTAGGTGACCGAGCCGGCGTCGGGCTCCTGCTCGACGCGGCGCACCGTGACGAAGTGCGCGACCCGCCGCGCGAACAGCACCATGGCCGCCAGCACACCCAGGCCCACACCCACCGCGAGGTTGCCCGTGGCCACGGTGCCGGCCACCGTCACCACCATGACGGCCGTCTCCGACTTCGGCATGGCCCGCAGGGTCGAGGGCCGGACGGAGTGCCATTCGAAGGTGGCCCAGGAGACGTAGAGCATGACGGCCACCAGCGCGGCCATCGGCACCGCCCCCACCACGTCCCCCAGCGCCACGGAGAGCACCAGTAGCATCACCCCGGCGGTCAGGGTGGACAGGCGGGTGCGGGCGCCGTTGGCCTTCACGTTGATCATGGTCTGCCCGATCATGGCGCAACCGCCCATGGTGCCGAAGAATCCGGAGATGATGTTCGCCCCGCCCTGGCCGAGGGACTCCCGGGTCTTGGAGGAACCGGTGTCCGTGATGTCGTCCACCAGCTTGGCCGTCATGAGGGACTCCATCAGCCCGACGACGGCCATGGCGGCCGCGTAGGGGAAGATCACCTGGAGCGTCTCCAGGGTCAACGGCACTTGGGGCAGCACCAGCATCGGCAGCCCCTGGGGCAGCTCGCCCTTGTCCCCCACGGTGGGCACCGCCAGCTGGGCCACCACCACGAGGCCGGTGACCACCAGGATGGAGACCAGTGACGCCGGCACCGCTCCCGTCAGCCTCGGGAACAGGAAGATGATCAACAACCCCAGCCCCACCAGCGCATAGACCGGCCAGGGAACCCCCATCAGGTCCGGCAGCTGGGACAGGACCATGAGGATGGCCAGCGCGTTGACGAACCCGGTCATGACCGACCGGGGGATGAAGCGCATGAGCCGGGCGACGCCGGCCAGTCCCAGCACCACCTGCAGGATCCCGGCCAGGATCACGGTGGCGAAGAGGTACTCGACCCCGTGGCTGGCCACCACCGGGGCGATCACCAGGGCGGTGGCCGCGGTGGCGGCGGAGATCATGGCGGGCCGGCCGCCGAGGAAGGAGATGGAGATCGCCATGATCGCCGCGGCGAACAGGCCCACCTGCGGGTCCACCCCGGCGATGAGGGAGAAGGCGATGGCCTCCGGGATCAGGGCCAGCCCCACCACGATCCCGGACAGCAGCTCGGTCTTCAGCCACCCGGGCCGGCGCAGGGTGCGCCACACGGACTGCCGCTGCTCCGGCGTCGCGCCCGTCCGGACCACGGCGAGGTTCTGGGCCACCTCGGGGTGGCTCGGTGCGCGCTCGGGGGCGGGGCCGGCGTCGGGCATGGCGGGATCTCCATCGGTGCGGGGGGGCGACGAGTCCACCCTAGCCGCGCGCTCCGCGGCCGCCGCTCCCCCGCTTCCTACACTGGAACCATGAGCAACGAGCCCGAACGCGCCACTCCGTCAGCCATCAACCCCGAGACCGGGCTGCCCACCTCCGCCCCGCAGGCCGGTTGGCCCCAGCCGGTGGACACGGGCCCGCTGCAGGTCAGCTACCGGATCCCGGTCAACGCCCCGGCCTCGGAGCTGTACGCGATCCTGGCCAATCCGCACCGGCACCACGAGGTGGACGGCTCCGCCACGGTCCAGTACGCCAAGACCGGTCCGGACCGCCTGACGGTCGGGGACGAGTTCTCGGTGGCGATGAGGAAGTTCGGCGTCCCCTACACCATGACCCTCGTGGTCACCGCCGCGGACGAGAACGAACTCGTGGAGTGGAAGCACCCGGGCGGGCACCGGTGGCGGTGGCGATTCGAGGATCAGGGGGATGGGAGCACCGTGGTCACCGAGACCTTCGACTACTCCTGGACCCGGCACGTGGTGGCCCGCGGTTACGAGCTGACGCGGCGCCCGCAGGACAACGCCCACGGCATCCAGGCCTCGCTCACCCGGCTGGCCGGCCGGTACCTCTGAGCGTCCCTGGGCGCCGCTCGGCATTGCCAGCGCTTTCCCAGCCGCGGCCAAGTGCCCGAACAGGTCCGGCCCCTACTGTGGAGAGCACCTCATCAAGGTGCGAGTGATGATGATGACAGGGCCCCGGGCCCGGCAGATTGCGTCCCCCCTCACGCAGCCGGATCACCCGGGGCCCGCCCCTGTCCTGGACCGGTCGGCGGACCAGCGCCCTACGAGGCGGAGTAGTCCAGGACCACCCGGCCCTCGATCTTGGCGTGGTGCATCTCGTCGAGGATGGCGTTGATGTCCTCGATGGGGCGCTTGGAGTAGGTCGGCCGGATCTTCCCGGCGGCGTAGAACTCGAGCGCCTCCACCATGTCCTGGCGGGTACCGACGATCGAACCGCGGATCGTCAGCCCCTTGAGCACGATGTCGAAGATCGGGGCGGGGAAGTCCCCCGGGGGCAGCCCGTTGAAGACGATGGTCCCGCCACGCCGGGTCATGGCGATGGCCTGCCCGAAGGCCTTCGGGTGGACGGCCGTGACCAGCACGCCGTGCGCCCCGCCGATCTTCTCCTGGATCTCCACCGAGGGCTCGGCGATATTGGCGTTGACCACGATCTCGGCGCCGTGCCTCTGCGCCAGGGCCAGCTTGTCGTCCGCCACGTCCACGGCCACCACGCGCATGCCCATGGCCACCGCGTACTGGACCGCGATGTGGCCCAGACCGCCGATCCCGGAGATGACGACCCACTGGCCGGGCCGCACCTCGGTCCGCTTCAGGCCCTTGTAGACGGTGACTCCGGCGCAGAGCACGGGGCCCACCTCGTAGGGATCGGATCCCTCGGGGATGATCGGGGCGTGTTTGGCGTCCACCAGCATGTACTCGCTGAACGAGCCGTTCGTGGAATACCCGCCGTTCTGCTGGTTCTCGCACAGGGTCTCCCAGCCGGTGCGGCAGTGCTCACACGTCCCACAGGCGCTCCAGAGCCAGGCGTTGCCGACCATCTGACCGACGCTGAGCTCGGTGACACCCTCGCCGAGCTTCTCGACCACACCGACACCCTCGTGGCCGGGGATGAACGGCGGGGAGGGCTTGACGGGCCAGTCGCCCGTGGCGGCGTGCAGGTCCGTGTGGCAGACCCCCGAGGAGATCAGCTTGACCAGGGCCTGGCCCGGTCCCGGCTCGGGGATGGGAACCTGCTTCACCGCCAGGTCCTGGTTGAAGTTCTCGACGACTGCGGCCTTCATGGTGCTCATGGTCACTCCTGGGTCGTGTGCTCGTAGATGGTGCCGTGGTGTTCGGTGTGGGCGCGTTCGGCCCGCCCGGTGTCCCGCGGCGCCTGGT
This sequence comes from Citricoccus sp. I39-566, assembly GCF_031432995.1. Classification (GTDB taxonomy): domain Bacteria; phylum Actinomycetota; class Actinomycetes; order Actinomycetales; family Micrococcaceae; genus Citricoccus; species Citricoccus nitrophenolicus_A. The sequence continues at coordinate 441,360 of NZ_CP133842.1, forward strand.
GGGCGCGCGGGACCCGGGTCATGGGTGGGTGGGGTGTGGGATCGGGCGGGTGGGCCCGGGTCTAGAAGAAGCCGAGCTTGTTCTCCGAGTAGGAGACGAGCAGGTTCTTGGTCTGCTGGTAGTGGTCGAGCATCATCTTGTGGTTCTCTCGTCCGATGCCCGAGGACTTGTAGCCGCCGAAGGCCGCGTGGGCCGGGTAGGCGTGATAGTTGTTCACCCAGACGCGGCCGGCCTGGATGGTGCGGCCCGCCCGGTAGGCGGTGGTGCCGTTGCGGGACCAGACGCCGGCGCCGAGACCGTAGAGGGTGTCGTTGGCGATGGTCATGGCATCGTCGAAGTCCTTGAACGTGGCCACCGAGACCACGGGTCCGAAGATCTCCTCCTGGAAGACGCGCATGGAGTTCTGACCCCGGAAGATCGTCGGCTGGACGTAGTAGCCCTCGGCCAGATCGCCGTCCAGGTGGGCCTGCTCGCCACCGAGCAGCACTTCGGCCCCCTCCTGGCGGCCGATGTCCAGGTAGGACTTGATCTTCTCGAGCTGGTCGTTGGAGGCCTGGGCGCCCATCTGGGTGTCGGTGTCCAACGGGTTGCCCTGGACGATGGCGCGGGTGCGCTCCACCACGGCCTCGAGGAAGGGATCCGCGATGGACTCCTGGACCAGGGCGCGGGAGGGACAGGTGCACACCTCGCCCTGGTTGAGGGCGAACATGGTGAAACCCTCCTGGGTCTTGTCCCAGTACGCGTCATCGGCGGACAGGACGTCCTCGAAGAAGATGTTCGGGGACTTGCCGCCGAGCTCGAGGGTGACGGGGATGAGGTTCTCCGAGGCGTACTGCATGATCAGCCGGCCCGTGGTGGTCTCACCGGTGAAGGCGATCTTGCGGATGCGCTTGTTGGAGGCCAGCGGCTTGCCCGCCTCCAGTCCGAAGCCGTTGACGATGTTCAGCACGCCGGCCGGCAACAGGTCCCCGATCAGCTCGGCCAGCACCAGGATGGAGGCCGGGGTCTGCTCGGCGGGCTTGAGCACCACGGCATTGCCGGCTGCCAGCGCCGGGGCCAGCTTCCACGTGGCCATCAGGATCGGGAAGTTCCACGGGATGATCTGCCCCACCACCCCGAGGGGCTCGTGGTAGTGGTAGGCCACCGTGTCCTCATCGATCTGGGACAGGGAGCCCTCCTGGGCCCGGATGGTGCCGGCGAAGTAGCGGAAGTGGTCGATCGCCAGCGGGATGTCCGCGTTGAGCGTCTCGCGGACCGCCTTGCCGTTGTCCCACGTCTCGGCCACCGCGAGCATCTCGAGGTTGGCCTCCATGCGGTCGGCGATCTTGTTGAGGATCACGGCCCGCTCCGCCGGGGTGGTCCTGCCCCAGGCCGCCGCCGCGGCGTGGGCCGCGTCCAGGGCGGCCTCGATGTCCTCCGGCGTGCCGCGGCCGACCTCCGTGAAGGTCTTTCCGGTGACCGGGGACGGGTTCTCGAAGTACTGGCCCTTCACCGGCGGGACCCACTCGCCGCCGATGTAGTGCTCGTAGCGGGACTTGAAGGTCACCTTCGATCCGTCGGTTCCGGGGTTCGCGTAGATGGTCATGTCAGCTCCTGGATGGCGGGGATGGCGGGGATGGTTGGACTGCTGACTGTGAGGCTAGTCACCGTCAGGTTGCATCAACGTTGCATCCCACCGACGCGGCCTTCCGGGCCTGGAGCTCGCTAGGCCCCCTCGGCCTGGAGCCGCTCCACGGCGCTGACGGCCAGGGACCGGCGCGGGGAATCGGCCGGCAGCAGCTGCAGCGCCGTCATCCACACGTCCAGGTCGCCGGCCGCCTCCGGGCGCCCGGCGTAGGACCACAGGTCCTCGATCCCGGCGTTCTCCAGTACGGACTCCCGCAGGTCCGCCTCCAGCTGCCGGCGGATCTCGGTGATGCCCGGGGACACCGAGCGCGGCAGCACCGGCCCGGCGGCTTGGGACAGGGCGGCGCCGACCTCGCCCCGGCGCAGGGCGTCCCGCGCCAGCACGGCGTCCGTGACCAGGCCGCCGTCCAGCCGGTAGGGCCGTGACCGGATGGACAACGAGGGCACGCTCACGGCCAGGAAGCGGCGTAGCCGGTGCATCTCCGCCCGCAGCGTGGTCCCGGCGTGATGGCCGTAGAGGAGATCCTCCAGCTCTGCGCCGCCGAGGCCCGGGCCGTGCCAGTCCAGCAGGGTCAGGATCTCGGCATGCTTGCCGGAGGCCTCGCACCAGGTGCCGTGGGGACCGGACACCCGAGGGGGCAGCCCGCCGGTGACGCGCACGAGAACCTCCCGGCCGGCGTCGGGCCCCGGCGGGGACGGCATCGCGAGGGGCGGCGCCACCGGGGCCGGGAGTGCGTGGTCCCGCCAGGCCGACTGCACCGCCTCGGCCGCGGCGCTCAGCAGCGGCAGCGCCAGGGGCGAGACGGCCTCGTCCCCACCGGTCAGGTCGATGACGCCGACGATCCTGCCGTCCGCGGGGTCCCGCAACGGCACCGCCGAGCAGCTCCACGGGTGCACCACGGGATGGAAGTGCTCGGCGCGGCTGACCTGCACGGGCCGGCCGGAGTACAGCGCCACCCCCGGCGCGGAGGTCCCCATGGAGGCCTCGGACCAGTCCGCCCCGGGGACAAAACCCATAGTCTCGGCACGGCGGCGGGCCACCGGGTCCCCCTCGACCCACAGCAGCTGCCCCTCGGCGTTGCCCAGCGCCACGATCAGGCCCGCATCCAGCGCCGGATCCACCAGCAGCCGGCGGATGATCGGCAGCACCGGGGACAACCGATGTCCCTGCCGCACGTCCCGCAGGTCGTCATCGCTGACCATCCGGGGCTCCCGGCGTCCGGCCGGGCCGCCGAGGTTCACCAGGGACCGGCGCCACGAGTCGGCGACCTCCCCCCGGAGCTGGCCCAGCCCCCGGCCCGGGAACCTCGTCAGGGCGGCCAGCTCACCGTGGGCCCGCTCGACCGCCTGCTGGTAGGTGGGACCGGACAGGGGCAGGGTCACGCGACGCCCATCAGCCGCGAGCGGATCAGGAAGCGCTTGCCCTCCGGGGCCTCCACCGAGAAGCCCGAGCCGCGGCCGTCCACCACGTCCAGCGTCAGGTGGGTGTGCCTCCAGTACTCGAACTGCTCCCGGCTCATCCAGAACGCCAGTCCGTGGCCGCTGGGCAGCTCGAAGGTGCCCAGCAGGATGTCCGAGCCACCGGTCTTGAAGTCGCCGTCCGGGAAGCACATGGGCGAGGAGCCGTCGCAGCAGCCGCCGGACTGGTGGAACATCAGCGGTCCGTGGACCTGCTCGAGTGCGGTGATGAGGTCCAGGGCGGCCTGTGTCATCCCGACGCGCGAGACGGATTCGTCCTCAACCTCTGGCCGGGCGTCCAGCACCGAGGGGGCCTGGACGGACTCGGTGCCGCCGGTGGTTTCCGGTGAGGGGGATGTCATGACGGAACCTCCTGCAGGTAGGGGTCCCACCACCGTATCCCTATGTGTGGCTCACGTCACTGCCGGCGGCGTGGGTTGCCAAGCGCAGCACCAGATGACCTTCGGGGTCCAAGGGATCGATCCCCACCAGTGCCCCCACCCGTGCCATCCTCTGGCGCACCGTGTTGACATGGAGGTACAACAGCCTGCTCGCTCCGGCCAGGGAGCCCCTCGACTGGACGAAGACCTCGACGGTGCCCAGCAGCTCCGTGCCGTGGATGGCATCGTAGCGTTGGATCGGCGCCAGCACATGGTCGGCGAACGGCGAGAGCTGCTCCGGGGTGAGCCGGGCCAGCAGCCCACCCACACTGGCCAGGTCCTTGGCGGCCGCCGGCCGGCCCCGCTGGCATGCGACCTCGAAGGCGCTCCAGGCCTCTCCCAACAGCCGCCGCAGGGACCCCGCGGCGGCCGGGCCACCCCAGCCGTACACCGAGATCTTCCGGGACTCCACGTGGTGACGCACCGCCGCCTCCTCGCCGACCACCAAGACGCGGCGATCGCGCCAGCCCACCAGGGCCAGTCCCCGGGACGGCGTCGGCACCCCGCCCTCGGCCGCGTGGCATGCGACCGCCAGGCAGTGGTTCCCGGCGGCCAGGAACGGCGCATGGTCCGCCAGCACCGCGGGATCCGCCTGCCCCCGGCGCACGTGGTCCATGAGCGATCCGATCATCACCCGCTCGGTGTGCTCGGCCCGGCGGCGGGCCTGGTCCGTCCCGACCCGCTCAGCGATCGCCATGAAGGGGGTGGACCGCGGCACCTCCACCACGGGCATCGAGGACTTGCGCGCCGCGGTCATCAGCGCCTCCGGTACGACCTCGCTCCACGGCCCCGTCCCGAACCCGATGGCGGCCACGCCGGCCCGGGATGCCGCGCGGACGAAGGCGGCCCCATCCTCCGTGGAACGCCAGACCATACCGGTGGTCAACAGCAGCTCCCCGCCTCGCAGGAACGCGGTGTTGTCCACCATCTCCGTGGTCAGGACCGCCCGCACCCTCCGGCCCAGGTGCCCATCTACCGTCCTGAGGGACAGCTTCAGCTCGCCCCAGGAGAGCACTTGCTCCACCGTGGGCCAGTGGACTTCGTCCTCGTCGGGTCGTGGACCGGTGCTTCCAGGGGGCATGTTTCGACCCTAGGGCCGCGATGTTTCGGAGCCATTGCCGGGTGATGTAGATCCGCACTCTCTTCCTCCTCGACCCTGTCCACCTCCACGTCCCGTGTTTCCGGACCGGCTGAACGGGGGGTGCCTGCTCCTACAGTTCCGGGTGTTCCGACCGACCTGCCCAGGAGCCGATATGACTGCCCTCGCACCCCCACCCGTCGACACCACCCAGGCCAGTCGGCCGGTGGACGCTGACTATCCCGCATCCCGGGTTCCCCTGCACCAACGGCGCCCCACCCTCTCCTTGGTCATCGTCATCGCCGGGTTCGTCTTCTACACCCCGACGATGGTCACCGGTGGCGCCGTCGCGACGTCGTCTGGCTTCGGTGGCTATCTGGGCCTAGCGATCACGGCGTCGCTCATCCTGGCCGTCTACATCGGGCTGCTGGCCGTCGCGAGCGCCCGCACCGGGCTGACGACCGTGTTGCTGTCACGCCTCGTGCTCGGGCGATGGGGCGGCAAGTGGGCCTCGTTGATACTCGGCGGCACCCAGGTCGGTTGGTACGCCATCACCATCGGGATCCTGGGCGATCTCATCTCGACCGCCTTCGGCTGGCAGATCACGTGGCCCGTGATCGTGGTCGGCGGCATCCTGATGGCGACCACGGCCTACGTGGGTTTCAAGGGAATCGAGATCCTCTCCTGGATCTCCATCCCGCTCATGCTGGCCCTCTGCCTGCTCGTCTTCTTCCGGGCCATGGAACACACGGGCGGATGGGCCGGTCTGCTCGCCACTGCGGGCACGGGTGACATGTCCCCTGGTCTCGCCATCACCCTCCTCGTGGGCACCTTCGTCTCCGGTGGCACGCAGATTGGCAATTGGAGTCGCTTTGACAGGGGGTCCTCGCTCCGGGTGTTCAGCATGGTCTTCGCAGCCGTGGTGATCGTCCACTTCACCATGCTGTTCTTCGGTGGCGTCGGTGCAGCGGCCTTCGGGGAGCCGGACTTCGTCAACCTGTTGATGACCATGGGATTGATCACCGCAGCGGTGGTCCTGCTGGTCGCCAACCTCTGGACCACCAACGACAACGCCGCCTACGCCTTCGGCGTGGCCGGAGCGGAGTTGTTCGAACGGAAGTCCAAGAGCCCGTTCATCATCGGCGGCGTGGCCATCGGCATCGTGCTAGCCATCACCGGGGTCGCCGATGCCATGACCAACTTCCTGGTCCTCGTCGGAATCGTGATCCCTCCGCTGGGTGGCGCCCTCATCGGAACGTTCTTCGTGGCCTGGCGCGGCAAGGACCCGGGAGCCGACCTGGACGGGCAACCGCGATTCCGCATCCCGGGAGCCGTCTCCTACGTGGTCGGCGCAGCCGCCGCCTTCGCCTGCAACATGCTCGCTCTCGGCAGCCCGGCACTCGTCGGCATCATCGTCTCCGCTGCCCTGTCCGCCGCGTGGGGGACGCGGGACCGGCGCCGGGGTGCCACGACCGCTGCCGCGACCCTCTGACCGCCCCCTCCCCTGTCCACCCGTCGACCACGCACCCGAATGAAGGAAACCACTCCATGTCACTCCTGATCCGCCAAGCCAACGTCATCACCATGTCCGAGGGCTCCGGCAGCTCGCCGCAGACCCTTGACCTCCGCATCGACGGCCAGAACATCGCCGCCATCGGCCCGAACCTGGAGCAAATCCCGGGCGACGAGGTCATCGACGGCCGCGACCGGCTGGTGACCCCGGGATTCATCAACGCCCACACCCACTCCTGGGAGAGTATCTACAAGGGCCGGTATGACAACATGCCCCTGGAGGCCTGGCAGCTGTACACCTATCCGCCGCTCGGCGCCCCGCCGCGCTCCCCGGACTTCATCCGGGCCCGGTCCCAGCTGTTCGCCTTGGAGAACCTGAAATCGGGTGTCACCACCGTGGTGGACGATGTCCTGGAGACCCCTTCACTGGATTTCGGTCAGTTGGAGGCCGTGGTGGACTCCTACGACGAGATCGGCATCCGCGCCAACGTCTCGGGACATGTCAAGAACGTGCCGTTCCTCGACACCACCCCGTATGTCTCTGAGCATCTCGACCGCGAGACCATCGCCCGGGCGCACGGGGAGTCCCTGGTCACCGCCAATGAGTACCTGGACTTCAGCGAACAGGCCATCCGCCGCTTCGGCGGCCGGGGAAATGGCCGCATCAACTACATGCTGGCACCGTCGGCCCCGCAACGCTGCACGCCGGAGCTGCTGACCGGCGCCGTGGCCCTGGCCGGCCGGTACGGGATCGAGTGCCACATCCACATGCTCGAGACCAAGACCCAGCTGGTCACGGGTCAGGAGTTCTACGGCATGAGCCTGCCGCAATACATGCAGAGCATCGACGCCCTGTCCCGGAACACGACCTTCGCGCACGGCATCTGGGTCACCGACGAGGACATCGAGATCCTGGCCGACCACGAGGTCTCCATCTCCCACAACCCGATCTCCAACCTGAAACTCGGATCCGGCATCCTGCCGTGGCGCAAATACCAGGACGCCGGGGTGAACCTCGGCTTGGGCACCGACGGCTGGTCCTCCTCGGACACCCCCCGCCTGCTGGAGGTCATCAAGATGGCCTCCCTGCTGCACAAGGTCACCGATTCCGACACCGATCGATGGCCGACCGTCGAGGAGACCCTGCGTGCCGGGACGATCAACGGTGCCAGATCCGCCATGCTGGACCGCAGCATCGGCTCCCTGGAGGTCGGCAAGCGCGCCGACCTGCTCATCTGGGACCTGAAGACGCTGAACTTCACCCCCCGGCAACGGCTGGACCACCAGCTGGTGTACTCCGAGAACGGCAGCTCGCTCGAGTACGTGATGGTGGACGGCCGGATCGTGGTGGACCATGGGACGCTGACCACCCTGGACGAGCAGGGGATCGTGGACGAGTTCAACGGCTATCTGCCCGAGATCCACGCGTGGCAGGACCGCACCGACCAGCTCAACCAGGTCTTCCATCCGGCATTCGCGGCCATGTACGAGACCTGCCGCCATGCCCCGTCCCCGATCAACCGGTGGGCAGACATGTCGGACGCGAACGCCGCGGGTCACCGGCCGGCGTCGGGAATCCCCTCCCTGGTGTCCTGACCGTCTCCGGGGACGGCGGGTCGTTCCCGACGCGGCACGGTTAACACGCAGTGGCCGGCCCCGCGGGGCCGGCCACTGCGTGCTGTCAGGCGCAGAAGACTCAGTAGGCCTTGACGCGCTGGTCCACGATCAGGTGGATCAGGGCGAAGGTGCCGTCCTCGTCGATCGCCTGGGTGGCGGCCTCGACGGCGGCCGGGACGTCGGCGTCCTGCTCCACGCGCACCCCGAAGCCGCCGAAGGCCTCGGCCATCTTCGCGAAGTCCGGGTTCTTCAGCTGGGTGCCGGAGACCCGGTTCGGGTAGTCCCGCTCCTGGTGGGTGCGGATGGTGCCGTACTCCTGGTTGTCCATGACGACCACCAGCGGGGTGGCGCCGTACTGGGCGGCGGTGGCCAGCTCCTGGCCGTTCATCAGGAACTCGCCGTCACCGGCGATGGTCACCACGCGGCGGCCCGGGTGGTTCAGGGACGCGGCCACGGCGGAGGGCACCGAGTAGCCCATGGAGCCGTTGCGGGCCGAGACCATGGACGCGTAGGAGTTGGTGGGGAAGTAGCGGTGCGCCCAGTTCGTGTGCTCACCGGCACCCAGGGTGATCATGGCGTCCTCGGGCAGTGACCGCACCAGGTTGGCCATGAGCGTGTCCATCCGGGCCTGGCCCTCGGCGGGCTCCGCGGACGGCAGGGCGGCAAACCTCTCCTGCTCGCCGCGCATACGGGACGTCCACTCCTTCCAGCTCTCCTTGACGGCCAGGTCCATGCGGACCAGGTCCCGCACGAACACGTCCGGCTTGGCCACGATCTGGTGGGAGACGGGGCCGGAGCGGCCGCGCAGCGAGGGGTCGATGGTGACGAGGAAGTTCTTCTTGTCCCAGTTCTGGCGGACCTTGAAGCCGTCCGTGACCACGTCCCCGGGGACGGTGCCCACGAAGACGATGAGGTCGGTCTCCTCCAGCAGGTCATAGGTCGGCTTCGGGCGGCCGTAGCCGATCGGGCCCACATAGGAGGGCGAGGTGAAGGGCACGGTGCCCTCGGTGCGCCACTCGGCCGCGGCGGGGATGTGGTGCTCCTCGAGCCAGGCCGTCAGGGCCTCGGCGCCCTCGGTGGTCCAGTCGTTGCCGCCGGTGATGAACAGAGGCTTGTCCGAGCCCTGCAGGGCCTCGTTCAGGGCCTTCCAGTCCTCCACGGTCATCCCGCCGGTGGCGACGGGGATGTTCGGGTGCAGCTCGGGGCTGATCTGCTCCTTGATGATGTCCTCGTGCAAGCCCACGATCACCGGGCCGGGGCGCCCGGAGGTGGCGGCGAACATGGCCTCGGCCACGATCTCGGAGGCACGGGCGGCGTGGTCCAGGGTCATCACGCGCTTGGCGCCGGACTCGAACCACATCTGCGGGTCGAACTCCTGGAAGGCCTCCTTGCCCCGGTGCTCGAAGGGGATCAGGCCCACGAACAGCACCATGGCGGTGGAGTCCTGCCACGCGGTGTGCAGCCCCACGTGGGCGTTGGCGGCGCCGGGGCCGCGGGTCACCATGGCGATGCCGGGAACGGAGTTCATCTTGCCGTCCGCCTCGGCCATGTAGGCGGCCCCGCCCTCGTGGCGGCAGATGACGTTCTCGATCGCGGAGTGATGCAGACCATCCAGCACGTCGAGGTAGCTCTCACCCGGAACGGAGTAGATCCGCTTGACCCCATGGGCTTCGAGGGTGTCGACGATGACGTGTCCGGCCGACTTCGTGGTGGCCGTGGTCTGTTCAGTGCTCATACAGGGCTCCTTGGACTGTGTGCGGTTCCGGCCCTGCCGGTCCCACGGCCCGGGATGGTCCTCGGGCGGCGCGCTGGGCGAACTTCGTACAAGTTACCCCAGCCGGCAGGGCCCCTCCCGTGCTGTGGCAGCATGTGTCTTCCCGCATCGGTACCCGGCACCGCTCCGGGCCCACGTGGCGGTCTCCTGACCACCACGTGGTTTGCCTCACGCGGCCTGACGTGAACCTCCAACGCGACGTACAGTGCTGTCACCGCCTGCGGCATTCACCCCCGGATGCCCGTCAGGAGCAAAGGAGTCACCGCCGCATGTTCTCACCCATCACCACCTCACGTCTGGCCCTGGCCGCGACGCTCGCCAACACGGCCCCCGGCTTCCGGGGCGGCCGCCAGCTGCCCGATCGGCTCGACGGGGCCGCGGGGCTGCCCTCCGCGCTCCCCGCGATCCTGCCCGGCTGGGGTTTCGAGGAGGATCCCTCCAGCGCCACCCTGCGTTCCGTCCGGAAGCTGCGGGCCGCCGTCGCCGGTGTCTGGCAGGATGCCGCGGCCGAGGACGCGGACGCCGCACTCGAGGGACTCAACGCCCTGCTCGGCGCGGCCGGCCCCGTCCGTGCGGTCCTGCCCCCCGGTTCCACCGTCCGGTCCCCCGCCATCCTGGCCGCCGGTCACGAGGGCGACGCGCCGGACAAAGCCGCGTCCACGGCCTTCGCCCTGGCCCTGGCCGAGGTGGCGCTGGCCGGGGAACTGACCCGCCTGCGGACCTGCTCGGGTGAGGACTGCACCAACGCCTTCGTGGACCTGACCCGCAACCGCTCCAAGCAGTTCTGCGACGAGGCCAACTGCGCCAACCGCGCCCACGTGAAGGCCTACCGGGCCCGGCGCGCTGCGGAGGCCGCCACGGCGGGTCAGGAGCCGGCGGAGCAGCCGGCCCCGAAGAACGGCAGGGCCAAGGACGGCAAGCCGGGCAAGAAGAACGGCAAGCCGGCCAAGAAGAAGGCTAAGAAGAAGTAGTCCCGCCGGGCTCCTCGCGGCCGGCCTCCTCGCGCTTGCGCTGGGCCTCGGCCTTGCGCCGCGCCACGGCCTGACGGTGCAGCTCCTCGGAGGAGCGGTGCACGCCCGAACCCTGGGACAGGTGCTCGGGGTTGTCCTTGGCGGCCAGCTGCAGCATCGCCACCACCACCAGGGACACCATGAAGAAGACGCCGAAGGCGATCAGCCCGAGGTCGAAGCGGATCGGGTTGTCCGTGCCGCCGGAGGACGCCATGGTGGCCACCACACCGCCGATCAGGGCCAGCGCGAAGGAGAACCACAGCGGTCCCTTGATCGTCTGCAGGAACCGGGGCTTGCCCTCGCGGCGGTCCGACGAGGCACCGCCGGGGCGCTGGTCCTCGGGCTGGGGGCCGGTCTGGGGCGTGCTCACGTACTGATCTCCTGGTCTACGGGTCCGGTGCGCGGGCCGGTGGGCCGCGGCGCACCCCTTCATTCTACGGCGTGTAGAGAACGGGTTTCGACCCGGCCGCGGGGCCTAGCTGCGCGGAGCGCGGGGTCCCTCCCCCGCGCGGGCGGCCGGGCCGGCGTCGTGCCGGAATCCGAAGCCGGAGATGGCCAGCACCACGGCGATGACGATGGCCCCACCGCCCACGATGCCCAGCAGCCCGTGGGCGTCCAGGTTCAGGAACAGCAGGAGCCCGACGCCGGACAGGGCACCCACCAGCCCCGTGTACAGCTGATCCCGGGCCGGGACGAAGGCCTTGCGGTGCTGCGCCCAGGCGACCAGCTCGGCGGCGCCGGAGCCGATCAGGGCCGCCGCGGCGATGATCCCGGCCACGAAGACGGAGCCGGCGAACAGCAGGGCGATGGCCCCGAGCATGAGGACGGCGGCGGCGATCGAGAGCGGCCCGCGCATCCTCTCCGGCACCGGGTCGCGGCGCAGGTACTCCCACAGCCCCGAACCGGAGAACACGAAGTAGGCCGCGAGCCCGTACTTCAGCACGCCCAGCCCCGGCTCCTGCAGGAACACGGTGGTCAGGCCGAAGATGACGGCGATGAGCGCACGGACCAGGATGGGCTTCCACATGATCGTGGCGGTTTCGGCGGGGGCTTTGGCGGCAGGCACCCCGCCATTCTAGGCCTCGGGACGGCGGCGTTCAGCCCTGCCCGGTCTTCATCCACGCCTCGGAGCGCGCCCGCAGCCCGAGCGTCACCGCGCGGGCGCCGAGGAAGACCCCCGCGAAACCGGCCCACAACAGCGCCAGCTGCGCGCCGGCGTCGGGCGCCTGCCCGGTCCCGGCGCCGGTGGCGAGCCAGACCAGCCCACCCAGGGCCGGCAGGTACACCGCCAGGTTCACGACGCCGGCCAGGGCCAGGTAGCGGGCATCGCCGGCTCCGATGAGCACGCCGTCCAGGACGAACACGTAGCCGCCGATGGGTTGTGAGGCGGCCAGGACGAGCAGCCCGGCGGTGGCGGCGGCCTGGACGGCCGGTTCCGGGGTGAAGAGCGGGGGCAGCACCCAGGCCAGCACGGCGAGCAGCGCCCCGGTGATGACGCCGAACCAGAGCGACCAGCGGATCATGGTGCCGGTCAGGGCGCGGGCGTCCTGCCGCCGGCCGGCGCCGAGCTCGCGGCCGATCAGGGCCTGGGCGGCGATCGCGAGGGCGTCGAGCGCGAAGGCCAGGGTGGAGTAGACGGTGAAGACGAGCTGGTGGGCGGCGAGGGTGGCCACGCCCAGGCCCGTGGCCGCCATGACGGTGACGAGGATCGCCGCCCGGAGGCTGGCGGTGCGCAGCAGCAGCCAGGAGCCGACCTGGGCGGTGGCCCGCATGCCGCGCCCGGACGGGGACAGGCGCGTGCCGGCGGTGCGGAAGCGCGGGTACAGCACGGCCAGGTAGACGGCGAACATGCCCCACTGCACCACCGAGGTTCCCGCGGCGGAGCCGGCCACGCCCAGTCCCGCCCCGTACACCAGCACGAAGTTCAGGCCGATGTTCACGGCGAAGCCGATCCCCGCCACGAGCAGCGGCGTCCGGGTGTCCAGCAGCCCGCGCAGGATCCCGGTGGCGGCGAAGACCCCCAGCATCGCGGGGATGCCCGGCATGGACCACTGCAGGTAGGACACCGCGTGCTGCAGCACCGCGCCCTCCGCGCCGATCACCCCGGCCAGCGCCGGGGCCCCGAACCAGCCGGCCACCCCCAGGACCGCGCCGAGCAGCAGGGCCAGCCACACGCCGTCGCGCCCCCGGTCCATCGCGGCACCCAGGTTGCCGGCGCCCAGGAACCTGGACACGGCCGGCGTCGTGGAATAGGCCAGGAAGATCATCAGGCCCGTCACGGTGTGCAGGATGGTGGTGCCCACCCCGACGCCGGCCAGCTCGGCCACGCCGAGATGGCCCACGATGGCGGTGTCCGCCAGCAGGAACAGCGGCTCGGCCAGCAGCGCGCCGAAGGCGGGGACGGCGAGCGCGAGGATCTGGCGGGAGACCGGGCGGGTGTCCCGGGGCGCTGCGGTCACATTCCCTCGGGCAGCAGGGGGAGCAGCGTGTAGGCCACCACGATCGAGACGAGGTTGTTGAAGACGTGAAGGATGGTGGCGTAGGCCAGCGACTTGCCCGTCAGCACGTAGGCCACGGTGATGGCGGCGGCGAGCGTCAGGTAGGGGATGATCTGCACCGGGTCGAACGTGAATCCGGTGCTGATGAAGTGGATGGAGGCGAAGAGGACCATGGAGATCGCCACGCAGACCCAGACGTTGACCCAGCGGGAGAGCTTGCCGATCAACAGGTGGCGGAAGATGTACTCCTCCACGAACGGGGCCATGAACACGGTCACGAGCACCATGGGCAGGAACGCCACCTCGGTGGTCATGCCCTCGATGGCCAGCTGGTTGTCGCTCTTGATGTCCCCGCCGGCGGACATCACCACGAGCGCGTTGACCATGATGCAGGTGAACCAGATCGCCGGGATGAGGCCGATCTTGAGCCACCCGTGCCGCCTGAAGGTCCGGAACGAGGCGATGAACGGCCGCCAGCACGCGATCAGGGCCAGCACGGTCAGGATCGAGTAGGAGATGAGGTTGATCGCGAAGGTGAACGAGCCCTCGCTCAGGGTGCCGTCCGGCTGGATGAACTGCTCGCGGAAGCCGGGGATCAGGGTGACCAGCACGGCCCCGCCGAGGATGAAGATCAGCACGTAGGCCAGCACGGTGGTCAGGTCCATCCAGGTGGGCCCGCCGGGATCCAGGACGATCCGGTCCTGCGGCCGGCGCCCGGGCCAGCCCGGGGGGATGGCCTGCCGGGTACCGGGCCGGTGGTACGTCTGGTGCGGCGCCTGCCTCGGTTCCTCGGTCATGCGCCCATGCTATCGGCGCGGACGGCGGGGCCGGCCCCGTCAGGAACTGCCGCGGGTGAAGATGGCGGCGCGGACGTCGTCGCCCTCCTCCAGGCCGGCACCGAGTGCCGAGCCGATCGTCGCCAGCCCGCCGACGAACCAGGCCAGCTTGAGGTATTCGGTGAACTCGGCCGCCTCCCCGGTGACGGTGCCGAACACCTCGGGGTCCACGAGCAGCAGGGATCCGGCCAGGGCGGCGACGAACAGGGCCACATGCAGGACGGCCACCCCGATCACCACGGAGACCACGGTGGCCAGGTTGAAGACCATGACCTGCTCGCGTTCGCCCCGCCGCCGGGGCCTCTCCCAGAGGCTGGCCCCCACCACGAGGGCCACCGTCACCGAGACCACGGCCACCAACCCGACGAGCGCCATCTGCAGGCCGTTGTACTCGGCCGAGAGCAGCCACAGGTCCGTGGTGATGAGGGTCAGCGCCCCGGTGGCCAGCGCCGCGGACAGGGAGCGGGAGAGCGAGGCCGCCAGCGTCCACGGACGGTTGGCGCGGACGGTGCCCAGCAGCAGCCGCAGGTTGGACGTGGCCACGCGCCAGCCGTACGCCACCTCATTCTCCCCGCCGCGCTCCTCCACGTCCGTGGCCAGCTGGCGGGCGGCGTGGACGGCCCCGCGGAGCTGGGCCGCGGCGGGCTCGGAGTCGTCCGGGTCCAGGCCGAGGATCCGGGCGACGGCGGACTCCACCGCCTCCAGGGGACCCGTGCCCGCGATGCCGAGGGAGACCACGGCGGCCGCGTGGGCCGGCGAGACCTGCCGGGTCAGCGTGTGCTTGCCCTGGCGCAGTGGTTCCTCGCAGAGCCCCACGGCCAGGTCCCAGTCCTCGTCCAGCATCCGGTCACGGGTGAACTCCAGCAGGTCCAGCGACTCGTCCTCGTCGGGCTCGCCGAGGTCCTCCCGGACCACGTCCACGCCCCAGGACAGTCCCGGGTAGGCGGCGTCGAGCCGGGCCGTCAGCCGGGCCGCGAGGTCCGCCGGGGACAATCCCTCCGCCACGTCCGTGGCCAGCAGGACGCCCAGGCGGACCACGACCCCGGGCCCCGGAGGGCCCGCGGGGCCCGTCACGCCCCGGAGGACCCGGGACGGTGCTGCCCCGGCTCCACCACGGGGACGGCCCCGCTCACCGCGGGGACGGCGCCCGCGGCGTCACCGGCCGGCACCTCCCCCACCACCGGGATGGCCCCGGTGCCCACGGACACGGCGGCCTCCTCGGCGTCCAGGTCCACGCCCTGGGTGAACTGGGACATGTACAGCCGGTAGTAGGCGCCCTCGGCGGCGAGCAGCTGCTCGTGCGAGCCCTGCTCCACGATGTCCCCGTGCTCCATCACCAGGATCACGTCGGCGTCCCGGATGGTGGAGAGCCGGTGCGCGATCACGAAGGACGTGCGGTCCGAGCGCAGGGCAGCCATGGCCTCCTGGACGAGGACCTCGGTGCGGGTGTCCACGGAGGAGGTGGCCTCGTCCAGGATCAGCAGGGCTGGATCCGCGAGGAAGGCCCGGGCGATGGTGATGAGCTGGCGCTCACCGGCGGAGATGTTGGCCCCTTCGGCCTCGATCACCGTGTCATAGCCGTCCGGCAGGGTGTGGACGAAGCGGTCCACGAAGGTCGCCCTGGCGGCGGCCACCACCTCCTCGTCGGTGGCATCCAGCCGGCCGTAGCGGATGTTCTCCCGGATGGTCCCGCCGAACAGCACGGCGTCCTGCAGCACCATGCCAATCTGCCCGCGCAGCACCCCGCGGTCCAGGGTGGCGATGTCCACGCCGTCCAGGCGGATCTGGCCGCCGTCGATCTCGTAGAACCGCATGATGAGGTTGACCAGGGTGGTCTTGCCCGCACCGGTGGGTCCGACGATCGCGATCGTCTCCCCGGGCCGGGCGTCCAGGGACAGGTCCGTGATGAGCGGCTTCTCCGCGGTGTAGGAGAACCGCACGTGGTCGAACTCCACGTGCCCGTGCACGGGCTGGGCCAACCGCCCGGGTGCCTTGCCCGCCAGCGCCCCGGCCGGCGCAGTGCCCTGCTCCGCCTGGACCGAGAGGTCCTCCTCCTGCTCCTCGGCGTCCAGCAGCTCGAAGATCCGCTCCGCCGAGGCCACACCGGAGATGAGCATGTTGGCCATGCCGGCCATCTCGCCCAGCGGGGCGTTGAACTCCCGGGAGTACTGGATGAAGGCGGTGACCTGGCCCAGGGACATCTGGCCGGTGGCCACCCGCAGGCCACCGACCACGGCGATGCCCACATAGCCCAGGTACGTCACCCACTGCATGATCGGCATGATCATGCCGGAGTAGAACTGGGCCCGGAACGAGGCCTCGTACAGGTCCTCGTTGCGCTCGTCGAAGCGCTCGCGCATGGCCTCCTGGCGGCCGAACACGGTCACCAGCTCGTGGCCCGTGAAGGACTCCTCGATGTGTCCGTTCAGCCGCCCGGTGTTCTTCCACTGGGCGGTGAACAGCTTCTGGGACTTCGAGCCGATGATGCCCACCACCATGCCGGCGATCGGCAGCGCGATCAGGGCGATCAGGGCCAGCTGCCAGGACAGCACGAACATCATGATGGTGATGCCGATGATGGTCATCACGGCGTAGAACAGCGAGGCGAAGGCCTGCTGCATGGCGGTCTGCACGTTGTCCACGTCATTGGTGGTGCGGGAGAGCAGGTCGCCGCGCTGGCGCGTGTCGAAGTAGCTCAGCGGCAGGCGGTTGACCTTGGCCTCGATCTGCTGGCGCAGCCGGTAGACCACGCGCATGACGATCTCGTTGAGCACGAAGCCCTGGGCCCAGTCGAACAGCGAGGCCACCACGTACATGCCCAGGACCACGGCCAGCAGCCGGGACAGGGCGGTGAAGTCGATCCCGTCGCCCAGCCAGCCGTCGAAGATCACGTCCATGGCCTGGCCCAGGATGGCCGGGGCCCACACCGTGAGGATGGTGGAGACGGCGCCGAAGAGGAACGTCAGCACCACGCCGAGCTTGTGGTCCCGCAGGGTGCCGAAGAGGCGTCCGAGGGACGGCCAGAAGGACTTCGCCTTGCGCGGCGCGGAGCTGGCGCCCCACTCGTCCGCGCCGACGCTGTCCTGCAGCTCGGCGATCTCCTGTTCGGACACGACGCCGGCCCCGGCACCGTCCGCCGTCGCCCCGCCGGCCGCGGTGGACCGGTAGGCGGGACGCTGGACCGCGGGGAACAGCTCCTCCGGGCGCCGGCCCTGATCAGCCTGCTGGTGCTCGCGCTTGCTCATGCCATCTCCTCCGCGCTGATCTGGGAGTCCACGATCTCCCGGTAGGTCTCCGAGGTCTCGAGCAGCTCGTGGTGCGTCCCGCGCCCCACGATCCGGCCCTCCTCCAGGACGATGATCTGGTCGGCCTCCGTGATGGTGGAGACCCGCTGGGCCACCATGATGGTGGTGGCGCCCTGCGTGTAGCCCGTCAGGGCGGACCGCAGCCGGGCGTCGGTGGTGACGTCCAGGGCGGAGAAGGAGTCGTCGAACAGGTACACGCGCGGCCTGGCCACGAGGGCCCGGGCGATGCACAGCCGCTGGCGCTGGCCGCCGGACACGTTGGTGCCACCCTGGGAGATGCCCGAGTCCAGTCCCGTGGCGGCGGACTCGCCCTCGCCCGTGGTCCGGTCCCGGACGAACTCGGTGGCCTGCGCCGTGTCCAGTGCGCTCCACAGCTCCTGCTCGGTGGCCTCCGGCTTGCCGAAGCGCAGGTTCTCCGCGACCGTCCCGGAGAACAGGTAGGGCTTCTGCGGAACCAGCCCCACGGCCTCGGTCAGGGAGGACCGGGACATCCGCTCCACCGGGACGCCGTCGATCAGCACGGCACCGTCCGTGGAGTCGTACAGCCGCGGGATCAGGTTGATCAGCGTGGTCTTCCCGGAACCGGTGGACCCGATGATCGCGGTGGTCTTGCCGGCCTCCGCGGTGAAGGACACCCCGTCCAGGACGGCCGCGTCGGCGCCCGGGTAGGAGAAGGTGACGTCGCGGAACTCGACGGTGCCGTCCCGGCGCCGCGGTTCGGTGGGGTCCGCCGGCTCCTGCACGGAGCCCGTGGTGGTCAGCACCTCGCCGATGCGCCGCGCGGTGATCACGGCGCGCGGGAACATCATGAACATGAAGGTGCCCATCATGACGGCCATGAGGATCTGCAGCAGGTACTGCATGAACGCCGTCAGGGCGCCGACCTCCACGAGGCCGTCGTCCACCCGGTGGCCGCCGAACCACAGCACGGCGGCGGTGGCCAGGTGCAGCACCATGGTGATGACCGGGCCCATCAGGATGAACAGCCGGCCGATGTTGATGGAGGTCCGGGTGAGCACCTCGTTGGCGTCCGTGAAGCGCCGCGCCTCGTGGCGTTCGCGGACGAAGGCCCGGACCACGCGGATGCCCATGATCTGCTCCCGCATCACGCCGTTGATGTCATCGATGTTGGACTGCATCTTCTCGAACAGCGGCATCAGCCGGCGCACCAGCAGTCCCACGATCACGAGCAGTAGGGGCACGGACACCCAGACCAGCCAGGACAGGCCCGGGTCCTCCTGGATGGCCATGACGATCCCGCCGATGGACATGATCGGGACCATGACCATGAAGTTCAGGGCCATCAGCACCACCATCTGCACCTGCTGCACGTCGTTGGTGCCGCGGGTGATCAGCGTCGGGGCGCCGAAGTGGCCCATCTCCTCGGCGGAGAAGTGGTCCACGCGGGTGTAGACGGCCTGACGGATGTCACGGCCGATCGACATGGACATCCGGGCGCCGAACCAGACGGCGGCGATCGCCGTGGCGACCTGGGCCAGGGCCACGCCGAGCATGAGGGCGCCCACGCGCCAGATGTACTCGGTGTCGCCCGTGGCGATCCCGTGGTCGATGATGTCCGCGTTGAGGCTGGGCAGGTACAGCGTGGCCAGGGTGGCGGCCAACTGGAGCACCAGGACGGCCACGACATGGGCCCAGTAGGGCCTGCCGTAGTGCCGGACGAGTTTCCACAGCATGGGTGTTCGCTTCCGGTTCGTTCTGTCCTCGCCGTCGCTGAAGGCGGGAGGGGTATCGGCGGGACCGCGTTCGGGCACAGGGAGGCCGGGACTGCCGGGACGGTCTGGGGGTTCGAGGATCGTGGATCCGAAAATGGTCCACGGTTATCATGCCCGATTCTCGGGCTGAATGGGGCCTTCTCCGCTGACAGTGAACCGAGTCCGCAGGATCGGAGCAGTCCCGGACCTCAGCCCTGCAGCCGGTCGGCGTTGGCATGGATCGCGTCCCGCAGGTACTGCGCCAGTCCGGGGCGCAGGTCCTCGTAGGTCTTCGTGAACCGTGGGTCCTGCACGTACAGGTCCCCCAGGTTGCGGTGGAAGTCCCCGTCGAGCGGATAGAACCAATGGTCGATCACCACGCGGGCGGCCTCGGCGGCGTCCATGGCCTGCTCCGAGTCAGCCGGAGCCCCGGCATCCAGGGCCGCCACGATCAGCCGGTTGCTCTCCTCGGTCTCGGCGCTGATCCGCTCCCAGTCGGCCTTCGTGTACCCCGCGGTCCGGCGCTGCGATTCCTTCCAGGAGTCGGTCTGGCCCCAGCGCTCCTCGGCCTCGGCCTGGTACTCCTCGAACTGCTCGGTGTAGCCGTCCCCGAAGAGCTCGCGCATCTCGGTCTCGGTCAGGTCGATGTCCAGCATGTCCTTCTCCAATGCGGTGTCCAGCGCGGCCAGCAGCCGCGTGAGGTCGGTGATCTTCTCCTCCACCAGCTCGCGCTGGCGCTCCAGGGCCCGACGCCGGCCGGCCGGCTCCGCGCGTCCCTCACCCGGCAGCGCGGCGGCGATGTCCTCCAGCCCCAGCCCCAGCCGCCGGTAGGCCACCACCTGCTGCAGGCGGCCGACGTCATCCGGCGCATAGAGCCGGTAGCCGGTGGCGGACCGTGCGGCCGGGGAGACCAGGCCGATCTGGTCATAGTGGTGCAGGGTGCGCACGGTGACGCCGGTGACGGAGGCGGTCTCCCCCACCGTCATCAATTCGACCTCGGGGTGGATGCCCCGCGGCCGGGCCGGTCCCGTGCGCCGGGCCGGATTCCTCTGGTTCTTCATGTCCCCCACTGAACAGCCTCACGTCGCGTCAGGGTCAACCCCACCCGAAACTGGAGGTCGAATCCGGCCCGTTTACTCGCGGGTAACCGTACACAGGGGCCGGGTTCGACCTCCAGTTGTCCCAGGTCAGGTCAGGTCAGGTGGTCCATCCGTCCCTCGGCCCAGTCGGCATGCCGGGCGGCGGAGCGGTGCACCACCCGCGCGGCGTCGCCGCCCGGAACCCCCAGGACCCCGGAGAAGTTGTCGTAGAGCCGGGCGTAGTCGTAGCGGTCCAGGTGCGCGGCGATGCGCTCGGCCACGGCCCCGGACAGCGGCAGGTAGTTCGGGAACGAGCGCATGAAGGTGGCCCACCGCCGGTCCCGGGCCACGCCCACGGTGTCTCCGGCGAGCAGCACCCCCGCCCCGTCGCGGCCCGTGAAGTGCACCACCACGCTGCCGGGGAAGTGCCCACCCGGCTGGGAGGCGCTCACCCCCGGGAGCCCGGCCAGCGGGGACAGGGAACCGGACCACTCGCGGAGGGAGGCCGGCCGCCGGGCCAGCCAGCCGGCGTCGGGCTCGGAGACGTACACCGGCACGGGCCCGTCCGGGCCGGCCAACGCCTCCGACCACGCCGACTGGGCCCCGTACATGTGGGGGTGGGAGGCGACGATCCCCGCCAGCCCGCCGAGCCCCCGGACCGCCTCGACCGCCGCCGCATCAAGGTACGCGGGCACGTCCACCATGAGGTTGCCCGCCGGTGTGAGCAGGACCTTGGCGTGCTGGCCGATCCCGACGCCGGCCCGCACCCGCAGCGCCCAGAGGCCCGGTTCCAGCTCGGCCAGCTCGGTGCCCGTCCCGGCGGCGCGGAGCTCGCCGACGGTGGTCCAGCGCTGCCCCTCGGCCGGGACCCACTGGCGGTCGTCGGCGCAGATCGGGCAGACGGCGGGCAGCTCCCCGGGGTCGTCGGCCGCCTGCTCGACCCCACAGGTGGCACACAGGATCAGTCTGTCCCAGGGATGGGCTGGAACAGGGGCTGGGGAAGTCTGGTCGCTCATGGTGTCTGCAGTGTAGGTTCCCGGCATGACGGCAGGACAGGACTCCGGCTCAGGGGGCCTCACGGACCTCTCCTTCACCGTGACCGGGCGCATCGCCCGCCCCGTGGAGGTGGTGTACGAGGCCGTGGCGGATCCGGCCCGCCTCTCGCAGTACTTCACCACCGGCGGGGCCGTGGGCCGGCTCGAGTCCGGGGCGGCGGTCCAGTGGGACTTCGCCGACTTCCCGGGCGCCTTTCCCGTGGAGGTCCTCGAGGCCACCGCGCCCCAGCGCATCGTGCTGCGCTGGGACGGCGAGTCGGCGCAGGACGAGACCGGGATGACCACGGTGACGTTCACGTTCTCCCCGCTCGAGCACAACACCCGCACCCTGGTGACCATCACGGAGTCCTCCTGGCAGCCGACCCCGGAGGGCGCCCAGAACGCCTTCGGCAACTGCATGGGCTGGACCGGCATGCTGGCGGCCCTGAAGGCCTGGGCGGAGCACGGGATCAACCTGCGCGAGGGGTTCTACGCCTGAACTCCGGCTGAGCCCCCCGCCCTCAGCCATTCTCGGCCCGCTCCCGGGACTACCCGCCGGCCCACTCGTGGGCGGCCTTGTTGCGCAGGCCCACCAGCTCGAGGGCACGCCGCTCCAGGTCTCGGTCGTTCTCGGTCAGGGCGGACCACTGCGGCACCGGGGCGGCCCGACCGTCCGCTCCCGTGGAGACCATCACGGTCAGCCCGTGGGCGATCAGCATGGGCTCGCGCTCCCGGCGGTCGCCGGCACGGGCCCGCACGGAGAGGTGCATGGACCGCGAACTCGTGTGGACCAGCCGGGCCTCGAGCTCCACCAGGTCCCCCACGCGCACGGGCTGGTAGAAGCGCACGCCGCCGGTGAAGACCGCCACCACGGGCTTGCCAGACCACCGGGAGGCGCACACGTTGGCCGCCTCGTCGATCCACCGCATCACGGCCCCGCCCTGGACCTTCTCCCCCGGGTAGACCTCCCGGGTGTTCGCCACGAAGCGCAGGACCACGGATTCACCGGTCAGCTCGGTGCCCGCCGGCGGGGCCTGGATCATGGCCTCCTCCACCTCGCGGCGGATGGAGCCGCGCAGTTGGGCGAGCCGCTGCCGCTCCTCCTCCTCCGGGGTCCCGGGCGTCCAGGGGCGGACGGGGATGGAGTTGCCCTCGGCGTCCACGGCCACGTAGATCATGACGCACTCCGTGCACACCGTGGCTTTGCCCTGGGCGTCCTTGACCTCGGGCAGGACCACCCGGGTCTGAACGTGCACGGAGGTCCGGCCCGTCAGCACCACCCGCGCCTGCACCACCACGCGGGTCTCCACCGGCACGGGGCGGCCGAAGTGCATGTTGCCCACGTAGGAGGACACCACGTTGGTGCCGGACCAGGAGGCGGCCGAGGCGTAGGCCGTCTTGTCGATCCAGGTCATGACGGTCCCGGCGTCCACGGATCCATCAGGGTGGTCATAGGATTCGGCCCTGAATTGCAGGGCGACGGAACTGTGGGCGGGCATGCAAACAAAATTAGCATCCGTGACGGACGCCACGTTGGCCCGAACCCCGTCGGCCGGGAGAATCTCCGTCAATTACCAGCGGATTCCCAGCTGTCCACCAGCCGTCGGGTCGGTCGGCCACAATAGGGACATGGACAGATTCCCGACGCCGGCTGCCCCCTCCCCCGGCCGGTCACCGGCCGCCGCGGCACCGGAGGCGGCGGCGCACCGCCGGCACGAGGTCACCCTGCGGTTCCTCGCAGCCCCCACCGACCGGGGCAAGTCCGGGACCGTGGACGCCGGCCGGGTCCTGGAGTGGGTGGACAAGGCCGCCTTCGCCGCGGCGACCAGTTGGAGCGGCAGCTACTGTGTCACCGCCTACGTGGGCAACATCCATTTCGAGTACCCCGTCCAGGTGGGCGAGATGGTGGAGGTGACGGCCACCGTGCTCCACACGGGCCGGTCCTCCATGCACATCAACACCACCGTCCGCTCGGGTGACCCCAAGACGGGGCTGCTCACCGAACGGGCCCGCTGCCTGGTGATCTTCGTGGCCGTGGATGCCGAGGGCCACTCCACCGCGGTCCCCACCTTCGTGCCCCGCACCCTGGAGCAGGAGCTGGCCCGGGACTATGCGACCTCGCGGATCCCGGTCCGGGAGGAGATCACCGCCGAGCTGCGCGGGCAGGAGTACACGGAGGCGGGCACCGCCGAGCGGGTGGTGCTGCGCTTCCTTGCCGCCCCCACGGACGTGAACTGGGGCGGCAAGGTCCACGGCGGCATCGTGATGGAGTGGATCGACACCGCCGCGTACCTCTGTTCCTCCCGGTACTGCGGCCGGGACACCGTGGCCGTCTTCTCCGGGGGCATCCGCTTCCTGCGTCCCCTGCACATCGGGGACCTGGTGGAGGTGGAGGCGCGGCTGATCTACACGGGGAACAAGGGCATGCACATCGCCGTGGAGGTCCGCTCCGGGGACCCGAAGGGTGGGCCGCTGGAGCAGACCACGAACTGCATCACCGTCATGGTGGCCCGGGACGGCGAGGGCACCTCCGTGCCCGTGCCGGCGTGGGAGCCGGTCAGCGACGAGGACCGGAGGCTGTGGCAGCACGCCCGGACCCTGCTGCAGATCCGCGGCCGGGCCCCGGGCAACCGGCTCCCCAACCACCTGCTGCCCGGGCAGGCCTCGTGAATCGCACCGCCAGACCAAGAACCACGTTATCCGGGCGGAGATCACTAGTGTTCTCTGCCCGGACAGTGCATCGGATGCACGGAAGGATCACTGATGAACAGGAATGACTGGGAGGTGAACCTGCCGGCCACCGCGGAAGGCGAGGAGGCTGGGTGGGTGACGGCCGCCGTCGGGCAGCTGGGTTCACCGCGGCTGGCCGACTGGGCCGTGCGCCTGCTGACGGGCCACGCCCACCCGGGGGATCCGGGGGACCCGGACATCGCGCTGATCCGCGGGGACATCTCCCGGCTGGACCCGGAGCTGGCCCTGGACCCGCACCTGCCCCGGGTGCTCGGCGCCCGCGTGCTCCGGCACCACTGGCACCACCGGGCCGTCCCGGCGGTGCTGACCGGCCTGGAGGACGAGAGCCCGGCCGTGCGGCAGGCGTGCTGCCGGATCGTGGCCGCCCAGGGGGCGACGGAGCTCGTGTCCGCCGCCGGGGCGGTCGAGACCCTGCTCTCCGACCCCGATCCCCGCGTGCGCAGCGCGGCCGCCCTGGCCCTCGGGGAGGTCGGCGGCGAGCGGTCGGCCGGCGCGCTGCAGGGCCTGCTGATGGACCCGGACTCCGTGCTGGCCGGGGCCGCCGAGGAGGCCTTGGCGCGCCTGGCCGAGCGGCACGCCCGGCCGGACCTGCGGGCCGAGCCGGAGTACTGACCCCGGCAGCCGGGCCGCTACTCGACCCGGAAGCGGACCTGGTGCCAGCCGCTGGCCCCGTCCGGCACGGTGTCGGCCCGCTCGGAGGTCTGGACCTCGCCGTCCCGGTTGACCGCGCGGACCCGTGCCGTGTGGTCGCCCGGCTCGCCGTCCCAGTCGAAGGACCACTGGCGCCAGGTGTCCACCGTGGCCTCGGCGGCCAGGGTGGCGTCCTGCCACTCGCCGTCGTCCACCTGCACCTGGACGCGGTCGATGCCGATCGTCTGCGACCACGCTGTCCCGCCGAGCACGGCCCCACCGGCCGGCAGCGTCTCGAAGCCCCGGGGCACGTCGATCCTCGAGGCGAGCTTGATCGGCCCGCGCTCGGACCACCCGCGCTGGGTCCAGTAGGCGGACTTGTCCGCGAAGCGCGTGACCTCCAGGTCCACCACCCACTTGGTGGCGGAGACGTATCCGTACAGCCCGGGAACCACCATGCGCACCGGGAAGCCGTGTTCCAGCGGCAGCGGCTCCCCGTTCATCCCGACGGCGAGCAGGGCGGCGCGGTCATCGGTCAGGACCTCCAGCGGGGTCGAGGCGCTGAAGCCGTCCGCGGAGGTGGAGAGCACCATGTCCGCACCGCCCTGCGGCCGGGCCCGCGCAAGCAGCTCCCGGATCGGGTACCCCAGCCACTTGGCGTTGCCCGCCAGGTCACCGCCCACCGGATTCGAGACGCACGTCAGCGTCAGCCAGGTCTCCTCAAGGTCCTTCTCCAGCAGCTCGGTGAAGCTGAGGGTGAACTCCTCCTCGACCAGGCCGTGGACCCGTAGCTCCCACGTGGAGGGGTCGATCCGGGGCACGGACAGCGCCGTGTCGATGCGGTAGAACTCGCCGTTCGGGGTGACGAAGGGCGGCATCCCGGGCGCCACGGCCTCCACCCCGTCCGGCAGGGCTGCCGCGGTGCGGCGCGCACCGGGCAGCCGGAGGGCGTCGCGGGTGGCCACGGCCGCGTTGCCAGCGGCGGAGAGCGCACGGCCACCGGCCATGGACACCGCGGCCACCACCGTGGTCAGCCCCGCGGCGATCAGGAAGGAGCGCCGTGCCGTCTCCGGCCGGGGCCCGGCCGCCTCGCCGGAGGCGTGGTCCGGGGCACGGCGGCGCGCCAGCCGCACGAGCCCGTTCAGGGCCACCAGGCCCGCGGCGGCGCCGGCCACGGTCGGCAGCAGGTCGGCCACCCCGGTCCCCGCCCGGGACAGCACCGCCGCGCCGAGCAGGACGGCGATGGCCCCGCACAGCACGGAGGCCGTCACCGGCCGCCGGCGTGCCAGCAGCCCCAGGGCGGCCGCCGCCAGCAGCGCCACCACGCCCATGGACACCAGCAGCACGAGCTTGTCCGCCGTGCCGAAGACATCGATCGCGAAGTCCTTGAGCCAGGCCGGCGTCACGTCGATGAAGGCGGCCCCCACGGCCACCAGTGGTGAGGAGGCCGGGGAGAACAGCACGGAGACGATCTCGGCCACTCCGAACAGCAGGGCAGCCGCGATGGCCCCGGAGGCGGCGAACGGCCACCTCCGGGCGGGGCGTGGCTCGGGATGACCACTCATGGCACGCATTCTTCTCTCCCTCGGTCCTCGGGCACAGAGGCCGGCCCGGTCCCGCGACTGCGGTTCCGGGCCGGCCTCCTGCCGCTGATCACCGGCCCGCGGCCGGCGGCGACTCAATCGGTGACGGAGCCGATCAGTCCATCGGGGGCATCAGGACGGAATCGACCAGGTAGACGGTCGCGTTGGCGGTCTGGACGCCGCCGCAGATGACGCTGGCATCGTTGACCATCATCTCCTCGCCACTGCCGGTCACCTCGAGGTCCTCACCCTGGACGGTGGTGTGCATCCCCTCGATCTCGTCCGGGGACATCTGTCCCGGCACCACGTGGTAGGTCAGCACCGAGGACAGCATGTCGGCGTCCTCCACCACGGCGTTGAGGTCCTCCTCGGGGATGGCGGCGAAGGCGTCATCCACGGGGGCGAACACGGTGAACTCGTCACCGTTGAGGGTGTCCACGAGGTCCACGTCCGGGTTCAGTTCGCCGGAGACGGCCGAGGTGAGCGTGGTCAGCATGGGGTTGTTGGAGGCCGCGGTGGCCACCGGGTCCATGGCCATGCCCTCCACCGAGCCGGCCCCGTCCGGGACCTCCTCGGCGTACGCGGCGCAGCCCGGGCCCACGAGGTTCGCGGCCGGATCCATCATGGACTCGGAGGCGCTCGGCGAACCGGACTCGGAGCCCTCCATGGACTCCTCCATGGAGGAGGACATGGACGGCGAGGCGGACATCGAGGTGTCCTCCGAGGCCGCGGGATCGTCGGTGGCGCCGCCACAGGCGGTCAGACCGAGGGCCGCCACGGCAGCCAGGCTCAGCATGGTGGTTCGCATCGTGGTCTTCATGACTACTCCTTGGGTGTGTGGGACCGGGGCCCCGCTGGTGCGTCCCGCCGCTGGTTCCCGGCGGGCTGTCATGAGGTGTTCGGAGTCACCCGCGGCCCGGATGGGTCCGTCGTGGAAAAAGTTCGACAGGACCCGGAACCACTACCCTTGGAGGACCATGCGATGCCCCCATTTCGACGCCGGCGCGTGCCGCTCCTGCCCCCTCATGGGCGTGCCCTACGCCGAGCAGCTCGCCACCAAGCAGGCCGGGGTCCGCGCCCTGCTGGACCCCGTGGCCGGCACCACCGCGCCGGACGGCTCCGGACTGTGGGACGAGCCGGTCCCCTCGGCCGAGTCCGGTTTCCGGAACAAGGCCAAGATGGTGGTCACCGGCACCGCCGAGGCACCCCGGCTCGGCATCCTCGACCCGCGCCAGCACCCCAAGCACCACGACGGCACGGGCGTGGACCTGCGCGACTGCGGCCTCTACGAGCCAGCCCTCGGCGCCGCCTTCCCCGTGGTGGCGGAGGTCATCACCGCCTCCGGGCTGATCCCGTACAACGTGGGCACCCGTACGGGCGAGCTCAAGCACGTGATCCTGACCCTCTCCCCCGCCGGCGGGCTGATGATCCGCTTCGTGCTGCGCTCCACGGACCAGCTGCCCGCGCTGCGCGCCGCCGTCCCCGCACTGCGGCGGGCCCTGCCGCGCGCCGAGGTCATCACGGCCAACCTGCTCCCCGAGCACCGCGCCCTGCTGGAGGGCCCCGAGGAGATCCACCTCGCCGGCGCGACCACCCTCCGGATGCCCCTGAACGGCATCCCCCTGAACCTCCGCCCCCAGGGCTTCTTCCAGACCAACACCGCCCTGGCCGCCGCCCTCTACGCCCTGGCCGCCGAGTGGCTGGACGCCACCACGGCCACCAGCGTCTGGGACCTGTACTGCGGGGTGGGCGGCTTCGGCTTCCAGCTCGCGCAGGTCCGGGCGCACGACGTCGGCCCGGCCGGCCCCCTGCCCCCCGGCACCGAGCGCTCGGTGTGGGGCCTCGAGACCTCGCCGGACGCCGTCGCCGCCGCCCAGGTGACCGCCCGGGAGCTGGGCGTGGACGACCGGGTGCGCTTCGCCGTCGGGGATGCCACCGTCCTCGGCGAGGCGCCCGCGGACCTGCCGGACGCCGTCGTGGTCAATCCTCCCCGGCGGGGCATCGGGGCGGACCTGGCCGGCTGGATCGAAGGCTCCGGGATCCGGCACGTGCTGTATTCCAGCTGCAACGCGGCCACCCTGGCGAGAGACCTGGAGCACCTTCCCGGATACCGGCCGGTGCGGGCGCGGCTGCTGGACATGTTCCCGCAGACGGAGCACTACGAGGTGCTGATGCTGCTGGAACGGCGCTGAGCCGGCCCGTTCCGCCCGGATTCTGGGACCCGCGGCCCTCGTGGCTAGGCTGGATTCATGCACCCCCTGACCCGATCCATCGAACTGTCCGGTCCCGCGCGCAGGCATGCCCTGAGGCATTTCCGGGCCGTCATCTTCGACATGGACGGAGTGGTCACGGACACCGCCGGCGTGCACGCCCGGGCCTGGAAGGACCTCTTCGACTCAAGCCTGCCGGCGGTGGGCGCCCTCCCGCAGAACGAGGCCGCCGTGACGGCCGACCCACAGATCCTGCGGCCCTTCGACGAGCGGGCCGACTACCTCGCGTTCGTGGACGGCAAGCCGCGCGAGGACGGCGTGCGCTCCTTCTTCGCCTCCCGCGGGCTGGTGGTGCCGGAGTCATCCGAGGCACCGGCGCCCGAGCCGCCGGCGGAGGCGCTGACCGTGCAGGGCCTCGCGGCGCGCAAGCAGGGCTTCTTCGAGGACGTGCTGAACCGGGACGGGGTCACCGTGTTCCCGGAGACCCTCGCCCTGCTGACCCGGCTGCGGCAGGACGCGGTGCCGACCGCGCTGGTCACCTCCTCCCGGAACTCCGGGCCCGTGCTGGGCGCAGGCCACGTGGAGCGGATGTTCGACGTGGTGGTGGACGGCAACACCGCCCTCGAGCGCGGGCTGCCGGGCAAGCCGGACCCGGCCATGTTCCGGCTCGCCGCCCAGCAGCTGGGCGTGGAGCCCGTGGACGCGATCGTCCTCGAGGACGCCGCCTCCGGCGTGCAGGCCGCCCGCGACGGCGGCTTCGGCCTGGTGGTCGGCGTGGACCGGGCCCGGGACCCGCAGCGGCTCAAGGACGCCGGGGCGGACGTGGTGGTCGAGGACATCTCCACCCTGCACCTGGGCCAGCGGACCACCCGGCCCTTCGACTCCAACTGGGTCCTGGTCTACGACCACTTCGACCCGGCCGAGGAGGGCACCCGGGAGGCCCTGTGCACCCTGGCCAACGGCTACTGGGGCACCCGCGGCTCCGTGCCCGGCACCACGGCCGGGACCACCCACTACCCGGGCACCTACCTGGCCGGTGTCTTCAACCGCCTGGAGTCGGCGGTCCAGGGCAGGACCGTGGAGACCGAGCACATGGTCAACGCCCCGGACTGGACGTTCCTGCTGGTCACGCTCGGCGACGGCGAACAGCTGCTGCCGGGCAACCCCTCGATGATCTCGTACCGCCAGGAACTCGACCTGCGCCGCGGGCTGCTGTCCCGCACCATGCGGTTCCGTGACCCCCAGGGGCGGACCACCCGCGTCAGCACCCGCCAGTTCCAGTCCTTCGCGGGCCACCACCTGGCCGCCATGGAGCTCACGGTGGAGGCGGAGGACTGGTCCGGCACCGCCACGGTGCGCTCCCTGGTGGACGGCCGCGTGGCCAACCGGAACGTCGCGGATGACCGCGGGCTGGCCTCGGACCACTGGGAGCCGGTCGCCTCCCGCGAGGTGGACGGCGAGACCGTGCTGCTGGAGACCGTGACCAGCCAGTCCCGCGTCCACGTGGCCACGGCGGCCCGGACCCGCTTCCAGTACCCCTCCGACGCGCCCGAACCGGTCCGCACGCCGGTGGAGCTCGGCCCCCTGGTGGCCGGTCACGACATCGGGATCGAGCTGGCCGAGGGCGTCCCGGTGATGTTCGACAAGATCGCGGCGGTGGCCAACACCCACGACCACGCGATCTCCACGGTGTGGCACAACGCGGCCAAGAGGGTGGAGCGGACCGGGTCCTTCCGCCAGCTGCTGACGTACCACGAGGAGATGTGGGGGGTGAACTGGTCGCGCTTCGCGGTGAAGCTGGATCCGGCCCCGGAGCAGGGGGGCCACCTGTTGCCGCCGGCCACCCGGCTGGAGACCACGGAGGCGCTGGTGCGGGCCGGCTCCACCCAGCGCCACCAGTTGGCGCTGAACCTGCACACCTTCCACGTGCTGCAGTCCTCCTTCGGCTCCCGCAGCGACCTCGACGCGGGCCTGGGGGCCCGAGGCCTGCACGGAGAGGGCTACCGGGGCCACATCTTCTGGGACGAGATCTTCGTCTACCCCATGCTGACCCTGCGCCGGCCGGATCTGACGCGCGGACTGCTGATGTACCGCTACCGCCGGCTCGGGGAGGCCCGGGCCAATGCGCGCGCCGAGGGGTACCGCGGCGCCATGTTCCCGTGGCAGTCCGGCTCGGACGGCCGCGAGGAGACGCCCACCGAGCTGTGGAACGAGCGCTCCCGGCAGTGGATGCCGGACAACTCGCACAACCAGCGGCACGTCTCCCTGGCCGTGGCGTACTCGGTGCTCCGCTACGTGGAGGCCACCCAGGACGAGACCTTCGTCTCGGACTACGGCGCCGAGATGCTCGTGGAGATCTGCCGGTTCTTCGTCTCGATGGCGCACTTCAACCCGGAGCGGGGCCGGTACGAGCTCCACGGGGTGATGGGCCCGGACGAGTACCACGACGGCTATCCGGAGACTCCCGGCTCGGGGGTGCGGAACAACGCGTACACCAACGTGCTGCTGTCCTGGGTGCTGTCCGAGACGGTGCGGCTGGTGCAGTGGCTGAACGGGCTGGACGACCCCCTGACCGAGTGGCTGGACGTCTTCGAGGACGAGCTGGAGCACTGGGCGGACATGAGCCTGCGGCTGCGCGTGCCGTTCCAGGCCGGCGGCGTGATGAGCCAATTCGACGGCTACGAGGACCTGGACGAGTTCGACTGGACCGGGTACCGGAGCCAGTACGGGAACATCGGCCGGCTGGACCTGATCCTGCAGGCGGAGGGCGACACCACCAACCGCTACCAGCTCTCCAAGCAGGCGGACGTGCTGATGCTCGCCTACCTGTTCTCCTCCGAGGAGTTGCAGGGCATCCTGAACCGGATGGGGTACCACTTCACCTCCGAGGACTTCTCGGCCACGGTGGACTACTACCTGGCCCGCACCTCCCACGGCTCCACCCTGTCCCGGCTGGTCCACGGCTGGGTGGCGGCCCGGACCGACCGCTCGAGCTCCTGGGAGCTCTTCGAGGAGGCCCTCGAGGCCGACCTCTCCGACACCCAGGGCGGCACCACCCGGGAGGGCATCCACCTGGGGGCCATGGCCGGCACCGTGGACATGGTCATCCGCTGCTATGCCGGCGTGGAGACCCGTTCGGACACCCTCTGGCTGCATCCCCTGCTGCCCCTGGAGGTCCCCGGGGTGCAGTTCACCATCCGGTTCCGCCGGCAGCCGCTGAGCGTGCGCATCACCCAGTACTGCATCACCCTGCAGCTGCTCGAGGGCTCCGCCCGGCCCATCCACCTCAACGTGGAGGGGCGGGAGAAGACCATGCACCCCGGGGAGAAGTGGACCGTGCCGCTGCTGAACCGGAACCCGGCGCTGACGGCCGCGGTGGACCCCATGGCCTGCGTCTCCCCGGAGGCAGGCCTGCTCGGCATCCTCTGAGTCCGGGGCGGGGTCATCCTGGAGTCGTACGCGCCGGGCGGCAGGTTCACCCCGCAGTGGCTTCTGGGGCACCCCCTCCGGCGGGCACTCTGGAGAGCATGAGCCACGCACCAGCCCTCGCCCCTTCCGCAGATCTCACGCGAGACACCGCCGCCCTCCACATCGTCACGCTCCCGGCGGCCGACCAGTTCTCCGAGACCTCCCACCACATCATCTCCGCCTCCCGGCCCGCCGAGGACCTCACCGACCCGGAGGCCCCCGCGCCCACTGACGCGCACCCGGGCACCGAGCTCCCCGACCATGCCCCCGCGCTGCTCGCCCTGCTGATCACCCTCGTCACGGTCGGCGGGGGGCTCGCCCTGTGGACCACGCTGGGCGAGAGCACCCGGCTGGTCATCATGGCGGCCGTGGGCCTGGCCGTCGCCGCCGCCGCCCTGACGATCGCGCGGCGTGCCAGAATCCACCCATGAGCACTACCCCGTCCGTTCCCGCCTCCCTCACCCGGCCCGCCGTGCCCGTGGTCGCCGCACCCATGGCCGGTGGTCCCTCCACGTGGCAGCTAGCCGCGGCCGTGTCCGCTGCGGGGGGCCTCGGCTTCCTTGCCGGCGGGATGCGCCCCGTGGAGCGGCTGGTCCAGGACGTGGAGTCGGCCCGGCAGGCCACCCAGGCTCCCGTCGGCGTGAACCTCTTCGTGCCCGAGCCGGCCAACACGGCCATCCCCGCGGAGCGCTCGGCACCAGGGTCGGAGGCACGACGGCGGCGCGCGGCCGAGGTGGCCGCGTACCGTTCCAGCCTGCTCGCCGAGGCCGCGCGGCTCGGCGTGGACCCCGCAGGCCTGCCCGCCGCTGAGTCCCTGGAACCGGACGCCACCGACGGCTGGGACGCCAAACTGGACGCCGCCGAGGCCGGTGCCTGGCCCCTGGTGACCTTCACCTTCGGGCTGCCCTCCCCCGAGGTCTTCGCCCGCCTGCACGCCGGGGGGTCCGCCCTCGGGGTCACCGTCACCACGGCCGCCGAGGCCACCCGCGCCCTGGAGCACGGCGCCGACCTGCTCAGCGTGCAGGGCCCCGAGTCCGGTGGCCACCGCTCGGTACACGATCCCGCCGCGGATCCGGGGACCACCGCCCTGGCGGACCTGTTGGCCGAGGTGCGGGCCGCCGTCGGGCCCTCGGTTCCGCTCTTCGCCGCGGGCGGGATCATGGAGGCGGACGGGGTCCGCTCCGTGCTGGCCGCCGGGGCCAACGCCGCCCAGTGCGGCACCGCGTTCCTGCGGGCCCATGAGGCCGGGACCTCCGCCCTGCAGCGCGCCGCGCTGGACCAGGCGGCCGCCGGCACCCACTTCGCCGCGCCGGACGGATCCGCCCGCACCGCGCTGACGCGTGCCTACTCCGGGCGCTGGGCCCGCGGGCTCGAGAATGACTTCATGCTCCGGCACGCCGACGCCCCGGCCGCCTACCCGGAGGTCAATGTCCTGACCCAGCCCCTGCGCGCCGCCGCCACCGCGGCGGGCGACGCGGAGTCCGTCAGCCTGTGGGCCGGCGTCGGGGCTGCCCGTGCCCGGACCGCCCCCGCCGCGGAGATCGTGACGGAGATCCTGGGGGTCTCGCCTCAGTGAACCCCCTGCGCCGGATCGACACCTGGTTCCGCACCCACCCCGTCATCTCGGACGTGCTGGTGGCGTGCCTCCTGCTGCTGACCTTCTCCTCGCTGTCCATCGGCGCGGCCGCACCGATCGGCGCCCCGGACGTCAACGGGCTGCCGTGGGTGTTGCTGGCCTTCACCATCTCCGTCGGCCAGCTCGCCCCCTGGGCCATCCGTCGGTGGAAACCCGTCCTGGCGGCGGGGCTCACGGTGTTCTTCTGCCTGGTGCAGCTGCTGATCGGCCCGGAGCTGCTGCCCTCGATCATCATCGTGCCGATGATGGTCCACAACCTGGCCGTCAACGCCCCCCGGTGGGCCTCCCTGGCGGGCATCGGCACGGCTCTGGCCGGCGCCGTGCTCAATGGGGTGAAGATCGCGTACTTCCCGCGCTCCTTCCTGGACCCGAGCGCCGCCCTGGTCGAGAACCCGGACATCTACACCACGCCCACCGAACAGGTCGTGGTGGCCAGCTCCTTCGCCGTGGGCGCGGCCTCGATCGTGCTGGCGGCGTGGGCGTTCGGCGACCTCGCCCGCACCCGCCGCCTGGCCATGGAGCAATTGCGGGACCGGGCCCGGCAGCTCGAGGTGGAGGCGGCGCAGGAGCGCGAGCTGGCCGCGGCGGACGAGCGGAACCACATCGCGCGGGAGATGCATGACATCGTGGCCCACTCGCTGCAGGTCATCATCACCCAGGCGGACGGCGGCCGCTACGCCGGCGCCCAGGACCCGCAGGTGGCCGTGGACACCCTCGGCACGGTCTCGGAGACGGGGCGCAAGGCCCTCGGGGAGATGCGGCGGCTACTGGGGGTGCTGCGCGGCCCGGAGGCCACCGAGTTCCACCCGCAGCCGGGGCTGGTGGACCTCGAGGACCTCGTGGAGACCATCCGCCTGACCGGCTTGGACGTGGACTTCGCCGTGGAGGGCGAGGCCCGCCGCGCGCTGCCCACTGGCGGGGAGCTCGCCGCCTACCGGGCGGTGCAGGAGTCCCTGACGAACACGGTCCGCCACGGCGGCCCGAACGCCACCGCCACGGTGCGGTTGCGCTGGACCGGCCGGGGGCTGGAGATCGAGGTGCAGGACAACGGGCGCGGCGCCGCCGCCTCCGAGGCCACCGCCGGCTCCCGCCAGGGCCTGGTGGGGCTGCGCGAACGCATCGGCCTGTTCGGTGGCAGCGTCCGCTCGGGCCCGCGCCAGGGCGGCGGCTTCGCCGTGCACGCCACGGTGCCGTATCAGGAGATCTGAGTGCCTTCCGGGCAGAGAACACCGGTGATCTGTGCCCGGAGAACGCCGTGGTGCCGGTGCGGGGGCAGCAGACAGGGGAGGATGGAACCGTGAACCAGACCGAGAATCATCAGCAGGACGCCATCCGCGTGGCCCTCGTGGACGACCAGCAGCTCGTCCGCTCGGGCCTGGCCATGCTCATCAACTCCCAGCCGGACCTGACGGTGGTGGCGGAGGCCTCCAACGGCCGTGATGCCGTGGCCTCCCCCGCTGTGCGCGGCGCGGACGTGGTGCTCATGGACATCCGCATGCCCCAGATGGACGGCATCGCCGCCACCCGGGCCCTGCTTCCCGCGGAGCACGACGCCGGCCCCTCCGGTACCGCAGACACGGCACCGCCCGCTGGCGGCACCGAGCCGGACGGCCCGCGCGTCGTGGTCCTGACGACCTTCGACCTGGACGAGTACGCGCTCGAGGCGATCGAGGCCGGGGCCTCGGGCTTCCTGCTCAAGGACGCCCCGCCGGAGGAGCTGCTCGCCGCGGTCCGCACGGTCCACCGGGGGGACGCCGTGATCGCCCCCTCCACCACGCGCCGGCTGCTGGACCACATGGCCCCGACCCTGCGGCGGGAGAACGCCGCGGACCAGCGGTGGCAGCGGGAGTCTGCCGCGGTGGAGTCCCTGACGCCGCGGGAGCGCGAGGTGCTCGGGCTGATGGCGCGGGGGGACTCCAATCAGGAGATCGCCGCCGGGCTGTTCCTCTCCGAGGCCACCGTGAAGACGCACGTGGGCCGGGTGCTGGCCAAACTCGGCGCGCGGGACCGGGTCCAGGCCGTGGTGACGGCCTACCGGACCGGGATCGCCCAGCCGTAGGACCGCCCTCCGGGCTCGGCGCCGGCCGGTCCGGTGCCGGGTTCCCGGCTCGTCCTCCGATTCCACGCACCGGCCGGCCGAAGCGGGCCCCGGTCTGCGTGAAATCCGATGACAGTTCCGAAGACGCGGCCACTACCCCGTGGCCGGCAGGAACAGCAGCCCCGCGACGGCCCAGAGGACCAGGCAGGCCAGGAAGAACGGCAGGGTCACGCGCAGCAGGTTGCCGCGGGTGACGCGCGGTCCGGGATGGTCCGCCCGGTCCTCGGCGATCGCCAGCCGGTAGGCCAGCTCGATGCGGGCGGGACTGGTGAGGCAACCCAGTCCGGCGGCGGCGTTCTGGGAGGCCATCACCCACAGCGGGTCCACGCCCAGGGCGTGGGCGGCGGCGGTCTGGGTGCCCCCGAACATGGAGTTCGCCCCCGTGTTGGAGGCGGTGATGTATCCACCCAGCCCGCCGATCCACGGGACCAGGAACAGGTACCCCCCGCCCAGGGTGGTCAGCGCGGTGGCCAGGCTCTCGGCCAGGCCACCGCCGGAGACGGCGTAGCCCAGCAGCAGGTAGAGGCCGGTGGGCACGGCGGCACCCAGCCACACCCGGCCGGTCTCCCGCGGCAGCAGCCAGCGGTGGTGGCTCTCCATCCCGAGGATCCAGGTGCCGGCCAGCGCACCGGTGATGGACCACAGGGCCGGGGAGCCCAGCACGGCGCCGAGTCCGTTCGGCAGCAGGGTCCGTTCGAGGACCTGGCCGGAGATCGTCCCCACGAGCAGGATCAGGTAGGGGGCGAGGGAGCGCCAGGGGGTGGGCTGGAGCCGGCCGCGGCTGATGATCAGGGCCCAGGCACCGGACATCAGCAGGGATCCCACCGCGCCGGCCACGGCCGTTCCGAGCAGGAGGTTGCTCAGCATGATCAGGGCGCCCTGCACCAGTCCCGCCGTGAAGCCGATGCCGGCCCACGTGGCGTAGGCCGTGGCCTTGAGCTCCCCGCGGTAGGCCCCCACCTCGTGGGAGCCGCGCCCGGCCACCACGGCGGCGAGCGCCCCGCCGCCCACGAAGGCGAGGACGTTGAAGACGCCGGAGGCCAGGCCCAGGTCCATCAGCGAGACCCCCGCGATCTCGGCGCCGAGCAGCGTGCCCGGGGCCATGGAGCCCCACGGCGCCACCGTCAGACCGAGCAGGGCCAGCAGGGCGGCCCGCAGGGGCGTGAAGCCGAGGGCTCGCAGCAGCGGGATGGCGATGATGACGGAGACGCCGAAGCCCGTGACGGATTCCATGAAGGGCACCACGCCCGTGACCATGAGCAGGGCAGAGGCCACGGTGGGGCCGCCGCCGGCCGAGAGCCAGATGGCGATCCGCTGCTGCGCCCCGGTGCGGTCCATGACCCGGGAGAGCAGCACGCCGCCACCGATGATCGCCAGGACCTCCACCACGGTCCAGGCCCCGCCGCCGAAGGCCTCGGCCAGGCCCGCCCACGGGGAGCCGAACCAGGCCACGGCCACCACCAGCGCGGCGGCCAGGCCGGCGCCGGGGGCCACCCAGGAGGGAAGCCTGGTCGGCAGCAGGCCGAGCGTCAGCACGATAGGCAGTGCCGCCATGAGGACATCCACTGACGGCCTCCCCCTCCACTGTGGTGATGTGACGGGCGGCCGCAGGTCCCGGGACCGCCCCAGCGAATGCTACCCCCGGCGGGCCGGGGTAGTCCGGGATGACCCCGAGTCATCCCGGAGGATGACCCTGAACGGCCACGGAACGGGCCCCGCGGACGATCCGGCGGGGGCCGGTTTCCGGTTGAGTGGTCAGCATGGATACCACCACCGACGTCATCGCGCCCACCACTCCCCCGGCCTCGAACACCCCCTCCACCGCCGTCTCCGCCCGCGGTCTCGTCAAGACCTACGGCAAGGGCGAGGCCGCCGTCCACGCCCTCGCCGGCGTGGACGTGGACTTCGCGGCCGGGGCGTTCACCGCCATCATGGGACCCTCTGGCTCGGGCAAGTCAACCCTCATGCACTGCCTGGCCGGACTGGACACCGCGGACTCCGGTTCCATCGTCCTCGGCGGCCAGGAGATCACCGGCCTGAACGACACCGCGCTGACCAAGCTGCGCCGGGACCGCATCGGCTTCGTCTTCCAGGCGTTCAACCTGGTCCCCACCCTCACCGCGGAGCAGAACATCGTGCTGCCGCTGGACCTCGCCGGACGACCGGTGGACCAGGCCTGGATGGCGGACGTGGTGGGGATCCTCGGGCTGAAGGACCGCCTCAAGCACAAGCCGCACGCGCTCTCCGGCGGCCAGCAGCAGCGCGTGGCCGTGGCCCGTGCCCTGCTGACCCGACCGGACGTGGTCTTCGGGGATGAGCCCACCGGCAACCTGGACTCCGCCACCGGCGCCGAGGTGCTCTCCCTCCTGCGCCGGTCCTCCCGCGAGATGGGCCAGACCATCATCATGGTCACCCACGACCCGGCCGCCGCCGCCTACGCCGACCGCGTGGTCCTGCTCGCCGACGGCCAGCTCGCCGGCGAGATCACCGACCCGACCCCAGACAACGTGCTGGCCTCCCTCGCGAAGCTGGGGGTGGCCTGAGCCATGCTGAAGCTCGCCCTCTCCCAACTCAGGGACCAGCCGCGCCGCTACATCTCGGTGCTACTGGCCATCACCATCGGCGTGACGTTCCTGGCGTCCGCCCTGCTCGTGGGGTCCTCCTCCACGGCCAGCCTGCGCAACTCGATCGGCGCCACCTACTCCCAGGCCGACCTGGTGATCGGCCCGTCCTCCGGCTCCGGCGACACCTTCGAGGCAATGACCTCCATGGCCGAGGTGGCCGGCACCTCCTCCGAGCCCGGCCCCCTGCAGGACGTGGAGGGCGTGAAGGACGCGTACGCCCACGTGGTCACCGCGGTGGGCGTCCAGCGCCCCGCCGGCGCCGAGGGCGAGGGCACCTGGAGCCGCGACTCCGACTACGCCCTGGCCTCCACCGTCCCCGAGGACACCTCCCTGGTGGCCGAACCGCTCACGGACGGCGAGTACCCGGCTGCCGGCTCCACCACCGACATCACCCTGGATGAGCGCACCGCCGAGAACTTCGGGCTCGACGTCGGCTCCTCCACCTTCCTGATGTCCGGCATGTCCGCCGATGCGGCCGGCCGCAAGGTCACCGTCTCCGGTCTGACCGAGGTCTCCCAGAACCCCAGTGCGATCGGCGCCATCCAATTGAAGATGGACGACGCCCTGGCCGAGGCCCTGAAGCTCGACACCGTCCAGGCGATGACGGCCGACGCCGGCGCTGCCGGCGATGAGGCGGTCGACCTGGAGGAGATGCTCGGCCAGGACTACGCCGAGTACGTGCTGATCAGCCTGGAGGAGGGTGCCGACCAGGCCGCCGTCCAGGCCGCGCTGCAGGAGTTCGCCGAGACCGAGGGGATGGCGGTCACGGTGGCCACCCCGGACGTGCAGGCCCAGGAGCAGGTCGCCCAGATGGCCGGTTCCAACGTCTTCGTGTGGGTGCTCGGGGCCTTCGCCGTGATCGCCCTGCTCGTCACCGCGCTGGTCATCTCCAACACCTTCTCGGTGCTGGTGGCCCAACGCTCCCGGGACCTCGCCCTGCAGCGGGCCCTCGGCGCCTCCCGCCGGCAGGTGCGCGGCTCGGTGCTGACCGAGGCGGGGATCATCGGGGTCGTCGGCGCGATCATCGGCTCCGCCCTGGCCAGCGGGATCGTCGCCGCCCTGGTGGCCTGGGGGTCCACCAACGAGGGCTTCGGGTTCCTGACCTTCGAGGTCAACCCGCGGGATCTCCTCGCCTGCGTGGCCGTGGGCATGGTGATGACGATCATCGCCTCCCTGTCCGCGGCCCTGGCCGCCACCCGCGTCTCCCCGCTGGAGGCCATGCGCCCCCGGGAGGAGGCCGCCGTCGGCAACCGGGCCGGCGCGCTCCGCCTGGTCCTGGGCAGCCTCGCCCTGCTGGGCGGTGCGGCCGCGCTGTTCTGGGGCGCGGCGGACGCCAACCTGGCCATCGCGGTGGCCGGCGGTGCCCTGTCCTTCGTGGGCGTGCTGATGCTCGCGATCCTGTTCGTGCCGGCCGTGGTGTCCGTGGCCGGCCTGGCCGCCAAGCCCGCCGGGGTGCCCGGCCGGATGGCCCGGCTGAACTCCGTGCGCAACCCGGGGCGCACCGCCGCCACGGCGGCGGCCCTGCTGATCGGCACCACCCTGGTGGCCATGATGCTCACGGGCGGCCGTACGGCCCAGCAGCAGATGGACACCATCTTCGCCGCCGAGTTCCCGGTCGACCTCCAGGTCGAGCTCATCGGGGGCGAGGGCGCCGCCTCTCCCGCCGACGGCGCGGAGTCCGCGGCCCAGCCGGGTGCGGCTGCCGACGCCGGCGGCCTGGACGCCGCCGAGGCCCTCACCGCCCAACAGGCCGTGACGGACGTGGACGGCGTGGACTCCGCCGCCCTGCTGTTGCCGGCCGGCGTGGCCGGGGCTGACGCGGGTGCCGAGGTCGAGGGCGCTCCCGTCTTCGCCGCCGAGCCGGAGGAGCTGCGCTCCGTGATCTCCGGGATGCCCGCCGGGGCCTCGGAGCGTCTGGGCGAGGCCGGCACGATCCTGGTGCCCAACACCATCGAGGCGGACACCCTGACCGTCACGGGCGCCACCGGCTCCGTGGAACTGGAGACCATCCAGAGCTCCTCGTCCGGCATCCGCCCCGTGATGACCCTCGAGGATGCCCGCGGGATCGGCCTGGAGTCCGGCACCGTCGGGGACGGTCAGGCCGCCGCAGCGCCGCAGCTCTGGCTCGACGCCTCGGATGGCGTCTCGATGGACGGGCTGCAGCAGCTGAACACGGACATCGCGCAGGCGGCCGGGGTCTCCCAGGACAAGATCTCCGGGGACCTGAGCCTGCGACTGATGTTCTCCGTGGTGATCGACGGCATGCTCATGGTGGTCACGGCACTGCTCGCGGTGTCCGTGCTGATCGCCCTGATCGGCGTGGCCAACACCCTGTCCCTGTCCGCCATCGAACGGTCCCGGGAGAACTCGCTGATGCGTGCCCTCGGCCTGACGCGGCGCGGCCTGCGCGGCATGCTGGCCCTGGAGGCCGTGCTGATCTCCGGGGTCGCGGCGCTGATCGGCTGCACCCTCGGGACGTTCTACGGCGGCATGGGCGCCCACACGGTCTTCGGGCCGATGGCCGCCGGGATCGGCCAGTCCATCGTCTGGCCCGTGGTGCCGTGGTGGGAGCTGGCCGTGATCGTGGCGGTCTCCGTGCTCGCCGGGCTGCTCGCCTCGGTGGCGCCCTCCCAGCGGGCCGCCAAGCTGGCCCCCGTGCAGGGGCTGGCTCTGGCCTGACCCTGCGCTGCCGACACAGCAAGGAGCCGCATTGATGGCCGCCGGGGACGCACCCCGGCGGCCATCGCTCTGGCATCATGGGGCCGGTGTTGGCGCTCGCCTCCGCCGTCGTCTACGGCCTGGTCGATGACGCCGACGGCCTGTGGGCCATGGTCGCCGGCCGGGCCGCCGTCGCCCTGGCCTCGCTCTACCCCGTGATCCCGGTCCTGCTCGGAGTCTTCGTGCTCCGCGAACGCGTCACGTCCCGGCGGGCCGTCGGCCTGGTCTCCGCCGGGATCGCGGCGGTCCTGCTGAGTCTCGGCTGACCGGCTCCTTCCCCGAAGGTGCCGCCGCTGCGACCCAGATGCGCACGATCGGAGTCGTCCCCGGCATCGCGCGATTCTAGGGTCGGTGCCATGGGCAACGCCAGCGCAGCCGGTCACGTCATCGGCGCCACCAGCTACCTCAACCTCCCCGTCTCCGACGTCCCGGCGACCCGGGAGTTCTGGACGAAGACCGGCGTCCGCATCTCCGAGGACTACTCGGACGAGAACGCGATCTCCCTGTCCTTCAGCGACCACGTGGTGGTCATGCTGCTGGCCCGGGACTTCTTCTCCTCTTTCCTGGATGGCAGGGCCGTGGCCGACTCCCACCTGGCCGCCGGGGCCATCGAGGTGCCCGCCCCCGATCCGCATCCCGGCCAGGAGATGCTGGACGCCTGCCTGATGTACGGGCGCACGTTCCGGGACCTGGACGGGCACCAGTGGGAGATCCCCTGGATGTCCTCGGAGATGCCCTCGGGCTGATCGGCCCCGGAGACGGTGACATGATGACAACGCTGCGGACCAGAATCCACACTGGATCCGTGAAAGACCAGAGCGTCGAACACGAGGCGGCGTCCCGGCGGGCTGCCCGCTTCATCGCGGAGCACGCCACCGAACCGATCACCGTGGCGGACATGGCGGATGCCGCCGGCTACAGCCAGTTCCACTTCACCCGCATGTTCGCCCAGCGGCTGCGGGTCACCCCCAACCGGTTCCTGGCGGGGGTGCGGTTCCACCGCGCCAAGGAGCTGCTCCTGACCCGGGACCACTCGGTGGTGGACATTTGCCACGAGGTCGGGTTCTCCTCCCCCGGCACGTTCACCCGCCGCTTCCGCGAGGAGGTCGGGGTCGCCCCCTCGGAGCTGCGCCGGCTGGCCGACTCCCTGGCCGTGTCCACCCCGAGTCCGTTCACCCTGTATCCGCCGGGGGTCATCGAGGCCCACGTGAGCGCGGGGCGGCCCAACCCCCTCACCGGGCAGGTCGGCACCGTCCGGGGCACCGTCCGCCTGCCGCCCCGGCTGCGGGGCGGGCCCGGCCTGGAGGCCCTCGTCTGGATCGGCTTCTACCCGGCGCCGTCCCCGGCCGGGCTCCCCGTCACCGGCGTCCTCCGCCTCGGTGAGGGCACCTTCCGGCTGCCCGTGGTGGCCTCCGCCCCGTGGCTGCTG
This sequence comes from Citricoccus sp. I39-566, assembly GCF_031432995.1. GTDB lineage: Bacteria > Actinomycetota > Actinomycetes > Actinomycetales > Micrococcaceae > Citricoccus > Citricoccus nitrophenolicus_A. The sequence goes on from NZ_CP133842.1 coordinate 483,486, forward strand.
GCCACGGCCGTCCCGGCCACCGCGGAACCGGTGGAGCACCTCGCCAACCCGCGCCCCGCCGTCGGGGTCCATCCGCAGCCGCTGACCGGCTCCGCCACCGTGCAGCTGGGGCTGGACTTCGCCGCCCCGTGGCAGTTCCCCCTGCTCAGCGCCCTGCCCTCCCTGCTCCCGGGCCTGCGGCCCGGCGGCTGACCGACCACCAGCACCCCCCCCAGCACCCTTCCCAGCACCAGGAGACCGCCATGTCCGAGACCACCCCCACCGCCCAGACCACCCCCGCCAGTCCCCGCGCGATCACCCCCGGGTCTCCCGTCTGGGTGGACCTCGGCGTCCCGGACCTGCCGGCGGTCCAGGGCTTCTACACGGCCCTGTTCGGCTGGCAGTTCGAGGACATGGGGCCGGACTTCGCCCACTACCACATGATCACGAACCACGGCGCCCACGTCGGCGGGGCCATGTCCATGCAGGAGGACGAACAGGACCAGCCCGCCTTCTGGACCGTCTACCTCAAGACCGAGGACATCGAGAAGTCCCTCACGGACACGGCCGCCGCGGGCGGCAACGTGGTGGTCCCCGCCATGCCGATGCCCGGGCTCGGGACCATGGGTGTGGTCACGACCCCCGGCGGAGAGGGCATGGGGCTGTGGCAGTCCGACGGCTTCGAGGGCTTCGAGCTCAACGGGGCGGTCGGGGCGCCGGTCTGGTTCGAGGTCATGAGCTTCGACTTCGAGGCCGACGCCGAGTACTACCGCGCCGTGTGGGGCTGGGACCCGACCCCGCTCTCGGACGGCGGCGAGGGCGGCAGCGAGGAGACTGGTGGCGAGGACGTGGCCTACGCCAACAACCACCCGGGCGAGGCAGCCTCGGCCGGGCTGTGCGGGGCGCCCCGCGCCTGGTACCCGGAGGGCACCCCGTCCCACTGGCGGGCATACTTCATCGTCGCGGACGCCGACGCCGCCGCGGAACAGGTCCGCCAGCTGGGCGGCACCGTGCTGGACGGACCCATGGACACCCCGTTCGGCCGGCTCGCCACCGTGGCCGACCCGGCCGGGGCCTTCTTCCAGATCGCCCAGCTGCCGGCGCAGTATCCGGCTGTCCGGTCGGCCTCAGCCGGTCGGCACGGTGTCCGGGGCGGCCTCGGCCAGGGCCTGCAGCCGGGCCGAGTAGGCCTCCCACCACCGCCGGTCCGCGCCGTCCGCCTCCCCGGGCAGGTTCGAGCTGGCCGGGGCCAGGCCCGCGGCGCCGTCGAGCAGTTCCCGCAGGATGTCCACGTGCCCCAGGTGCCGCTGGTACTCGGCCACCATGTGTACTAGCAGCCGGCCGAGCGTCACCGTCCCGTTCCTCCACCACGGCACGGTCCCGACGGCGGCCAGGTCCAGCCCGTCGATCGCCGCATCAGACGCTGCGGCGCAGCGGTCCGCGAGCGCGAAGACCCACTCCACCGATTCCTCGGCGGTGGCATACATGTCCGCATTGGGCTCGGAATCGTCCTCGAACCACGGCATCTCGATCCCCGAGGGCCGGCCGAAGCAGCCGGTGAAGTACTCGACCTCCACCGAGGAGACGTGCTTGAAGATCCCCAGCAGGTTCGAACCGGTAGGGGTCATGGGGGTGCGGAGCTGACGCTCCGTGAGCCCTTCCAGCTTCCAGCGCAGGTCACGCCGGGCGGTCCTCAGGTAGTGGTGGAGGACGGCCTTCACGCTGCCGTCCTCCGCGGAGCCGCTGGGCGGGCGGGCGTCGGTCGGGGTGGCATCGGTCGGGGTGGCGGCAGGTTCGCTGGGCATGCCGGCCATGGTGGCATCCCCACGGGGCCGGCCGCCATCCCCGGGGGGCGGTGCGTGAGGTGTGCGCCAGGACGGCATGACGCCGGATGAATCCGCCGGGGGCGGCTCGACTACGATTGACGTGTCAATCTCGAGTGAAGGTGCATGTCCCTATGGCCGATGCCCGGCTGTCCACCGTTTCCCCCCGACGCGGAGTCCGCCTGGCCACAGGCGCTGCGGTGCTCACGCTCCTGCTCGCGGCCTGCAGCGGCGGTGAGAGCGGCTCCGGAAACGGCGATGCCGGGGCGGGAGAGCCCGTGGAGGGCGGCACCCTCGTCTACGCCACCGGGGACGCCGAACCGACCTGCCTGGACCCGCACGTGGGCGGCAACTACCCGCAGGCGCTGCTGAGCACCCAGTACCTCGAGCCGCTCGTCGGGCGGGACGCGGAGGGGCAGATCCAGCCCTGGCTGGCCACGGACTGGGAGGTCAGCGAGGACGGCCTCACCTGGGACCTGACCCTGGCCGAGGACATCACCTTCACCGACGGCACGCCGCTGGACGCCGAGGCCGTGCAGGCGAACATCGAGCACCTGCAGGACCCGGACACCGCCTCCTCCACCGGCTTCCTCGCCGTCCAGAAGATCGCCGAGGTGGAGCCGGTGGACGCCACCCACGTGCGCTTCCACCTCAGCGAGCCCGACTCCGCGCTGCTGGAGTCGCTGAGCATGCAGTGGACCGCCATGCAGTCCCCGGCCGGGATCGAGCGGGGCATGGAGGAGAACTGCGCGGCCCCGATCGGTACCGGCCCCTTCACCGTGAGCGAATGGGTGCCCCAGCAGCACGTGATCCTCGAGCGCAACGAGGAGTACACCTCCCACGGGCCGGAGGCAGAGCGCGACGGCGCCGCGCACCTCGAGCGCATCGAGTGGCGGTTCCTGCCGGACCCGGCCACCCGCTGGGCGGCCCTGCAGTCCGGTGAGGTCCACGTCATCGACAACCCCGAGCCGGAGGCGATCGTGGCCGCCGAGACGGGCGCGGCCGGCGAGCAGTTCAGCCACCTGGACGCTCCCCGTCCCGGCTCCGTGAACCGGATCGAGCTCAACTCCGGGCAGGCTCCCTTCGACGACGAGCGGGTGCGCGAGGCGTTCATCCGCTCCTCGGACGTGGACCCGGGGATCGAGGCGCTCTACCAGGGCGTGGCCACCCGGTCCCACTCGCCGCTGTCCAGCGCCGAGCCGATGGCGTACAGCGACCCCTCGCTCTTCGGCACCGACCTTGAGGCCGCGGAGCGGCTCCTGGACGAGGCAGGCTGGGACGAGACCGACGCCGAGGGCTACCGCGTCAAGGACGGCGAGCGCCTGACCGTGCGCTTCCCGGTGAGCACCAACCAGTCGGTGGCCGCCGAGCAGGCACTGTTCGAACAGATCCAGGCCAACACCCGCGAGGTGGGCTTCGAGGTCATCCTCACCCCGCTCGACCTGTCCGCCTGGTACGGCACCTTGGCCGCGCCCGAGGACGGCGGTGACAACGCGTATGAGGCGGTCAGCGCCCCCTACACCAAGGTCGGCCCGGACGTGCTGCGGACCCTCTACCACTCCGCCGGCACCGAGCCCGCGCCCAGCGGCTACTTCGCCAACCTCTCCCAGGTCACGGACGAGGAGCTGGACGCCACGCTGGAGGAGGCCGCCCGGATCACCGACCCGGACGAGCGCGCCGCCCTGTACGAGCAGGCGCAGCGGACGGTGCTGGAGGGCTACTACATCCTGCCGCTGTACGACCAGCAGAACCACTTCCTCACCCGCGGGGTGACCGGCGTGACGACCCTCGGCACGGTGGCCACGCCCACCTTCATCAACGCCCAGCTGACGCAACAGTGATCCCGGCAGCAGTGATCCCGTGAGGCGGGGCCGGACGGACGCGGCATGAGGGCTGTGCTGCGCTGGCTGCTCGGGCGCCTGGCCGCGGCGGCCCTGGTGGCCTGGGTGGTCGCCACCGTGGTGTTCTTCGCGCTGCGGGCCGCGGGCGGCGATCCCTCCGAGGCGATCCTCGGGGGCCCCGGCTCCCAGGCGAGCGAGGAGTCGATGGCCCGGGTGCGGCAGGAGTACTCCCTCGACGAGCCGCTCCTGGTGCAGTACCTGCTGCAGCTGGCCCGGACCGTCACGTTCCAGCTCGGTGACTCCTACGCGCGGCGTCTGCCCGTGGCCGAGCTCATCGGGGACCAGCTCCCCGGGACGCTCGCCCTGGCCGGCCTCGGGCTCGTGCTCGCCTGGGCGTTCGCGCTGGCGGTCGCCACCCTGGCGGTGCGCGCCCGCGGCCCGCTCGCCCGCCGCGCGGTGGGCCTGCTGCGCGGCGGCGAGGTGGTCGCCTCCGTCATGCCGCACTTCTGGCTGGGCGCCGTACTGATCGCGGTCTTCGCCGGCGGGCTCGGCTGGCTGCCGGCCACGAGCAGCGACAACTCCCTGCGCTCACTCATCCTGCCCGCCGTGACGTTGGCCGTCCCGGTGGCCGGATTCCTCGGGCAGGTCATGCGGGACGGCCTGGAGGAGGCCCACACGGCCCCCTTCGCGACGACGGCCCGGACCCGGGGTGCCTCGGAACGGTGGGTGCTGTGGGTCCACTCGCTGCGGCACGCCGCGCTGCCGGCGATCGCGCTGTCCGGGTGGGCCTTCGGCTCGCTGCTCTCCGGGGCCGTCGTGGTCGAGACCCTGTTCGGCCGGCCGGGCCTGGGCCGCCTGCTGATCGACGCCACCCATGCCCGGGACGTGCCGCTCGTGATCGGCGTGGTGCTCGTCATCGCCCTGGGCTACGTGGTGGTCATGTCCGTGGCCGACCTGCTCGAACGCGTCGTCGACCCCCGGCTGCGCGGCCGGGTCGAGGCCGTGCGGAGGGCACCCGAGGGCGAGGTGGTCTCGTGAGCGCGCAGCAGGAGAATGAGTCGGACCACCGGACCGCCGGCCGGACAGCAGGCCGGGCCGCCGCCGTGGGCGGGTGGGCGAGGCGCTGGCTGAGGCGCTTGACGGCGAGCCTGGGCGCGGGCGGGATGGTGAGCGCCGGCGTCGTGCTCCTGGTGGTGCTGGCCGCCCTGCTGCCGGGGCTGCTCGCCCCCGGTGACCCCACGGCGGTCGCGCCGGCGCAGGCCTACCAGCCGCCCGGGCCGGGCGCAGTCTTCGGCACGGACGCCTCCGGGCGGGACGTCTACACGCGCGTGGTGCACGGGGCGGGCCAGTCGCTGGGGGTCGGGGCGGCCGCCACGGCGATCGGGCTGGGCCTCGGGCTGCTGCTCGGCTTCGGCGCAGCCCTCGGCCCGCGCTGGCTCGACGGTGCGCTCAGCCGGGTCATCGAGGTGCTCTTCGCGCTGCCCAGCCTCGTGCTTGCCCTGCTGCTGGTCTCGGTGCTCGGCGCGGGGGTAGGCCCCTCGGTGCTCGCCGTGGGCCTGGCCACCGCCCCCGGCTACGCCCGCATCCTGCGCGCCCGCGCCCGGTCGGTGGTGCACAGTCCCTACGTCACCGCCGCTCGGCTGGAGGGGGTCTCCGCACCGATGGCCTTCGTCCGCCACGTGCTGCCCAACACCCTGTGGCCGCTGATCGCCGTGGGGACCCTGGGGATCGGGCAGGCCATCGTGTGGGTCTCCGCCCTGAGCTACCTCGGCCTCGGCGCGCTGCCGCCCTCCCCCGAGTGGGGGGCCATGCTCAACGCCGGGCGGCTGCACATCACCAGTTCCTGGTGGCTCACCGTGGCGCCGGGACTGGCGATCACGGCGGCCGCCGCCGCGCTGACGATGCTTGGCCGGCGGCTCAGCGCGGTGGCACCGGCATGAGCGGCGGTCTGAGCGAAGAGGGCGTGGCCCCGGTCCTCGACGTCGCCGGACTCACGGTCTCCTTCCCGGGCGTCGGGGAGGTGCTGCGGGACGTGGACCTGCGGCTGGAGCCGGGACGCTGCCTGGCCGTGGTCGGCGGGTCCGGGGCCGGCAAGTCCGTGCTGGCACGCAGCCTCGTCGGGCTGGCCGGGGAGGGCGGCGCGCCGGCCACGGTGGCCGCCGAGCGGTTCACGGTGGCCGGGCAGGACGTCACGGGGGCGGACGCCCGGCGCTGGCGGAGACTGCGCGGGGCCGAGGTGGGCTTCGTGCTGCAGGACGCCCTGCAGTCGCTCGACCCGCTGCGCACCGTCGGCGCCGAGGTGGGCGAGTCGCTGCAGCTGCGCGGGACCCGCCGGCCGGAACGCAGCCGCCGGGTGCTGCAGGCCCTGGCCCACGCCGGACTGGACGAGCCGGAGACGCGGGCCGCCCAGCGTTCCGGGGAGCTGTCCGGCGGGATGCGGCAGCGCGCGCTCATCGCCTCGGCGATCGTCTCCGTGCCGCGGCTGCTGGTCGCCGACGAGCCGACCACCGCCCTGGATGCCACGGTGGCCCGCGGCGTGCTCGAGCTGCTCGGGCGGCTCCGGGACGAGGGGACCGCCGTGCTGCTCGTGACCCACGACCTCGGCGCGGTGGCGCGACTGGCCGACGACGTGGCGGTGCTGGACGGCGGCCGCGTGGTCGAGTCCGGCAGCGCCGGGCAGGTGCTGGGCCGGCCGGCCCACCCCGTCAGCCGGGCCCTCGTGGCCGCCGTCCCGCGTGGCCCGGGGCAGCGGCCACCGGTCCCGGAGCAGGCCCCGGAGGTGCTGCGCGCCACGGGCCTGCGCCGGCGCTACCGGCTGCCCGGCGGCGGCGCGGTGGAGGCACTCGACGGCGTGGGCCTGACCGTGCGCCGCGGCCAGGCGCTCGGGGTGGTCGGGGAGTCCGGCAGCGGGAAGTCCACGCTGGCGCGGATCCTCGTGGCCGCCGAGCGGGCGGACGCCGGCCGGGTGGAGCTGGCCGGCGAGCCGTGGAGCGACCTGTCCGAACGGCACCGCCGGCCCCGGCGGCACCTCGTCCGGCTGGTCCCCCAGGACCCGCTGGGCTCCTTCGACCCGCGCTGGGACGGCGGGAGGATCCTGCGCACGGCGCTGCGCCTGTCCGGTAGCGCCCAGAGCCCCCAGGAGCTGCTGGAGCTGGTCCGGCTGCCGGCCTCCGTCCTGCACCGGAGCCCCCGTTCGCTCTCCGGCGGCCAGCGGCAGCGGCTGGCGATCGCCCGGGCCCTGGCCGCCGAGCCCGCCGTGCTGGTGCTGGACGAGCCGGTCTCCGCCCTGGACGTCACGGTGCAGGCCTCGATCCTGGAGACCCTGGCCGACCTGCAGGAGCGCACCGGCACCGCGCTGGTGCTGATCTCCCACGATCTTGCGGTCATCCGCCAGGTCTGTGACACGGTCGCCGTCATGCACCGCGGGCGGATCGTGGAGCAGGGACCCGTGGAACAGGTCTGGGCCCAGCCGAGCGCCCCGTTCACCCGAGCACTGCTGGAGGCACGGCCACCCCTGCCCTGATGCGGGCCGGCCCCCCCGAGTCGGTAGACTCAGGGGCCGTCCGGCCGTCGTGCGGCCCCAGCCACCCCGGAGGTCCACCGCTCCATGTCCAGTGCCGAATCCCCCGCCGGTCCCACCGCCAAGCACCGAGCCGGCCCCCCGGCCGCACACCCAGCCGCAGACCCGGCCGAGCCCACCGCCCCGGCCGCGCGGCCGACGTCGTTGCTGGGCAACCTGATCCGCGGGGCGCTGATCGGCGCGGTGGAGACCGTCCCGGGCGTCTCCGGCGGCACCGTGGCGCTCGTGGTGGGGATCTACCACCACCTCATCGACTCCGCGGCCCACGTCATCTCCGCCGGGCGCCGGCTCATCACCGGCCCGGACCGGCGCGCCGGCGCCACCGAGCACCTGCGCCCGGTGCACTGGCGGGTGGTCATCCCGGTGGCGATCGCCATGGTGCTCGCCGTGTTCACGGTGGCCGGGCCGATGGCCGACGCCATGGAGAACCACCCCGTGATGATGCGCGCGCTGTTCTTCGGCATGGTGCTGGCCTCCGTGGCCGTGCCGTTTCGGATGATGCTGCAGGGCCTGGCCACCGAGCGGTTCCGGCGCGTCGCGGTGGGCAGGGACCCCGCGGAGGTGCGCCTGCGGCCGGTCCACCTGATCGGCGGGCTGGCGGCCGCGGCGGCCACCTTCCTGCTGGTCTCCCTGCCGCCGGCCTCGGCCGAGGCCCACCCGCTGGTGCTGGTGCCGGCGGCCATGGTGGCCGTCTCCGCCCTTGTGCTACCGGGGCTCTCCGGCTCGTTCCTGCTGCTGACCTTCGGCCTCTACGAGCCCACGCTGCGCGCCGTGGATGAGCTCGACCTCGCCTACCTGGGCATCTTCGCCCTCGGCATGGCGCTGGGCATGGTGGTGGTGGTGAAGCTGCTCAAGTGGCTGCTGGACCACCACCACACCATCACCCTGGCCGTGCTGACCGGTGTCATGATCGGCGGGCTGCGGACCCTGTGGCCTTGGCAGGACGAGGCGCGGGCGCTGTTCGCCCCCGGGGACGACGCCGGCCCGGCCGCCCTGCTGGCCCTGGCCGGCTTCGCGGTGGTCGCCCTCCTGGTGGTGGTGGACGCCCGGGTGCAGCGGCGGTTCCTGCGTGAGCATCACCGCTGATCAGAACGGGCGACGGTCCTTGAGGTGCTCGAAGACGGCCACCAGCAGCGGCGCCATCCCGTACCCGGCGGGGGCCTGAGGCGCGGCCGGGTCCATCCAGACCAGTTCCTCGATCTCGGCGTCCGGCGTGGGGACCTCGTTGCGGGCCAGCGGCCGCAGCAGGGCGAAGACGTCCGAGTGCAGCTGCTGGCCGTCCTCGTTCGCGGCCGGGGTGTCCCAGGCGCCGAGGTACTCCAGGTCCTCCGGGGGCACGGCCAGGCCGGTCTCCTCGGCGAGTTCGCGGAGGGCGGTGTCCAGCGGCGCCTCGCCCGCCTGGTGCTTGCCCCCGGGGAACATGAACATGGAGGTGCCGGTCTTCCGGACCGTGAGGACCTGGCCGTCCGGACGGTACAGGACCACCGCGGCAACCTCGATCGGCTGGGTGGTGCTGGGTCCGTCCGGAACTGAGTTCTGCATCCCCCCATCCTCTCGCGGCCGCCGCGAAAAGGTTGAAGATGTCAGCGAGGGCGTGTTGTACCCGCCCACCCCCAGGCGCAAAGTGACCTGACCCCCACCGTTGTGACGTGGTCCCGTCACTCTGCGCCCAGAGCGCAGGCGTGAAGCGTCAGGCCTCGTCGTAGAGGCGGAACGCCAGGGTCCCGTGGGTGACCGCCGCGCCCGCTCCCAGGGCGGCGGCGATCATGCTCGCCTCGGCGATCTGGGCCTTCGTGGCACCGGCCTTCTTGGCCTGGCCCACGTGGACCTGGATGCAGTACGGGCACTGCGAGGAGATCGCGACCCCGACGGCGATGAGCTCGCGGTGCAGGGGGTCGATCTCCCCGTCCTGGCGGCCGATGCTGCCGTCGAACTTCGCGAAGGCCGCGAACTCGGGCCCGGCCAGGTCCTTGTACTCGCTCAGCCGGTCGAGGTCTTCTGGGGAGTGGTAATGGCTCGTCATGGGGATGGTCCTTCCGGTCTGTTGAGGGGTGGGTCCCAGTGGGCGTCATGCTCTCACGGGCCGGAGACCAGGGTCTACCGGCTGATCTACATCCGGACAGTGCCCTCGAGCACCGTGACGCAGTCCCCGCCCACCCAGATGGTCTCCGGGTCCGTGGCGTCCTGCTCCACGTGGACCCGCCCGGCGCGTGCGAGAACCGTGCCCTGTGCGGCCACGTACCGGGCCGGCAGCCGCCCCGCGCCGATGAGCCACTGGGCCAGGCCCGCGTTGAGGCTGCCGGTGACAGGGTCCTCCGGGATGCCCAGGCCGGGGACGAAGGCGCGGACCTCGACGTCGGCCGGGGCCTGTGCGGTCAGGTGCGGTCCCATGAGGCCGATCTTCAGTGCCGATCCGGCCTGCGGGGCGGCCCGGAGCACGGCGTCGGCATCGGTCAGCAGCAGGCCCATCCAGCCGGGGCCGTTGTCCACCCAGGCCGCGTCCACCAGGTCGTCCGGTTCCAGCCCGACCTCAGTCAGGGCACGGTGCACGTCGGCGGGGTCCACCGGACCTGAGCGCACCAGGGGCGGGGCGGCGAAGGCGAGCCGGCCGGCGTCGTGGGCCGGCCCATCCTCCTGCTCCCGGCGCAGCGTGATCAGCCCGGCGGCGCACTCCTGGACCACCCGCTCCTCCGTGGCCGGGCGGCCGCCGGCAGCCAGCCAGGCGTGCGCCGAGCCGAGGGTCGGGTGCCCGGCGAAGGGCAGCTCCCCACCGGGGGTGAAGATGCGCAGCCGGTAGTCGGCGGCGGGGTCCGTGGGGGTCAGCAGGAACGTGGTCTCGGAGAGGTTGGTCCACCGGGCGAAGGCCGCCATCTGTTCCTCGGTGAGCCCGTCTGCGCCGTGCACCACCGCCACGGGGTTGCCCGCCAGCGGCTGAGCGGAGAAGACGTTGACCTGGGAGAAGGGGTGGGTGACGGCAGCCCGTGCAGGGCCTTCGGGCAGGGTCATGGGCCGAGTGTAGCGGGGGCCATACTCCGGAGCGCACCGGTGGCCTAGGGTGGAAGGGTGAACCCTCTCTGGAACCTCATCCACGCCGAACGTGCCGCCCTCGCGGACGACCTGGCGAGTCTGGACGAGGAGCAGTGGCGGCAGCACACGCTGTCCACGGCCTGGACGGTGGAGCAGGCCGTGGCGCATCTGACGGCCGGGGCGTCGACCGGCTTCTGGGCCTGGATCCGCAGCATCGTGGGCGCCGGGTTCAACGCGGACCTCCACAACCAGCGGCGGCTCGAGGAGCGGCTGGGCGCCACGCCGGCGGAGACGTTGGAGCAGTTCCGCTCCACGATCGACTCCACCATCTCGCCGACGGGCACCCTGCAGGCCTGGCTGGGCGAGGTGGTCATCCACGGCGAGGACATCCGTGAGCCCCTCGGCCTGCACCGGGACTATCGGGAAGAGGTCCTGGTGACTCTGCTGGACTTCTTCGAGTCCTCGAACTTCACCGTTCCCTCCAAGGCCCGCGCCCGCGGGCTGACCCTCGTGGCCCGGGACGTGCGCCACTGGGTCGGGGCAGGCCCGGAGGTGGAGGGCAGTGCGAGGGACCTCATCATGGCCATGGCCGGGCGGCCGGTCCCCGCGGAGCGGTTCAGCGGGCCGGGTGCGCTCGACTTCGACGCCCGCGGCCACGAACCCTCCCAGCGCCGCTGACCCCTCTCGCAACTGGAGGTCGAAAGTGGCCCATTTACCGACGGGTAACCGCCGGAATCGGGCCGCTTTCGACCTCCAGTTGTCTGCTGTCCGGACGTCCTGGAGTCAGGCGTCCGAGACCGTGAACCGGGTGTTGCGGTACGTGGGCGTCTGCAGCTCGTCGAGGATGCCCACGGCCATGGTGCCGGCGGTGGTGTGGGATCCACCGTCCGCGGCGGTCAACAGGGCGTCCTGGCCCACCTGCGGCGTGGTGGCCTCGCCGGGGGTGAACATCATCTGCGGCGAGACCCCCACCCAGTCCGCCGAGTCCACGGTGCGCAGGTACTCCAGCTGCTCCAGGGCCGCCTCCGGGATGCTGATCCAGGCCTCGGAGCCGGGGGCCTTCCGGATGTCCTCGATCGCGAGCCGGCCGGTCTCCGGGTTGGTCAGGGAGCCGGCACCGAGGATGAACAGCAGCCGCGGGGACGCCTGATCCGAGGCCGGCGCCGCCTGCACCAGCTGGCGCGTCAGGTCGTTGTGGGTGTGGGCCCGGTCCGGCGAGGTGCCGAAGGCGTCCACCACCGCGTCGAATCCGGCCAGGTCCGCGTCGGTCAGGTCGAAGGCGTCCTTCTCCACGACGGCGGCCCCGGGCCCCAGCAGTTCCCTCGCCTTGGCGGCGTCGCGGACGATCGCCACGGCTTCCTCGCCGCGGCGCACGGCTTCGCGGTAGATCTCCTGTCCGGCCATGCCGGTGGCCCCGATGATGCCGATCCTCATGAATTGCTCCTCTCCTATTCGACGACGTGTCCATCCTCAGGGAGAACAGCGCGGGGGGCGCGGTCTATTCCCACCACGCGGAATGCGGCCGCGGAGCGCCGCGGAGCAGGGCCTCGGCTGCGGTGTGCAGGTCTGGCGCATCGAGCGGAGGGTCGACGGGCTGGGGGTCCATGAGGATAATCACGCGGAGGAAGCGCTCGCCGGGCCGGGAACTGGAGGCATGGATGGTTCAGCGGATCGAGGACTACGGGATCATCCGCCAGTTGCGGGTCGGCCGGTGACCGGGGCGCTGACCGCCGCCGGATGGGGATTGTTCGCCGGGGTCGCCCTGGTCATCGGCGCCGCGATCGCCTGGTTCATCCCGGTCCCGGCCAAGGTGGTGGGTTCGGTGATGGCGTTCGGCTCGGGCGTGCTGATCTCGGCGGTGGCCTTCGAGCTGTTCGACGAAGCCGCCCACACGGGAGGACTGGCGGCCACCGTGGTGGGCTTCGCCCTCGGGGCGATCGTGTACATGCTCGCCAACCGGATCCTGGACCACTTCGGGGCCAGACACCGCAAACGCTCCCAGCATCAGCAGCCCTCGCAGAGCCAGAAATCCGGCAGCGGGCTGGCCATTGCCCTCGGAGCCCTGCTCGACGGGATCCCGGAGTCCCTGGTGCTGGGCATCAGCCTGCTCGGCGGCGGCGGGGTCAGTGCCGCCGTCGTGACCGCCGTGTTCATCTCCAACCTGCCCGAGGGGCTCTCCAGTGCCGCCGGGATGAAGAAGGCCGGCCGCAGCGCCGGATACGTCTTCGGCGTGTGGGGGACCATCGCGATCGTCAGTGCCCTCGCCGCACCCACCGGCTATCTGCTCCTCGGCTCGGCACCGGCCGGGGTGGTCGCCGCCATCACCGCCGTCGCCGGCGGCGCGATCCTGACCATGATCGCCGACACCATGATCCCCGAGGCCTTCGAGATCACCCACGCCTGGACCGGACTGATCACCTCCGCCGGGTTCCTCCTGGCCGCCGCCATCAGCTGGCTCGGCGGCTGAGACCCGACGGACCACCGCGAGGGTGACCTCGAGGCGCCTGTAGCCTGCGAGGACCGAAACGTTGTGGCAACCAGCGATACCGGGAGGACTTCTCCATGCCATGGTTCGATCCCCGCCATCAAGAGACCACCGAGCGCACGGCCCGCGTCTATGCCGGCTTCGAGGTCCTGCACACCGCCGTCGACTTCCTGGCCGCCGGACTGTTCATCGCCGGCAGCATCCTGTTCTTCAGCGAGTCGACCAAGGCTGCGGGTACCTGGTGCTTCCTGGCCGGATCCCTGTGCTTCGCCCTGAAGCCGACCATCCGGCTCACCCGGGAGGTGCGGCTGGCCTCCCTTCGCCGTGTCGACCAGCTGGCAGCGAAGGCCCCCGAAGCGCCGAAAGACCTGGATCCGGACGGAGGCCGTCCGGAGGGCCCGGTCCCGCACCTCACCCGAAGGCGAGGCTCCCCGCGATGAACACCATCACCGTACCGACCACGAGGTCCACGATCTTCCACGTGCGCGGGGTGTCCAGCAGCGGGGCCAGGGCTCGGACGCCGAAGCCCAGGGTGAGGAACCAGACCGCCGAGCCGGTCAGGGCGCCGACGGCGAAGACCCACTTCTCGGCCCCGTAGGAGTTGGCCAGGGTGCCCAGCATGACCACCGTGTCCAGGATCGCGTGCGGGTTCAGCAGGGACACGGACAGGGCGGTCAGCACCACCGTCCACACGGAACTCAGCGCCCGCTGCGGACCGCCGGAGCGGTCCATCCGCACGGTCAGCCGTTGCCGCTCCGAGACCACGGACAGGGTCCCGGTCGCCGGCCCGCTGGGGGCACCCGCCCCGCGCCCGACGCCGGCCCCGGCACCCACCAGCGCGGGCTCGCCACCGGCGGCGCCGCCTTCCCCGCCCGCGTCGTCGGCGAGCGGGGCACCCGGCCGCGCGCCGCCGTCGTGCCCTGTCTCGTCCTCATCTCCCGCGTCCGCACCCACCGCCATGGACCGGCGGGTGGCGAACGCCGAGCGGAAGGAGCTGACCGCGAACCAGAGCAGGTAGGCCACGCCACCCCACGTGAGGACCTCCAGCAGCCACGGGGCGCGCTCGGTGATCACGCCGACGCCGGCCGTCCCGGCCGTGATCAGCACGATGTCTCCCACCAGGCAGACGGCGAGGGCCAGCAGGAGGCGATCGCGGCGGATGGCCTGGCGGATGATGAACAGGCTCTGGGCACCGATGGCCACGATGAGGGCGAGGCAGGTCAGCAGACCGGTCAGGAAAATCGTCACGCCGCTACGGTAGGTTGACCTGCGTCTTCCGTTCCACCTGCATATCCTTCAGGGTATTAAGCTTTGCTTCATGAATACCGAGCACCTGCGCGCCCTGGCCGCCGCCGTGGACGAGGGCACCTTCGACGCCGCCGCCGACGCCCTGCGGATCTCCGGCTCCGCCTTCTCCCAGCGCATCAAGGCCCTGGAGAAGGACGTCGGCCAGGTGCTGCTGACCCGCACCGTCCCGGTGGGCACGACGTCGGCCGGGGACCGGATGCTGCGGCTCGCCCGGCAGATGGCCGTGCTGGAGGACGAGGCGCGGCGCTCCCTGGGCCGCGGCACCGGCGGCCGCACCGTGCTGTCCGTGGCGGTCAACGCCGACTCGCTGGCCACCTGGTTCGTGGAGGTGCTGCGCCAGGCCGCCACCTGGGACGATGCCGTGCTGCAGCTGCACCTCGAGGACCAGGAGCACACGCACGAGCTGCTGCGCTCCGGCGCGGTGATCGCCGCCATCACGGAGAATCCCGCCCCGGTCTCCGGCTGCCTGTCCATGGAGCTGGGCACCATGGAGTACCACGCCGTGGCGGCCTCGTCCCTGCTGGACCGGCACCGGCGTCAGGACGGCACCGTGGACTTCGGGTCCGTCCCCGTGCAGGACTTCGGCACCCGGGACAACCTGCAGCGCAGCCGCCTCGCCGCCTGGCGGGACGGGTCTCGCGACGCCCGGCGGGGCGGCTCCGGAGCGGAGGCCGAACCCCCGCGCCACCAGGTGCCGACCGTGGGCGGGTTCAACGCCGCGGTGGCGGCGGGACTGGGCTGGGGGATGATCCCGGCCGGCCAGCTCCCGGACGGGGTCCTCGAGGGCACCCACCCGGACCTGGTCACCATCCCGGAGCTCGGCCGGTCCCGGGTGGACCTGCACTGGCAGCGCTGGTCCGCCGGGACCGAGGCCCTGGACCGGCTGACCGCCGCGGTGCAGCAGGCCGCCCGCACCATGCGCTGACCGGCGCCGACGTGCCGCGGCGCAACATGGCCGGCGCCGGGACGCCCGTGGTGTGGACTGAGGACATGACGCCCGCCACGCATCACTCCCCCGGCACACCCGCCCCGCCCGCCCGCGTGCTCCTGCTGGGCTTCGGCGCGATCGGCCGCCACGTGGCCACGCTGCTCGCCCCGGACCGCGAGGCCGGACTGCTGCGGATGTGCGCGGCCGAGCGGGACGTGTCCGCCCATCGCGAGCGTGCCGTGCCCGGGGTGGAGCTCTCCACGACCGGCACGGACACGGACTGCCCCACGTGGGATGAGGCGCTGGCCGCGACGGACCTCGTGGTGGAGTGTGCCGGCGTCGAGCCGGCCGGTGAGTACGGGCCGGGGGTGGTCGCCGCCGGGATCGACCTGGTCCTCACCAGCGTGGGGGCGCTGGCCGATCCGGGGACCGCGCGCCGGCTGCTCGCGGGGCCGGGCCGGCTCTGGGTGACCAACGGGGCCATCGGCGGCTTCGACGTCCTGGGTGCCGCGGCCGACTCCGGTGGACTGGACGCCGTCCGCATCCGCACGTCCAAGCTGCCTACCTCCCTGCTGCGACCGTGGATGACTGAGACCGAGAAGGCCGAGCTGCGCGCGCTGCGCCCCGGGGACGAGCCGGTGACCGTGTTCTCCGGCGGACCGGCCGAGGCCATCGAGAGGTTCCCGGCCAACGTCAACGTCGCGGTCGGGCTGGCCTGGGCCACGCGTGGCCGCACCCAGCCCGGCGGGGACGGAGCAGGCGACGGGGCCGGCGTCGGGCCTCAGGCCGGAGGCGCCGGGGAGGCCGAGCTCCTGCAGCGATCCCTGGACCGGGTGCGCGTGGAGCTCGTGGCCGATCCGGACGCCGGGCGCAGCCGCCACGCGATCCTCGCGACCGGGGACGCCGGCCGGTTCGAGCTGACCTTCGAGTCGGCGCCGAGCCCGGAGAACCCCAGGACCTCCGGGCTCACGGCCCTCTCGGTGACCCGGACCGTCCGGGAGGCCCTGAACCTGACTTGAACCTCCCCTGGCCCGCCTGACCCTGCCCCTGGATCCGGCTAGGAGATCCGGGAGTCCGCGGGGATCGCGTACTCGGTGCCCGCGGCCGTGCGCTCGAGCAGCGAGGCATCCACGAGGTAACGCCGCAGCATGGCCACGTCAGGGTGGAACACGTGCAGCCGCTGGTTCAGCTGGGACTCGGTCAGCACCTCGTCCACGGCCAGGGCGTGGTCACGCACCCACGTCAGCAGGTCGGCGCGTTCGGCGGGCGCGGCGGGCATCGCCTCGATGCGCGGCCCGTGACCGGCCACCAGGAACCTCCCGACGCCGGCCCGCGCCTTCCCGGTCCCGCTGGCGGCGAGTGCGGTGAGGGGCGCCCGCACGGCGGCCCCGTCCACGGTGACGGAGCCGTCCGGCTGTTCGGTCAGCACCCCCAGGGCCAGCCAGCCGGCCACGGACTTCTGTTCCTTGGCGTTCAGCCCTGACCGGGTGTCCGCATCCAGCTCCCCGAGGGTGGCCAGGGCGAAGACGGCGCGGGCGGCCTCGTTGCCGAGCGCGGCGAGGATGGGCTTCCAGTCGGGCGGGGTCACGGGTGCGGGGGTGGCCGGAGTGTTGGCTGGATCACTCATGGGACCAGTATGGCCTGCCCTGGGGTCCTTCTGACAGGCCCGCTCCTCCTTGTCCTGGCCCGCGCCCTTGTCCTGGCCCGCGCCGTCCGGCACAGTGCAGGGGAAGGGCGGCGCCAGAATCCCCTGCCGCCTCCGACACATCCTCGCCGATCCTGTGGAGGGACCCATGCACGTGGACACCGCCGTCCGGGACAGCCCGCGGGACGTGGCGCATCAGGCGGTGCGGGAGCTGGAGCGCGAGCTGCGCGGCGAGGTCCACACCTCCACACTCCGCCGCGCCCTGTACAGCTCGGACGCCTCGAACTACCGCGTCATCCCCGAGGTGGTGGTGTGCCCGCTGGACGAGGCCGAGGTGGTCGCGGCCGTGCGGATCGCGGCCCGGCACGGGCTGCCCGTGACCCCGCGGGGCGGGGGCACCTCGATCGCGGGCAACGCCGTCGGCCCGGGGCTGGTGCTGGATGTGGGGAAGCACCTGAACCGCATCGTCTCGATCGACGCCCCGGCGCGCTCCGCCGTCGTGCAACCGGGGGTGGTGCTGACGGACCTGCAGGCCGCCGCGGCACCACACGGCCTGCGGTTCGGCCCTGATCCGTCCTCGGCGAGCCGCTGCACCCTCGGCGGGATGATCGGCAACAACGCCTGCGGCCCGCACGGGCTGGCCTACGGGCGCACCGCGGACAACGTGCGCCGGCTGCGCTGGTTGCTGCCGGACGGGCGGATCCTGGACGTGGTCAAGGGGCAGGACACCGTGGACCGGGTGCCCGGGCTGGAGGCCTTCATCCAGCGGCATCTCGAGGTGCTGCGCACGGAGCTGGGGCGGTTCGACCGGCAGATCTCCGGCTACAGCCTCGAGCACCTGCTGCCGGAGAACGGGCGCGACCTGGCCGCGGCGCTGGTGGGGACCGAGGGGACGTGCGGGGTGCTGCTCGAGGCCGAGGTGGACCTGGTGCCCCGCGCCCCGGCCCCCGCGCTGGCGGTGATCGGCTACCCGGACATGCCCGCCGCCGCGGACGACGTCCCCTCGCTGCTGCCCCATCGGCCCCTGGCGTTGGAGGGCCTGTCCGGCGAGATGGTCGAGGTGGTGCGGCGCTCCCCCGGCGGTGACGACGTGCCGCAGTTGCCGGCCGGTGGCGGCTGGCTGATGGTGGAGGTCGGCGGCGCGGACACGGCCGAGGCGGTGGCCGCCGCGGAGGCCATGGTCCGCGCCGCCCACGGCCTGGAGGCGGTGGTGCTGCCCTCCGGTCCGGAGGCGGCCCGGCTGTGGCAGATCCGCGCGGACGGCTCCGGGCTCGCGGTGCGGACGGCCACGGGCGCCCACGCCTGGCCCGGCTGGGAGGACGCCGCCGTCCCCCCGGAACACCTCGGGTCCTACCTGCGGCACCTGAAGGAGCTCATGGACGACCGCGGGCTCTCCGGCCTGGCCTACGGGCACTTCGGCGACGGCTGCATCCACATGCGCATCGACTTCCCCTTCGCCTCCGGCTCCTCCGAGTTCCGGGATTTCATGGAGGCCGCGGCCCAGCTGGTGGCCCGCTACGGCGGGTCCCTGGCCGGTGAGCACGGGGACGGGCGGGCACGCAGCGAGCTGCTGCCGGTCATGTACTCGCCGGAGGCGCTGGCCGCGTTCGCCGAGTTCAAGGCGCTGCTGGATCCCGGCGGGCTGATGAACCCGGGGGTGCTGGTGGCCCCGGACCCGATCGACGCCGCCCTGCGCCGCCCCGCCTCCGCCGAGCAGCGGGCCTCGGACGGCTTCGCCTTCGCCGACGATGACGGCTCGGTCGCCGACGCCGTGCACCGTTGCGTGGGCATCGGCAAGTGCCGGGCGGACCTGCGCGAGCAGGGCACCTTCATGTGCCCGTCCTACCTGGCGACGGGGGATGACCGGGACTCGACGCGCGGGCGGGCCCGGGTGCTGCAGGAGATGCTCAACGGCGGGGTCGTCACGCTGGGGTGGGAATCCCCCGAGGTCCACGAGGCCCTGGACCTGTGCCTGTCCTGCAAGGCCTGCGCCAGCGACTGCCCCACCGGCGTGGACATGGCCACCTACAAGTCCGAGGCCCTGCACCGGACCTACCGGGGACGGGTGCGGCCGCTGGCCCACTACACCCTGGGGCGGCTGCCCTTCTGGCTGCGGCTCGCCGCACCCCTGGCCCCGCTGGTCAATGCCGCCGGCCGGGTGCCGGTGCTGCGCCGGGCGATGATGACGCTGATGGGGGCGGACTCCCGGCGGTCCCTGCCGCTGCTGCCGAGGGCGCCGTTCCGCTGGTCGTCGGCGGCGCGGGCGGACCTGGAGCACGACGACGGCCGGGCGCCGTCCGCTGCGGGGCACCTATCGGAGGACGAGGCAGGACACCCGAGGGCCGACGTCGTGCCCCGGGCCGGTCGCCCGGTGGTGCTGTGGGTGGACTCCTTCTCGGACGCCCTCTCCCCCGAGATCCCGGCCGATGCCCTGACGGTGCTGGACGCGGCCGGATGCGAGGTGCAGGTGGTCGGGCAGTCGACCGGCGAGCAGGCCTGTTGCGGGCTCACCCTGATCTCGACCGGACAGCTCACGGCGGCCAAGGAGAAGCTGCGCCGCACCGTGGAGATCCTGCTGCCGCACGTGCGGGCGGGCCGAACCGTCGTCGGGCTGGAGCCCAGCTGCACCGCCACGCTGCGCTCGGACCTGGTGGAGCTGCTGCCCGAGCACCCCGGGGCGCGAGAGGTGGCGTCGGCCGTGCGGACGGTGGCCGAGCTGCTGACGGAACTCGACTGGACGCCGCCGCGGGTCGCGGATGCCGACCGGCGGATGCTGGTCCAGCCGCACTGCCACCACCACGCGGTCATGGGCTATTCCGCCGACGAGGCCATTCTGGACGCCATGGGCTGCGACGTGGAGACCTCCAACGGCTGCTGTGGCCTGGCCGGGAACTTCGGCATGGAGCAGGGGCACTACGAGGTCTCCGAGACCATCGCCCGCCAGGGCATCCTGGCCAAGGCGGAGGCGGCTCCGGAGCGGGCCCTGCTGGCCGACGGCTTCTCCTGCCGCACGCAGGTGAAGGACCTGGCGGGCCTGGACGGCCGCCATCTGGTCCAGGTGATCGCCGCGGCGCTGAGGCGCGATCGCTTTGAGGGCAGAGATTGACGGTACGACGCGTACCGTCAATCTCTGCCCTCAATACGTCAGGAGCCCGCGAGCATGTCCAGCACGAGGGGCTTGACCTTGGAGCCGTAGAGCTCGATCGAGTCCAACATGAACTCGTGCGGCAGGGAGCCGTTGCCGTACTTCATGCCGAAGCGTCCGGCGTCGAGGGCCCGCACACTGGCGGCCACCTTGCGGGCCACCGTCTCGGGCGAGCCCAGGTGCAGGGCGCCATGGGCGATCTCCTGCCGGAACTGCGCGGGCGAGGGGGCGGGCCAGCCGCGTTCGGCGCCGATCTTGCGCATGGAGGCCTCCCAGTGTGGGTAGTACCGCTCGGCGGCTTCCTCATCCGTGGCGGCCACGAAGCCGTGGGAGTGCAGGGCCACGCGGCGTGGCTCGAAGCCGCGGGAGGCGATCTCCCGGCGGTAGAGCTCGGCGAAGGGCCGGAACCGCTCGGGGGCCCCGCCGATGATCGCCAACTCGAGCCCCATGCCATAGGTGGCCGCCCGCACCACCGAGGTCGGGGTGCCCCCGACGGCCACCCAGGTGGGCAGGCCGAACTCGTGGGCCGTCGTCGGGAAGACGGACTGGCGCTGCAGCGCGGAACGGGTGTTGCCCTGCCAGGTGACGGGCCGCTCGGTGCGCAGGTGGGAGAAGAGGTCCAGCTTCTCCTCGTAGAGCGTCTCGTAGTCCTGCAGGTCGTAACCGAACAGCGGGAAGGACTCGATGAAGGAGCCGCGGCCCAGGGAGACCTCAGCTCGGCCGTTGGAGACGGCGTCCAGGGTGGCGAAGCGCTGGTAGACGCGCACCGGGTCGTCGGAGGAGAGGACCGTGACGGCGGAGATCAGCTTGATGTGCTCGGTCTGGCCGGCGATGGCGGAGAGCACCATCTCGGGCGAGGAAACGGTGTAATCGGGGCGGTGGTGCTCGCCGATGCCGATGACGTCCACGCCGGACTGGTCCGCCAGGACGCCTTCAGCCACCACGTTGCGCAGGACTTCGGGGTGGCTCAGGGGCTGCCCGTCGGCGCTGTGCGTCACGTCCCCGAACGTATGCAGGCCGAACTCGAGCGTACCGGCGGGCACGGAGTCAGCGCGTTCGGTGGACGGGTTGGGGTGCGGGGCCGCGAGCGCGGCGGGGCTCTGGGCAACGGGGTTCTCGGTCACCTCAGGCACAACGCCCGGGCCAGGCCACTTCATTCCTTGAACTTTGAACGTTCCGCCCGGTGGCCAGCCTCCCAGGCAGGCGGGCCGGCATCCAGTCGGGAGTTGCCGTGGGGTTCCCGGACGGGATCGCCACCTCAACTCCCGACCCGATCGGCCGGGCAGGGGTCACGGCAGGGGGAATGAGCCGTCACTGAAGAGGATCCGGCGGGCCAGGGCACGGCCCGGCGGGGTCCGGAGCGCGACGAGGGCGGCCGAGGCCATCTCGGGCGTGCGCACCGCATCCAGGCCGCGGCGCAACAGCAGCCGCTTGCGGAACCGCGCCCGCAGGGCCTGGCCGTCGTAGCGCTCCAGGGCATCCGCCCGGCCGGTGCGGAGGGCCTCGTCCAGGACCTCGGCGGCGTGGCCGGACAGGCGCAGGCACGGGTCCAGTCCGCCGGCGGTCAACGGGGAGACCGCCCCGGCGGCATCACCCACCAGCAGCCCCTCCGGCGCAGCGATCCGGGGCAGCACGCCGCCCACGGGGATCGGACCGGCGCGCTTCTCCACCGACGCCGGACGCGGCACACCCTCCAGCCCCGGGGCCCGCGCGCCGAAGTCCCGCAAGGCGCTGTACAGGCCGCGGGGGAAGCGCGTGGCATGGCCGGCGGTGCCGACGTGCACGTGCTCGCCGTCCCGCAGTACCCAGGCCAGGTAGCCGGGAGCCACCCGGGGGTCCACCACGCAGTGGAAGGTGGGCTCCACGCCCGGATCCGGATCGGGGACCACCTCCTCGGCACCCATCAGCAGCCGGGTGTTGCGGCTCAGCCCGAGCTCGCGGGCGACCCGGGACCGGGCGCCGTCCGCCCCGACCACGAAGCGGGCGCGGATCCGCACCTCCCCACCCGGCCCCTCGAGGTGGAACACGCCGCCCCGGCGCCCGCGGAAGCGCGTGGCCAGCCTCAGGTCGACGCCGGCCCCCTCGGCCTCGCGCGCCGCGTCCACGTAGAGCGGACCCATGTCACCGACCCGGTACTCATCACGGCTGCTGACCAGCTCGACGGGACCAGTCAGCCCTGGCGGATAAAGCATCATGCGGCGGATCGGCGGACCCAGGTGCTCCTCGGGCAGGTCGAAGTCCTCCAGGGTGCGCCGGACGAAGATGCCGGTGGTGCGCACGGTCCCGGTCAGGGTGGGCCGCCGCTCCGCGAGGACCACCCGGTGACGGGCCCGGGCCAGCAGGGTGGCGGCGTGCAGCCCGGCCAGTCCCGCCCCGACCACGAGGACGTCCACTCGTTCGGCGCGCTCGTCAGGTTGCACGTGCACCGCGGGCTCACTCGGTGCCGTCATCCGCGCCGTCCTCCCTGCGACCGTCGACGCCACCGTCCCAGCGCAGCAGGTCTCCCGGCTGGCATTCCAGAACCCGGCAGAGCGCGGCCAGCGTGGAGAACCGCACGGCCTTGGCCCGCCCGTTCTTCAGCACGGCGAGGTTGGCGGGGGTGATGCCGACGGCCTCGGCCAGCTCCCCGGCGGACATCTTGCGCCGGGCCATCATGACGTCCACGTCCACGACGATCGGCATCAGATCACCTCCGAGAGCTCGTCCTCGAGCCGCCGGGCCTGGGCGTCCCGGTCCACGGCCTGGGCCAGCAGCCGCCGGGCGACGTTGACCGTCAGCGCGGCAGCGAAGGCCAGCAACGCCACCCCGCCGACCAGCAGGACGAGCCCAGGGGCGGTGGTGCCGCCGCTCAGGATGACCCCGAAGGCCACCAGGAGCACGCCACCGCAGGCCATCGCGCCGGTGATCACGTCCACGGAGCGGAAGGCCTCGCGGGAGAAGATCCGCCCCCGCAGCACGAGGGTCAGCAGCCGCCAGATGCACACGCCGATCACCTGCAGGCTCACCACCCCAAGGGCCAGGACCACGATCAGGGACACGGCGACGCCCCGCGAGGCTGACTCGAGGTCGATCCACAGCAGCGGCAGGATCACCGCCAGTACCACCAGCGAGCCGGTGGCGGCGAGCACCAGCATGGTCCGCAGGACGACCACGAGGGATCGCGGCACAGGCGTGGGAACGGGAGCGGGCATGACGGTCCTCCATCGATTGTCTTTCGATGGCAAACTATCGTTAAACGATAACTACGGCAAGGTGCGCGGCAACTCCACGGCGAACACCGTCCGTCCCGGCGCGGACTCCACCCGCACGTCACCACCGTGGGCCCGCGCCACCGACCGCACGATCGCCAGCCCCAGGCCCGTGGATCCCTCGGCCACGACGTCCGTGCCGGTACGGGCCGCGTCCCCCCGCACGAAGCGGTCGAAGAGGGTCGGCAGCAGCTCCACGCCGATCCCCGGCCCGTCGTCCTCGACCTCCAACCGCGCGGGCCCGGCACCAGCAGGTCCGGCCCCGCTCACCGCGTCGAGCCGCACGGCCACGGTGGTTCCGGCGGGCGTGTGCTTGCGCGCATTGGAGAGCAGGTTGGCCACCAGCTGGGCCAGCTGCTGTCGGTCACCGGCCACGGTCACCTCACCCTCTGGCACGTCCACGGTCCAGGTGTGG
The DNA here is from genome assembly GCF_031432995.1 of Citricoccus sp. I39-566. Taxonomy (GTDB): domain Bacteria; phylum Actinomycetota; class Actinomycetes; order Actinomycetales; family Micrococcaceae; genus Citricoccus; species Citricoccus nitrophenolicus_A. The sequence continues at coordinate 506,910 of NZ_CP133842.1, forward strand.
TCCCGGCCGGCGGCGGTGGCGTCCATGACGGCGTCCACCACGATCTCGCCCAGGTCCACGGCCGGCCGGTCCCCCGCACCACTGGCGCCGGTGCCGCTGGCGCCGGTGCCCCCTGCGGCCTCCGCCGCATCCAGTCGCGCCAGCAGCAGCAGGTCCTCCACGAGCGAGCCCATCCGGTCGGCCTGGACGAGCACCCGGTCCACGGAGTCCCGCCCGGACTGGCTAAGGGGCTCGGTCATCCGCACCATCTCGGTGTAGCCGCGCACGGCGGCCAGGGGGGTGCGCAGTTCGTGGGAGGCATCCGCCACGAAGGTCCGCAGCTTCCGCTCGGAACGGTTGCGCTGCTCGAAGGCGCCGTCCACCGAGTCCACCAGCCGGTTCAGCGCGTGTCCCACCTCGCCGACCTCATCACCCGGCTGCGCGAGGCCGCCCCGCACCCGGTAGCGCGCCAGCGAGACCTCGCCGGAGCCCATGGGCACCTCCGCCACGCGGGCCGCCGCTCGGGAGACCTCCGCGAGCGGACGCAGGGAGCGCCGGATCCACCACCAACCGGCGACGCCGGCCACCACCAGCGCCGTCAGCGAACCGATGACCTGGACCCAGGCCAAGACGGCCTTGGTGCCGTCCACCTCCGCCGTCGGCAGGCCGGCCACCGCCACGGCCGGGGAGACCTCTCCGTCCCCGGACACCGCGTCCACCACCGCGGCCCGCACGAGGTAACTGCCGGAGTCCAGCTGCACCCTCTGCACGGCCGATCCGTCCGAGCCGCCGGTCTCCCCCGCGTCCTCGGCCGCGCCCACCACGGAGGCCAACGCCTGCACGTCGGCCGCGGACAACTCCACGGCCTGCCCGTCCACGTCCAGCCGGGAGGCCTCCACCACGGTGTCCCCCACCTGCACCAGGGCCAGCATCCCTGCCGGCTGACCGGGGGCCTCCAGGGGGCTTCGGTCGAAGCCGCCATCCTCGGAAGGAGCGTCCGGTGACGTCCCGCCCCCGGGGGCGGCGCCGTCGGGAAATCCACCGTCCGGGCCTCCCGGGCCGCGCAGGAACGTCAGGGACCGCTCCCAGGCCTGCTCCACCTGGTGCTCCAGCTGGGCGTCCACCGCACGGCCGCTGAGCACGAGCGACGTCGCCGTGAGGGCGGTCAGTACCACGGCCAGCAGGACCACCACACCCAGGGCGGTGCGCAGGGCCAGGGAGGGCCGTCGTCGGGCCCGGGGTGGGGCCTGGACGGGGGCTCGGACAGCCATCAGGCGGGACGGATGACGTAGCCGGCACCGCGGACGGTGTGGATCATGGGGACGCGGCCGGCGTCGATCCGCTTGCGCAGGTAGGAGATGTACAGCTCCACGATGTTGGCCTGTCCGCCGAAGTCGTAGTCCCACACGTTCTCGAGGATCTGCGCCTTGGACAGCACCGCGCGCGGGTTCTCCATGAGGTACTGGAGCAGGTTGAACTGGGTGGTGGTCAGCTCGATCGCCTCGCCGCCGCGGGAGACCTCGCGGGTGCGGACGTTCAGGCTCAGGTCCCCCACCACGAGCTGGTCCGCGTCCTGGGCCATCACGCCGGTGCGCTGCACGAGCCGGTGCAGACGGATCAGGACCTCCTCGAGCGAGAACGGCTTGGTGACGTAGTCATCGCCGCCGGCGGCCAGGCCGCGGATGCGGTCGTCCACGGAGTCCTTGGCCGTGAGCATCAGCGCGGGCACCTCCGGGCGGAAGGCGCGGATCTTGGCCAGCACCTCGAGTCCGTCCAGCTCCGGCAGCATCCAGTCCAGCACCAGCACGTCCGGAACGAGCTCCCGGGCGGTCTCGACAGCGGCCCGCCCCGCATGAGCCACCCGCACCTCCCAGCCACACAGGGACAGCCCCATGGAGACCAGGTCGGCCAGCATCGGCTCGTCATCCACCACGAGGGCGCGCACCGGGGAGCCGTCCGGGTGGGAGAGCTGCGGCAGCACGTCGCGCAGGGCGGACAGGGACGTGGCCGGGGAGGTGGCGGGGTTCGGGTTCATAGGGGACATGGTTCCAGTACAGGGCACCATCCTGTCGCAGCACCGTGCCGAACCTGTGCTGGACCTGTGCAGGCTGTGCCGCCCGCGATCACCACGCCGGCGCGCCGTCGAGGCCGCCGGCGGGCGGGCCTCCCATGCCACCGCCCATCCCGCCCATACCGCCGCCCATCCCGGCCGAGTACTCCCCCGCCGTCACGGTCGCCAGCTCGGTGGCGCCGTCGGTGGTCGCCGAGCCGTCCAGGCTCTCCCCGGCGGCCACCCCGGCCCCCGCCCCGGAACCCGCGGTGCTGTACACCGTGTACTCGGCGTCGTCCTGGATCCCGGCGGCCGAGAGGACCAGGTTCTCGGCGGACTTCACCGTGGTGAAGGTCGCCACCACGGCGCCCCCGGCATCCGCCACCACCAGCGTGGTCCCGGCCTCGACCGCCTCGGGCAGGGTGACCTGCAACCCGCCCTGGGTGGAGGCCTCGCCCAGGCCCTGGGCCATGCCGGCGCTGCCCGCGGCCGCCAGCGTGCCTCCGGTCACCGTGAAGTCACCGGCCACGTCGATCGAGCCGTTGCCGTTGCCTTCCGGGCCGTTGACCACCACCGTGCCGCCGGAGACCTCCGCGCTGCCGTTCGAGTCCAGGCCGTCGCCCTCGGCGGTGATCGTCAGGGCGCCGCCGGTGACGGTGATGCTCTGCCCGCCGGCCGCCTCCAGGCCCCCGCCCGGGAAGCCGCCCGCGGCCGCATCCCCCGCGGAGTCCTTGGTCGTCGCGCCGGAGTCCTCTGCGGAGGCGTCCGCCGAGGCGTCAGCCGTGGAGTCCTCCGTTGAGCTGTCCGCCGTGGCCAGCTCCCCGGAGGCGTTGAGGCCGTCGTCCGAGGAGGTCACGTCGATCGCGCCGCCGGAGACCACGATCGCGTAGGCCTCCAGGCCTTCGGTCGACTCGGTCACGGTGACTTCGCCGTCCCGGACGGTCAGGGTGGACTCGGCCTTGACGCCGTCGTCACCCGCGGAGACTTGGAGGCTGCCGCCGTAGAGGGTCAGCCAGCCGCGGTCGGACTCCTCGGCGTTGGAGGACTTCACCCCGTCCTGCGCGGCCGTGACGGCCACGGTGCCGGAGATCAGGGCCACGTAGTCCTTCCCCACGATCCCGTCGTCGGCCGCCTGGACCGTGACGCTCGCCCCGTCGATGACCAGGCCGTCGTTGCCGTGGATCGCGTCGAGGTGGTTGCCCTCCACGGCCAGGGACCCGGATCCGGCGATCGTCAGGTCCGCGCGCGAGTACAGGGCCGCATCCGCGGCGTCCTCCGAGGCGTCCTCGTAGGTCTCGGCATCGGTCAGGGAGTTCGCGCTGCCCTCGGCCAGCAGGAGGGTCACCTCGTCGGCGGAGTCGACGCGAAGCGCCGAGCCCGTGGAGGAGGTGATGGCCGCACCGTCGAGGATGACCTGCACGGCGTCCTCCGCGCCGGAGGCCACCACCACGGTGCCCTGGAAGTCGCCGGAGAGGCGGTAGGTTCCGGAGCCGGAGATCGTCAGGACCGCTTCCCCGCCGGCGGCGACGGACACGGTGTCCGCATCGACGCCGGTCGCAGTCGCCCCGGTGCCCTCCAGGGACACCTCGGTGACCTCGTCCTCTGTATAGCTCGTGTCGTCTGCGTCGTAGTGTGTCGCCTCGGCGATCTCCTCGGTGACTCCCGCGCTCGTCCAGCCCGCGGTCCCGGCGCTGTCGGCACCACCGGAGGCGACGCCGTCGGATGTCCCGGAGGAGGCCGAGGTGCCGGTGGCCGCGCAGCCGGCGAGCACCAGGGTCGCACTCAGTGTGAGCGCGGTGGCCCGGAGCACTGCGGGGCGCCGTCGGCGGGGGTGCCGGGTGGCAGGGGGTCGGTTGGTCGGGAGCTGGGTGGTCATGGTCGCAGTCCTTTGCGGTCGGGGTCGGTGTGGTGTGCGTCAGCGGTGAGGGGGTCGTTCGGCGCGCTGGGCGCCACCGGGAGGTCCCGGTGCAGCGTGCGGTGCCAGCGGTGGTGCGGCAGGTCCGGGTGCAGCAGGGCCTGGCCGGCGCAGTACTTGGAGACGGCCACGGGTCGGATCCCCCGGCGCCAGAGCCAGCGGTCCGCGGCGGTCGGGTGGCCGGCGGACTTGGTCTCCACGACGAGCCGCCGGGACAGCTGGAGCGGCCCCTGGGCGTCCATCGGGTCGTCCGTCGGGTGTTCCGCGGGTGCAGGCGTCCACAGCAGGTCGCGGTCCAGGGTCAGCCGGGTCCCCAGGCCGGGCAGCAGCAGGGTGGTGCGCCGGTAGAAGGTGTGCAGGACCGGGCGCAGCGGGCCGCTGATCCTCCGCCCGAGCCGCTCGGCCACGAAGCTGAGCCCGTCCCCGGCCAGCGTCCCGTCCTCGAGGTTCCAGGGGATGCGGTGCTTGACGGTCTGCCCGGAGGCGGACTTGGTCTTGACCTCGAGGAAGCAGTCACCGGTGTCCAGGTATCGGCGGGTGCGCACCTTGAAGCGGTGCCGGTGCCGGCGCGCGGCCATCAGGTACGCCTCCAGCGCGGGGGTGTCGTAGTAGGTCGAGCCGTAGGGGCTCGCGGTGGTGCCGGCCACCTCGAGGGCCATGGCCTGCCCGACGCCGGCCCGGCCCGTCCCGGCCCACAGCACCAAATCTGTGGCCACCGGGGCGGGGACGATGTACTTGCGGTCGTGCCGCACCTGCAGCGCCGCCTGCCGGTTCATGGACTCCAGGTCGAGGGTGGGCAGGGTCGCCACGGCGGCGGTGAACGGATCGGTCATCGTGTGGCCGCCGTGACCGGGGCGGGGGAGATCTCGGCCGGGGCCGGGACGGGGCGGACCGCCGGCGCCACGGGGCCGGCGTCGGGCCTCCGGTTCGTGGGCCGCTGCCCGGCACGCGGGACCCGGTAGGTGACGTCCACGACCGTGAGGTCCCGGATCTGGTCCGTCTCCACCACGGTCATCCGCTGGGGCTCGGCTCCCAGCAGGTCCCGGAGGTGGTCCGTGAGCTCCTGCTCCCCGGTGATGGCGCGGTCCACGACGATCCGCTGGCGCCGGGCGCCGCCCATGAAGCGGGGATGGTCAACGACCGCCAGCACGAGCACGGGCAGGGCCATCAGTGCGGCGGCCAGCCAGGCCGGCTGCACGCCCAGCCCGGCGATCAGGCCGAGGGCCAGGGACGAGAAGAAGTAGGCGACGTCGTGCTGCTCCAGCTCGGTGGAGCGCAGCCGGATGATGGACAGCACCCCGAACAGGCCGAGGCCGACCCCGAGTGAGGCGGTGGGGGAGACCCCGGCCAGGGCGGCAGCCACCGCGAGGACCCCCACGTTGGCGCCCAGGAAGGACACCACGAGGTCCTTGCGTCCGTGGCGACTGCGGTAGAGGCCGAGGACCAGCACGCCGATGGCCACCAGGTCTGCTGCGATATAGAGGAGGGACGGCATCGCGCTCCCTTTCCGTTCAGGGGTTGTTGTTGTGCTGTTCACCCTGGGTGCCGACCCTGTGCCGTGGCTGTGCCAGCCGCTGGTCCGCCCTGTGCGTTCACCCCGGGTGTTCGACCTGCACAGCGCCGTCACAGGAACGGCACACGTGACGCAGAGGCTGCGGTGGTGGTGTGTTGACGAATCAAGAACCGTCCTACCCCCCAGGAGCACGCCATGACCGGCACCGACCCGAACGCCCCCGAACCCTTCGCCCGGACCACGGGCGCAGACCCCACGGGCACAGCCCACCCGGACACCGCCCCGCTGACCGTGCTGACGGCCGATGCCGCCGCGGACACCACCCACCGGGGTGCCCGGGAGAAACCCCGCCGCATCCGCTGGTCCGTGGCCGCGATGGCCGTCGCCGGGCTGATGGTGGCCGGCGGCATCGGCGGTGTGGTGGCCGATTCCGTCAGCACCGGCACATTCCCGTCCGCCGCCTCCTCGCCGGCCAGCGGCGACGGCTCCTCGGAGGGAGGGTCCGCGGCGGACGGGTTCTCAGCACAGACCGTCGCGGATCCCGCCACGTTGGCCGAGACCCTGGACCGCGTCCACGAGGGCATCACGGTGCCCGATCGGGACAGCGCCTCCGGCGACTCGGGCGCTGGACAGGGCAGCGGCCTGGACAGCAGCCTCGGCGGGGGGCGCCCTGAGAGCCCGGACGGGTACTCCTTCGGCGGTCCCGACGCCTCCTTCGGTGGCACCCAGGGTGCCGCGGGCACCCAGGTGGACGCCGGCGTCGAGGTCCAGGACGCCCCGGGCGTGCTCCTGGTCGAGACCGAGACCTCGTACGGCGAAGGGGCGGGGACCGGGATGGTGCTGAGCGCGGACGGACTCGCCCTGACGAACTACCACGTGGTGGACGGCTCCTCCGAGGTGGAGGTGACCGTGGCGGACACGGGTGAGACCTACACCGCCAGCGTGGTGGGCCGGGACGCCACCCATGACGTGGCGGTGCTGCAGTTGCAGGACGCCTCAGGCCTGGACACCATCAGCGTCGACTCCTCCGGCGTGGGCGCCGGCGAGGGCGTGGCCGCCGTGGGCAACGGCTCCGGCCAGGGCTACCTGACCGCCGTCTCCGGCACGGTGACCGGCGTGGACCAGTCGATCTCCGCGGAGAGCCTGGGGGACACCGAGGACCTCACGGGGCTGATCGAGACGGACGCGGATGTGGTCCCCGGATACTCGGGCGGGCCCCTGGTGGATGAGGACGGCCAGGTCGTCGGGATGAGCACGGCTGCCTCCACCGGTGAGACCTCCGAGCAGGTCAACGGCTTCGCCATCGGAATCACCGAGGCCCTTGGCATCGCGGACCAGATCGTGGCCGGCACCGAGTCGGACAGCGTGCAGGTCGGCGCCTCCGGGGCACTCGGCGTCACCGTGACGGATGCCGCCGCGGCGGCCCAGCAGGAGTACGCCGACCCCCGGGGTTCGCAGCAGGGCGGCACGGACCCGTACGCCGCCCGGGAGGACAGCGGGTCCAGCGGGTCCAACGGCACTGCCTCCGGCGCGCTCGTGGTGGAAGTCTCCCCGGGGTCCGCGGCCGAGTCGGCGGGCCTGGTGGCCGGTGACACCGTGACGGCCCTGGACGGCACCGAGGTCGCCGATTCCTCCGAGCTCTCCGACCAGGTCAGCTCGCTGGACCCGGGCGACTCCGTGAGCCTGGTCTGGACGGACGCCGAAGGCGCCGAGCACACCGCCACCGTTGACCTGGGCGAGAGCACCGTCAACTGAGCCCAACACTCCCACGTTGAGTCTGGAGGGATTCACCGGAAACCCGACCCCGGGCGTGAATCTCTCCAGACACAACGCCAACAGATCAGCGCTCTGCGAGTACTCCGCGCAGGGTGGGCCGGGAGGCCGTGACGCCCAGCCGGACGAGCAGCACGCCGAGCACCAGGGCCGCAGCCACGAGCGCGATGGACGCGGGGCTGAAGAGCACGGCGGCACCGATCACGGGCAGGGTCGTCACCACGGCGGCCACGAGGGTGAAGACCAGCACGATCCACAGCGGCCCCATCACGGAGCGGCGGCGGATGGCCTCCATGGTCGGCTCGGTCATCCCGAGCCGGCCCAGGCCTCGGTACATCTGGGCACGGTCCAGCACCTGGGCCGCCTGGGTGATGCCCACGGAGCACGCCGTCAGCACGAAGGCGATGAGCATGGTCAGCAGCACTCCGGTCTGCAGGTCGCCGATGAGCACCAGGTCCTCCGGCCGCGCGCCCTCGGCGGAGACGGAGTTCGCCAGGCCCATGCCGGCCCCGCCGACCACGCCGATGTAGGTGGTCACCGCGAGGCCGCCGATCTGCCGCCAGGCCTGCTGCGGGGACTCGAGCACGTTCCGGGCCGCCACGAGCTTCTCGGCGGTCTCCGCGCGGCGCCAGGTGCGGCGGGTCACGAGGCCCACCAGCCAGGGGCCGATGAAGTGCAGGGCCAGCATCGGCAGGCCGAAGCCGACGAGCAGCATGATCAGCACGACGATCAACTCCCCGGCTCCGAAGGCGTTGAGCAGCACCTGGGCCAGCACCAGCCCCACCACCGCCAGCGCCACGCGGACCCAGTGGACGGTGGCGGCCTGCTGCCGTGTCCGCACGCCCAGCGGGGTGATCTCGATGCGCCGCAGCCCGGCCATCGAGCTCGCGGCGGCCATCAGCAGCAGGGCCCCGACCACGGCGAACAGCCAGCCGGTCCCAAGCCACATGCCCTCCAGCCCGATGGGCCGCCCCGCGAACGGGATCAGCCCGACCAGGGGCATGAACACGAGGTACCCCACGACGCCGAGCAGCAGCCCAGCGGCGGCCAGCACCACGGACTCGACCACGGCCAGGGTCCGCACGGTGAGGGTCCCCGCACCCAGCAGGCGCAAGGAGGAGAGCCGTTCGTCCCGGCGCCGGGCCAGCAGCCTCGCGGCGGACCCCGCCAGGCCGACCAGCGGGAACACCAGCAGCATCAGTGCGAAGACGGAGAGGATCAGGTAGAAGCCCGCCAGGTCCCCCGAGATCGTCCAGAACGAGGCGGCGCCGCCGGCCACGAGCAGGGCCAGCGTGCCGACGATCGCGAACGCGGTGACGGGCAGTCCCCAGACCTGGCGGTCGGCGAACAGCTTGCCCAGGAACAGCCTCAGCACCGCGGCGGTGCCGGCGGTGGGCCTCCGGCCGGTGCCCGACGGCGGCCGGTCGGGGAGCGCGCCCAGGTCACCGTCCGGCGCCGCGCCGGAACGGGTGACGGGACGGGCGCCCGGTTGGGTGACGGGTTGGGTGGTCTCGTTCCTCATCGCACGCCTCCGGTGGTGGCCGCGGCCGAGTCGGCGACGATCCGGCCGTCCTGCACTCGCACGAGGCGGGAGCAGCGGTCCGCGGTCGCCTGGTCGTGGGTGACCATCACGAGGGTGCGTCCGCGGCCGACGGTGGAGTCGAGCAGGGCGCCGAGCACCGAGGCGGAGGTCGCGGAGTCCAGGGCGCCGGTGGGCTCGTCGGCGAACACCACGTGCGGGTCCGCCACCTGGGCACGGGCGATGGCCACGCGCTGGGCCTGTCCGCCGGAGAGCTCGCCGAGGCGGCGGGTCTGCATCCCGTCCAGCCCGAGGGCGGCCAGCCACTGGGCGGCATGGGACTCGGCGCCCGAACGGGGCACGCCGGAGAGCATCAGCGGCAGGGCGACGTTCTCCACGGCCGTCAGCTCGGGCAGCAGCAGTCCGTCCTGGAAGACGAAGCCGAGGCGTTCGCGGCGCAGCTTCGCGCGCGCCTCCTCGTTCAGGGAGGTGACCTCGACGGCTTCGGTGCCGGCCCCAGTGAACTGGACGGAGCCGGCATCGGGCGTCAGGATCCCGGAGAGGATGTGCATCAGGGTGGTCTTGCCGGATCCGGAGGGTCCCATGATGGCCACGGACTCCCCCGGCTGGACGGTGAGGTCCACGCCGTCCAGCGCGTGGGTGGTGCCGTAGGACTTCCTCAGGCCCCGGGCGGCGAGGATAGGTGCGTGCAGGAGTGCGGGTCGGTTCATCATGCCTCCACTCTCGCCGCGACGGCCCCGTCCCGTCGTCGGTCCCGGCTCCGATCCCGGGCGGTGCCGGGTCCACCTGCAGGATGACTCCGCCGATCCCGACCACGAAGGTCAGGGGCCTCCCTGGTGCTCCCGTGCCCCGCCGCTCGCCCTCGACCGTTCCAGCCGAGGACGCCGCGCCATTGGATATTGACTTTCTGGAAAGGTATTCTGGGAGAAGGCGTACGAGGAGGGGACGGACCATGAGCGAGCAGCAGACCGGCCGGCCGGGCGCCGGGCCGAGCACTGACGATCACGCCGTGGAACTCTGGGGCCGCGTGATCAACGGCTTCGAGGTGACCAACCGCCGCATCCACGCGGCCATCAACCAGGAGTTCTCCCTCACCGAGGCGGAGGTCCAGGTCCTGCTGAACCTGCACCGCCAGCCCGAGCACCGCGCGCCGATGGCCAAACTGGCCCAGGCGGCCTCGTTCTCCACCGGCGGGTTCACCAAGCTCGCGGACAAGCTCACCCAGCGCGGATACGTCTCGCGCGCCGCCTGCGCGGATGACCGGCGGGTGACCTTCCTCGAATTCACCGCGGAGGGGCGGGAGGTCGCCGACCGCCTGACCGCGCTGACGGCGCGCACCAACCACGAGGTCTTCATCGACGTCCTCGGCGAGGAGCGGGCCGCGCTCGTCGCGGAGGCCATGACCGAGCTGTTCCGCGCCAACTCGCCGGCCGTGGACTGAGCTCCGGCCGGATACGCCCTACCCTCCGTCCGTCGAGCCGCCCGCCGTCACCGTGGTGAGGATGCCCCGGTGGTCCGTTCCGGGCAACGTCAGCCGCCGGTAGTCCTGCGGCACCAGCCCCCGCAACAGCACGTGGTCGATCTGGGTGAACGGCGGGACCCAGGAGCCCACCGGCCACGTCGGACCCGGCCAGGGTCCGCCCACTGCCGCCGCCGGGGTGAACCCCTCGGCCAGGGCCCGGAACTGGGGATGGGCCCCGCTCGCGTTGAAGTCCCCGGCCAGCACCAGGGGCAGGTCCGCCCGCCCCGACTGCCAGCCGTCCAGGCCACGCAGGGTCTCATCCCAGGAGGGCACGAAGTCCGGCCCGACCGGCGGAACGGGGTGGATGCCCACCACCCGCACCGGCCCCAACCCTGGATCCTGCACCACCGCGACCGGCTGATCGAAGTGGCGGTAGCCGGCGAACCGCGGTGCCACGCCCTCGGACCGCAGCGGGTGGGCGGACAGGATGACGGCGCCGCCCGCCGGCCCGCCCTGGGGGTCGTCCGGGATCTCGGCCGTGCGGTGCGGCAACCCCTCCAGCGCGCCTCGGGCCCGCAGGTCCCCGACCAGCCCCTCGTCCGCCTCCAGCAGGACGAGGACGTCCACCCCGTACTCCTCGATGGCCGCGGCCAGCGCCGTGGGGTCCACGCCGGCGTACTCCGTGTTCAGGCTCAGCAAGGTGAGCTCCTCGGTCCCGTCCGATGCCGCCGATCCCGCGGGCGACGCGGGCGGCGCGGGCGGGGCCATCGGCACCAGGGCCGGCACCAGTCCGGCCACCGCCCCGGCCCCCAGGACCAGCGCGGCCCAGCGCTGGCGCGCCACGGTCAGCACCACGGCGCCCACCGCGGCCACCAGGCTCAGCACCGGGACCAGGGACTGCAGCGGCGCCACGAACCAGGGGACGGTGATCGCCGGATGGGGCAGCACCGCCAGGCCCAGGGCGAGCACCGCGCAGGTGACCAGGGCCGCGGTCCGGACGCGCCGCCGTCGGGACCTCCGGCCGTCAACCGCCCGCGAGGGCACCGCCATGCCGCCTCCTTCCACCGCGCCCCTGAAGGAAGCGGGCCGCCACGCGCCCACATGCCGGGCACATCAGGCATCCTAGAGGCATGCCCGCGCCGACCCCCGCCACCGACCCCCTGGCCCTCGAGAGCCAGATCTGCTTCGCCCTGTCCGTGGCCTCCCGCGGGGTGATCGCCGCCTACCGGCCCGTGCTCGAGCCGCTGAGGCTGACGCACCCGCAGTACCTCGTGATGCTCGCACTCTGGCAGCACGCGCCGCTGTCCCTCAAGGCGCTGGCGGGGCGGCTGCACATGGAGCCGGCCACCCTGTCCCCGCTGACCCGGCGCCTGGAGGCGCTGGGCTACCTCCGCCGGGACCAGGATCCCGACGACGGCCGCGGACTGGCGCTCTGCCTCACCGAGCAGGGGCGCGCGCTGCGCCGGCAGGCCGAGCAGGTTCCCGTGGAGATGATGCGGCGGCTGCAGATGGACGAGGGTGAGCTGCGCGATCTGCACCGGATCATGACGAGGCTGATGGAGCGCGTGTACCCCGAGGCGGAGTAGCGCCGCCGCCGGAACCGGGGTCCTCCGGTCAGTCGTCGGTCCGCGGCGTGGGGTCCTTGGACGCGGGCGGGTCGTCAGGCTGCGGCGTCCGCGGGACGGGCTGCACGGTCTGCTCCGGGTCCACGGGGTTCCCCTGTTCATCCACCATGATGTAGCGGTAGCCCTCCTGGAACGGCTTCGGGGGCTGGCCGTGGTGGGTCAGGAACTCGGACTTCTCCGCCTCGGGCGCATCGGCGTCCCCCGCCGCGCGCCTCACGGCCGGTGGCGGCTGCTCGCCCCGGGCCCGGTAGGCCGCCGCGATCCGCTGGGCCCGCTCCACCCTGAGCCCCTCGCGCGGGTTCAGGCCGGACTGGCGGCTGGCGGGGCCGTAGACGTCGTTCGCGGCGTAGCGGATCCGCCAGAGCAGGCGGTATCCGAGGGACAACCCGGTGTTGTCCCTCACCACTGGATGGACCTTCTCGTTCTCATGCATGGCGTACCTCCGAGGTCGCGCCGACGCCGGGGCACCGGCCGTGCCTCCAGCGTAGATCGGCCGCCGGGGAAGGTGAACGGCCCGTGCGCCGCGGTGGGGAGGTCAGCGGGGCTTGGTGGCCCAGTGGATGGCGAGGGTGCCGAACAGGTGCGTCTCGTGGCCGACGTCCTCGAAGCCGGCCTCCTCGAGCAGGTCCTGGATCTGCGCCGGGGTCTTGAAGCCGCGGGAGGTGGCCGAGAGGTACTCGTAGGCCTCCGGGTCCCGCGTGATCAGTTTGGAGATCTGCGGCACCACGTACTTGATGTAGGCGGTGGAGAAGGGCTTGATGAGGTTGTCCGGGGCCGGCGAGGTCTCCAGGGCCACCATGCGGCCGCCGGGCTTGAGCACGCGGAACTGCTCGGCCAGCGTGGTGGGGATATCCGCGACGTTGCGCAGCAGGTAGCCGTGGGTGACCGCGTCGAAGGTGCCGTCCGCGAACGGGAGGTCCATGGCGTCGGCCTCGACCCAGTCGACCTGCTCCCCGCCGGGCCGGCGCTTGCCGACCTCCATCATCTCGGGGGCGAAGTCCGCGCCGGTGATCGTGGCGCCGTAGTGCTGCCGCAGCACCTCGAAGGCGATGTCCCCGGTGCCGGTGGCCAGGTCCAGGACCACGGGGGCGTCCGGCAACTCGGCACGCTGCACCGTCCTCCGCACGAAGCGGGGCTCCTGTCCCCACGTCATGACGAGGTTCATCAGGTCATAGCGGCCGGCGATGCCGTCGAACATCGAGGCGACCTGGGTGCCGTGGTCGGCCCCGTGCTCGTCGGGGCGGGGGGTCTCGGCGGCTGGCTGGTTCGTGCTCACCCGCTCCACGGTAGTCGGTCCGCCACCAGCAGCCCGCACGGAGCAAGCGCCGGCGTTGAGCCGGCCAGGGAGTCCCCCGTCCGGCACGCTAGGACCCCGCTGGTCAGCTCACGACATCCGGGACCGTACCCGCCATGGGCACCCCTCTCCTGGGGAGTGTTCGGAGTGCACACCACGACCGCCTATGCTGCACAGCGCCCCGCGGTGAGTCGGTCCTGACATCTCCCCGGACGCGTCGGGTGGTCGGCCACCGACCTGACCGCCACCGCAGCGCCGGCTCTACCTTCCCGCCGGTCTCGCCATTGAGCTCCAGCAGAACACCGCCACCGTTCCTCAGAGTCACAGTGAGCGGGAAAGCTACGATGCCGAAGGATCGGCCAGGACACACACTATCTTGACCTCGGTGGACCCCGAATCCCCGTGTAAGGAGTGGGCGAATTCTCGTCTCCGGGGTGTCAAGGTGGGTATACCCGTGCCCCAGTAGTGTTTGACCATATGGCGTGCGGTGGACAGAAGTGTCCCATGGTCACTGACATGGAAACAGCTTCGAATGACCTAAAGGCCGAGAACGGAGATTATGACAAAACTGCAGGTCAAGCGCTATTTTCTGCCGACAGTTTGCCCGTTCATCAGTTGCGGAGGTGCTCCCTCAGGCCCGGGATGGCGAAGTCGACGAGGCCGTGTCCGGCTGGTTCGATCAGGCCGGCGTCGATGAGGCGTGCGCGGTAGTTGCCCACCGTGTTGCGGGCGTCGCCGAGTCGTTGGCCAATATCGGAGGTCCTGGAGGGTCCGTCGTCTTCGGCCATGGCTCGTAGGAACTCCATGTCCTTGGGCGAGGTTGACGCCAGGGCGGCACCGATGACCATGCGGGTGTTGCGACGGCGTGCAGCGGCCACGGCCACCTTGACGTCATCCGCAGTCAGCGGTCGGTCTGTGGACTCGGCGACCTGCCAGAGGTGGTAGCCGACCAGCTGGATCAGGAACGGATACCCGCCAGTGGCCTCGGCTGCGGTGCGCAACAGGCCAGCGTCGATTGGGTACGGCGCTGAGACGAAGACCGCCTGGTAGGAGGCCTCGACCTCGTCGATGGCTGCGGCGTGCAGGTCGATCCGGTCGGCGCGGCGCAGGAACGTGGCCACGCCTTCGTCCAGCAGATCCGATACGGCGGCTGGCAGGCCGGCGAATACCAGGGCCACCGGTAGGCCGGCCCGGATAAAGTGCTGCACTGACGCGGCCAGTTGGGCTAGCTCGTCCCGGTCGGCGCCGTGGATCTCATCCAGGGTGATGGCCAGCCCCGTCCCCTGGGTGTCCAACAGCTTCAGTAGCTGCTCCCCCAGTTGGCGCCAGCCGGCCTGCTGCTCCGGGGGCAACTCGGTGTGCACCGAGAATCCACCCAAGCCCAGCCCTGTAATGCGGCGGGCGGTCGGGCCGGCGCCGAGTTCCTCAAGGAAGGGCCGCATCGCCTCCCCGATTCGTCCCAGGAAGCCTCGAGTGGCGGTCTCCGAGACCACTGCCCAGCCAGCCTGGCGGGCGGCATCCTCGGCCTCCCCGAGCATTACGGTCTTGCCGACGCCTCGCGCCCCGGTGAAGATGGTCAGTAAGCCCGGGGCTCCGGAGCGGATCCGCAACCCGTACTCGAACTCATCCAGCAGGCCCGCGCGGCCGACCAACTGAGGCGGATCGGCCCCCGCCGTAGGGCGGAACGGATTCAACTGAATACCCACGGACCCTCCGGTGAACGTTTGTGTACCTTGTGAACTTCAATGTACATGGTGAGCGTTAGTGGCCGGGGAGCACCGCGGCGCCAGCCCCTACCCTGGCGACTTCTGGTCGGCATTGTGAAGCAACTACGCCCCTCCAGTTGCATGGCAATTATCGATTTCGCGGCGGTCGCTCGCGCGCTCATAGACGATATCGAGCGCGCCGGGGGACGAGTGCTACTGGGCGCCGAAGTGACCTCAATTGCCAACGGAGAACAAGGCTGTTCAGTAACCGTGGAGCGCGGCGGGGAGCAAACCTCACACACTTTTGATCACCTCATCGTCTGTGCAGGACTGCAGTCCGACAGGATCGCCCGCATGGCCGGTGGAGCCGCCTACCCCAAGATCGTGCCGTTCTTCGGCCAGTACTCCCAGCTGGCTCCGGAGCACCGCACCATCCTTAACGGCCTCGTCTACCCAGTGCCGGACCCGGCATATCCTTTCCTCGGAGTCCACCTAACTAAGCGGGTAGACGGAGAGATGCTCGTCGGCCCCAACGCGTTCCTTTCCTTCGGGCGGGAGAACTACAGCGGATGGCGCATCGGTCTCAAGGACAGCCTCGAAGTTGCAGCTAGCCCCAGCTTCTGGAAGTTCGCCGGCCAGAACAGGCAAGCCGCTGTCCAAGAAGTTGGCGCAGTTCTCTCCCGCAAGAAGTTCTTAGCCGGTGCTGCCGACTATGTGCCCAGCCTGAAGGGAGCCACCTCCACACCCATCACCCGCGGCATCCGCGCCCAAGCCATGGACCGGCAGGGTCAACTCCTCGACGACTTTGTCATCGAGAACATCGGTAGCGCCACCCTAATGCGCAATGCGCCCTCGCCCGGAGCGACTTCATCCCTGGCAATCGCCGAACACCTCGTGGAGACAATGGGCAAGCACCTCCGCTTTACGAACGTCACCTCCCATGGGTGAGATGAGATGGGGGTGGAAGGCGGCTGAGGGATCAGGTGAGTTGCTTGTGCATGGCTGCATCCAGTTCCGTCCCGCTGTGGTCAGCGCAGCAGGACGGGTTGGGCGTCGATGCGGGTGCGGAAGAGGGTGTAGGGCTTGACCCGTTCATCCTGCCCCTGCCGGTAGTCGGCCTGGCGGTGGAGCTGGTTCGCGGTGATGTAGAGGTAGCCGTCGGCCGCGACCGAGAGCGTGTCCGGCCACAGCAACCGAGGGTCGCTGACCACGGTCTCCCACGCCCCGACGGTGTCGACCCGACGCCGCAGCACCGCGTTGTGCTCGTAGTTCGTCGCATACACGTTGCCCTGTGCGTCGGACTCCAGGCCGTCGCCGGCCCCGCCCTTGTCGCCTTCATCATGCACGGTCGCGGCCACCGCCGCCTCATCCAGGGCTCGGTCCACCAGCGCGTCGGTAGCCACACTGTAGAGCCGCCGGGATGCCAGCGGGCAGTAGTAGAGGCGGGCGCCGTCGGCGCCGATGGCGATTCCGTCCGCGCCCATCGCGATCGCCGGCGCCACGGTCCCGTCCTCCTGGCGGGCGACCACCGGGCGGCACTCGACAACCGGCATGAAGTCTGTGAGCGGCTCGGCCTTCGTGGAGGGGTGCTCGTGCAGCCGCCGCCAGCTCTGACCGGTGGCCAGGTCCACCACCACCAGCGCGTTGGGTCCCTGGTCGGAGGAGTCGGTGAGGTAGGCGACGCCCTCGGCTCCGCGGCGCAGGTCGAAGCGCACGTCGTTGAGGTAGCTGGTGGGCAACGCGACATCCTGGGGGAACAGGATGGTCTTGACCACTGTGTCGCTGGTCAGGTCGACGCAGACGAGCTTGGGCCCGCCGTAGGTCGTGGGCTTGAATAGCGGGCTTCCGGTGTCCAGGATCCACAGCCGGTCGGCAGGGTCCACCACCACGCTCTGCACCGAGACCAGGGTGTTCGCCAGGTCGTCGGAATCGGTGCGATTGATGGCCTCGTTCGGGTAGGCCACCGCCTCGCCGTCGCGAATTTCGGCCACCGTGAAGGCGACGTCATCGCCCCACTTCGGGTAATTGACGAAGATCCGCCCCCGGTGCGAGACCGTGACGCCGGTGAGCATGGCGCCGTGGAAATGGGCCACCTCCTCCAGCTCGCCCACCGGCTGCTCCGCGGGCAGGCCTTCCGATCGATTCTCCATCACATCGCTCCTGTCAGTCGGGTTCGTGCTCGAAACGGTACACCGGGTTCCCGGCCGCCGGGGCGGGAGCCTTCGGGCAGGACCAGTTCTGCCCGGCAGTCCCAGTGGGTTGCGGTGTGCGGTGCCCAGGACCCCGGTGCATGGAGAGCCTCCGTCCAAGTCACGTAAGGGGAGTGGTGCGCCGGTCAGCTGGTCCGGGCCACGGCGCTGAGCAGGGTGACCGCGACCGCGTCCTCGACGACCGCGACGACGGGATCGGGCAGGCCAGTTCTCTCGTCCACGGCCTTGTGGGTGTGGTAGCCGAGGTAGTTGCCGACCAGGCGCCGGCTGCTGCGAAGGCTGCCCCTTCTGCCACGTCACGCGTGCCTGGACGCGTGCTTCCCAGCACTGCTCCGGCGAGGGTGTCGGCCGCTACCCGGCCCACCAGTCCCCCGTCGGTCCGGGACAGCTGCACGATCAGGTCGAGCCGTGACTGGGTGTTGGGCAGCTTGTCGGCGACGAACTCCGCCACCGCCAAGGCGATCAGCAGCCGCCGTCCCCAGATGCTGCGGAACACCGGCCAGCGCTTCCACCCACCCTGGAACGAAGGCGTGTCGTAGTTCAGCGCCAGGAGCGCCAAGGGAGGCCAGGACCGAAGGCCACCGCCGAAGCCCAGGACCAGAGCACGCAGGAGGACGGGCGGGCGAGAAGAACCGAACACGGGTACGTCTTTGGGTCCTACCATCTCTCACCTCCTGTTGCCCGGCCGGCTGGATCGTCGCTTCCGTGCCGGCCCGGTCAGGCCGACGGTGGCGCTGCGGGGCGCGGTGTCGCGTCACCCCCCGGGCTGGAAGACGGCCCGGACGCAGCCGTCTTCCTTGTTCTTGAACATGTCGTAGCCGCGCGGGCCCTGGGCCAGCGGCATCACGTGGGTGGCCAGGTGCTCGGTGGTGAGCTCCCCGCGGGCCATGTGCTCAAGAATCTGCGGGATGTAACGGTGACCGTGCTGCTGAGCGCCACGCAGTGTGAGGGCCTTGTTCATCACCGCGCCCAAGGGGAACTTGTCCGGCTCTTCACAATCCAGGGTGTAGCAGTGGCCTGAATCCGCCGGACTCCAGCAAGGATCGGGCGATGTAGTTGGTGAGGTTTCGGAACCCGAGGGCGGATCCGCGGAGGTGCTCGAGTCGTCCGTTGAATCTCCTATGTCTGTCAAGCCCCGGTGAGCTCATTCTGAGCGGCGGTGTTGAGGCGGCGGTAGATGTCGCGGGCGAGGTAGCGCTTGAGGCAGCGACGGATCTCCCGGAGGGTGCGCCCTTCGGCGGTACGGCGCTCGACGTAGGCGCGGGTTCGCGGGTCCATTCGCATGCGGGTGACGACGGCCATGTGGAGTGCTCGGTTGAGGCGCCGGTCGCCACCCCGGTTGATCCGGTGCCGGACGGTGTTGCCCGATGACGCGGGGATGGGGCTGGTTCCAGCGAGGCTGGCGAACGCGGACTCGGATCGAATGCGGCCCAGGTGTGACCACGCGGTCAGCGCGACGGCGGCGGTGACTGGGCCGATGCCGGGCTGGTTGAGCAGGCCACCGGCGGGGCTCTGCCGGACCAGGTCCGTGATCCGCGTGGTCTAGGGGGCGGAGCAGACGGGATAAGTCCCGGGATGCTTCATTAGGCCGAATGGGTTCTGAATCCGCACTCAGTTAATGGCCAATAACCCAGAGTATGTCTTGATGGAGGCGTGGACGATTCCAGACGTCGTAGCCGTTGTCCCTGGCCCACTGGCGGATCTCCACCGCCGGGTGGCGTGGCACCGACGGAGCGAAGGGCCGGGACGAGAGAGTGTTCTTACTGTTCCCCTCGGCTCATTCATCGTCCGTGCAGACGACCTCTGAAACTGACAACACGGTCGGCTGTGTCCCAGTGAGTGCGTTGGTCCATGACGCACCGGAGCCCGGCCCTCAGGGGCCGGGCTCCGGCGCGGGTCCGGGACTATGGCTTGAGGACGGCCTTGATGCAGCCGTCTTGCTTCTTCTGGAACTTCTCGTACATCTCCGGGGCCTCGTCCAGCGACGCGGTGTGTGTCTTGAGGTCCAGGACGCCGAGCGGGTCCGAGGGGTCATCGACCAGCGGCAGCAGGTCCTCGGTCCACCGTTTCACGTTGCATTGGCCCATGCGCAGCTGGATCTGCTTGTCGAACATCGTGAGCATCGGCAGGGGGTCCTTCATGCCGCCGTACACCCCGCTGATCGAGATCGTCCCGCCGCGCCGGACGGCGTCGATGGCGGTGTACAGCGCGGCGAGCTTGTCCACCCCGGCAGTCTCCATCGCCTTGCGGCCCAGCGGGGACGGCAGCAGCCCCACCGCTTGGTGGGCCACACCGGCCACGGGTGAGCCGTGGGCCTCCATCCCGACCGCGTCCACCACGGAATCCGGACCGCGGCCGTCCGTGAGGTCCTTCAGTCGCTCCGCTACGTCGCTGGAGGAGTCCAGCGTCTCGATGCCGTGGCGTTCGGCCATGGCCCGCCGCTCGGCGACCGGGTCCACCGCGAACACCCGGTAGCCCAAGTGCCGGCCGATCCGGGCGGACATCTGACCGATCGGGCCCAGGCCCAGAACGGCCAGGGAGCCGCCCTGAGGAGGCGCAGCGTACTGCACGGCCTGCCACGCGGTCGGCACAACGTCGGAGAGGTACAGGTAGCGCTCGTCCTCACCGGTGTTCGGGACCTTGATGGGTCCGTAGTCCGCGTGCGGGACGCGCAGGAACTCGGCCTGCCCGCCGGGCACCGAACCGTAGAGGCGGGAATAGCCCAGGAAGACTGCACCGCTATTGTACTCCCGGACCTGGGTGGTCTCGCATTGGGACTGCAGGCCCTGCTTGCACATGAAGCAGTGGCCGCAGGAGACATTGAAGGGAATCACCACGCGGTCCCCGGCCTTGATCTGGGTGACGGCGGAGCCGACCTCCTCCACGATCCCCATGGGCTCGTGGCCGATGATGTCGCCCTTGTCCATGAACGGGGTGAGCACCTCGTACAAGTGAAGGTCCGACCCGCAGATGGCGGTCGAGGTGATCCGCACGATCGCGTCCGTGGACTCCTGGATCCGGGGATCCGGAACCTCCTCAACGCTCACCGAGCGCTTTCCCTGCCATGTCAGAGCCTTCATCTGTCCTCCTTCTCAGGGCCGCCACCCCGTCCGCAACGACAGCCTGCTGATCTATTAGGTCAAACCGAACCTACTACTGGGACCGCCCGATAAATAGTGTGTGGGTCCGGCGGTTTTAGTCAGTGCGTGGTTCTCTCGAACTGTCCGGCGCAGGTGATCGCGAGCATGGTGCGCGGACCTCCGCCTCATCACCCAGCGTGCCCGGCCGCCGCTGGTCGGACCGAGTGACCGAATGACGAGGTATAGACATTTCAGCGTCACCGCCTCGGTCGGGAAGTGTCCAACTGGGTATACCTGTCCCGCAGATGTGTCAGATGACATGGTGTTCAGGAGACAGATGTGTCCAACAGCCACCTGTCTGGACACGCTAGGTGGTATGAGTTGCGGGTTCCGAGGAACGGTGGGTAGTGGCGTCGATCCCTAGCCTGCCAAAGACCCAGTCGACGACGAGCCGAGCGGTGGGAGCCAAGACGGATTCGTCGAAGGTCGCGTTCGCGGAGTGATTTGACGGCGAGGTAGCCGGGTCGCCCGTCGTGGCGCCAATCAGAAGGAAGACCCCGGGAATTTCCCTCAGGAACCAGGAGAAATCTTCCGAGATCGCCAGGGGCTGGTCCAGCTCCGCGACCCGGCCCGGTGCGATCTGTCGCAGGCGCTGCAGTTCCGATACCTCGGTTTTGGTCGGAATGGTGTCGCGAAGGGCCCGGACGTCGACATGCACGTCGTGGGTGAGAGCCGTCGCCTTCGCAAGATCACGCACGGCCTGCTCGACCGTGACCGTTGTTCCATCATCGAAGGTCCGAATGACACCCCCCAGCTCGGCGATGTCGGGGATGACATTGCGAGCGGTCCCGGTCTGGAGACTGCCGAACGAGAGGACGGCGGGCTCGAAGGCCGACACCCTCGAGGGCAGCAGCGCAGGGGTGGAGGAGACGAGGTCTGCTGCCGCGACCAGAGGGCTGCGTGCCAAATGTGGTGCTGAACCATGGCCCCCGCGCCCCGTGATGGTGATATCCAGCAGAGTGGATCCGGCCAGCACGGCGCCCGGGCGTGAGACGATGGCACCGAGGGGCAGGTGATGGGCGAGCACGTGCAGGCCCAGTGCTGCGACCGGGCGCTGCCCGAAGGCGTGCAGGACTCCTTCGCGAAGCATCAACTGTGCCCCTCCGTGGCCTTCTTCCCCGGGCTGGAAAACGAAAAGGGCATTGCCCTTGAGCTCGGCTCGGCGCCGCTGGGTCTCCAGAGCTGCATGTAGCACCACTGCCATGTGGAGGTCGTGGCCGCAAGCGTGCATCGCCCCGTTGTCGGCAGCGAAGGGCAGGCCGGTCGACTCCGCCACGGGTAGGGCGTCCATGTCCGATCGCACCAGGACCGCGTCGGTGTCACTGGACGCCGCACCTCCGCGCACGATCGCCACGATCGAACTCAGTTCATCCCCGACGCGGTATTCGATGCCGGCGGCCTCGAGGCGTTCGAGTAGGTAGGCCTGGGTGGCCGGTAGGACGAGCCCGACCTCCGGCATAGCGTGGAGGGCGCGGCGGGTGGCCAAGAGAGTGTCGTTCAGGAGATCTTCGTGCTGCATCAGAGAGTCCTCAGGCATTCTTCGTTGAGTAGCAGGTGGAGCCCGTCCTGCCGGGTGAGTTCGAGCTCGTGAATCGTGCCTCGAGGGGTGCCCTCGACCAGCTCGACGCGGGTGTCCCCCCGTGGCGCTGTTTCGAGTCCGATGGGCAGGGCCGCCCCGCCGACGCGCAAGGTTGAGGCGTGCCAGTGGGGTTCCCCGGCCTCCAACGCCCCCGGTGTGCCCTGACCAGGTGCCCGATATAGGAAGAACGGTCGGCCGGGCTCACTCTTGGCCTCATCGAGCCCGAACAGCATGACGTCGACACCATTGCGAGTGAGCCGCTGCCCTTCAACACTGGGTGACTCCGTGACCGCGACAGCCCATCCGCCTAGGGCCCGACCTTGTTCGAGCGCTTCGAGGACGAGGAGGCCGAAGCCGTGCCCGCGTGCTTCCGTCTCATCGATCACGGTCACCAGTTCGAGGTAGCTGTGTCCCAGGGGCACGATGGCGTTCTGTGTGCCGGCTCCGTCATGGCGGCCCCCGCCCCTAGCCTCGAAGCCCCAGTGCTGCTTGACGTTGTGCACCGCTCCTGCAAGGTTCGACACGGCAACGACGATATGATCAAAACGCACATCCATCGGCGATAAGCCCTCTGCTTTCAATTGCGCAAGGTCCTTCCAAATGACTCCACCTGCTGCACTGCCCGCTGAGGCGGCGACGCCAGATGCTGCCGCGTCACCGATCCTGCGCATCGGTCATGTCTCGCGGATGGTCGGGGTCTCGCCTTCCACGATCCGCCTGTGGGAGCAGGAAGGCCTGATCGCTCCGGCCCGCACGGATTCGGGACAGCGACGCTACTCGATGGTCGACGTCAAGCGCTTGGAGCAGGCGAAGCGGTTGATGTCTGGCGGGCAGATGACTCTCGCCGGGGTGCGCGGGGCGTTGGAAAACACAGCCCCGTTGAGTTCTGATTCCCCCGATACCGGAACGAAGGCCGAGGTCGGCGTCCGTGTCAGGCTCGCCCGGCTGGCGGCGGGACTGTCGCTGCGGGAACTGGCCCAGCGGATCGAGATGAGCCCCTCTGCCGTGAGCGCCTTCGAACGCGGTGTCAGCCAGCCGAGCATCGGCAGGATCTCCCAGATCGCTCACGCTCTGGGTGTCACGGTGCCTGAACTGCTCGGCATGCCGCCGGTCAGCGACCAAATCGTCGTCCGCCGAGACCAACGCGAACGGCTCCCGCTCCAGGTTGAGGGGGTCCTCATCGAGAATCTGTACTCGTCCGCAACCGCGCTGCAGTCCCAGATGGTGACCGTTCAGCCCGGGTGCGGCAGTGGTGAGCCGATGGTTCATGCCGGCGAAGAGTTCCTGACCGTGGTGGAAGGGCAGATCGAGATTATCCTCGACGCCATTGAGCGCTACACCCTTGAGGAGGGCGATTCGATGAACTACGCCAGCACGCGGCCCCACAGCTACCACAACCGCAGCGACCGGCCCGCTCGGGTCGTGTGGGTGAACACGCCGCCGACGTTCTGACCGGTCGCTGCAGTTGAGGATCACTGGGCTCAATCCAGGACTGCTATGGCGCGGATCGGGGAGCCCGTGCCGCCCAGGATGTTGAGCGGCAGTCCGTAGAAGTCGAACCGACGGTTCACCAATTGCCCCAGATTCGCTAGGTGTTCGGTGTTGACGATTCCGTACTTCCGGCAGACCATGTGCCCGGCGAAAGAGGTGTCCAGGCTGTTGTCGATCGCGGCGCAGTCGGTGCCGATGTTCACGACGCCCTTCTCCGCCAGGTACTCAGCCCCTTCCCAGGAGAAACCAGGATTTTCGTCGATGTATCGCTTCTCCGGGAAGGTGCGGTCCCCGTAGTCGAACCATGCCAACACGATGTCGCCGGGGCGGATGCTCTCTCCCGCCTCAGCGAGTCTCGCCTCCGCGATTCGCACCGCCTCGACCCCCGCCGATCCCGTCCCCTCGGGGTCAGGGTCCGAGAAGACCACGTGCGAGAGATCCAGGCACACCGCCGATCCGTAGTAGTACTCCAGAGGGGTGCGATCCAAAGGCGCCCCGTCCGGGTCGTACTCAATGACCGCGTCGGTATGTGTGCCGGCGTGCTCGCTGATGATCAGGTTCCGGGCGTAGAAGCCGTCCTGGGTGCCGAACCTGGCCTTAAACTCGTCGTGGGTCTGGTTCACCGGAGTAAAGGTCCGCTGATGACCGAACCACATCGGCATGCCTTCGTAAAGCGGGCGTGTTAGATCGACGATCGTCTTGCGCCCGCTTTCCAGCAGATGTGCTCCGAGGGTAGGCGTCTGCATTCCCTGCGTGTTGGTCTCTATTTCGATGCTCAAGCCAGTACTCCCTGTTCAAAGTGGCCGAATGTGCGGTTCCAGTAGAGAAGCCCGCAGTCGTTGGTCTTTTCCCCCACCGCCGAGACGACGTCCGCGACGACGAGCAGGTGATCGAGCACCTCGACGTAGAATGCGACCTGGCATTCCAGGTTCATCACCGCTCCGACCACCAGAGGCATGCCCAAGCGTTGTCCTCGTTGCGGGAGCAGGTCGTCCTCGTTGAGGAACTTCGGCTGCCCGGCCGCGGCTTGTCGCGCGGCCAGGTCACCGGCGTCCGAGGAAAGGATCGCCACGCCCAGGGTTCCGTGGTCCCGGATATGGGCTGCGGTCGCCGTGGTGCGCAGGATCGAGAAGGAAACGCGCGCCGGTTCGGCGGAGAATGAGGACAGGGATGACAGGGTCACCCCCCAAGGCTTGTCGTCGACGTAGCTGGTGATGACCACGACGCCGCTGGGCAGCCCCCGCATCGCTGTTGCGAATTCGCTACGCTCGATAGTGTCGTTGGCCGGTGCCGCTGCGGTGTGCAGCAGCGGGCTCTTTGTCTTTTCCTTGGTCATGGTCTTCATCAGGAAATCCCTACGTAATCGCGGACACGCCGGGCCGCGGCGCTGCGGTCGGTCTTGGAATAGACCAAATGGCGGACAAAGGCGGGAGGCGTGGCGTTGACGTTTTCGAAGAGGGCCACCCGGCCGGCGTGGGCTCCGCTCGTGAGGTCCCAGACGAAGTTGAAGAAGGTGTTCTTCTCCCGCGCGCTGACTCCGGTGCCGGGAAAAAAGGCTTCCATGCGGGGCCCAAACTCGGGGTGGTCCCACACCTTCTCGGGCCAACGTGCGATCAGCGCCTGGCCGCACAGATCACGCAGGATGTGCATGATGCGCGGATAGTTCTCGATGGAGTACAACCGTCCGGCGGTTGTCAGGTCCGGGTTGGGTACCTGCAAGCCGCACCATTCCACCGACTCGTGAATGGTCGCCAGCGAATAGGCCTTGAGTGTCTGTGCGTACATAGTTACGTCCGCCACTGCAGCCTGGACGCCCGGAATCTTGTCGGTTCCGAGGATCTCGGTGATGACCTCAGCGACACCTGCGAACATTTCTGCGCGGAACGCCAGTCGGGTCATAACTGACCAAAGAGAGTAGGCGCAGCTCTCGTAGTAAAGGTCGAGCAGCCCCAGGTTGTATTTACTGAACACGTATTCACGGGGAATGAAGACATTGTCAAAGATGATCGTCTGGTCAAGTTCTTCGCCCGCATGGTCTAGGGGGTGGTCATTGCGGGGAGTGTTCATTTTCGCGGTCGGTTCCCGCAGGATGAGCGACAGCCCAGGCGAGTTCATCGGGATTGCGGCCCAGATCGCTGCTTCTGGACCGACTCCCCCACCGAGGGTGGTCGAGAGGGTAAAGAAGTGGGCGAGGGATCCGATG
Organism: Citricoccus sp. I39-566; assembly: GCF_031432995.1. Taxonomy (GTDB): domain Bacteria; phylum Actinomycetota; class Actinomycetes; order Actinomycetales; family Micrococcaceae; genus Citricoccus; species Citricoccus nitrophenolicus_A. The sequence goes on from NZ_CP133842.1 coordinate 532,390, forward strand.
CTGCCGGCCACCTTCGCGCCGCTGATAACAATGCCCTCAGGGGTGTCTTCGACGATGCGCAGCTGTGAGGGGCGCTCGTTGCGCGGAATGTTCTTGTCCGACTGAGGGTCCGCGATCAGATCGGTGCTCAGCAGGTTGTTGTCACCGGAGAGCTTGACGAAGTTCCGGATGTTCTCCGCGAACTCGGCGTTCTCCGCCTCGATGCGGTCAATGGTCGACAGGAAGCCCAGGGCCATCATCGCCCCATAGTCGTTGGGCCGGCCGTACATGCCCATGGTCCGCTGGGTAATGAACTTCGTGGCCTCTCGCTTGGCGAGCAGGTCTTCGCGGGTACGCGGCACCTGCCAGCCGATTGCCCGGCGCCCGCCGTCTTCACCGACGTAGGTGAGGATGTCCTGGCCCTCGGCCGTGAACTGGTCGTCTTGGATACCGGCAAGGGTGTCGACGGCGCGCAGGTCCGGGTGGGTGGTGACGTCTTCGACTTCCTCGCCTTCGGAGGTGATGATCCGGCGCCCGTCGCGCAACGAGGCCTTGTACTGCTCGCCGGTGAGCAGGTGCCCGCCGCTCTGCTCGAGCTGCTCGGTAACTTTGGAAATGCGCAGCCGCTCGGCGTCGTCCGCCGGGGCGATGTTCTGGATGGTCATGTTCTTGCCTTTCTATTAGGAGTCTCAGATTGAGGGTTTCGGGTCAGTCGGAGCTGCCCGTGCCGCGGTCCTGCAGCACGGCGATGGCCTCGGCCTCGATGAGGAAGCCGTCGTACATCAGCCCAGCGACTCGCACTCCGGTGCCGGCTGGGCCCTCCTTGGGGAGGAACTCCATGCGGACCCGTGTCATGGCCTCCCAGTTGCGCTGCACGTCCTCACCGGTCCCGTCGAAGCAGTAGTAGGTGTTGACTTTGACGACGTCCTCCCAGGTGGCCCCGGCTTCGGCCAGTACGTTGGTGAGAGACTGGAAGACATTGCGGGTCTGTACCTCGATGTCGCCTTCACCGACCACGTTGCCGTGCTCGTCGGACGAGAGCTGGCCACCGGTGAAGACAAGATTTCCTACGCGCCAGCCTTGGGAGAATGGGGTGGGCATGTGATGCGTCCAGGTGCTGTTCATCAGCCGCTGGCGGTCGGTGCCGTCACCGGTGGGGGTGACCAAGGAAACGGATTCAGTCATTGGAAGGTCCTTTCGTAGGGAAAACTGCAGTGCTGGCCCGACGGTCAGCCGTAGGGAAGATCGGTGGAGGTAGCCAATTCGGTTACGGCTGGCTCTGCACGTCGGCGGGAGCCGGTGTCGGGGCAGCGGCACGGGATAAATCCGGGGTTGGAGTCCGACGTTGGGCGAACCTGATGAGGGTCAAGTAGATGAAGAAGCTGGCGATGGAGCCGACCAACCAGGACAGGTCGGCGCCATTGAGGGACTCTGCAATCGGCCCGGTGTAGAACGACCCCCGCATGAACGGCAGTTGGATGATAAATCCCAGCACGTAGGTCACCAGCGCTGGAACGTTGAAGGCCCCGTAACCGGCCTTGGGATCATTGAATGCCGCTACGTCGTAGTCGCCGCGCTTGACGATGTAGTAGTCGACGAGATTGACGATGCTCCATGGGATGAGCAACGTCATCAAGAAGTGAATGAAGTCGCCGTAACTGACCAGGAAGTCATTGGCGAAAAAGGCGGCGATGACGGTAGCCAGAAAACAAGTACCGATCGCGACGCTGTTACGGGCTCGAGCCTTCGGCGACCAAGAAGTACGGAAGGTCTGGATCATGGTGATCGTCGTCAGCGCCGGCCCATAGAGATTGATGACTGCCGCGTCCATCGCCCCAAGGAAGAGCATTGCCACGACGAAGAGCATCACTGGGGTGGGCAGGATGGCGACGAGGTCCTGCAGATCGCCCTTACCTCCTGAGGCAGTGACCAGCAAGGCACCGAGGACCATTACCGGGATGGCACCGCCGACGGTTCCGAGGTACGTGAACCAGAATGCGGACTTTGACGAGGTTTTCGACGGTAAGTATCGGGAATAGTCAGACACGTATGGTGCATAGGCGATTTGCCAGATAGCGGCCGTGGCCGCCATCGCAAGGAAGCCCGTCAAGGAGAAACCTAGGGCCGGTGCTGAGGACGAGGCCTGCCCCATATGGGTGAAGGTAAATACGCCCAGCAGCACGACGGCTAGGGCGAACAACGGCAACAGGTAGCGATTGAACCGGTGGATGATCTCGTACCCGAACAGCACGATGGCCAGGGCCAGCACCGAGCAAGCAATCAGCGCAGCCAACGGGCTGAGGCCGGGCACGATCAGCAATAGTGTGTCGCGAGCGAGCACCAGGATAGAGGCGAGAAAGCCCAAGTACATCAGGATGACAACGATCAACACCAGCAGCGCGCCGTACATACCGAACTGCGCTCGGGCCTGGATCATCTGGGGGACGCCTAATTTCGATCCCTGCACTGAGTGCAGCGCCATGAAGACCGCACCGATGACGTTTCCAATGATGATCGCCACTACGGTCCAAGCGAGGTCAAGACCGTAAATCGTGGGTCCTAGGACGCCGGTCACCAGAGTGAGCGGCATGATTTGGACGCCGAACCAGACTGGGAAAAGGTGCCGCGCCCGACCAGTTCGCTGTGATTCGGGGACAGGTTGGATAGTTAGATGCTCGACGAGGGTTGAGGATGAGCTGGCCATATGGGCTCCAATGAGGAAGGCGGACTCGGCTGACACTAAGTCGTGGCCCGCGAGCTGCGGAGATGTGCTGTAACCCTACATGGCTGCTGCAAGTATGTCACTACCCTATGAGAAGTATTCCCAGAGCAATTTGAGCCGCTCGTTTCGGGCTATTGCAAGCGTATGAACGGATTATTTCCACCACGTTTCGTAGCTAAGCAGGCTCTGCGCTGTATTTCAAGTCACACTTGTCTTGTATTTCTGCAGTTCTGCTGTAGATAATAGGTGCATGCAAAGTTCAGATCTGGGCGTCGGCGACCTGTTCTCCATTGGCATCGGCCCCTCCAGTTCACACACCGTGGGGCCGATGCTCGCTGGCAGAGAATTCAGACGGAGGATCGCCCTGATGGGGATCTGCCGTCAGACAGCGGCGGTACACGTTCGCTTGCGCGGATCACTGGGTGCGACCGGCAGAGGACACGGCACCCCGGCAGCGGTAGTGGCGGGTCTCGATGGCGCGAAGCCGGGAACCTGCGAGCCCGAAGCGGTCGCGACCGCGTGGACGGAAGAGGAAGGAGGAAGGGCCAGACTCGCCCCTGAGGCACCCCGCGTTCCAGTGACCGTGGAGTTCGCACCCTTCCAGCCACACCCCGAGCATGCCAATTCCCTGGACCTCGAGGCTCACGGCGCCGACGGGACCGAACTCTACGCCGAGACCTATCTGTCCACCGGTGGTGGCTTCATCCGCCGAGTCGGTGACGTGCCGTCCACCTCATCCCACCGACCGCCGCATGTCTTCACCACGTTCGATGACCTGCTCGCCCGCTGCGACGAGAGCCAAACATCTATCGCGCAGATCGTCAGGGACAACGGGCTCTCCCGCGGTCAAGATCCAGACGCCACCGCAATACGCATCTGGACGGCGATGAAAGAGTGCATCAGCCGAGGAAGGAACGCGCAACCGGGAGTCCTTCCCGGCGGCCTCAACGTCCGGCGGCGCGCCCCCGCACTCGCTAACCGCCTCTCTACCGACGACAGCTGGACCACGCACATCGCCCGGATTCAACTCGATGCCCTAGCCGTCAATGAAGAGAACGCTGCCGGGGGTCGCATAGTCACCGCCCCCACCAACGGTGCCGCAGGCGTAGTTCCGGCCGTCATCGCCCACCACGCGAGACAGGCAGAGGAAGACCACGTGGTCGACATGCTCCTCACCGCGACGGCAATCGGTTCCATCATCACCACCACGGCATCCATCTCAGGAGCCCAAGTCGGCTGTCAAGGCGAAATCGGCTCCGCCTGCGCCATGGCAGCCGCCGCCCTCGCCGCGGCCAACGGCGCCTCGCCTCGCATGATCGGCAAGGCCGCCGAAATCGGGCTCGAACATCATCTCGGCCTCACCTGTGACCCGGTGGGAGGCCTAGTCCAGATCCCTTGCATCGAACGCAACGCCATAGCAGCCGTCACGGCCACTCAGGCGGCCACACTGGCAATGAACGAACCGGACCACGAACCTAAGGTCAGCCTCGACGTCGTCATCCGCACGATGCGCAGAGTCGGGGAAGACATGCTCGACAAATACAAAGAGACATCACTTGGAGGTCTTGCAATCAGCGTCACCGAATGCTGAAACTCGCGGCTCCTCCGCATGCCGCCGATTGCGGTACCGTGCGGAGGCCATAAGTTCTACGGGCTGCAACGCCTGTCACCCCTCACGGGACGGCCTCTTCAATCAGGGTTTCGCTTAAAGTCTCGGAGGCCATGACTCAGGCAACAGCAGGCGGGCATTCAGCGACCAATCCTTGGCACCCCAGTTCGCGGGTGTCGCCCCCTTCACCCGCCACCTGTAGGAGGCGGTAGACCCATAAGGAGAAAACCATGCATCAACTCATTGATTTTGTCGTCGCCACATTCCCATACACGAGTGCAACCCGGTACCCCTCAGGCCGGACCTCGATCACCGCGAGTTCATGCCACTGGGGGCCCTCGGTCCGAGTGGTTAGCACGCCTTGGGAAGGGATGTACCTCGAGAACATCGACTGACTAGCAAGCATGGAGAATCAGCTTCCCAAAGGTGAACCGCCATCCGCTGTGGCAAAGACAGAATCGGATGATTCGCCAGAAGATTCCTGAAGTTTTATGCACCCTCCAGCTCTCACACCACGGAGCGCCCGAGGATTGTGCGATGCAGAGCCTCGTCGGGTGTCTCGGCACTGGGGGCCCCGAACGGCAGGTCCGGGCACTAACCGACAAAGTCGACGCCCACCTGTCCGAGCAGCTTGGCCGCGGCGGCATCCAGGGAGCCGCGCAGCGTCTCCGCGACGCGCTGGCGTTCAACCGAGCCCAGCTCCGCGGTGATCTGCGTGTTGCGATCAACATAGTGGGAGTGAAAGTCCGGGGCGGAGATTCATCCCGTGAAACTTCAGCAGCATATGGGCGAGCGTCTGACGCATCAGCGTCTGTCGGCGGTCGCCCCCGCTGACGGCGACCAGCGACTCATGGAAGCGTTGATTGGCCATAGTCATCGCCGAAACATCGCCGCCTCCATGGCGGCCCGGGTTTCGGCGACAATCGCCTCGATGCATGCACGTCTAACTTCTCAGCCGGCAAAGCGACCGCCGATGCCAACTCGTGTCGCATCCGGTACACATTGCGGGTCACTTCTGAGCCGGACAGGCCACGAGCACGCCGCCGTTGGGATTCCGCGTCACCATCGACTCCTTGGCCAGCACTGTAAACAATCTCGCTCAAGATATTGCGAGAAACCGCCAGGGCGTCACATAGGTCCTGCTCGGAGAGCTTGCCATTCGGCCGCAGCGAGCCCTGGTGATCTGCGTGCGCAGGCTGTCGCCAACACATGTCCCGCTTTGGGCATGTGGAGTCCGCCCGTTCGGCACCAAGGACTGCAATAGGTGGTCCAGGGGCATGCCATCAATCTAACGCCGCCTGCGAAACACGAGCCTGCACCTGGAGTGTAAGGACGGGTATACCCTCTTGGACACTGCGGATGCCGACGGAGACATGCTGTCAAAGTGGGTCCTGAATCGAACCTTGGACAACTTCGTGAGGCCGGGTCTTAGATCGGGTTGGACATATGGACCCGGTGCAAACCCGAGGCCACATTGTCGCTTTTGAAGTTGAGCGCATGGAGACCTTCACTACTCACGAAAAAGACACCTCGATTGCGTGCGTAAGGGGATCCTTCATCGGGACGCTACTTGCTGGGCCCGAGCGTCGCTTGATCGGCAGGGCCTCAGGTGCGGTTATCTGCTCTGTGCGAATTCACCGATTCGGCGTGCGTGTTCAGTTTTCCGGAGTCTGGTTGTGGCCGGGGCCAGATGGCTCGGAGGATGCGGACGGCATCGTCCAAGCTGGTGCCTGTCCGGGTGCTGGTGTCGACTAGCTGGCGGGCGGCGGCCAGGACTGCTCGCGGTGTGGTGGTTGCGCTGCGGCTGACGCGGGTGCCCCCGCTGGTGCGAGTGGTGAGGAGACCTTCGGTCTCGAGTGCCTTGTAGGCCTTGGCCACGGTTCCGGCGGCGACGTCGAGGTCTTTGGCGAGCTGGCGGACGGAGGGCAGGCGTTCATCGGCCGCGAGCTGCCCAGACACGATCAGCCCGCGGATCTGATCACGGATCTGCTCCGTGGGCGGCGTGGACCCTGACAGGGTGATCATCATGACGTGACCATGGCCTTCGCTGGTTGCCGCGCCGGAATCGCAGACAGGAGCACGGTGGCCCAGTGGGCGACCCCGAGGGTCATCAGCACGAAGCTCGCGCCGAGCAACACCGGTTCCAGCGCGGCGAAGGTGGTCCACGAGTTCACCGTTCCGCCTGCCGCGGTGAACTGACCCCGCATCGATGCGGTCCCGGCGAGGGACTGGAGGATGAACCCGAAATGCGCCAGGAGCGCACCGGTTGCGACTGCGAGAATGTTGCGGGTGCGGGCGGTCCTGATGTACGCGTCCCGAGCATGGTCGTGGTCCAGGGCCGGGCGGGAGATGAGGAATAGGTCGAGGTAGGCCACCGCGAGCAGGATGGCCAGCAGGATCAGGCAGGGCACGGAGTAGAACCAGCCGTAGATGCTGGTGCCCATGCTGTGTTGGGCCCCGAGGTCGACGTAGTACACCATGTAGCGCCCCGTGGTCGGATCGGGACTCGAGGCGGTTCCGGCAATGATCGTCACCAGGAGGACGAGTGCGACCAGCACGAGGGGGGTCGCGAACCACCATCGGCGCCCGAAGCTGGTCGGGGTCCTGGGTGAGAGATCTGCCGCGCCTCGACCGGCCCGTGGATGTGCCGGGAACGCCAAGAGGACCAGAGCGAGTATCGCCAGGATCAGGGGGAAGACGAATCGATAGTCGGCATGCCAGGCCGTGAGCACCATCGGGACATCGAAGGGTAAGGCCAAGGGCACCCCGGCCAGCCGTTCGAAGGCCACTGCGAGGAGCAGGACCAGTCCAGTCATGCCCGGGATCACCCGGCCCGAACCGTTTGGCAGACCCGCTGTGCGGCCATGCAACAGCCACCAGACCAGAGCGAGAACGAGACCCGTGAGCACAGGGCCCCAGACCAGGAACATCAACCACGCCATTGCCGCACCCTTCGTTGTTGTGTCATTTCGACACTACACGTTTGTGTCATCCGAGCGGTACGGTCGATGTGAAGCAGATCACCACTGGACGTTCGGTTCCCGATGCTGAGACCGTTCGAGATGGCATGAACGTGAAATGGCTCTATAGCCCCTACTGGGGCGATTGAAGATCCCAACGACCACGGTCAGGAGCTCCCGATGCGGCGCAAGAGTCTCGTACTAGTCGGAGTGTTTACGCTTCTTCTGGTTTCAGGATGCAGCCAAGGCAGCGCCGGTGTCGGGCTCCTGGACGAACCGGCGACCGCTGACCGGACGTTGCCTGCGGACCTCTACGGGGGCGATGTGGAGCCGGACAGTGCCCGGTTTGTCGCCGAGTATGAGGGAATATCGTACTTTCTTGCGAAGCCGGCCGAACCCGGCATGGCCAATGGCGTGTGTCTTGTGGCCATGGAGACGGAATCGATTGCCTGCGGTGGCCCCTCGAGTGACGCAACCCAGTTGGTGTCACTGGACACCGCCGGAACTGAAGCCAGGGTGGTCCGCGACGGGACCGATACCACCGACCTCACCGACGAGGGGTGGACACAGATCCACGAGAACCTGCTCCTGCGGTAACTCGGGCGAAGGACTTCAATAGGGCGCGCACTATGGCAGAGTTCACCGAATGTCTTGGCTAAAGCCTCTGCAACGGTGATGCCGACCTATGCAGAGCGCCCGTTTGCCGATCCCCGATCGGAACGCGGGGCTCTTCTGCCTAGCTGACGTCGTCGCGCCGGAAGTGGTTCCCCATCCGGGCGCTTGTGTCGCCGTGAGTTGGGGAGGCCTCCACCGGGCGATCGAGCTCCTGCAGGTCGATGCCATATGGCACGACTGGTTCGGTGAATCGCTCAGCCAAGTCACCGGCACCGGGGCCGCGGAGAACCTCGTCGTCCACCTGAACCAACTGGCCCGGGCGTCCAGGTCGGACAGCACCAATGCGATGACCGGGGGCAAGACGAATGGGTGAGTCTTCGGAAGTCGAGCGCTACCTTGCGACCCTGTTGCGGGAGGTCGAGGGGCCTTGCCGCAAAGCTGCCACCCGAGGTGGAGGCGGCGGCCAGCATCCGCCACAGGGATGTCTACGTGGAGGTCCGTGGCCCCCGGTGGGCAACGTTCACCTTGGTCCTGGGCAGTGAGGCTCCCGAGATCGTTTACAACGGCCAGTACATCTACCACCATCTCATCGGTCCGGACATGGATGACCAGCTGGAGTTCATCCAAGAGAGTGTGGACGAGTTCGCCGGGTTCGTCCTCAGCGACAAGGAACTCGTCGAGGGCAAGACCCGGATCCTGCGCAAGCCCTACGTGTCCATGCCTCTGAGCGACGGCACCGAATGGCGGCTGCACGAGTTCCATTGAGGCCGAAGGGGTGCATTGACCGAGCTGCGCTGATGGGTTCACTGGGGTCGTGTCAGTTAGGGATTGCCCTTCGGGATGGTCCAGCCGGTCCCGTCCTTTTCCTCCGAAGTGACCACGGTAGGGGCTATGCAAACGAGCAACGATTCCGCTGAACCCCGAGGGATGCACACCCTCCGCCATACCCTCGACTTTCCAGCATGGAAAAACTAGACTTTCTGCAGCGGAAAGTGAGGACATTGTGGCCGACCAAGACCCAAAGCCTGACCGTGATCCCCGCCAAGCACTCGCTGAAGTCGACGACGCTTCCAGCGCCATGGCGAACTCCACGGATGCGCCCCGCGGTTTTATGCTCGCCTTGGTGGCACTGATTGCGACCGTCATGACACTCATCGGAATGGTGTCCTGGCCGGTGGTCCTCGGAGTGGGAGCCCTGTCGATTCCCCTAGCACTGTGGTACTTCCTCGTCATGAGGAAGCGACCCAAAGCACGTCCCATACTGAACCACTCCAGGTCCTACGTGGGGTACTTCCTCCTGCTCATTCTGACCCTGCAGCTCATCCGCTTCTGGGAGGCGTCATCATGGGTCGAAGCAGGTGCGAAGTGGGTCCTCGTATTCGGCGTCTGCTGGTTCTGCATCTCTCGCATGCGTGCTTTCGCGATTAGGGATCGGCTCAAGGACGCCCATGAACGCCACCTCTAATCCAGGCACTTTCAATGAGCTGATTCATGCCCCAACCCGTTTGCGCATCTGCGCCAGCCTCGCTCCACTGCAATGGGCCGAGTTCGCCCAATTACGTGATGCACTTGACGTCGCGGATTCAGTACTGAGCAAGCATCTCAAGCAGCTATCGGACGCCGGGTATCTCGAAATTGAACGCTTCTCCAAGGCAGGTCGAAGCCACGTCAGGGTTGCACTGACCGCGAATGGTCGGAAGTCATATGTCGGACACGTCGCTGCTTTACGTGCCATGACCGAGACGGAGGCATGAAACCGCTTACAGATGAGCGACCGGGCTCTCTCGGATCTAAACGGCGGCTCACGCCATCATCTCAGCCATGTCAGTGGGCCCCACGAGACCTTTCCAACTGTCCCGTAAGCCGAACCCCCACCGGACACACCCGCAGCTGACGTGGCTAAACGGCGGCACGCGAATTTGTGCGTCCCGTATGACCGGTCCGGTGGTCCGTCCCGGTGACGGGGCGCCATACGGCGCATGGCTGGACGGTTCCGTGCACCCGTCTTGCCGCTTTCAAACGTCGGGCGACGCCAAGAGAGCTACGTTGCAGCGGGTAGGTCGCGGATGCGTCGGTAGAGGGTGGCCCGGGACATACCCATGTCTCGGGCCACCTGCGCGGCGGGCTGGCCGGAATCGACCAGTCGCGCGGCGCTGCGGATCTGGGAGTCGGTGAAGGTCTGCCGGCGTCCGCCGAGGTCCTGGCCGGCGGCCCGGCGCTTGGCGACGGAGTCGGTGATACGTTCGCTCTTGATCTCCAGTTCCATCTGGGCCAGGGCGGCCATTACCGTGAAGACCATCGACCCCATCGGGGTTTGCGTGTCGACGTCTCCCCCGCCCAGGTTCAACACCCGCAGCCCGGCGCCCCTGTCCCGGAGCGTCTGGGCGAAGGCCAGCATGTTCTGCGTGGACCGGCCCAACCGGTCCAGGGTGGTGATCACCAAGGTGTCCCCGTCCTCGAGAGCGGTCACCGCCTTGTCGAACTTGGGCCGGGAAGCCCGGGCCCCGGATACCCCGTGATCGACGTAGAGGTCATCGCGACGGACCCCGGCCGCGAGAAGGTCCTCGATCTGCCGGTCGGCGTCCTGCCGGCGGGTGGAGACCCGCGCATATCCGATGAGCTTGCCCATGACCACCCCCAGTGTCTCGCAACCAACGTTGAGTACAAGATTCTAGCCGCTTGGTTCCGATACATAGTTGCGAGAATCGCCCGAGTCTCACGCAGGCCGGAAATCCGCGCCTTCCTCCTGCACTCACGAAGCCACCCGTGAGACGTCTTGTAACCCATGGGTTGCCAGACAAGTCCGGCCGGAACGCGATTCCAAGCTCCGTCCCTACGACGCTTCGCCGGAATCGATGGCGGACCGGGGGTGCGCCCTCAGGACGCGGCCATTGCGGAACGGAACACCCTCGGCTTCGAGTAACGCCCGAGCGCCTCCCCCATGACACGTCGCTGGTGCACCACCGGCATAAACGACCCGCCACCACGGCACGTCGCCATCGAGCAGAGAGACGGCCCGGCCGGCCTGCCGAGGGCCGATGCCCGCGGCCAGCCCAATCTCACCGTAAGCCGCCGCTTGGCTCGCAGGAATGGTCACCACCGCGGAACGAACCGCTGCGACCACCTCCGGCCTCATCTCTCGTCTCGTTCGCTCGGGTGAACTGCCCACCCGACGACACGACGCGTGCCCAGCGACCGCACCGGAAACCCTGAGAGGATCGCACATCCGCTGCGCTCGCTGGGCACGTCCACCGTTGACCCAACTGCACTGTGCCATCGTCCCGCACGGCGACCGCACGTTTGTTAGGCTAGGCTAACCTCGGGGGATTAGGCAACACCCTCGTTGCCCAATGAGTCCTGCTGAGCCCAGTGAACTGTCCATGACCGAAAGGCACCGACGTGTCCTCTTCCGCCCTCTCCCCGACCACCGGCGAGCGCCGCAGCCGCGGGACCGCCCGCCGTCGGGCCCTATCCCTCGGTTCCCTCGCGCTCAGCGCGGCCCTGCTGGCCGGCTGCTCGACCGGCCCGGCCGGCGGGTCCGATTCCGAGTCGTCCGGGTCGTCCGCGGCGGCCAGCTCGGATGCCACGTTCCCCCGCACGGTGGAGCACGTCTACGGCGAGACCGAGATCCCGGCACAGCCTGAGCGCGTGGCCACCGTGTCCTGGGTGAACCAGGATGTGGCACTGGCCCTGGGCGTGGTGCCCGTGGGCGTGGCGGCCACCGAATACGGCGGCAACGCGAACCAGTCCACCGACTGGTTCGACGCGGCCCTGGAGGAGTCCGGCGGCGAGGCCCCAGAGCAGTACTCCGAGGCGGACGGCATCAACTTCGAGGCCCTGGCCGCCACGGAGCCGGACATCATCCTGGCTGCCTACTCCGGCATCACGCAGGAGGAGTATGACAAGCTCTCCGAGATCGCCCCCGTGGTCGCCTACCCGGAGGACACGGCCGCCTTCACCACCGCCTGGCAGGACTCCACCCGGCTGATCGGCGAGGCCCTCGGCCAGGAGGAGAAGGCCGAGGAGGTCATCTCGGACGTGGAAGGGCAGGTGGCCCAGGCTGCCCAGGAGTTCCCGGCCCTGGAGGGCACCACCTTCCTGACCGGCACCGTGGACCCGGCGGCCGCCGACCAGATCTACCTGTTCACGGCGGCGGACAACCGGCCGAAGTTCCTCACGTCCCTCGGCATGGAGCTGGCGCCCGTGCTCGCGGAGAACGAGGACGCGCAGGACGCCTTCTACCTCACGTGGTCCCCCGAGCGCGCGGACGAGCTGGACTCGGACATCTTCGTGACCTCCGCCGCGGACGAGTCCGTGGGCGAGGCCATCACCGCTGACCCGCTGCTGTCCAAGATCCCGGCCGTCCAGGACGGCACCCTCGTGCTGCAGACCGACGAGCAGGAGGTCCTCTCCACCTCTGCCGCCTCGCCGCTGTCCATCCCGTGGGCCCTGGAGAACGTGGTTCCGGACCTCGCCGAGGCGGCCGAGCAGGCCGAACAGGCCGAGGGCTGATCGCTCCCCGCGGATGAGTCCCACCCTCCACCGCCCCGCCCGGGGCGCACCGCAGCCCGCCTCCCCGGCCCTCGCGCCGGAGGGGCGGGCTGCCGCGCCCGGGGCACGACGACGGCCGGTCGCCTTCCTGATCCTGCCGGCGGTCGTGCTGGTGCTGGCCTGCCTGGCGGCGGTGGCGTTCGGGGCCCGCAGCGTGGCCCCGGGGGCGGCACTGGAGGCTCTCGGCGCGTTCTTCTCCGGCTCCGGCGGCGCGGCGTCGGCCGATATCGACGCCGCCGCGGTGCTCTCCCGGATCCCCCGCACCCTCACGGCCGTCCTGGTGGGCGCCGCCCTGGCCGTCTCCGGGGTGGCCCTGCAGGGGGCCACCCGCAACCCGCTGGGCGATGCGGGCCTACTCGGCCTGACCGCCGGGGCCTCCCTGGCGGTGGCCCTCGGGCTGGGCCTGGGCCTCTCGGCCGGACTGGCCGGGGTCATGGTCCTGTCCATCCTCGGCACGCTGGCGGCCGCCGTGGTGGTCTACACGGTGGCCGCGGCCGCCTCCCGGATCGGCGGCGGCTCCGGCGCCACGGGCACGGCCCCCGGGCCGTTGTCCCTGGTGCTCGCTGGCGCGGCCGTGACGGCCGGCTGCACCGCCGTCACGAGCGCCCTGCTGATCCTCTCCCCCGCCGTGCTGGAACGCTTCCGGTTCTGGACCGTGGGCTCCGTGGCGCGGTCCTCGCTGGAGGACGCCGCGTGGCTGACCCCCGTGATCGCCCTCGGCATCCTCATGGTCTTCGTGGCCGCGCCCGGGCTGGACGCCCTCGCCCTGGGCGACGAGCTGGCCCACGGCCTGGGCTCCCGCCCCGAGCGGCTGCGCCTGCTGCTGCTCGGGGCCACCGTGGTGCTCACCGCCGCCGCCACCGCCCTGGCCGGACCCGTGGTGTTCGTCGGTCTCCTGGTCCCCCACGCCCTGCGCCGCTTCCGCCCGGCCTCCACCCGCGTGCTCGTGCTGGGCTGCGCCCTGTGGGGCGCCGTCCTGGTGGTGGCGGCCGACCTGGCCGGCCGGCTGGTGATCGCCCCGCAGGAGATCCACGTGGGGGTCACCACCGTGGTCATCGGCGTACCGGTGCTGCTGGTGCTGCTGCGCCGGAAGAGTGTCTCGCTGTGAGGCCGCGATGAGCGCCCCGGTCCTTCACGCCGCCTCCCCCGCGGCCCCCCGGCCGCCCGCGGAGGCCTCGCCCGCCGCGGTGGCGGCGGTCCGGTCCCTGCACTCGGGGGCCCGACGCCGGCTGCTCACCGCCACGATCGGGCTCGCCGTGGTCCTGCTGCTGGCCATGGGCGTGCGCGTGCTGCTGGGGAACTACACCGTCACCATCCCCGACTTCTTCGCCATCCTGGGCGGCGAGCGGATCCCCGGCGCCTCGTTCATCGTCCAGCAGGAGAAGCTGCCCCGCGCCGTGGCCGGCGCCCTCGCCGGGGCGGCCTTCGGGGCCGCCGGGGCCCTGTTCCGCCGGACCCTGCGCAACCCCCTGGCCAGCCCGGACATCATCGGCGTGACCCAGGGGGCCGCCGTCGCCGCCGTCGCCGTACTGGCCCTCGGCGGGGTGCGCGGCATGGGCATGGCCGTGGCCGCGCTGGTGGGCGGGGTGGCGGCGATCGCCATCGTCCTCGCGTTCTCCCTGGCGGGTCGGGCCTCCGGCGGTGCCGGTCGCGGCGGGCTGGCCGGCGCCCTGGGCGGGGCCACGTTCATCGTGGCCGGGATCGCCGTGGCCTCGCTGTGCCAGGCCATCCTCTCCGGGACCATGCTCGCCCTGAACCAGCACGACCTGCAGGCGGCCGCGGTGTGGACGGCCGGGTCCCTGAACGCGGTGACGTGGGAGCGCATCACCCTGCTGGCCGTGCTGATGCTCGTGCTGGTGCCGCTCGGCGGCATCCTGCATGCCCGGCTGGCACCCGCGGACCTCGGCGGCGAGCTGGCCCACGGTGTGGGGTCCCGGCCGGGGCGCACCGGACTGGGGGCGCTGGTCGTGGGCGCCCTGCTGGCGGCGGCGGCCACCGCGGCCACGGGCCCGCTGGCCTTCGTGGCCCTGCTCTCCACGCCGCTGGCCCGCGGGCTGACGGGCGGCCGGCCGTCCCTGCCCGTGGCGGCCCTGTGCGGGGCGGTGATCGTGGTGGTGGCCGACTTCGTGGCCTCCGAGGCCTTCGGCGGCACGCGACTGCCCACCGGCGTGCTCACCGGCGCCGCCGGGGCCCCGTTGATGCTGTGGCTGTTGATCCGCACCGGACGAAAGGCCTGAGATGAACCGCGAGACGAGCCACGAGACCGCCCTGCGGCTGCGCGGGGTGAGCCTGGCGTACGGCACCCGCACCGTCGTCGGGCCGCAGGCCCCCGTGGACCTGGACGTGCCGGCCGGCCGGACCACCGCGATCATCGGGGCCAACGGCTGCGGCAAGTCCACCCTGCTCAAGGGGTTGACCCGGCAGCTGCCCCTGGCCAGCGGCTCCCTCGAGGTGCTCGGCCGGGACGTGGCCGGCTGGCACGCCCGCAGCTACGCCCGCACCGTGGCCCTACTCCCGCAGTCCCCCGTGGTGCCGGAGGGCATGACGGTGGAGCAGCTCGTGGACCGCGGCCGCCACCCGCACCGCGGCTGGTTCGGGGCGCGGACGGCCCGGGACACCGAGGCGATCGCCCGCGCCCTGGAGCAGACCGACCTGGTGGGGCTGGCGGGCCGGGACGTCGCCGAGCTCTCCGGCGGCCAGCGGCAGCGGGCGTGGCTGGCCCTGGTGCTGGCCCAGCAGACCCCCGTGGTGCTGCTGGACGAGCCGACCTCCTACCTGGACCTCTCCCACCAGGTGGAGCTGCTGGACCTGGTGCGGAACCTGCCAGACCCCACCGGCGAGCGGCCGCGGGCCACCGTGGTGGCCGTGCTGCACGAGCTCAACCTCGCGGCCCGATCGGCCGACCACATCGTCGCCATGGCGGACGGCCAGGTGGTGGCCGAGGGGACGCCGGAACAGGTCCTGACCCCCGCGCACCTGGAGGAGATCTACGGACTGGATGCCGACGTCGTGCCGGATCCGCTGCTGGGGCACCCGGTGGTGCTGCCGCGCACCGCCGCCAACCGCGCGGCCCACCACACCGCCCACCGCACCGCCGAACGCACCGGCTGATCCGGTGAGATGCTGGTGCCGATGAGCGCGCCCCGACCCGACTTCAGCCGCAAGGCCACCCTCACCGGCGCCCTGGTCCGCCTGGTGCCGGCCCGGCGCGAGCACGCCGCGGTGTTGCACCCCCTGCTGGCGGATCCCGACGTGGGCCGCCTGACCGGCGCGGTGCACTCCACGGCCCCGGGGCACGACGCCGGCCCGGCCTGGACCGAGGAACAGCTCGCCGGGATCTATGGCCGGTGGTCCGTGGCGGAGGACCGGCTCGTCTGGGTCATCGAGGAGATCGCCACCGGGCGCATCGTGGGCGAATCGGTGCTCAACGAGCTGGACGAGGACAACCTCTCCTGCGGCTTCCGCCTCTGGATCTCCGGAGCACGAGACCGCGGCCTCGGCACCGAGACCGTGGAGCTCACCCTCCGGCACGCGCTCGAGGACCAGGGCCTGCACCGGGTGTCCCTCGAGGTCTACGCCTTCAATCCCCGCGCCCGCCACGTCTACGAGCGGGCCGGGTTCGTCCACGAGGGCACCCTGCGGGACGCCCTGCTCATCGACGGCACCTGGGTCGACGCGCACGTGATGGGCATCCTCGCCGACGAGTGGCGTGAACGGCACGGGAGATCCTGAGCGCACCGCCCGGGAGGGCTTCCGCCGGTCACCCGCGTGCAGGACCATGTCTGCCATGGCACACGGAGACATCACCCACGTCGACATCCCGGTGGCGGACACCCAGCGGGCCACGGAGTTCTACGGAGCGCTGTTCGGCTGGAGGATCGAGACCTACCCCGGCTTCGAGGACTACCCCATGTGGCGGGCCCCCAACGAGGTCAGCGGCGGCGGCCTGGCCCCGCGCAGCGAGGGCTTCACCCAGCCGCGGTCCACGGTGGAGGTGGACTCGATCGAGAAGACCCTGGCGGACGTCGAGAGGCTCGGGGGCAAGGTCCTGGCGGGGAAGTCGCCCATCACCGAGACCAGCTGGTGGGCCGTGGTGGAGGATCCGGACGGCAACCAGATCGGCCTCTACGAGGGCGTGACGGAGACCTCCTGAGTTCCGCCGCTGGCCGAACCGGCTGGCGTGCCCCCGGCCCTGGTGGAACAGTGGCCAGTGAACCGAGAGCACACCGAACGGAAGGACCAGCATCATGGCGAACTACCTGATCATCGGCGGACACGGCAAGGTGGGGCTGCTGACCGCCCCCCGGCTGGCAGCGGAGGGCCACACCGTCACCTCGGTCGTCCGCGACCCGGGCCAGACCGCGGAGATCGAGGCCGCCGGGGCCACGGCCCTCGTGCTGGACCTCGAGAACGCCAGCCAGGAGGAGTTCGCTCAGGCCTTCGCTGGCCAGGACGCCATCATCTGGTCGGCCGGGGCCGGCGGAGGCAACCCGGACCGGACCTTCGCCGTGGACCGGGACGCCGCCATCCGCACCATGGACGCGGCCGAGCAGGCCGGCGTGAAGCGCTACGTCATGGTGTCCTACCAGGGCGCCAGCCTGAACCACGGCGTGCCGGAGGACGACTCGTTCTTCCCCTACGCCGAGTCCAAGGGCGCCGCGGACGAGCACCTGCGCAACTCCGGGCTGGACTGGACCATCCTCGGCCCGGGCATGCTGACCTTGGACGAGCCCACCGGCACCATCTCCGTGGGAGCCGGCGGCGGGGACGACGCCAACCGGGACACCTCCCGCGGCAATGTCGCGGAGGCCATCCGGGTGGCCCTGGCCACCCCGAACACCATCGGGAAGCAGATCGAGTTCACGGACGGCGAGGAGCCCGTCGCCGCGGCCTTCGCCCAGCTCTGAGGCACCCTGCGGAGTCCCTACCCGGGCCCGACGGCGACCGGAACCTGCCAGCGCGGGTTCCGTTCGGCGCCGGGCCCGGTCCTTTCAGCGGAAGAAGCTGAGCAGTATCCCGCCCACGGCCACGAGGCCGGCGAGCACCACGAACACGTTGGACGCGGTGCCCCGGAACCGGTCGAGGGCGGACACCTTGTGGATCGCGTACATCGGCATGAGGTAGAGTACCACGGCGATCACTGGGCCGGCCAGGGACTCGATCAGGGACAGGATGCTCGGGTTCAGCACCCCGGCCAGCCACGTGGTGACGATGAGGAAGACGCTGACGCCGATCCGCACGCCGCGGTCGCTGAACCGGCCCCTGCGGTCCACCATGGTCCGTACGATCCCGGCGGCCCCTTCGGCCGCTCCCATCCAGTGGCCGAAGAAGGAGGAGGCGATCGCCGTGACGGCCACGGCCGGTCCCAGCCAGGCGATCAGCGGCAGGCCCATGACGTTGGCCAGGTGCGAGAGCACGGGCAGGTTGGCGTCCTTGGCCTCCTGCAGCCCCTCCGGGCCGAGCGCCAGCACGCAGGACCACACGAAGCCCATAGTGAAGACCACCAGCAGGACGGCGGTCATCCGCAGGACGGAGGACGCCTTCGCCACAGAGGCGTCACCGTAGCGGGTCCGCAGCGCCACGGAGAACTGGGAGATGGCCGGGGAATGGTTGAAGGAGAACACCAGCACCGGGATCATCAACCACAGGGACCAGGCGAAGTCACCCGCGGCCGGGACGGCCCCGAAGCCGTCGAAGGACCAGGACGGGGTCAGCAGCAGCGTCACCGCGAACAGCACCGCAATCAGCGGGTAGACGATCCACTGGGTCACCACCAGCATCGCCTGCTGCCCGGCCAGCATGACGGCGGAGAGGGCCAGCACGAGGATCCCGGCCAACAGCCAGCGCGGCCACGGGTCCAGGCCGAGCTGGTTCACCATGAGGGAGTCCACCGTGTTGGTAATGCCCACCCCGTAGATCAGCACGATCGGGTAGATCGCCAGGAAGTACAGCACCGTGACCACGCGGCCGGCCGTCTCCCCGAAGTAGTCGCGCACCACCCCGGTGATGTCCTGGTCCGGGTTCGGAGAGGCCACCACCATGCGAGACAGGCCGCGGTGGGCGAAGTACGTCATCGGCCCGATCAGCAGGGTGGCCACCAGCAGCGGCCATAGCCCGCCTAGGCCGGCGTTCATCGGCAGGAACAGGATGCCCGCGCCCACGGCGGTGCCGAAGAGGCTGATGGTCCAGCTCGTGTCGAAACGGTTCCACCGGGTGACGGCGGGGGCGGGCTCGCGGTTCACGGTCATGCACCCTCCTCCGGTGCGGCCAGGCTGAGAACGTTAGCCCCGTTCCCCGGTGGCGACGAGCCACCACGCCTGACACCTCCGGATCAGCCCCAACCACCCCACCAGGCCTCGAGGTCGGTGTCCTCTCCGGCCGGCTCCCAGCCGCAGTCGGCCAGGTCGAGGCCCACCACCCCGCTCGGGTCCCGGTGGCCCCAGCGCCGCGCACGCCACAGTGCCCGAGAGCTCACTGCCGTGACGGCGAGCCCGGCCGGCCCGCTGACCTCGATCCGGTCATGACCGGCGCGCTCGGCTTCCAGCAGCCACTCGGCGGCGGCCGCCGGGTCGGGGGGACCGGCCCCGCGCGCCGGGCGGATGGGCGCCAGCACCGTGATCGTCCAATCCGGGACGGCCGCCAGATCTGCAGCGTCCCCCGGGTCCGGGGTGGAGACCGGGTCCGGGTTGGGCGAGGCTCCGGCAGGGGCAGCCCGCACACAGACGCGCGGGTCCTCCAGCAGCACCTCGGCGTCGGCCGGCACGGGCCCGGGAAGGAGCAGCCGAGCGGCGGGGAAGGACTGCACCATCGCATCGGCGCACAGGACCATTCCCGGCAGTGAGACGTCGCCGTCAGCTGAGCACTCCAGGACCACCTCGACCCGTGGCCGGGTCCGCGATCCCCATGACCAGCCCCGCGCGGTGGGTGCCGAGACCTTGCGGGCCAGCACCAGCGACTCGCGGTTCTTCACGGTCCGGCCGGCCTGCAGGTCCTCGCGTCCGGCAAAGTCCGGCCCGCGGTGCCAGGCCTCGGCGCGCGGCTCATGTGCCAGCAGGGCCCCGGCGCGCCACAACCGATGCGCGAACTCCCAGTCCTCCCCGCCGTAACCCACGAAGTCGGGGTCGAAACCGCCGGCATCGTCATGGATGTGCCGGTGGACGGTCAGCACGGCGGAGATCATGAAGCGGTAGGCGGTGGAATCCGCCTCGAGCAGGTTCCCGGTGCTGGCGTAGGCCCGTTCCAGCCACGCCGGCTCGTCCAGCACAGCCTCCTCAGGCACCGGGTCCCCCGGCTGCCACCGCGCGGCCAGCCGTGCCGGGTCCAGGTGCCGTCGCCGGCCCACCACCACGGCCTCCGGTGAGCGAGCTGCTCGGTGCACCGCGTGGCGCAGGTAGTGCCGGTCCGGGATCATGTCCCCGTCGAGGAAGGCGAGCACCTGTCCCTCGGCTACGGAGGCGCCCAGGGCCCGTGCAGCCGAGGCGCGGAAGCCGAGGTCGGGCTGGCGGATGACCTGCAGGTCGAACGGGGGCCGGGCCGGCAGGCGTGGGGGCTCGGGCGAACCGTCATCGGCGATCACCACCTGCAACCGGCCGCCCGGCATCTCCTGCCTCGTCAGGGCGGCTAGTAGCAGATCCAGGCCGGCCTGGTCACGGTAGTAGGGCACGACGACGGACACCTCCGGCACGTCCGGATGCGGCGCCGTGGGGGCGGGGAGGAGGTCCCAGTGGTTGCCCGGGACCGGGGTCCAGCGCTCGGACTCGCCAACTCGGGGGTTCATCCGTGCGCCTGCCGCCAGAACGCGGCGAGGAGCTGCGCGGCGTCCTCCGGTCCCGGCCCCAGGGAGGCCGTCGGTCGGATCCGGGTGAGGCCCGGATCCGCGGTGGCGGCGGCGATCCCCGCGGCCAACGCGGCCACGGGGGATCCCTCCCCGCTGGCCGGTTCCACCAGTGTGAGCGTGCCGGGCCGCAGGCGTTCCATCTCCCGAACGTACCGCGAGGAGGGGACCAGGGCCCGCCGGCCCACGGACATCCATGCCGCCAGCGACCCCGAGGCCGAGACGTTGTGGTGCGCGGCGAACGGGATGCCGGCGGACCGCAGAACGGAGTCCAGGGCGCCGTCCGGGACGAACCCGGAGACCCGGAAGTCCAACCCGGCGGTACGGGCGCGGCGGTGGAGCTCGTCCACGAGTGGTTCGTGACCGGACGCCACGGCGCCGAGGGCGGTCACCCTCCGGGGGCCCGGGACACCGCGGTCCCGCAACAGGGCCAGGGCATCCAGCGCCTCGGCGTGGCCTTTCCCCGGGTAGAGGAAGCCGAGGAGCACCACGTCCGCGGCCAGCCCCCCGCACGGGACTCCGCTCGGCCCGCCGGCCGGGCCACCTGCTGGGTGCTGCCCGGCCACGACTGCGTCCACCGGTCCGGGCGACGCGCAGGCGCGCCGGTCCTCGACCGGCAGGGGGACCACCGCCGTGGGACCGTGCGGTGCCCCCGCCAGCCCGCCCGGCAGCAGTTCCTCGAGCAGCGCGAACTCGTGCCGGCTGGAGACCACGGTGCCGGCAGCCCACCGCGTCAACTCGGCGTAGGCGCGGGCGCGCCGGGCGAACCGGACGACCCCCTCCGCCGGCTGCGGCACGTCGTGCAGGGTGAGGGTGGTCCGGTCCGGAAGGGATTCCGTGAGCACCCGAACGGCTTCGTCCGGGGTGGCCCCGAACAGCGCATCGGTGACGTCCACGTGGACCGGCCCGGCGGAGAGGGCCGGCCCAGGAGAGGGTGCCCGCCCAGTGCCAACAGAGGCGGCCCTCCCGACGGCCCAGGCCCGTAGCGCCGGGACGTCGGGCAGGTTGATCACGGGAACCCGGAGGCCCAGCCGGTGCAACGCGGCGGCCATGGACCGTGCGTGCCGAACCACCCCGTGCCGCGCCGGGCCCACCACGAGATAGGTGGGCAGGTCGCCGGAGAGCGGGGCACTCATCCGCCCAACCCCAGGTCCGCCATGAGCTGCCGATGACGGTCGATCCCGGCCTCCACGACCACCGGATTCGCCCGGTACCACTCCAGCTGGGCTGCCCGGACCGCTGCCTCGGTCACGGGCTCCCCGCCGACCGTCCATCCCGCGCGGGACGGTCCCTCGAGGCCGAGCGCCGTCAGGACCTGAGGTTCCAGCGGTGCCAGCACCTCACCCAGCAGGGTCCGCCGCGGAAGCACGACGGCCGGATCAGCCCCCAGCTGCGAGCGGACCGCGGACGCCAGCAGCGCCAGCACCTCGTTGGCCGGGTGGTTGACGGTATGGAAGGCCGGAACGGTCACGTGCCGGAGCCGCTCGGCGAGCGCCACGGTCCCGTGCGCCTTTTCACGAGCCAGCAGTCGGCTGAGGGACTGCTCCGCGAGGTGGCGGATCCTCTCCGGGGCCAGGGGCAGGCGGACCGCCGGCGGTCGGGCTGCGGCACGGGGGCCGCCGCTGAGCTCGGTGGCCGCCTCGGCCAGGGTGCGCAGGTCGTGGTACGGGACCACGGGTGGGTCCTCCTCGGGCCGGGACGGGTGCCGGAGGGTGACCATCCAGGGGAACAGGCCACTGTCATAGAGCACGGGAATCCGTACCACGCTGGACGCGGAGGGAAGCTGGGACGCGAGTTGCTCGGCGCCCAGGGGGAGTCCTCGATAGTCGGCCCGGATCGGCTGTGCCACGAGCACTCGGGTCCGCTGGAGCACACGCTGAAGGCGCGGCAGGTCCGCTGCGGTCAGCTCGAACACCGGAGGGATCCTGACGGTGGGCGGGATGGCGGGGTCCTCGGGGCCGGAGGAGATCAGCAGGCGCAGCGCCTCAGACTGGCAGTTGCCCAGCACCACAAGGACCTCCGGACCGGGCAGCTCCCGCACGCCGTAGAACTCGGCGTAGTGTCCGGTCCGGCCATCGACTGCGGGGTGCATGGTCATCACTGCTCCTTTTCACGGCGGATCCGCCCGCCGCCGGCGGCACAGGCGGGCGAGGTTGGCGCCGGTGGCACCCACCGGAGCGCCGCCGTCGTCCCCCCCACAGTATGCTGGTCACTCGGGCCGAACGGGCCCACGGAAGGAGTTGGGTGACCCCCACCGGACAGTTCTCAGTGCAGATGGTCCCTGCGGACCACCCCTACTGCCGCCATGTACTGGCCCCGGACCGGCCACCGAACTTCCAGGCCCTACCCGATCCCCCCGTCCCCGGGGCGCCGGCCGACCAGTGGTGGCCGCCCCGTGCCGTGGACGCCGGCTGGTTGCGGACCCACCGGCCGGACGTCCTCCACGTGCACTTCGGTTTCGAGTCGTTCTCCCTGGCGCAGCTCCAGCACGCTGTCGACGTGCTGCGCGAATCCGGTTCGGCGCTGGTGCTGACGGTGCACGACCTCCACAACCCGCACTTCCGGGATTCCCGGCAACATCTGCTGCAACTCGGCGTGCTCGTCTCGGCCGCCGAGGTGGTCCTCACCCTGACGCACCGAGCCGCCGCCGAGATCCTGCACCGCTGGGGGCGGGAGGCCACCGTGGTACCGCACCCACACATCGTGCCCCTGGACCAGATCCGGAGCCAGGTCGCTCCGGAAGCCCCGGGTCCAGGCGCCGCCGAGGCGCTCGCCCCGGACGGGGAACTGGTCATCGGCGTCCATGCCAAGAACCTGCGTGCCAACGTGGACCCGTTCTCGGTGCTACCCGGGGCCGCCCTCGCCGTCCGCCGACTCCGGGACAGGGGCCTGCGTGCCAGGGTGCGGGTGGACGTCCAGGAGGACCCGCAGGACCCGCAGGCCCTGGGCCGGCTTCGGACCGCCTGCCAGGAGCGAGGTTTCGAGCTCTGGGAGCACAGCCGCCTGCAGGACGCCGAACTCTACGCGGACCTGCGCTCCCTGGACGTGACGGTGCTGCCCTACGCCTTCGGTACGCACTCCGGGTGGTTGGAGATGTGCCGGGACCTGGGGGTCCCGGTGGCCGTGCCGGACCTCGGATGCTTCGCCGACCAGGCGACCTCGCCCGCGATCGAGACGTTCACCCCTGGCCGCGACGAGGCAGTGGCGGACGCGATCCTCGCCCTGCTGGACCGCCGGAAGAGTATTCGGCCGGCCGATCCTCAGGCCCGGCGGGTCCAGCGTCAGGCGCTCGCCGAGGCGCACGAACGCCTCTACGTCCAGGCCCTGGCGGCGGTCCGGTCGCGCCGCCTGGTGACGGCCGGATGACGCTCCGGTGACGGCCCCGGCCCGCGGCACCTCGGTGCTGGTCATTACGGGAGGCCGGGACACCCACCTGGCCCGGGTCCTGACCGGATTGGAACGCGCCGAGCCGCGGCCGGACGAGGTCGTCGTGGTGTTCATGAACCAGCCGGGCGGCACCGTCCCCGCCACCGACCTGACCGTGGTGACCGGGCACGTCCGGGCTCCCGGGCACCTACCCTTGGCCGCGGCCCGCAACCATGCCGTGCAGCTGGCCCGCGGCGAGGTCCTGGTGTTCCTGGACGTCGACTGCATCCCCGCGGCCGGGGCCGTCGGGTCCCTCGCGGACACCGTCCGCCGGCATCCCGGCACGGTGGTCATGGGCACCCCGCGCTACCTCGGCCCCGGCTGGGCGGAAGGGCAGCCGAAGGTTCCCGACGACGGCCGGTTGCGCGAGCTCTCCGTCCTCCACCCGGCGCGGGCCAACCTCGGCGAGGGCCGCTCAGAGGAGTGGCACCTGGTCTGGACCCTCGTACTGGCCCTCGCCGCGGCCGACGCGGACCGGATCGGTGGCTTCGATGCGGGCTTCACCGGCTACGGCGCGGAGGACACGGATTTCGCATTCCGGGCCCGGGACGCCGGCCTGTCCCTGCGCTTCTCCGCGGCCACCGTGTTCCACCAGCACCACGGGGTCCACCGGCCCCCGCTGCCGCACTTCGCCGACATCGTGGTCAACGCCCGCCGGTTCCGGCACGTCCACGGCACCTGGCCCATGGAGGGCTGGCTGGGGCGGTTCCGCGACCTCGGCCTGGTGGACTGGGATCCCGACGGCGAGCTGCTCACCATCCTGCGCCACCCCACCGAGCCGGAGACCCGGACCGCGCATCAGCCGGACGCGGCGTACTGAACGGCCGACTCCCAGCGGCGGCGGTACTCCGCCGGGTCCACGAGGACGGCCGCGGCGAGCCGGTCGGCTGAGGCGGGGTCCCGCAGCGCGGTCCGGACCGCCGTCGCCCAGTCCGCGGACTCGTCGGACCACCGGCACCAGGGGACCCCCGCGGCGCGGTGGGCCGCGGCCGCGAAGTGCTCCTGCTCGCCGAAGGGGCGCTCCTCGGGGGCCAGCACGACGGGCCGCCCCGACGCCGCCGCGTCCGCCACCGCGCTGTACCCGGCGGAGATCACCACGAGGTCGGCCTCCCGCAGGCGGGCCGGGACGTCGTCGGTCCACCCGTGCAGGATGAGGTTCGGTGGCAACGGCCCGCCGGCTCCCGGGGCATCTCCCGGCGGGCCGCCGGGCGCCCCGCGGACCGGACCGTAGACGTGCCAGCGGGCCCCGGGCACCTGCCCGGCCGCCCGGACCAGGTCCGTCCAGCGCACCCCGCCCCCGCCGGTACCGGTCACCACGGAGAGCTCCAGCGGCGCGGCGGCCGGGGTGAGGAGGGCCAGGGTGCCCGCGGGGCCGGACCGGGGACCGGCGCGCACGCCCCGTCTCCCGGCGGTGTCCGGGGCGCCGAGGAACGTCGTCTTGTCCCCGAACCGGCCCTGCCACTCAGGGTCCTCCAGCTCGGCGCCGTAGTGGGCGATCAGGTGGTCTGCCTCGGCGTAGACCAGCTCGTGCCCCGGATCCGTGCGGTCGCCGTGCATCCGCCGGTGGATGACCGGATATCCGGCCAGGCGCAGGAACAGGGCGGTCTCCACCGAGACGTCCACCACCACCGCGTCCGGACGCACCCGCTGGGCGACCTCGAGCAAGCGGGCGAACCGCCGGCGGATGACCGGCCCGGTGGGGGTGTAGTGCAGGGGCGAATCGGCCCGCTGGCGGTGTTCCGGGACCACGTCCGAGGGCAGGGGCTCCAGCCCCACGTCCGCCGGCAGCACCCGGTCTGCCCCCGCGGAGGCGGTGGCCACCGTCAGCTCGAAGGCGCCGGTGGCGGCGGCCCGGGAGGCATGGCGGACGTGCCCGCTGCCGTGGTCGTGCGCGTAGTAGAGCACACGGGGCCGGGCCCGGTTCACCGGACCGTCTGGACGGTCTTCAGCACGAGCGAGCCGTCGTCGTCCGGACCGGGGACCGAGGCGTCAATGGTGTCCCGGACCTCGGCGGTGAGCTGGTCTCCGAGGGGTGTCCAGCCCGGGCCGGGCTGCGGCAGGGTCCCCGCCCGCTCGGCCGTCTTCCGCAGGACGCTGAGGTAGGACGCCACCATACGGTCGGCGCTGAACCGCCGGGACCAGGTCTGCACTCCCACCCGGTCGCGGCCCCGGGCCACCCGGATGGAGTCCGAGAGGGCGGGCACGGAGTGATGCACGGCCAAATCGCCGGCCCGGGGGCCGACGATCTCCCCCATCGCCCCGGTGAGGAAGGCCGCCACGGGGGTGCCCAGTGCCATCGCCTCCACCGTGGCCAGGCCGAACGGCTCGGCCCAGAGGGGGGTGGCGAGGTAGACCTCCCCGGAGGCCAGCAGGTCCGGCAGCTCGTGATGGCCGAGGTGGCCGCGGTAGAGGGTATCCGGTCCCAGCAAAGGCTCGACCTGCTGGCGGAAGTAGTCGGGGTCGGAGACCGGTCCGGCGAAATGCAGGTCCATCCCGGCCGCCCGGGCGGCCGGGATCGCCAGGTGCAGGCCCTTCTCCGCGGTGATCCGTCCGGTCCAGACGGCACGGCCTGGCACCGGAGGGACCGTGCTGCGCCAAACGGACGGGTCGATCCCGTTGGGGACCACCGAGATGTTGGGCAGCCGGTGGTTCCACGCCAGGGCGTTGGCGGCGGAGACGGAGAGCCACCGGTGGTGCTCCGGCGGTTCCCAGGCGGGGTCATCGAGCACGGCGAGGACCTCCGTGAGCGTGGCCGGGGTGTGCAGGACGGTCACCATCGGCAGGCTCCGCAGATCCGTCAGCGGAACCGGGGACAGGGAGTTGTTGAGGACCACGTCGAAGCCGCCCGCGCGCACCTGGCGGCAGGCCTCCGTCATCGCGTCCGCCAGCGTGGCCCGGACCCGGTGGATGTCCCCGGGTACCCGGACCGTGGTGTCGAACCCCTCGTCCAGGAGGGGGACCAGGGTGCCGGAGGTGAGGCTACCGGCCTTGGCGAAGACCGTGACGTCGTGGCCGATCCGGACCATGCGCCGGACCATCAGGTCCGTGTGCATCTCCAGGCCGCCCGCGTAGGGCGAACGGATCGGGTGGTGCAGGTGGGCCAGGACCGCGATCCTCATGGGCTTGCTCTCCGTCCCCCGGCGCCTGGGGCGGTCCGGCCACGTCCCGGGCGGGAGCCGCCGGAGACTCACTTGAGACTAGTCACGCCCGGGGATGCTGTCGATTCGGACCGGCAGTCGGTCCTGCAGCCGGCCGTGCCACCGCAGGAGCAGCCGCTCGATGACCCACATCAGCGCGGCCAGCACGAAGAAGAACGCCAGGATCGCCCCGAGGTACACGGCCACCCCGCCGTAGCCCATCCGGGGCACGTCCATGATGGAGTACGGGTACCAGTCCAGCAGCGGTCCGCGCGCCATGGTGAAGGCCAGCCAGCCCAGGGGGATGATCGTGGCCAGCCCGATCCGCCGCCACGTGACGCCTCCGCGCGGGTCGAACACCAGCCACACCACCGGCGTGAGGATCGGGGTGATGACGTGCTGGATCGTGTCATTGACGGACTCCACGGCGGTGGCCGGCGGGGCGTCCCGCAGCAGCACGTTGAACACCACGCCGGTGATGACGATGCACACCACCGCCGCGATCCGCAGGGCGTGGAACAGGTCGGAGGTCCGCTCCGGGCGGAGGGCGAGCAGCAGGGAGGTCAGCCCCACCAGGAAGTTCGCGACGAACGTGAAGTACGTCGGCTGGTTGAGCATGTGCTCCCAGCCGGCCGTGAAGCCGCCGGAGAAGCCGGCATCGGCCGGCAGGTCGGAGTCCTTCCAGGACCCGATGTGGAACGAGAGCGCGTTGCCCGTGAAGGACAGCAGCGCGGCCAGCGCGAACACCCACCGGGAGAGGGTCCGCACGGCGGTCAGTCCTGGTGCAGGCAGATGATGTTGCCCACCGTGTCATCGATCAGGGCGTCGGTGCCGCCGTACTGCTGCCTCGTCGGTTCCATGACGACCATCGCGCCGCGGGCCCGGATCCGCTCGAACTCCGCGGCCCCGCCGGTCAGGGTGATCGAGAACGCCGGCATGTCGGCCGCGAGGACCTCCTGCTGGTAGGCCAGCCCGGCACCCTCGGCACGGCCGAGCACCAGGGAGGCGCCGCCGTCGGGCCCCGGAGCGCGCAGGGACAGCCAGCGGAAGTCCCCGGCGGCGTAGTCCGTCTCCACCTCGAGGCCGAGCACCTCGGTGTAGAACGCCTTGGCGGCGTCCTGGTCGTTCACGAGCAGATGGGCCTGGGCGATCTTCACGGTGGTTCCTCTCCCGACGAGTCCGACGGCGTGTGACCGCCGTCCCGACCAGTATGGCGCGGCCCGCCTACGCTGGGGAGGACACCGGCGCAACACAGGAGGGCACCACATGAAGATCGGCATCGTCATCGGCTCGGTTCGCGAGGGACGCCTCGGGGAGTCCATCGGAGAGTGGGTCGCCGAGCGCGCCCGCGTGCAGCAGGACGCGGCAGACGTGGAGTGGGAGGTCCTGGACCTCAAGACCTTCGAGCTGCCGGTCATGACGGATGAGAACTGGGCTCAGGACTCGGACGGCCCGGCCGAGGTGCACCGCTGGCGGGACGCCGTTGATCAATGTGATGGCTTCGTCTTCGTCACCCCCGAGTACAACCGCAACATCCCCGGCGCCTTCAAGAACGCCTACGACCTGCTCAGCCGGCAGTGGAGGGACAAGACCCTGGCGATCGTGGCCTACGGCGGCCTCGGCGGGGTGCGCGCCAACGAGGCCTGGCGGGTGACGGTGGCCGCCTACAACATGCACGTGGTCGGCGCCTCGGTGAACCTGGTCCGGCGGGTGGACTTCCCGGGCGGCGAGTTGGCCTTGACCGATCACCACGATGCCTCCCTCGCCAAGGTCCTGGCCCGGCTGGTGTCCCTGACGCGCGCGGTCACCGCGGAGCGCGAGCGCGTGGGCCTGTCCCCCTCCACCTGAGTCGCACGGATTGGCCCGGATTGCCCAAGATCGAGGCCAATCCGTGCGACTCAGGTGCCGGCGGGCGGAGTGAGCTCCAGCCGCTCGCCCGCCCAGCCTGCACTGAGCCAGCGGTCGTGGCTGGCGACCACCACGGCGCCCGGGTAGTCCGGGATGGAGACCTCCAGCTGCGTGGCCAGCAGCAGGGAGAAGTGGTTGGTGGGCTCGTCCAGCAGCAGCAGGTCCGGCAGGTCGGCGAGCAGCACGGCGAGGTCCAGCCGCCGGCGCTGGCCCACGGAGAGTTCCCGCACCCGCCGGTGCTCATCCCGCCCGGCGAGCAGCCCGAATCTCCGCAGGGGCACGCGTTCGGCCCGGTCGTGGCCGAGGACCGTCCGGTAGGCCTCCGCCACGGACAGGTCCTCCCCGCCCGTTCCGCCCGCCGCGGCCGACGGCAGGGGGTCCGCGTCCTGGCCCAGCAGCCCCACGGTGAGGCGGCCGGAGGTGGTGACCGAGCCGGCGTCGGGCGTCAGGTCTGCCGCCAGGACCCGCAGCAGGGTGGATTTCCCGGCTCCGTTGGGCCCGGTGATGAGCAGCCTCGAGCGCGGCCCGAGCCCCAGCGAGACGGGGGCGAGCCGGTCCGTCACCGCCACGCCGGTGGCCACCAGGACCGGGCCCGACGCCGGCCGCCCGCCTTCCCGGGCGGGTGCGGCGCCGCGGTGGCCGCCCGATTCCCCGCCCGGGGGCGGGGCCGCCGCGTCGAGGCCAGTGAACCGGAGGACCGCCGGGGGACGGCGGACCTGCTGCCGCTCCAGGCGTGATAGCGCGGTGGTGGCGTCGTTGACGCGGCGGGAGACGACCTTGGCGTTGCGGTCCGAGTAGAACTTCTGGGCCATCTTGCCCTCCGTCCGCGGCGGCCTGTCCGCGTTGCCGACGGTGTGGTGGTCCGCGACCTGCTGGCGCAGCCGCTTGAGTCCGGCCTGTTCGTCCCGATAGCGGCGTTCCCAGCGTTCGCGTTCCTCGATCCGGTGCAGCAGGTACTCCGAGTAGCGGCCGCCGAAGCGGGTGACGCCGAAGCCGGTGCCTGGGCCCTCAGCTTGAGGTCCGTCCGCGGCCTCCTGCACCTCCGCGTGGGGGCGCGGGGCGGGGTCGAGGTCCAGCAGTGTGGTGACCGTCTCGTCCAGGAAGGCGCGGTCGTGGCTGGCGAGAAGCACCGGTCCGGACCAGCCGGCGAGCAGGTCTACGAGCAGTGCCGTGCCGCGGGCGTCGAGGTGATTGGTGGGTTCGTCCAGCAGCAGGGTGTCCGGGCGGCGCAGCAGCAGCCAGGCCAGGGACAGCCGGGAGAGCTGCCCGCCGGAGAGCTGTGCGGCCGGGCGGTCCCGGGGAAGCCGATCCAGGTCGAGCCCGGCCACGATCCGGTCGACCTGCCGGTCCACGTCCCAGGCCTCGGTGCGGATTGCCTCGGCCAGGGCGCGGTCGTAGGCGGTGGCGAAATCGTCGGCGGTGGCGAGGCCCGCTGAGGTGGGGAGGTACTCAGGGGTGGTGAGGTGTTCAGAGGTGCGGGGGGCACCCGGGGTGGGGGCCGGCGTCGGGCCCGGGGTTCCGGTGTCCGTCAGCGCCTCCGCGAGCCGGGCCACCTCCTCCGCGACCGCGCGGACCGGGGCCGTGGCCTCGCCCAGGACCTGGTCCACGGTGTGATCGAGCGGGAAGGGCGGCTGCTGGTGGAACAGGCCGACGGAGCCGGGGGCGGCGATGGTGCCGCCGTGGTCCTCGTCCAGCCCGGCGATGATGCGCAGCAGCGTGGACTTGCCGGTGCCGTTCTCCCCGATCAGGCAGGCGCGTTCGCCGGAGGAGACCGTGAAGGAGACGTCCGTCAGCACCCGCTGGTCCGGAAAGGACTTGGAGACGCCGTCCACGCTG
Organism: Citricoccus sp. I39-566; assembly: GCF_031432995.1. Lineage (GTDB taxonomy): Bacteria > Actinomycetota > Actinomycetes > Actinomycetales > Micrococcaceae > Citricoccus > Citricoccus nitrophenolicus_A. The sequence continues at coordinate 562,967 of NZ_CP133842.1, forward strand.
AGGTGGGCGGCACGGCCGAGGCCGGAAGGCCTGGCCGGCAGGGCGGACGAGGGCGAGGAAGGGAATCGGGTCATGAGGGAGTCCTGGGAGTCAGGCGGAGTTCCCGCCGGGCGATGCGCTGCGGCTGCCTCGGCGCGGGACGAACGGGACTCAAGACCTCATGGATTCCACGATACGGCAGGGTGGCGATGCCTGCCACTGCGCCCTAGCCAGGTGCACCCGGACGGTCCCATGCTGGGATGATGACCGAATCGACACAGCAGAACCCGTCCGTACCGTCCGCCGACCTGAAGGCCGTGGCCCTCGTCTGCACCCTGACCCCCTCCCCGAAACCCTCCAGCAGCGAGTTGATGGCCCGGCACGTGCTGGGTGAGCTGGAGCAGCAGGGCGTGGCCACCTCCTCGATCCGCGTGGTGGACCACGACGTGAAGCCGGGCGTGCAGGTGGACATGGGCGACGGCGACGAGTGGCCGGCAATGCGCCAGCAGATCCTGGACGCGGACATCCTCGTGCTGGCCACGCCCATCTGGATGGGCCACCCGTGCAGCATCGCCCAGCGCGTGATCGAACGGCTCGACGCGGACCTGTCCGAGACCGACGACCAGGGCCGGCCGATCATGTACGACAAGACCGCGATCGTGGCCGTGGTCGGCAACGAGGACGGTGCCCACAAGACCATCGCGGACATGACCCAGGCCCTCAGCGACATCGGGTTCTCTGTTCCCGCCCAGGCCGGGACCTACTGGGTCGGGGAGGCGATGCAGACCGTGGACTACCAGGACCTGGATCAGGTCCCCGGGAACGTGGCCTCCACGACGGCCGGTGCCGCGCGCAACGCCACGCACCTGGCGCGGCTGCTGCGCGGGAATCCGTATCCAGCCGGGTCTTAGCCGGTTCCGAAACTCTCGAGGCCAGTACAGCAGGGCCCTGTTAACACATCGCCCCAGTGACCACATCCGCACACGAACGGAGTCTCCGCAGGACCACCTCAAGCAATGTGAACGCTGGCCCCGGTCCAGCGCGACCGCGGGCCACGTGGCCGAACTGGATCAATATCGGCCTGGGCCTCTATCTGGCCCTGTCACCTCTCTGGATTGCCATTGACCGGCAGTCCTGGTTCACCATCCTGGGCGCCCTGATCATCCTGGTCGGCTTGTGGGGGCTCACCACCGGCTCCTCCGCCCTCTCGCAGTGGGTCCAGATCATCCTGGGCTGCTGACCTTTGTCTCCCCGTGGATGGTCTTCTTGCCCCCGTGGGTGCCTGCCGGGGCCAACACGCCCGTCACCGATTGGACCTTATGGATTATCGGTCCCTTGGTGATCGTCTTTGCGACCATCGGCATGGGACGGGGCAGAGCATCGGCGCGCGTCTGACCCAGCGAGGCTGAAACCATCGCACCAGAGCCTGCTGCACCATAGGGTGCGCCCCACACCGCTCAAGGTCATCTGACGAAGACCGTCGGCACCTTTACTGAGCGCGCTCCTCCATGACCTTGTTGGCGACCCCCTCAGTGTCGGGTGCAAAGGCGTACAGCTTCCCGTCCTCCTGGTGCACCCACCACCGCCCGCACAGATCGGTGGTCATCTCCTCGGCTCCTTCTGGCCACCAGTCGGCTTCCAAGGTGCGGAACTCCACTATCTCGGCAGGATCCATGTCCTTGGTGCGCTCGTCGGAGGCGTACGCCGACTCCAGTTCCAGCGCCGATGGCTCACCTGGAACGTGGATGGCGGTGCAGGTCTCGGGCAGGTCTCCCTCATAGTCCATGGTGAAAAGGCGTTCCTGCCCGGTGCTGCGTTGCTGCAGTTGGACATTGGTACCACCCGCCGGGACCCACGCAGCCAGTAACCCGCTTTCCACGCCCTCTTCGGAGGACACCGCCTGCTTGGAGGCGGAGTCGTTGTACACGCCATCGAGGTCGAACTCCTGGTCGAACGAGCCTAAGGACCCTCCATCGGTGCCACATCCACTCAGGAAGAGTGCTGCGGCAAAGGTGGTCGCGCCCACGGCCAGGGCATGTTTTCTCATCATGCCTGGAGATTACGAGGCTTGAAGCCCTCGACGCGTCGGAGCGGGGTACGACTGAACGTTGAGATATCTCCACCCCTGGTAGGAGGCTTCCTGGGTCTGACTCTCCGGCAACAGCGCAGGTCAGCCCCTTGCGTGCGTGCGCATCTGCGCGGCCGTGTCCGCGCCGTCCAGTTGATGCAGCAGACCCCTTGACGCCAGGCCGGCCCCGGCACGTCCCCTTCCGGGGCCTCGCTGGATGCCCCTCCCTTGGACGGCCCCATGTCACGCGCCATCGAATGGTCCCATTCAGGGGATCATGGATCCATGACCAGTCAGGCGATCGAGGAACCGCGCGGCCGCCGCGCCGAGATCGCCTTCGGCATCCGGCTGTCCCTGCCCGCGGGTCTGGGCATGTTCCCGCTGGGCGTGGCCTTCGGCATCCTGGTGATCCAGTACGGGCTGCCGTGGTGGATGGCCCCGGCCCTGTCCATCGCGGTCTACGCCGGTTCGGTGGAGCTGCTGCTGGTGGGGCTGATCGCCGCGGCCACACCGTTGGCGACGATCGCCCTGACCACCCTGCTGGTGAACTTCCGGCACGTCTTCTACGCCTTCACCTTCCCGCTGCACGTGGTGCGAAATCCGCTGGCGCGGGCCTATTCCGTCTATGCCCTGACGGACGAGTCCTACGCCATCACCGCGGCCAATCCGCGGGGCTGGACGTCACCCAGGCTACTGGCCACCCAACTCGCCTTCCAGTGCTACTGGGTCTTCGGCGGCCTGGCCGGGGTGCTGTTCGCCTCCGCCCTGCCCGGCACGGTCGAGGGGCTCGAGTTCGCCCTCGTGGCCCTGTTCATCACCCTGACCCTGGATGCCTGCCGGACGCGGAAGCAGGTGCCGTCCCTGGTTATGGCGCTGGGGTGCTTCGCGGCCGCGCATATCCTCCTGCCGGAGCAGTCGCTGTTCGTGGCGATGATGCTGTTCGTGGTGGCCCTGGCCGTGCGATACGCGCTCTCCCGGCAGGCAGGACAGGACGGGCAGGAGGTCACCGATGCCTGATCCAGTGTCAGACTCCTGGTACGTGGTGGCCGCCCTCGTGATCGCCGGCGCCATCACCGTGGCACTGCGGGCCGTGCCCTTCGCCGTCCTCAAGCCCCTGCGCGAGTCGAGGCTGGTGCTCGCCCTCGGGCTGTGGATGCCGGTGGGGATCCTCGGCATCCTGGCGGCCTCCACCTGGACCGGCACCTTCACCGGTGACGCCGGCATCCACTGGACGACGGCGGCCCACGCCGCCCTCGCGGCCGCGGTCACCATCGCGGTGCACCTGCTCTGCGGTCGCCGGACCCTGCTGAGCATCGGCCTGGGCACACTGACCTTCGTGTTGCTCGTCAACCTGCTCTGAACCCCACATCCGAGTCGCAGGAATTGCCCCCGCTTCCAGCGCATCAGGGGCCATTCTTGCGACTCAGTTCGGAGGGGTCGCGCCCGTCACCCGGTGCCGCACCGCCACCGCCCCGCAGGCGAAGCGGCGCTCGGCCTCCAGTTCGAGACCCAACCGGACGCCGTCGGGAAAGACGGCGAGCCCGCCGCCGATGACGATGGGAAGCAGGACCTGGTCCACCACGTCCACGAGGCCAGCCCGCAGGGCGTGGGCGGCCAGGGTGGGTCCGCCGATCATGATCCCGCCGCCGGTGGACTCCTTCAGTTCGCGCACGGCCTCCGGATCGAACTCCCGCTCCAGCCGGGTCCGGCGGGTGGACACCTCGCCGAGCGTGGTGGAGTAGACGACCTTGTCCGCGTCCATCCACCGCTGGGCGAACTCGGCGTAGACACGCGAGGCCGCGGCGAAGTCCGGGTCCGTCTCCCACACGGTCATCAGGTCATAGGTGGTCCGGCCGTAGAGGTGGAGGTCCACGCCCAGCAGCATGTCGTTGGCGTACTGGTGGACCTCCTCGTCCGGTTCGGCCCAGGAGAAGTCGCCGTCCGGGTCGGCGATGTAGCCGTCCAGGGATCCGATGGCGGAGTAGATCAGCTGTCCCATCTCAAATCCTTCAGTCGTCTCAGCCAGCTCAGTCGTCCTGCTCGGATCCCAGGCCCGCGAGCGGAACGTAGGCCGCGTAGGTCACCCCGCCGGAGAAGGCCCGGGCCTCCACCCGGCGCAGGCCGGTCCCGGGGTGCCCGTCTGGGAAGAAGGACCGGCCCCGGCCCTGCCAGTACGGGTAGACGAACATCCGGTACAGGTCTACCAGCCCGGCGGAGATCAGGGCGTGGCACAGGGTGATGCTGCCGGTGATGATCACGTCCCGCCCCGGCTCGTCCCGCATCGCCCGCACGGCCTCGAACGGGTCACCGGAGATGATCGTGGTGTTGGCCCAGCCCGGATCGGTGAGGGTGGAGGAGACCACGCGCTTGTCGGCGGCGTCCAGGCTCGCGGCCACCCCGGTGGTGTCCTCGGTCTGTTGCGGCCAGTAGCCGCGGAAGTCCTCGAAGGTCTGCCGCCCGAGCAGCAGCACGTCCTCCTGTTCGGTCTGCCGCATCAGTTCCGCGGCCAGCTCCTCGTCCTGGTCCGCGGGGTCGAACCACGGATCGAGCATCTCGATGCGCCCGTCTAGGGTGGTGTTCTGGGTGATCACGATCCGCATGGCGTCCTTCGTCTCGGTGGCGTCTCCCACGGTAGGCAGCTCGCGGTCATCCCGCGCCTCCGATCCTGCCGGATTACCCCACTCGCCAGGTCAGTCCGTGTGGACCGCGCGGTCCACCGCGTCCCGGATCAGGGCACCGGCCTCGTCCGCGTCCAGGGCACCGGCCAGGATCCGGCTGCTCAGGCCCTCGGACAGTGACACCAATGCCAGGGCGGTGGACTGCACCCTCGCTGTCTCCGGTGCCACCTCCACATCAGGGGCCGGTTGTTCGTCACCCCGCGCCTCCCGCGCCTCCCGCGTTCCCCGCACCTCCTGCGTCCCCCGGGCAGCGGCGAGCAGTGTGGCCGTGACCTCTACGCGACCTTGCATGGCCTCGGCCACCACCGCGGCGACGCCCGGATGGGACACGGATTTGGCGAGATAGGTAGCCCACACCGAGGAGCCCACCCGCAGCCCCTCGGTGAGCGGGAGGGGGGCACAGAGGAAGTCCGCCAGCTCATCACGCGCCCGCGCTGGCCCCCGGGGAGAGGGATCCGGGCCGTGGTCCTGCTCGGCTGCGGACACCATCGCCCGGCAACCGAAGACCACCAACTCGTCCTTGCTCGTGAAGTAATGCTGCACCCGGCCGATGGACACCCCGGCCGCCTCCGCCACCGCACGGAAGGACACCCCGTCGATCCCCTGCTCGTGGATGACCTGCCACAAGGCCAGGGCGATCTCCCCGCGACGCTGCTCATGGTCGACGATCTTCGGCATGCCGCCACTTTACAGTACGGGCAACTTGCATCAGCATTGCAGTATGGACATACTGTCAAACCATCGATCCGATTCGACGGACGGTGACTCCGTTCCACCTTCCCGATCCGCCGGCTCCGTCAGTATCGCCACCAGCTCCTCAACCCCACGGCGCCGGCCCCAGCGCCCCGGTCGCGGGCGCCGGCTCCTCCGGTGGCTGGGCACCGGCCTGCTCGTGGTCCTGGTGGGGATCGGGCTGGTCGCCACCTGGACCTTCTTTGCCGGTCCTCCCGGCGTCGGCCACTTCCGCAGTGCCGAGGGTCGCATCGACTACCTGTCGGCCTATCAGGACTCGATGGACCGCCTGCCGGAGCCCACGGACACCCATGACCTCCGCACCAGCCACGGAACGATCCGCGTCTACGAGTGGGCCACGGATCTGAACCGCGGTGAGACCCCAATCCTGCTGGTTCCGGGCCGGGCCTCCGGTGTGCCCATGTGGATGGACAACCTCGAGAACCTCGCAGGGGAACGCCGGGTGCTGGCCTTCGATGCCCTCGGTGACTCCGGCCTGTCCGAGCAAGCGGTCCCCTTCGAGGAATTCACGGACCAGGCCCACCCGATCGACGATGTCGTGTCCGCGCTAGCCCCAGAGGGCGTCCACCTGATGGGCCATTCGTTCGGCGGGGCCGTGGCCTCGGCCTACGCGCACGAGTACCCCGAACGCACCGCCACCCTCACACTCCTGGACCCGGTGTTCACGCTGGCCAACCCCTCCCCGGAGATGCTGTGGTGGAGCGTGGTCGCCTCACTGCCGGGCCTGCCGGATGCCTGGCGGGAGACCGCCCTGGAGTGGATCGGCGGCGCGGAGATCGACTCGGAGGAGGATCGCGACGAGCCGATGACCCGCATGATCACCGCGGCCACCGCCCACTATCAGGCGGCCGTCCCGCAGCCCTCACCCCTGACCGACGACCAACTGGAACGGCTCAGCATGCCCGTCTACGTGGCCCTGGCCTCCCGGGATTCGCTGGCCGGCGGCCAGGACGCGGTGGAGCGAGCAGAGTCCCTGACCGATTCCACGGTGAAGGTCTGGCCGGACACCACCCACTCACTGCCCATGCAGGCCGCAGGTGAACTCGAACCGGAGCTGTTGAGGTTCTTCGCGGATCAGGACCGCTGAAGGATCGTCACCACGCCCTCGTCCTCCACCGCGGCGAAGTCCGCGTAGTGCTCCCCCACGGAGCGGAAGTGCCGGGGCGTGGCCACCACGGCCACCTCGTCTGCCTCCCCCTCCGCCCGGAACCGTGCCACGGTGTCCCGGGCGGCCACGGGCACGGCCAGCACCACGCGGTCCGCCCCGAGCTTCCGCGCGGCCAGGCACGCCACGCGGGCGGTGGCCCCGGTGGCCATGCCGTCATCCACCAGCACGGCGGTGGCGCCCCGCAGGTCCAGGGGCGGCCGTCCCGCCCGGAACAGCTCCGCCCGCCGGGCCAGGGTCTGTTCCTCCCGCTCCTGCACCTCGGCCAGTTCCGCCTCCGTCACCGCGAAGTGCCGCCTGATCGCCTCGTCCAGCACGCGCAGCCCGCCCTCCCCGATGGCGCCCATCGCCAGCTCCGGATGCGCGGGCACTCCCAGCTTGCGGACCATGATGACGTCCAGCGGCGTCCCGAGCTCCCGGGCCACCACCTCGGCCACGGGGACCCCGCCGCGCGGCAGGCCGAGCACCACGGTGGTGCCGGAGAGGGGCCCGACGCCGGCCGTCACCTCTGGTGCCCGGGCTCCCCCGGCGCTGGCGTCCGGCGACCCGCCGCGGGAGGCGAGGAGCGCGGCCAGCTGCCGGCCGGCGTCGTACCGATCCGTGAACTCCGCCATCTACGCCCCCTCCGGCCGCACGGCGGCGGCCTCCGCGCGGTCCCGGAGCGCCTCGCGCTCCCGCTCGTTGCGGGCCAGGCCGGCCGCGGCGAGGAACTCCTGGCGGGCCTCTGCGGTCCGGCCGCACCGGGCCAGCAACTCCGCCCGGACGGCGGGCAGCAGGTGGGTGCCGCGCAGGACCTTCTCCTCCCGCAGCCGGTCCACCATCCGCAGCGCGGTCTCGGGGCCGGTGGCCTGGGAGACGGCCACGGCCCGGTTGAGCTCGATGACGGGGCTGGGCGCCAGCCGGCCGAGGGCCTCGTAGAGCAGCACGATCCGCGGCCAGTCCGTGGTCTCCACGGAGTCCGCCTGCGCGTGGACGGCCGCGATGGCCGCCTGCAGGGCGTAGGGGCCGCGGCTGCGCCCTCGCCGGGCGGCGGCTCGGTCAGCGCGGTCGAGGGACTGCAGCCCGCGGCGGATGCGGGCCCGGTCCCAGCGCGTGCGGTCCTGGTCCGCGAGCAGGACGGGCTGGCCGTCCCGGCCGGTCCGCGCGGCGAAGTGCGAGGCCTGCAGCTCCATCAGCGCCGAGAGCGCGTGCACCTCGGCCTCGTGGGGGACCAGCCCGGACAGGATGCGACCGAGCCGCAGGGCCTCCTCGGTCAGCTCGCGGCGGATCCATCGGTCCCCCGCGGTGGCGGCGTAGCCCTCCGTGAACATCAGGTAGACCACGCCGAGCACCGCCCCCAGCCGGGGCCCCCAGTCCTCGCGCTCCGGGATCTCGAAGGGCACCCGGGCCTCGGCCAGCGTGTGCTTGGCCCGCACGATCCGCTGCTGGACGGTGGCCACGGGCACCAGGAACAGCCGGGCGATCTCCTCCGTGGTGAGCCCGGCGACCACCCGCAGCGTCAGCGCCACCCGGGCCTCGCGGGAGAGCACGGGGTGGCAGGCCACGAAGACCAGGCGCAGGACGTCGTCCTCCACCGGCTCCCAGAGGGCCGCGGACTCCGGCGCGCCCCAGGGGCTCGCGGGGTCCGGGGACTCCCGGGCCAGCAGGCGGTACTTCTGCTGCAGCCGCTCGTCCCGCCGCCAGGCGTCCACGGCGCGGCGGCGGGCCACCGCCATCAGCCAGGCCCCGGGGGCGCGGGGGACGCCCTCGGCCGGCCATTGCCGCAGGGCCGCGGACACGGCGTCCTGCGCGGCGTCCTCGGCCATTCCGAGGTCCCCGGTCGTGCGCGTCAGCGCGGCCACGATCTGGGCCGACTCGATACGCCAGACCGCCTCGAGCCGCCGCCGGACCGTCGCCGCGCTGTCCACTGTTCGCCTCCCCTGGGCTCCCGGCCGCTCAGGCCGTCCCCGCGCTGCGCCGGGCCTCTTCCTCCTCGCGCCAGCCGGCCTCCTTCTGGATGTACTCGTTGTCCGCGTAGTCGGCGAAGTCCTCCTCGCCGGTCACGCGGCGGACCTCCAGCTTGGAGCCCGGGCCCAGGGGGCAGCGGCTGGCCCACTCGATCGCGTCCTCCTTGGTGGGGACCTCCAGCAGCCAGAAGCCGCTGAACAGCTCATGGGTCTCCCCGTACGGGCCGTCGGTGATCAGCGGCGGGTCCTGGTCGAAGTCGACGATGAAGTTGGCCTCCTCCTTCGCGTCCGCCAGCCCCTCGCCGCCGATCATGACGCCGGCCTTCAGCATCGCCTCGTTGTAGGCGCCCATCTGGTTGAGGATCTCCTCGAAGTCGACCTTCTGGGAGGCCTCGAGCGCCGCGTCGGTGGAACGCATGATGAGCATGTACTTCATGGTGATCTCCTTGGTTCGGCAGGGCGCCCGCTGCGTCCTGATACTGACCCGTCGAACGGGGGCGGGACGGATCGACACGGGGTGCGGAACATCTTTCTCCGGGGCGTCAGACGGCCCGTCACCCCGGTCCGGATCTGAGGCTACGGCGTGGCACCCTCCAGGGCGAGACCTCGGCCACCCCTTGTCCGGTGCGCGCCGGGATTGATAGAACCGGTGCCATGCGCCTGGAGAACCTCAACGTCGATGCCCGTGATCCGCGCCGGCTGGCGGACTTCTGGGCGGCCGCCCTGGGAGCGGAGCCCCTCACGGACAACGAGGCCGGCGTGGAGGTCCGGTTGCCCCTGACAGGCGGCCGCTTCCTCGACCTGTGCTTCGAACGGGTCCCGGACCCCTCGCCGGCGAAATCGCGGGTCCACCCGGACCTCACCGGCGGGGTGCGGCAGCAGGAGGTGGTGGAACGGCTGCTCGGGCTGGGTGCCACGCCCGCGGACATCGGGCAGCAGGACGTGCCGTGGGTGGTCCTCGCCGATCCGGAGGGCAACGCCTTCTGCGTCATGGACGAGCGGGAGGCCTACCACGGCACGGGGGTGCTCACGTCCCTGATCCTGGAGGGTTCCGATCCGGACCGGGACGCGGACTTCTGGGCGGTGGCCACCGGCTGGGAGCGCGTGGCGGGCGTGGCGGAGGCGTCCCTGCGCCACCCCTCGGGGACGGGACCGCTGCTGGAGTTCCTGACGGAGTCCGGGCCCAAGCGCGGGAAGAACCGCATGCACCTGGACGTCAGGCCCGGGCCCGACGACGGCCCGGTCACCTCCCGGCTGCTGGCACTGGGTGCCGCGGTGGTCGCCGACGACCCCGAACTGCCGTGGACCGTCTACACGGACCCGTCCGGCAACGAGTTCTGCATCCTGGCCCCGACCGCCTGACGCGACCGGGCCGACGTCGGGCCCTGCCGTGCCTCAGGCATCCCCGTACCAGCCGGCGATGTCCTGCGGTTCGGGCCAATCGCCGAAGGTCTCACCCTGCGGCCATCCGGCGGGGGAATCCTCCCCCTCCTCCCGGCGTCCGAAGGGCAGCACGTCCAACAGCGGGAAGACGTGGGAAACCTGCTCCACCCCGCGGCCATCGGTGTGCCAGGTCCGGTAGACGTCCTCACCGTCCCGCAGGAACACGTTCAGGGCGAACCCGGCATGGGACGGGGCGCCCACGTCTGCCCCGAAGGTGCTGTTCGCGGTGGAGTACCAGCTCATCTGGTTCCCGACCCGGTGCCGGTAGGCGAGCGCCTCGTCGATGGAGCCCTGGGTGACGATGACGAAGCGCGCGTCGTAGGCGGCGAGGAACTCGAGCCGGGTGAACTGCGAGGTGAAGAACGTGCAGCCGCCACATTGATACTCGTCGCCGGGGTGCCACATGTGGCTGTAGACGATGAGCTGGTGCTTGCCGTCGAAGAGGTCCACCAGCCGGACGGGGCCGAAGGCGCCCTCGAGCGTGTAGTCGGGCATCTTCACCATGGGCAGCCGGCGGCGCTGGGCGGCGATGGCGTCGAGCTCGCGGGTGGCGGCCTTCTCGCGGCGGCGGAGGGCGTCGAGCTCGGCCTGCCAGGTCGCCTGGTCGACGACGGGCGGGGTGGCCGGGGCCGGATCGTCGTGGGAGAGGTCGGTGGTGGTCATGGCAATCCTTCGGGAAGGGCAGACCGGGGCAGGCAGGGGGTCTGCGCGCGTGTCCCCACGGTAGGCCGCTCCCGTCCGCCGCGTCCCCTCCAGATCTGCGGTGATCGCTTCCGGGCCGTCGGCAGAACCAGCGGGTGTCCAGCCGGCACCCAGCTGAGGCACGGATTCGTGACAGGCGGATCCGCGAGGATGGAGACCATGGACGACTCCCCCAGACCGCCCGCGCCCTCCACTGACCTCGAACGACTGGGCGCCGAGACCGGGATGGACCTGAGCACCATGCCGGCGGGCCTCGCGCAGCGGCTGGCCGCCATCGGCTCCGACTTCCGTCAGCTCACCCTCGAGTACGAGTTCGCGTTGCGGGAGGTGGAGACCAAGATGCACATCCTGCAGGACGAGTTCCTGCACCTGCACGACTACAACCCCATCGAGCACGTCTCCACCCGGCTGAAGACGCTGGACTCGCTCGTGGCCAAGTCCAACCGCCGCGAGCTGCCGATGGACCTGGGCGTCTGGCGGCGGGAGATCCTGGACATCGCCGGGACCCGGGTGACCTGCAGCTTCCGCCGGGACGTGTACCGCGTCTTCGAGCTCTTCACAGAGCGCCAGGACGTGGAGGTGATCTCGGTGAAGGACTACATCGCCCAGCCCAAGGCCAACGGCTACTCCTCGCTGCACGCCACCGTCCGCGTGCCCGTCTACCTCTCCACGGGGGTCGTCCTGATCCCGGTGGAGATCCAGTTCCGCACCATCGCCATGGACTTCTGGGCCTCGCTGGACCACAAGATCAAGTACAAGTACGACGGCGAGGTGCCGGCCGACGTCGTGGATGAACTGCGGGAGGCGGCGCAGGCCGCCGACGACCTGGACCGGCGGATGGAGTCGCTGCACGACCGCGTCCACGGCAACGTCCGCGGCAGCGGTAGCGGCCCCACCCTGCTGGTCTAGGACCTGCTGGACTAGAACGGGTAGGGCGCGATCTCCGGCCGCATCGTGAGCCACTGGACCTCGGTGAAGGCCTCGATGTTCGCGGTGTAGCCGCCGAACCGCGCCCCGTTGCCGGAGGCCTTCATCCCGCCCATCGGCGCGTTGGACTCGTCCGCCACGGTCTGCTCGTTGATGTGCACCTTGCCGGCGTCCACCAGGTCGGCGAGCTTCATGGCCTGGCCCACGTCACCGAGGATGCCCAGGGAGAGCCCGTACTCGTTGGCGTTGATGACCTCGGCGGCCTCCTCGAGGGTGGAGAAGGACATCACCGGGGCCACGGGCCCGAAGATCTCCTCGGTCCAGGCCGGATTCTCCGCGTCCACCCCGGAGAGCACCGTCGGCGCGTAGAACAGGTTCTCGTAGGTGCCGCCGGCCTCGATGTTCGCCCCGGCGTCCTTGGCACCGCGCACGATCCGGTCGACGTTGTCCCGCTGCCTCTCGTCGATGATCGGTCCGAGGGCCACCTGACCGGTGGGGTCGCCGACGGGCAGGTTCTCGGCCTTCTCCTTGAGCGCCGCCACGTACTGCTCCCGGAGGGACTCGTGCACCAGGTGGCGTCCGCTGGTCATGCAGACCTGGCCCTGGTGCATGAACGCGCCGAACGCGCCGGCGGACGCGGCGGCGGCCACATCGGCGCCGGGCAGCACCACGAGGGCGTTGTTGCCGCCCAGTTCCAGGTGGGCGCGCTTGAGGTTGCGGCCGCAGGCCTCCCCGACCTTCCGGCCGGCGGCCGTGGAACCCGTGAAGGACACCACGCGAATCTCCGGGGCCTCAGACAGCGCGGCGCCGGCGTCCGCCCCGCCGGTCAGCAGCTGCAGCACCCCGGCGGGCAGGCCGGCCTCCTCGAAGGCGCGCATGATCATCACGCCGCCGGTCACGGGGGTGCGCGGATCCGGCTTGAGGATCACGGCGTTGCCCAGCGCGAGGGCGGGGGCCACCGAGCGGATGGAGAGGATCAGCGGGAAGTTGAAGGGGGAGATCACGCCCACCACGCCGGCCGGCACCCGGCGGGCGAAGGACCAGTGCGCCTCGTCCGAGGTGAGCACCTCCCCGGCCGGGTGGTGCGGCAGCCCGGCGGAGTCGAAGCACTCGTTGGCGGCCACGTGGGTCTCCATCGCGGCCTTGCCCCCGATCGCGCCGGTCTCACGCTGGATCCAGGTGTTCAGCTCCTCCACGTGGTCCTCGAAGACCTGACCGGCCCGGCGCAGCACGGCGGCGCGCTCCTCGGGCTTGGTGGCGGCCCAGGCCTTCTGGGCCTTCGCGGCGCGGGTGGCGGCGGCGAACACGTCCTCGCCCGAGGCCATCCCGGCCCGGCCCAGCACCGTGCCCGTGGCCGGTTCGACGATGTCCACGGGATCGGCCGAACCCTCGGTCCAGCCGTCGGTGTAGATCTTGCCGTCCCAGACGGACGGATCGAGAAAACTCATGGCACTCCTGATGTCGGTGGGGATAGCACGAGCCTACCCACGACTCACGGCCGCCGGCACGGGAGAATGGTCCCATGGACACCGACCCGACCCGGCACGTGCTCGTGGTGGATGCCGCCAATGTGGTGGGATCCGTCCCGGACGGCTGGTGGCGGGACCGCCGCGCCGCCACCGAGCTCCTGCGGGACCACCTGACGGTACTGGCCCGGTCCGGACAGCAGGCAGGAGGGCCCGACGCCGGCCCCGGTCCCGGCAGGGCGGGTCACCGGATCGTCCTGGTCACCGAGGGGAAGGCCCGCGGGGTCGGGCCGGCGCCCGGCGTCGAGGTGGTCGAGGCGCCGGGTGAGGGCGACGACGAGATCGTCGCCGTGGCCCGGCGCGAGGTCGCCTCCGGGGCCGGAGTGGTGGTGGCGACGGCCGACCGCGTCTTGCAGGCCCGCGTGCGCGAGGCCGGCGCCGAGATCATGTCCGCCCGGGCGGTGCGGCACCCGTCCGCATGAACCCTGCGGGGGTCAGGACCGCGCGGTCCGGCGCAGGCGGGTGTTGACGAACTCGCCCATGCCCCAGCGGCCCAGCTCGCGGCCGAAGCCGGAGCGCTTCACGCCGCCGAACGGCAGGCCCGGCAGGGTGGTGCCGTGTTCGTTGACGTACGCCATCCCGACCTCCAGCTGGTCGGCGACCTCCTGCGCCCGTTCGACGTCGGAACCCCACACCGAGCCACTCAGCCCGAAACTCACGTCATTGGCCAGCCGCACGGCGTCGTCCGCGGAGTCGGCACCGTAGACCATGGCCACCGGCCCGAAGATCTCCTCGGAGTAGGCGTCCATCTCCGGGGTGATGCCCGTCAGGACGGCAGGCCGCATGAACGCCCCGTCCCCCTCCAGGGCCTCCCCGCCCACGTGGAGGACGGCGCCCTGCTCCACGGCCCGGTTGACCTGGGCCACCACGGTGTCGCGCGCCTTCACCGAGGACAGCGGGCCGACCTCGACCTCCGGGTCCAGGGGGTCTCCCACCACGGCCGCGCCGAAGGCAGCCGTCAGGGCCGAGACGAAGTCCGGCAACGCGGCCGTGGGAACGATCATCCGCTTGGGGGAGTTGCAGGCCTGGCCGGCGTTGGAGAGCCTGGCCTCGGCGGCGGTCCGGGCCACCTGCTCCAGGTCCGCGTCCTCCAGCACGATGAAGGCGTCGGACCCGCCGAGCTCCAGCACGGCCTTCTTCAGGTTCTTGCCGGCCGTCTCCGCCACGGCGGCCCCGGCCCGTTCGCTGCCGGTCAGGGACACGCCGTGGACCCGGGGGTCGGCGATCATGGCCGCCACCTGGTCGTGGTCCGCGAAGACGTTGAGGTAGACGTCCTCCGGCACGCCGGCGTCATGGAAGATCTCCGCCATGACCTGGGCCGATCCGGCGCAGATCTCGGCGTGCTTCAGGATGACCGTGTTCCCGGCCATCAGGTTGGGCGCGGCAAAGCGGGCCACTTGGTAGTACGGATAGTTCCACGGCATGACGCCGACGAGGGGGCCGACGGGTTCGGTGGTGACAAGGGACTCCTGCGCCCCTTGGGGGTCGAGCGTCTCGGGCTGCAGCAGCTCGGGTCCGTGCTCGGCGTACCAGCGGTAGATCTTGCCGGCCAGCTTGGCCTCGCCGATGGCCTCGGCCAGGGGCTTGCCCATCTCAGTGGCGATGAGCCGCCCGAGCTCCTCGGACCGGGCCTTGTAGGCGTCCGCCACCCGGGTGAGGATGCCGGCCCGCTCCTGCGGGGTCAGCGAGCGCCAGGCGGGGAAGGCCGCGTCAGAACGGTGCAGCACGTCCTCCACCCCGGACTCGTCCAGGGTCGGGAACTCGCGATCGGTCGCACCGGTGGTCGGGTTGGTGGTCGTGTAGGTAGCCATGCCCCCACCCTTCCGCCCAGGACCGGTCTTGCCAACCCGTCGGGACCGGGCGGAGAGCCGACTTCGCATGCGGCGAAACCCGCCGGAGGCGTATTCCCGGGCGGCTGCGGATAGGGGACATCTCACCACGGTGAGATAAAAGTTGACGCGCCAATCATTTGGCGATGCTCGGCGCCGTGCTGTTCGTGCACGCCCCGCACGGCGTGTTCGTGGCCGGCAACGGCTGGGAGCTGGTGGCCGTGATCGGCCTGGCCTCCCTGGTCTTCGCCCTCGTGGGCCCCGGCCGCATCAGCCTCGACGCCCTCATCGCCGGACGCCGGAAGGGTGCGGTCCAGGCCTGACTCAGGCGCCGACGTCGTGCAGGTGGTGCTCCATCTCGTGCGCGATGTACTGGCTCATGGCCGCCACCGTGAAGGACATCCCGTCCGAGCGGAGGCCGGTCCGCTCCCAGTCCACGCCCGAGACGCTGCCCAGCAGCGTGCCCGCCCGGACGGCCGCCCGCTGCAGCTCCACGAGCGTCTTCAGCGGATCGGCCTTCCAGTACTCGAGCTCCACGGCCTGGGCGTCCCCGTCCCAGTCGGCCAGCATCGGCGTCTGCTCGGCGAGCATGGCGTAGACGCGATCCTTCAGCAGGACGAGCATGTCCTGGACGTGGCGCCCGTACTCCAGGGCGGACCACACCCCCGGCTCGGGGCGCTCGGCCACCTCGTCCCGGGTGAGGGGCTCGCGCCAGCGGCTCGACCGCTCCACGAACCAGTCGGACAGTTCTGCCACCGGCACCGGCCGGAAGCCGCATTCACCGCAGCCGTCGGTGATCACGAACGTCCAGTCGCGGTCGTCGCCGGGTACGGGGGGCGGGGGAACGGCGCTCATGGTTCCATGGTCTCGTGAGCACCCCCACGGAATCCACCCCTCCCGCCGAACAGCCCGCGGAACAGCCTGCCGGCCTGACCGCCATCGTCGGCTCGGGCTTGGAGTACACCCTGACCGAGCACGGTCCCGTCTCCTCGCTGGCCGAGGCCGCTGCCGCCCGCGGGGTGGACCCGGGCCGGCTGGTCAAGTCCCTCGTGGTCCGCCGCGGGGAGGGGGACTACCTGTTCGTCCTCGTCCCGGGCGGGCGCAGCATCTCCTGGCCCAAGCTCCGCGCCCTACTCGGCGTGAACCGCCTGTCCATGCCCCCGGCCGCCGAGGCACTCGAGGTGACCGGCTATCCGCGCGGTTCCATCACCCCCTTCGGCGCGACGACGGCCTGGCCCGTCATCGCCGACCTCGCCCTGGCCGGTCAGCGGGTCTCCATCGGCGCCGGATCACCGGGTGCCGCCGTGCTGGTCGATGCCGACGGGCTGGTCGAGGTGCTCGGCGCACAGCTCGCGGACGTCACCGACCCGGAATAGTGCCCGGGCCGCGTCCCTTAGCTTTCGCAGCACGCGTGACACCTCGCAGCAACCGTGACTGCGAAAGGTCACGGACGGTGCGTGAGGAGGGAGTTGTAGTCGAGGGCGAGGTCGATCCAGTCGGCGAGAGCCTCGCCGGTGTCCACGGCGGCGGCGTCCACGGTAAGCCAACTCGGCCCCATGTCCCGTTCACCCATGACGGCCTGGCGGGCACCGGGTTTCTTCAGCAGCTCCGCAGACCGCTCTGGGTCCACCCGGACCAGTAGCCCGTCCCGTCCGGAGGTCAGCGCGAGCTTCCCACCGACCATGAACCCGCGGTGGCCGAACATCCACCTGCGCTGCACGGTTCCGGCACGAGGACCTGAGCCGGGATCCCGGCGGGCGGCCAGGCGTTCCGAGAGGAGGGCGGCGATCCGCGACTCAAGGTCCTCCGGACCTGCCGTCCCGCCGGCACCCTCGCCAGCCGTCCCGCCGTTCGCCCCTGCCGCCGCCCGCACCGGCTGGCGCGGGATCGTGCGGAGCCTCTCGGGGGCTGTCCGGCGAGGGTCGGAGAGGTAGACCTCATGGTGAGTTCCGGTCAGTTCGAGGCCGTTCGCCGGGATGAAGCGGTGGTGCATCTCCTCCAGGACGCCGGCCTCCTCGTCGAAGGGGCCCAGGTGCAGGGTCTGCACGCAGCGCCCCTCCGTCAGGGTGGCGAACCGTACGTCGTCGAGCCGCGCGGGGCCGCCACCGGGCTTCTTCGCCCTCTTCGCGGCCGGCTCGTCCAGGGCCGCCGTCACCTCGGCCGCGTCCAGCCAGTCCGGGACCAGGATCATCATGGTCCAGTCCCAGGCGGACTTGTCACGGGCCGTGGTGAAGGCGTCCAGGTCCTCGGCCCACCACAGGCCCTCCAGCGACGGCACCACGTAGTCGCGCCCGGCCGCCTTGGAGGCGAACTTCAGGGCGTACGCCACGGGATACAGAGTTTGCAGCGCCGCAGCGTACTCCGGCGAGGTGTTGGGATCACCCTGCCCGTCCACCATCAGATACCGCATCTCGGGTACGTCGAGGATCCGGAACTCGCCGCGCCTCGCCCGGTACGGGTCAAGGCTGGCCTTGAGGTCGATCTTCCCGGGGCTCGGCACCAGGGTCACCCCTGCGCGGCGGCCCATTCGGCCACCCGACGGTCGCTCTCCTCCTGGCTCAGGTCCTCCACCCGGGACATCAAGGACCAGCGGACGCCGAAGGGATCCCGCACGGAGGCGAAGCGGTCCCCGGAGACGAACGTGCTCAGCGGTTCGCGGACCACCGCCCCCGCCTGCTCGGCCCGGGCCACCAGCGCGTCCACGTCGGCGCAGTACAGGCCCATCGAGTAGCAGTCATCCTCCCCGGCGGGGGCCGGGACCAGCCCGTAGTCCGGGTTGGGTTCACCCAGCTGCAGGCGGCCCTGGCCGAAGTCCAGTTCGGCGTGCACCACCATCCCGCCCATCTCAGTGACACCCAGCACCCGGGCCCCGAACACGTCCCGGTAGAAGCCGACGGCCTCCCGCGCGCCGGCCACCGCCAGGAACGGGGTCAGGGACGTGAACCCGTGCGGCACGCCGTCGGTCGTATGCTCTCCAGTGACCCCGAGCCGGGGCCCGTCCTGTTCACTGTGCTCGCTCATGGACCCACCGTAGGACCGGCACCGGCCCGGCGGCTTGGAGATTCGCGACACCAGCCATCCGCGGAAGGAGTCCGGCGTGACCCGTCCCGAGGACCCCCGCGGCATCCTCTACCCCACCCGCCTGCCCACCTTCCACCGGATCCCGGCCCCACCGGAGCTGGAGGACCTGATCCGCTGGTTCTGGATCCCCCGCTGGCACCTCGCACCGGGCCGCACCTCCCGCCAGGAGCTGCTTCCCTTCCCGGCCTCCAATCTCGTGGTCCAGCCGGACGGCGTGACACTCTCCGGGCCGTCCACGCGGTCCTCGTTCCGGGACCTGCGGGGCACCGGCTGGGCGGTGGGCGCGCTGCTCCGCCCGGCCGCCGCGGTCCAGCTGCACCCGGACCCCGGCGCGGTCCGTGACGCCGAGGTCCCGTTCACCGCGCCGGAGCTGCACGCCGCGGTGGTGGCGGCCATGGGGCACGACGGCGGCGCCTCCTCCCGCACCCGGGCCGCCTCCGCCTTCGCCCGTTGGGCGGCGGGCCGGCTGGCGGCGCCCGACCGGCCCGGCCGGCTCGCCAACGCGATGAAGGAGGCCATCGCCACGGACCGGGGGATCGTCCGCGTGGAGCACGTGGCCGAGCGGCTGGGCACCTCAACGCGTGGCGTCCAGCGGCTGGCGCGCAGTCATGTGGGGCTGCCGCCGCTGGCGATCATCCGCCGGTACCGGCTGCAGGAGGCGGCCGCGCGACTGCGGGAGGATGCGTCCGTGGTCATCGCGGACGTGGCCGCGGAGCTCGGCTACGCGGACCAGGCCCACCTGAGCCGGGACTTCCGCACCGTGCTGGGCCTGACGCCGCGGGACTACCGGGGTGATCAGTCGCCGAACGGTCAGTAGCGGTGCGGTCAGCGGCCGGCCCTCAGTCACCGAGCAGCCGGCGGGGGTTCTCCCAGAGGACCTGGCGCATCCACCCGTCGCCGAGCCCCCAGTCGGCCAGCACCTGGAGCTGATGGGCATAGGGGTAGGGGATGTTGGGGAAGTCGGTGCCCAGCACCACCTTGTCCGCCAACCCGGCCAAGATCCGTGGATAGCCCTCCGGCAGGGGAAAGGACTGCTCCATGTAGGAGGTCCCCACCATGGTGGTGTCCAGGTGGACCCCCGGGTATTCGCGGGCCAGTGCGGCGAACTGGACGTACTCGGGCAGGCCGGCGTGGGCGATGACGAGCACGAGCC
Organism: Citricoccus sp. I39-566; assembly: GCF_031432995.1. Classification (GTDB taxonomy): domain Bacteria; phylum Actinomycetota; class Actinomycetes; order Actinomycetales; family Micrococcaceae; genus Citricoccus; species Citricoccus nitrophenolicus_A. The sequence goes on from NZ_CP133842.1 coordinate 582,217, forward strand.
GCGGGTGGCGGGCCAGGAGTTCGCGGATGGGTCCGGGGCCGGTGTGCTCGCCGCGCGTCGGGCCGTTGCCGCAGTGGATGACCACGGGGGTCCCGGACTCCTCCAGCAGCGCCCAGGCCGGCCCGAGCAGGGGGTCCAACGGGGTGAAGCCGCCGACCTGCACGTGCACCTTGAAGATCCTCACCCCGGCCTCCAGGCAGCCGGCCACCTGGGCCTCCACGCCGGGCTCGGGGTAGAAGGTGCCGGAGTGGATCGCCTCGGGGTGGTCTGCGGCGAACCGGGCGGAGTAGTCGTTGAGCCAGTCGGCCATGCCGGGGCGGTGTGCGTAGTTCAGGGTGGTGTAGGCGCTCACGCCCATCCGGTGCAGGGTGGCGACGCGTTCGTCCTCGGGCGTGCGGTAGGTGATGGTCCACGGCGGGACCATGCCCCGCTCGCCGACCCCGTCGAAGAAGGCCCAGACCTTGTCCAGCACGTTCTGCGGCATGAAGTGCACGTGCAGGTCGATCAGTCCGGGGAGTCCCAGCCGCTGGAGGTAGGGACGGATCTCCTCGTCAGTGCGGGGCGCGGGGGTCTGGGTCACGGTGGCACTCTAGACTCTTGACCCGTGCCCCGCACCCGCGTATCTCAGAACAGCGGCCCGTTGCGCCGCCGGCCCCCGCCTCGATTCCCCGTCCTGGCCGTGGCCCTGGCCGGGCTCTCCGTGGTGCTCGGCGCCGTCGGGTTCCAGCAGGTCACCGCCGAGCCCACCGAGCCCATCACGTTCGTGGTGGACGAGTCGCTGCCCTACGGCATCACGCAGGAGTCCGTGGAGGCCGCCGCCGAGGGCATCGGCCTGGCCTACGAGCCGTTCACCCTGCACGTGGTGGGCCGGGACCTGGAGTGGGAGGAGTACTCGGGCGGCGAGACCGGGGTGGCGGACGTCATGCTGTCCATCGCCGATGACCCCGAGGACCTGGACCTGGCGCTGCCGGACGCGAACCGCGTGGCCTTCGCCGGGGAGGACTACGGGGACGACTACTCCACCGCCGCCACCATCCGCGAGAGCTTCGTCAACAACCGGACGCTCGGGCACGGCCCGCACGCGGTGCTCGGCGCGGCGCTGACGGCCGCAGACCTGCGATTCGACGGCGGAGTGCGCACCCCGCTGCTGTGGGCGCCCCTGGCCGCCCTGCCCATGTTCATCGCCGTCCTGGTCATGTACCGCTGGCTCGGCCGACGGCGCCGCGAGCGCGCCCGGTACCGCGACTTCGGCGAGGCACAGCTCCGGCTGGCGCGGTCCGTGCTCGAGCTGGAGACGCTGCAGCTGCGCGTCGACGTGGCGGACTCCCTCCTCGACGACCGGGATTCCGCGGCCGCGGAGCCGCGGGACCGGTTGCGCAACGACTGGACGCGGGTCCAGGACCTCACGTGGGACCTGGCCCGCACCGAACGGGACCTCGTGGCGGAGATCGACCGCACCGTCACCCCGCTGAAGGCCCGGACCCCCGAACAGCTCGAGTCCGACCTGCGGGGATTCGCCGCGGACACCCTCGACCTCCGGCGCCGCACCGATGCCCTGGCCCAAGCCGCCGAGGTCCGTTCCGGCCACGCCGGATCCCGCTCCGTGCTGGACCGGCTCGCCCTGCCCCTGCTCCAGTCCGTCGACGAGGTGCTCGCCCACCGCGGCCGCTTCCCGGCCGAGGCGCGCGCCTTGGAGGGTCACCGCGCCCGGCTGCTGGCCGTCGCGCAGGAGGTGGCGGCCGGCGTCGGGCCCTCCCAGGCCGTGGTGGACCGCTGGAACGCCGTGGAGCAGGAGATCCGCTCCACCGCCGCGCGCATGTCCCGGCACGTGGCCTCGCCGAAGACCATGCCGAACGCGGCGAACGCCCGCACCCTGGACGAGGCGGTCGACGCACGGGCCAGGGCCCGGGTCGCCGCGGCCACCGCCGGGGAGACCGACTCGTTCGCCGAGCTCCGCTCGGCCCTGGGCCTCGGGCACGGGCACCGCTTGGGCCCCCTCCAGGCGACCGAGCGGGTGCTGGAGCTGATCGGGCGCCACGAGGCGAGCGAGCGCGCGGCCCCACCGACCCCGGGCCGGGAGTCCACCCTGGCGGCGCGCTACGGCCTGGCCGCGGTCCTGGTCCCGCTGCTGATCGCCCTGGGGGCGGGGTTGCTCGCGGCCTCCCAGATCGAGGACAGCCACATCCAGTACGGCCGGGAACTCACCGGCGACCGCCCCCTCGCCGGGCTCAAGGTCTACGGCGATCCGGGCCGGCTCGCGGGGCCGGTCGAACCCTGGGACCACGAGCCGCAGACCCAGGAGTCGAGCCTCGACCTGGACTACATCCGGGAGCAGATGGACCGGTCCGCGGCCTCCCAGGAGGACGCCGCGCTGCTGCCGGTCGATCTCGACCTGACCGTGGCCCTGCTGCCGGCCGCCGAGTACATCGACCACGTGCCGGACCCGGAGTACGACCACCGCATCAACATCGAGTACTGGGACCTGCTGGAGGCCCAGCAGCGCATCAAGCAGGACGTGGCGGCCGAGTACCCGGAGGTGCTGGACCCCGCGACCGGAGACGTGGCCCTGGGTCAGGCCATCCTCCCCGTGTGGGTCCTGGAGGACGGCAGCTACGCGTTCAGCTACGCCCTGACCGGTGAGGTCAGTGCCGGAGTCAGCAGCCGGATGGGTGCCTACTACTTCAACGGGACCGAGCCCACGGTCTACGGCCGCGGGGACCTGGCGGACGCCTCGATCGGCTGGTGGGTGGCCTATGACCTGAAGGACCTCGGCCGGGCCATGGAGTACAACCACCTCACCGTGGACAACGTGAGTCCGGCCGCCGTGTTGTGGGCGGTGGGCGTCAGCGTGTGGACGGGGCTGATGACCGTCCTGATGCTCGTGGCGGCGGCCCTCGAGGCCGGGCGACGCCGGCAGGGCACCGCCGCGGTCCGGCAGGAACTGGCCGGGCTGCGCGAGGACCTCGACGGACTCGCCCTGGGCCTGGACCTGTCCCGCCTGGACCTGGTGGCGGTGCTGGGCTCGGGCTCGGAGACCGGGGGCCGGGCCGAGCAGGCCGACCAGCGGCTCTACGAATCGGCCCTCGTCACCGCCTGGCGCGAGGTCATGGCCCTCGAGCGGCTGCCCCGCCGGGAGCAGCGGGGCGCCGCCTGGGAGGCTCGCGTCCGGCACGTGCAGCGCCTGGTGGAGACGCTCACCGCGCAGCGGGCGGACGTGGCCCGCCGCGCCGACGAGTTGCTGCACACCCAGCGCTTCGGCGCCTGACCAGCACCCCCCGCTTGAACACTTTGAGGGCAGAGATCACTGGTGATCTCTGCCCTCAAAGCCGGGTGGACACCGCGCGAGGCGGCGCCGTGGACCCGAGCGGAACCCGGGACGCGGATCAGTACCGCGCGGCCGTGCCCATCATGTTCCACGGGCTGTAGTCCACGTCGGTCACGGAGACGCCCTCGGTGTAATTGCGGGCATGGGCGATCTTGCCGTCGCCCACGTACACGGCCACGTGGTAGATACCAGAGGCCGATCCGTTGTTGGACCAGAACACCAGGTCACCGACCTGCAGCTCGTCCAGGCCCACGTACTGGTTGGCCCCGGCGTACTGCGCGCCGGAGGTCCGGGGGAGGTCCACGCCGGCCTGAGCGAAGGCGCTCTGGGTGAAGCCGGAGCAGTCATAGGCGGACGGCCCGTTCCCGCCGTAGGCGTAGCCCACGGAGGGATCGTTGGCCGTGGTCACGGCCCAGTCCGCGGCCGCTCCGTAGGAGCCGGACGTCGAGGAGTACGAGGCCAGCTGGTAGGTGGCACCCTGACTCGAGGAGCCGGTCGAGGCGGTGGAGTAGTCAGCGCCGTAGCCGGACGAGGAGCTGGAGGGGGAGCTGGAAGAGGTCGATCCGGTCGACTCGCCCTGGTAGCTCCAGTCCTGGTAGCTGGAGGCTGGCTGCGAGCCATCGTTGGCGGAGGCCGGGGCCACACCGGCGAGGACGGCGCCGAAGGCGGTGGTCACCCCGAGGGTGCCCACGGCCAGGCGTCGGCGGGCGTGGGAGCGGCGGACCTGCCGCTCGGCGGCGAGGCGGTCACGGCGGGTGGAGAAGTTCATCGGTTTCATACCTTGATAGACGACTGGGTACACACGGACGGTCCCTGATGGCGGCAGGCCAGGCGGCACCGTCCCCAGGGGATCGGCAGCCTCCCTGACACCATCGGAGGGTTATCGGACCGTTACTTAAAGGTACAGGTTTGTTATGAAACCGCAACCTTGTGGTCCGCTGTGCACTTCCTGGTTGTCATATCAAGAACATCAGCCCCAGATGAAGCGTCCCTGGACGCCGGGTCGAGCAGCTACGTTATTACGTCGTGATCAAAGCATCCTGCGAGCGCAGGGTCCGCCAGTACTTCACGCAGACGTACAGGTCCCAGAGGGCCACCAGCCAGATGACCGCCACGTACAGCACGTCGACCCAGTCCGCCCCGCGGGACGTCTGCAGGATGCCGGAGTCAATGGCGGGGTCAAGCACCTGCTGGGTCAGCACCAGCACGGTGAAGAACACCGCCGCCACCACGTCCAGCATGGCCCGGGCCACCACCTGCGCCCGGGTCACCCGGCCGCGGACGAGGGTCCAGACGGACTGGGCGATGCCCAGGAGGATCAGCACGTAGTAGGCCGGCAGCCAGAAGTCCCACAGCGCCTGGTTGACGAAGGAACCGCCGCCGTTGAGGTGGCCCACGTAGAGGAATGTGGTGGGCACGAGGGGCACCAGTGCCACGATCCCGAGGAAGACCAGGCTGGAGATTGCCTCCGAGCGGGCGTCGCGGGCGTTGACCACCTCCACCTCCAGGTCCTCCACACTCCACTGGCGCGCCGCGCTTCGTCCGGCCCGGCCCCGATCCGGCGAGGGAACCACGCGTTCGAAGACGGCGAAGAAGCCGGTGACGGCGCCGAAGGCCACGAAGAGTGCGACGACGGCCTCGCCGACGGCCTGCCCGATCATCCCGCCCAGGTGTCCGTCAGGCACCGTGGCGGAGTAGGCGATGACGTTGGCCAGCAGCGATAGCAGCAGGACCAGCACCAGCACCCAGCGCAGCAGCCGGGTGTAGAGGGGGAAGACCTCCGGGCCGATCAGGTGGTTCGGCGCCTCGCGATACCGTGCGGCCAGGCGGGCCGGGTCCCCGAGCTCCTCGAGTACCTCGCGTTCGGCGGTGACCTCCTCCGCCCCGGAGGCAAGCCGCTCCTGCAGCATGTCCGAGGTGAGCGCGTCCAGCTCCCGGGAGAGGTCCTCGCGCTGGCCGTCCGGCACGTGGGCGACGACCTGGTCGATGTAACGACGGGTCAGGGTGGCCATCAGGGGGTTTCCTTCCAAAGGGCGGCCAGGCTGGCCGTTAGTCGTGTCCATTCATCCCGGAGCTCCTCCGCCATGGCAGCTCCGTCCTCGGTGAGGCTGTAGTACTTGCGCGGACGGGGTTCGTCCGTGTTCCACTCCGCCCGCAGCAGTCCCTGGCCCTCGAGCCGGCGCAGCAACGGGTAGAGCGTGTTGGCCTCGGCCTCCAGGCCCACGGACCCGAGGTACTCCAGCAGGGCGTAGCCGTAGCGCGGGGTCCGGCAGGCCAACAGGCAGGCCACCACGAGGGTGCCCCGGCGCAGCTCCTGCCGGTGGGTGGCGAGGGTCGAGGCCAGATCGTCGTTCACGCCTCACACGATACTGTGTGCCACACACTATTGCAACGGATGAGGGTATAGCGTGAGGCGAGAAACAACTCAGGAGGTCAGTGGCGTGACGTCGTAGACGAGCCGGGCCCACTCCCCGATCCTCTCGGCGGAGCGCAGCCGCAGCCGGTCCCACCTCGCGTCCCCGGAGAAGAGGGGCTTGCCGGCGGTCAGGGTCACCGGCGCCATCGTCAGGGCGATCCGGTCCAGTGCCCCGGCGGCCAGGAACTGGGCGGCGAGCCCGCCTCCGCCCATCATCCAGATGTCCCCGTCCCCGGCGGCCGCGCGGATCTCGGGGAGGTGCCGGCCGACGTCGCCGGCCAGGATCCGGACATCCGCGCCGTCCGGGAGCGGCAGGTCCCGGCTGGAGAAGACGAACACGGGATGGGCGCCCACGCTGTCCTGCCACTTCTCCGGGTGGTCCCGCAGATCCTCCATGTCCAGCAGCCATTCGTAGGTGGTGGAACCCATGACCAGGGCAGTCGCGGACTCCATGAACGGCCTGATATCCGGCTGCTCGCCGGGGATCGCGAAGAGCCAGTCCAGGGAGTTGTCCTCGGTGGCGAGGAAGCCGTTGAGGGTGGTGGCGGTTTCGTAGATGACGGCCATGCGCGCACGGTAGCAAGGGCCCGACGCCGGCCGGCAGGTCTCGCGGTCGGCCGGCGGCCTGGCCCGGCCCGGCAATATTCCGGGCCCGCCGCTCGTTGGGGAGGGTATGACCCCGCCTCCCGTCTCCGGCCTGCCCGTTTCCGTCCTCGACCGCGCGAATTCCCTCGCCGGAGCCTCGGACGCCGAGGTCCTGCACGGGGTCATCGCCCGGGCCCGACGTGCGGAGACCCTGGGGTACCGGCGCTTCTGGGTGGCCGAGCACCACGGGGTGCCGGGCATCGCCGGCTCCGCGCCGACGCTGCTCATGACCGCCATCGCAGCGGCCACCGATCACCTGCGGGTGGGCTCCGGCGGGGTCATGCTGCCCAACCACCAGCCCCTGGTCGTCGCTGAGCAGGCTGCCACGCTCGAGGCGCTGTTCCCCGGCCGGATCGACCTCGGCCTGGGCCGGTCCGTGGGCTTCACCCCGGCCGTCCGCCGGGCCCTGCGGCGGGACCAGGAGGCGGCGCAGCGGTTCCCGGAGGACCTGGCCGAGCTCCTCGACTTCCTCGGCGGCACCGCCGACATCACTGCCCGCCCGCAGGACCACGCCGCCACCCCGGTGTTCGTGCTGGCGGCCGGGCAGGGACTGAGGTGGGCCGCGGAGGCCGGGCTCGCCGTCGTCGTGGGCGGGCCGTCCCTGTTCCAGCGTGGGACTCCGGACGCGCCACTGTCCGAGCACGAGGGGCTGGCGCGCTACCGGCGGGACTTCCGCCCCTCGCGGTGGTTCCCCGCACCGTACGTCATCGCCTCGACCACGCTCGCGGCGGCAGACACGCCCGATGCGGCCCGGGATCTGGTCCTGCCGGAGGCCTGGGCGCTGGCGCAGTCGAGGGTCGCGGGCGAGTTCCGGCCCCTGGCACCGGTGGCCCAGATCAAGGCCCTGCTCGACGCCGGATCCGTCACCGGGCGCGACCGGCAGCGGGTCAAGGAGAGCCTCGCCACCGGGATCCACGGCACCCCGGACCAGGTGCGCCGCCAGGTGGAGGAGCTGATCACCTTCACGGGGGCCGACGAACTCCTGGTGACCGGCGGGATGAGTGACCTGCCGGGGCAGCGGCGCTCGGACGAGCTGGTGGCCGGCCTGTTCGCCTGAGCCGCCCCGGACCGACCCGATCGGTCTGGCCGGAGGCTACGCCGGCGTGCGCACCGCTCGCCAGAAACGCTGGAGGTATTGAGGCGGCTCGGGGGATGACATGCCCTCGGTGGTCAGCAGCACGCCGGCCACCCCGGCGGCGGGGTCCACCCAGAGGCTCGAACCCGTCCCGCCGTCCCAGCCGAACCGGCCCCGGCGGTCGATGCCCACGCCGAGGCCCCAGACCTGGTCCTCCGGCAGGATCCCGGCCCCCATGGCCCGGCCGGCCTCGGTGGTGGTGTCCGTGGCCATCGCCCGCACGGAGTCCTCGGTGAGCACGCGCCCGTCCGGTCCCTTGCCGCCATCCAGGAGCATGGTGGCGAAGCGCATCAGGTCGGCCACCGTGGAGACCAGGCCGGTGGCCGCGGAGGGGAACGAGGGCGGCTCCAGGAGGGAACCGTCGCCGGCCGGGAGGATCTCTGCCGGCCCGCCCGCGGCGTCCGGGAACCCGTGGCGGGGCACCCGGGACAGCTTCTCCGCCGGCACCGTGTACCCGGTCTCGGCCATCCCCAGGGGATCCAGGATCCGCTCCCGCAGGATCACGTCGAAGCGCTGGCCCGTGGCGGCCTGCACCACCACGGTGAGGGCGTCGAAGGAGGACTGGTAGAGCCATCCCTGCCCGGGCTGGTGCGCCATCGGCAACCCCGCCGCCCGCTCGGCCCACGTGGCCGGATCCAGACGGGGGACCCGCCCGTCCGAGTAGAGGCCGGCCGCCGCGGTCGCGGCGGACAGGGCGTCTCCCTCCGGGGCGGACGCGTCGTACCCGAGTCCGAACCCCATGGCCAGCAGGTCCCGCACCGTGGTCGAACGGTCCGCCGGCACGGTCGCGGTCAGGGGACCATGACGGGTGGCGAGCACGCGGCGCCCGGCCCAGGCCGGCACGAACCGCTCCACCGGATCGTCCAGGGTCAGCACCCCGTCCTCGGCCAGCGCGAGGGTCGCCGCGGCGGCGATCGGCTTGGTGACCGAGGCGATGCGGATCAGCGCATCTCCCGGCACCTCACCGGGGGCCTCGAGCGTCACCCGCCGGCCGCCGCGCTCCCCTGTGGTCAGGGACCAGACGAGACCGGGGAACTGCATAGCCTGCACGGCGGAACGCATCTCCGCGCTCACCCTGTCCAACAGGCCCCTCATTGGAGGGCCTCAGGCCAGGGTGGCGTCCACGCTGACGTCCTTGACGCCGGCGAGCGCCTGCGAGACGGGGCACTGGTCCTTGGCCTCGCTGGCGATCTTCACGAAGTCCTCCGTGGAGATCCCCTCGACCTGGCCCTTGACCACGAGCAGGATCTTGGAGATCCCGACCCCGGCCTCGAACGTGACGTCCGCCGTGGTGTCCAGGTGGGTGGGGGCGGTGCCGTTCTCCTTGAGCATGTTGGAGAACTGCATCGTGAAGCAGGTGGCATGGGCCGCGGCGAGCAGCTCCTCCGGGTTCGTGGTGGAGCCGGCCTCCTCGGCGCGGGCCTTCCAGTTCACGTCGAAGGTGGCGGCCTTGGAGGTCTCGAGGGCGGTGGAGCCGGAGCCGGTGAACAGGTCTCCGTCCCATGAGGTGCTGGCCTTGCTGACGATCGGACGGGGCATGGTGTTCCTCCTATGACGTCGGTGACGGCGGTGGGTTCATCGCCATGGCCACCGTAGCCAGATCACCGGCGAAATGTCAGGGGTGGAGGTTGAGCCTCGGTCAGGCCGTCACCACCACGTTGCCCACCGGGCTGTGATGCTCGACGGCGGCCACGGCCTTCTGCGCCTCGGCGAGGGGATGGGCCGCGGAGACCACGGGCGTGAAGTGCCCCGCGGCCACCAGCCCCGCCACCCGGGCGAAGACCTCCGTGGTCCGGCGCCGGCCGATCGTCTGGCCCCCGAGCTCCGCGACGAGCCCGAAGTCGGCCACGCTGCGCACGGGCAGCACCCCGGCCCTGGAGCCCTCCGGGGCACGCAGCAGTCCGGTGGATGCACGCAGGACGTCCCCGCCCACGGCGTCGATCACGCCGGCCACACCCTCCGGGGCGAGCGCCCGCACCCGGCCGGCCCAGCCCTCGCCCTTGGGCACGTGCACGGCCCCGAGGCCCTGCACGGCCGGCCGCTTGGACTCCGAGGCGACCCCCAGCACCCGGAGCCCACGCAGCCGCGCCAGGCCGCAGGCCGCCGTGCCCACGCCGCCGCCGGCCCCGAGGACCAGGAGGGTGGAGCCCGCGGCCAACTCCAGCTCGTCGAGGCCGTCGTAGGCCGTGGCCACCGAGACGGGGATCGAGGCCGCCTGCTCCGCGGGCACTCCGGACGGGCGGTGCGCCGTGGCCGCGGCCTCCAGCAGGACCAGCTCGGCCATCGATCCGGTCCCGGTGGCCGTCGAGCCGAACACCTCGTCACCGGCGGCGAACCCGGTGACGCCCGGGCCGACGTCGACCACCTGCCCGGCCGCCTCACGGCCCATGGCCATGGGGAACCGCACCGGGATCCGCCCCTGCCGCAGCCCCGAGCGGACCTTGATGTCCGCCGGATTGACCCCGGAGGCGTGGAGGCGGATGAGGACCTGACCGACGGCGGGTACAGGATCCTCGACCCGGATCAGCCGGGTCACCTCGGGTCCGCCGTAGTCCGTGAAGGCGAATGCGTGCATGGGTCCAGTCAAGCAGAGCGCCAGACGTGGACACGGTGGACACCGCAGGTCTACTCTCCTGCCATTCCACTCCGGCCGCCCGCCCTGAGCCGCGGCCCGCGCCCTCGCCGCAGGCACCGTTGCCGACGCCGTTCCCTTGGCCAGCACGGTGCCCGACCCCTCCGCCGTGCCATGCCTGACCGTCTCCACCGGAGCCCACCATGCCCAAGAATCCCCTGCGCGCGTCCGCCCTCGCGGCCGCCGGCTGCCTCGCCCTGTCCTCGACCCTCATCGCCGCGCCCGCCCACGCCCACCGTTCGCCCGCGCCACCCACCCCCTCCACCGTCGCCGAAGGCCTCGCCGGCCCCCTGGCCCTGGCCCTGGGGGATCGCCACGAGCTGTTCGTCACCCAGGGTTTTGCCGGAACCCTCTCCAAGATCGACCGCCGGGGCCGGGTCTCCACGGTGGCCCAGATGCCCCCGGGTGAGCCCGGACCACAGGGCCCCTCCAATGAAATCGCCGGCGTGGACTACTCCAAGGGGTCCACGTTCCACATCGAGACCGACTACTTGGCCGGATTCAGCCACATCGTCAAGACCACCTCGAAGGGAAAGCGGAGCGTGGTCAGCCAGGACTTCCTGGCGCACGAGTCGAAGCGCAACCCGGACCGGAAGGTCAGGTACGGCTTCGTGGGACTCCGAGGCCAGTGCGCCCGCGACCTGGCCGCCCTGGAGGCCCAGATCGGCCAGCGCCTGCTCAGCGAGGCCACCGGTGAGGACTTCTCCCACGCCTACCAGCTGGACGTCACCCGGCACGCCACCTATGTGGCCGACGCCGGTGCCAATGCCCTGCTGAAGGTGTCACCGCGGTCCGGGAAGATCTCCACGGTGGCCGTGCTGCCTCCCGTGAAGGTCACGGCGGGTCCAGAGCTGATGGCTGCGCTCGACGCGGCACTGGCCGGGATGCCCCAGCTGCCGGCGGGCACCACCGCGCCGGACTGCCTCGAGGGCAGGACCTTCGTGGGTGAGCCCGTGCCCACGGACGTGGAGATGGGCCGTGACGGACAGCTCTACGTCACCACCCTGGCCGGGGTGGCCGGCGAGTCCCTCCCGCTGAGCCACGTCTACAAGGTCGACCCGAAGCGCGGGAAGATCCGCACCGTGGCCTCCGGCCTGCACGGGGCCACCGGCGTGGCCGTGGCCTCGAACGGCACCGTGTTCGCCGCAGAGATGTTCGGCGGCGAGGTCTCGGTCATCCCCCAGGGGTCCCGCAAGGCCACCACGCTCTTCGCCGCCGACTCCCCCGGGGACGTGGAGGTCCACGGGAACACGGTCTACGCGACCACCGGCGTCTTCGACCCCGAGGGCAACGGCACGGTGGTGAAGGTGGCGTACCGGCACCACGGACGGCGGTGATGGTCCGCTGATCGCGGTGGATCGGATGTCACCCTGAACCAGCCGACGGTCCCTTGCCCGGCAGTCGCCGTCCCACCAGAGTTGGTGGTGTCCGGTGACCGCCGGGCGATGCCGTGCCCGGGACACCCCGGGGCGATGACACCGACCTGACCGAGGAGGAGCACGTGACGGAGAGACGGGTGGGGGGCACCGAGGGCGCCGGCGCACAGGTCGAGACGCTCACCGAGCCGCGTTGCTGGGAGCTGCTGCGCCACGCGGAGATCGGCCGTCTGGCGGTGTGGGTGGAGGACCACCCGGAGATCTTCCCCGTGAACTTCACGGTGGACCGGGGCGCCCTGGTGTTCCGCACCGCCGAGGGCACCAAGGTTTCCGCGGCCCTGGGCGATGCGGCCGTGGCGCTGGAGACCGACAGCCCGGACGCCGGGTCCGGCACCGCGTGGAGCGTGGTGGTCAAGGGCCGGGCGGAGCAGATCACGGACACCGCCGGACTGATGGACACCGTCCGCCTGCCCCTGTTGCCCTGGCAGGGCGGGGCCAAGGGCAAGTTCATCCGGATCGTGCCCACCGAGGTCACCGGCCGCCGCTTCCCCATCGTCTCCCCCGAGTGGTGGCGCACCCCGTTGCAGGACGTGCCCCGGTCGGCGGAGGAATAATCCGAGGAATTGCTCGCCACCGCCCCCCACCCACGGCACGTTCTTGCCCACGGAGCAACCGTCCCGCCGCTCAGGCGACCGAGACCCGCAGCGCCTCCGCGTGCCCGCTGGTCGCCCGCGCCAGGCGAACGTCCCGGCTCGTGATCCCGCCGACGTCGTGGCTGGACCAGGTGACCTGCACGGAGGGATAGGTCAGCACCAGGTCCGGGTGGTGGTTGTTGTCCTCGGCGGAGGCGCCGATGAGGTTGACGAGCTCCAGTCCGGTGGCGAAGGACTTCGTGGCGAACGTGGCGGTCAGCGTGCCGCCGTCCTCGGTCCAGCCGTCCAGACCGGCCTCGGCGATCTCGGCGGAGGTGAGGATCTTCTTCGGGTCGGGCTTCGTGTCACTCATGGGTCCATCCTCCCGCCGGGCCACGCCCACTGGCCAGCCCCGGTTCTCCGACGGCGCGCGGGTCATCCCAGCGGGATGGTCCCCCGCAGGCTCCCTGGATCGGCCACGGGCTCCTCCGCGGTCCGCGCGATCAGCTCGCGCGCCGCCTTCACGGAGTCCCAGACGTTCCACAGCAGCACCCCGCGGACCGAACCCACCGGATTGAGGTAGTAGACCACGCCGGTGGAGAGGTCCGGTTCCCCGTCCGCACCCACGGCCCAGTCCTCCACCATGGTGTGGCGGGCGTCGAGCTCCCCGACGGCCTCATAGCCGAGGTCGAACAGGTCGGACCAGAAGAACGGGGTGGTCCGGTAGGGCTTGCCCGCCCCGGCCATGTTGCGCCCCGCCATCTTGCCCATGGTCTCCGCGGCGGAGGCATGCTCCACGCGGCGGACCCCCAGGAGCCGGTCCGGATACCGGGCCACGTCCCCGGCCGCGTAGATGCTGTGGGCACCGGTGCGCAGGTGCTCGTCCACCAGGACCCCCTGGTCCACGGCCAGTCCGGCGGCCCGGGCCAGTTCCGTGCGGGGTTCCACCCCCACCCCGACGACGGCCGCGTCCGCCGCGATCTCGGTTCCGTCCTCGAGGCGGACCGTGACCCCGTCCTCCCGCTCAGACCCGCCGGCCAGACGTCCGAGGACGATCTCCACGCCGCGGTCCCGGAACTCCTGCGTGACCGTCCGGGCCAGTGACTCGGGGAACATCTGGGCCAGCAGCGGTTCGCCGGGGGCCACGAGGGTCACCCGGACGCGGTTCTGGGTCAGCACGGCCGCGACCTCGGAGCCGATGTACCCGCCGCCGACCACCACCACGTGGACCCCGGGCGCCGCGAGCTCCCGCAGCCGGCGGTAGTCGGCCACGGTCCGGTAGTAGATGACCCGGCCCCCGGGCGGCAGTCCCGCGGTGCGCGGCCCGGCGCCCGTGGCAAGCAGGAGCTTGCCGTACCGCACGGACCGGCCGTCGGCCAGGGTGATCGAGTGCTCGTCCGGGGCCAGGGCGGCCACGGTGGTGCCGAGGTGGAACTGCGTGTTCGCGTCCGGCCGGTGCTCCGAGCCCTCGGCCCCGGACACCATGAGCGATCCCTCCAGCGAGGCCTCTGGGTCCACCCACAGGGTCTTGGACAGGTCCGGGCGGTAGACCGGCGCGGCGGTGTCCGTGCCGAACAGCCCGATGCTGCCGGTCGCATCCTCGGTCCGAATGCCCTCCACGGCCTTCGCCGCCGCCATCCCCGCGCCCACGATCACGTAGTCGTAGGCGTCCAGCACCTCGTCCGTGTGCACGCCCGCGGCGCTCGGGTCCAGGGCCGGCGTCGCCGCCGCCTCCGGGCCCCCTGGGCCGTCCGGCGCCGAACGCCGCCGTTCCATCCACTCGTCCAGGGTCACGCCGTCCACGATCGACGCCTCCGGGATCAGCCCCCCACCGGCCATGGCCCGGCCGAACAGGGGCGCCTCCAGGATCCGCCGCGGCGCCCTGCCGCCCACCGAGCCCAGCCCCTCGATCATCCTCCGGGCCACCTCGGCCGCCGTCGCGGTCTCGGGTCCGCGGATGGCGACGGTGCGCACCTGGGGTTCCCGGCCGGCGTCGGACCCTCCGGCCTGGTCCCCGGCCGGTCGCACGGCCTCCTCGGCCACCAACCGCGCCACCGACTCCGCCGCCACTGGCGCCATCCGCATGGTCGGCAGCAGGGCCACCGGTCCCAGGGTGGTCATCCGCAGCATCACCGGTACCAGCTCGAACCACTGGGTGGAGTGGATGAGCGTCACCGGCAGGCCGGAGGACCGGTAGGCGTGCTCCTGCGCCGCCTTGCCACGGTAGTACCCGTAGGCCCGGTTGACCTCGCCGTCCGTGGCCCCGGCGATGGACACGCACACCAGGCGCCCGACGCCGGCCCGGCGGGCCTCCGCACAGATGTTCCCCGCCGTGGTGGTGAAGTACCCGATGGCCTTCGCGGCGCTGAAGCTGACCTGGCTGATCGCGTCGATCACGGCGTCGGCGCCGGCGAACGCCTCCTGCAGGCCGCGCCCCGTGAAGGCGTCCACGCCGGCGGACCGGCTGGCAGGGACCACCTCGTGCCCGTCCGCGCGCAGCAGGTCCACGAGGAGTGTTCCGAGGGTTCCAGAGGCACCGAGCACCACGATTCTCATGGACCGCATGCTAGGTGCCCCGGACGTTCCGGCGGCAGGGGCCATCGGCGGCGTCGCCCGGGCGGGCCGGCCGGAGCGCGGGGTCCAGCCGTCCAGACGAGGAGGCCTGCCTCAGGGGCGGCGCCACGCGTCGTCGGCCAGGTGCGAGCCGGCCATGGGGCCCATGGTGAGCATGCCGCCGTCGACCGCCCAGGACGCGCCGGTGACGTAGCCCGCGTCGGGGCCGCACAGGAAGGCGACGGTCGCCGCCACCTCCCGCGCGTCCCCCGGGCGGGTGACCGGGATCCCGGGGCGGTGCTTGCCTTGCAGCACCGACTCGTCCTCCTGGCCCGTCATCGGGGTCGCGATCTCCCCCGGTGCCACGGCGTTGACCGTGATCCCGTACTCGGCCAGCTCCAGCGCGGCGACCTTGGCGAGTAGGCCGAGACCGCCCTTCGCCGCGCAGTACGGGCCGGCGCCCACCCGGGGTGCGTGCTCGTGGACGGAGGTGATGGCCACGATCCGCCCACCGGAGCCGGCCCGGACCATGTGGCGGGCGGCCGCCTGCAGGCAGCAGAACGCGCCGTCGAGGTCCACGCGGATCACGTGCTGCCATGTCTCGAGGTCGAGGTCCAGCAGGCGGGTGGCCGTGCCCGTGCCGGAACACAGGACCAGGGTGTCGACGCCGCCCATCACCCCGGCCAGCTCGTCCACCACGGCGGTGCCGCGTGCGGGATCGCCGAGATCCAGGTGGCGCACGTGGGCGGTGGCCCCGGCCGCGCGCACCTCTTGCGCCGTGACCTCGGCGCCCTCCTCGTCCTCATGCCAGGTGATGCCGACCTGCCGGCCGGCCCCGGCGAGGGCGACGGCGGTGGCCTTGCCGATGCCGGAATCGGCACCCGTGACGAGGATCCGGCGGGGTTCGAAGGCGCTGCCCGCCCCGGCCGGGGACGGCTCGGCGCTCATCGGGAGACCAGCTTGAAGAAGGTGCTGTCGCTTCCGTCGGCCTTCTCCTCCTGGTAGAGGAAGGCCAGTCCCTCCTGCTCGAACTTGGCGAACCAGTCCTCCCAGGAGATGTGCTCGAGCTGGTCCTCCGCGGCGCCGCCGGGGAAGTCGATGCGCAGCACGCCGGCCTCCTCCGATCCCTCGGTGCCCGTCACGCTCGCGGGCTGGCCGTCGTGCTCTTCCACCCAGCGGCGGATCTCGTCATGGTCGGTGGTCGTGGTGCTCGTCGAGGTCATGGTGCCGACGCTAGGGCCGGGTCCGGTGGGGCACAAGGTCCGCGCTGCGGTGCCCTCCTAGGGCCACAGCATCCAGGCCCCCAGCACCAGGCACGCCAGGCAGACAGCCCAGAACACCGCGACCCAGGCCAGCGCCGGCAGGCCCGTCAGCCCGGCCAGCTGGTCCGCGTCGGAGGCCGGCGCACCGCCGGACCGCACGCGTCCGCGGTGGTGGCCGGACCGGCGTCGTGCCCGCTGCATCTGCACCACCGAACGCGGAGCCGCCAGCAGCAGCGAGAAGACCACGAGGTAGGCGGCGGTCTGGACCGCCACCGGCGCGGCCGCCCAGGACAGCGCGCCCACGGCCGCACCGGTCACCAGGACCACCCACAGCCCGTAGAGGTTGCGCACGAGCAACAGCATGAGGGCGCAGGTGAGGACCAGCAGCCACAACCCGCCCGCGGCATACCCGGCGCCCACCAGCCACGCGCCCGCCAACCCGGCGAGGGCGGGGGCGGGGTAGCCGGCGGCCAGCGTCAGGACCATGCCGGGGCCCCGCGGCCGCCCGCGCGAGAGGGTCACCCCGGAGGTGTCCGAGTGCAGGCGGATGCCGCTGAGTCGGCGCCCGGCGAGCACGGCCACGAGCGCGTGCCCGGCCTCGTGGACCAGCGTCACCAGGTGCCGAACCAGCCGGTAGCCCCACGGGCTCCAAGCCAGCAGGAGCGCGACGGCGGCCAGGCCCAGGACCAGCGGCAGGTCCAGGGGGGCGTGGCTCACGGTGGCCCGCTCCCAGAGTTCGGTCACCGCCTGGCCAGCCTGACCCACCGGGCCCATCTCGTTCACCGGCGCAGCGGTCCCGGGCGTCCGCAGGGCGGCCGTCAGAACCCGCCGGCGTCGGGCGCCATGTTGGAGAACCGGGAGTAGTGCCCCTGGAAGCCGAGCACGATGGTCTTGGTGGGGCCGTTACGGTGCTTGGCAACGATCAGGTCCGCCTCACCGGCGCGCGGGGACTCCTTGTCATAGATGTCCTCGCGGTGCAGCAGAATGACCATGTCTGCGTCCTGCTCGATCGATCCGGACTCACGCAGATCGGACACCTGGGGCTTCTTGTCCGTGCGCTGCTCGGAGCCACGGTTCAGCTGGGACAGGGCGATCACGGGGACCTCGAGTTCCTTGGCCAGCAGCTTGAGCGCACGGGAGAACTCGGCGACCTCCTGCTGGCGGGACTCGACCTTCTTGCCGGAGCTCATCAGCTGCAGGTAGTCCAGGATCACGAGCTTGAGGTCGTGCTTCTGCTTCAGGCGCCGGCACTTGGCGCGGATCTCCATCATGGACATGTTCGGGGAGTCGTCGATGAAGAACGGGGAGTCGTTCAGGCGGCCCACGGTCGCGGCGATCTTGGACCACTGCTCATCCCGGATGGTGCCCTTGCGCAGGTCCTGCAGGGCGATCGTGGCCTCCGCGGAGAGCAGGCGCATGGCGATCTCGTTCTTGCCCATCTCGAGGGAGAAGAACACGGAGGTCATGTTGTTCTTGATGGCGGCGGCGCGGGCGAAGTCCAGCGCCAGGGTGGACTTGCCCACGGCCGGTCGGGCCGCGATCACGATCATCTGGCCCCCGTGCAGCCCCTGGGTCAGCTCGTCGAACTCGTAGAAGCCGGTGGGCACCCCGGTCATCCCCTCGCCCTGGGACCCGGCGGCCTCGATCTCGTCCACCGTGTGCTCAAGGATCCCGGACAGGGGCACGTAGTCCTCGGACTGGCGGGTCTCGGCGACCTTGTAGATCTCGGCCTGGGCCTCGTTGACGATCTCCTCGACCTCACCGTCCTGGCCGTAGCCCATCTGGACGATCTTGGTGCCGGCCTGCACGAGACGGCGCAGCACGCCCTTCTCGCGGACGATCTCCGCGTAGAAGCCGGCGTTGGCGGCTGTGGGGACGGACTGGACCAGCTCGTGCAGGACGGCGGGGCCGCCGATCCGGGAGAGCTCCTGGCGCTTGTTCAGCAGGTCTGCCACGGTTACGGCGTCGGCCGGTTCACCTCGGCCGTAGAGGTCGATGATGGCCTCGTAGACCATCTCGTGGGCGGGCTTGTAGAAGTCGTTGCCGCGCAACAGCTCCACCACGTCCGCGATGGCGTCCTTGGAAAGCATCATCCCGCCAAGGACCGACTGCTCGGCGACGAGATCCTGCGGAGGAAGAAGGCCGGCCCGCGAGCCACCGGCGCCGTCGGTGGAATCAAAATCCTGTGATGCCAAGTACTTGATTCCCTCTCCCGTAACCGGACGGCCCGGCAACTCCTCGCGGTGCGATGACCCCCATGGAATCCGCCGCACCAGACCCTGCTGAGACGGCGGATTCCGCAGACGTTGTATGCCGGATGTGCGCCGTGAAACCACGGCCAATACCCGGGCCCGCCTGAAGGGGATACCACGAGACACTACTCGCCGGCAGGACCCGCCTCAACCGCGTGTTCCACACCTTCTGTGGATAACATGTGGATTCCCCGGCGTGTTGTGTGCACAGCGTGGGGACAACTCCGGGGATTACCTCGGGTATTTATCCACAAGTGGAGCCTGACATGGTCGTTTACGATTCCCAGGCTGTGGATTCAAAAGAATTTCCTTGGGGATTACTCCGGCGTACGTACCACCGTGGACCCCCTGGGCGCAAAGCGTCTCCTCCGCTTTTCACATATATCCACAGGTTGTCCACAGGGTTTGTACTGGCGGTTGTATGCCTCGTTCGCGCTCATTCCGGCACCCGCCCAGTCCTGCCGACGCCCCGCTTGTCACAGGAGTCACGCCCGTGTGGGGTTCATCCGCTCTTCACTCCGCGGCGGTTTCACATTCCCTCCGGTGAGAGGGGCTGGAATGATAGGCGTATGGCCGGTGATGAGAACAAGACACAGCCCACCGCGACTCCCGTCGACGAGTTCCTCGCCCGGGTGGATCACCCGGTCCGCCAGGCCGACGCGAAGGTCCTGGATGAGATGTTCCGTCGCGTGACGGGACACGAGCCCGTCATGTGGGGACCGAGCATGGTGGGCTATGGCCAGTACCACTACGAGTACGCCTCCGGCCATTCGGGGGACACCATGGCCACCGGCTTCTCTCCGCGCAAGGCGAGCCTGTCCCTCTATGTCCTCACGCCCCGCCCGGAGACCACCGAGCTGCTGTCCCGCCTGGGCAAGCACAAGAGCGGCAAGGCCTGCCTCTACGTCAACAAGCTGGCGGACGTGGACCTGGAGGTGCTGGAGGAACTCATCGGCAACGCCTTCCGGTTCTCCACCGAGGAGCTCGACCAGCCCCGCACCGCGGGGCGCTGAGCACCCAGGCACGGCAGAGGCCGGCCACCTCCTCTGAGGGAGTTGGCCGGCCTCTGCCGAGATCACCGAGGCGGACGATCACGTCCCCTCCGCGCTCTGTCTCTACTTCTTGGCGGCCTTCGCAGCGACGACGTCCAGGTCGATCACGGCCAGGACATCCTCCTGCAGGCGGGCGTGAGCCTGGAACCGGCCGGTCGCCTTGATGGCGGTCGGCAGGGTCACCACGCGCTTGTCGATGCTGCCGAGGCCGGCGGCCTCCACGGCGTCGGCCACGTCGGCGGCCTTGACGGCACCGAACAGGCGGCCGCCCTCACCGGCGGTGACCTCGAGCTTGACCGGGGACGCCTGCAGCTGCGCTGCCAGGGCCTGGGCCTCCTCGAGGGACTTCACGGCGCGGGTCTCGCGGGCAGCCTTGATCGACTCGACCTGCTTCTCGCCACCCTTGGACCACGTGGTCGCGAAGCCACGCGGCAGCAGGTAGTTGCGGGCGTAGCCGTTCTTGACGTCGACGACGTCACCGGCGGAGCCCAGGCCAGTCACTTCCTGGGTCAGAATGAGCTTTGCCATCTGGTATCTGTTCCTTCCTCGACTCGGTCGATCAGCCGCGGCCAGCGCCGGAGTAAGGAAGCAGGGCAACCTCACGGGCGTTCTTGATGGCCTGGGCGATCTTGCGCTGCTCCTGCACGGTCACGCCGGTCACGCGACGCGCGCGGATCTTGCCGCGGTCGGAGATGAACTTGCGCAGCAGTGCAACGTCCTTGTAGTCGATGACGGTGATGTCAGCGGCCTTCAGGGGGTTGGACTTTGGTTTGGGCTTACGGATTTCAGCCTTCGCCATCGTGGTGCTCCTTCGTCATTCGGGAGCCCGCAGAACGGTTCTGCGGGATGGGATCGCGGGTGGGTTGCCACCTGCGAGCCGTGCGGGAAACGGTTCCTGCGCGGCGTTCGGCCGTCCGGTTGCCCGAGGGCGCCGGAGGCCGGGAGGGAACTGGTGAGACACCAGTCCCGGGTGAATCGGTGGTGATCCGGTGCTGCTGGATCAGAACGGCGGTTCGTTGCTCCCCGGGGTATCCCAGGAACCGGCGGAGGTGGAGGATCCACCCCACGGGTCGTTCTGCTGGCCGCCGCCACCGGCGCCCCAGCCGGCGTTGCCGCCGCCCTGGCCGCCGCCACCCTGGTTGAAGCCGCCGCCTTGGCCCCCGCCGAAGCCGCTGCCACCCGAGTTGCCGCCGAAGCCGCCCCCGCCGGAGCGGTTGGACTTGGTGACCTTGGCGGTGGCGTAGCGCAGCGAGGGGCCGATCTCATCGACGTCCAGCTCGTAGCTCGTCCGCTTCTCGCCCTCTCGGGTCTCGTAGCTCCGGGCCTTGAGCCGGCCCTGGGCCACCACGCGGGTGCCCTTGGTCAGCGACTCGGCCACGTTCTCCGCCGCCTCGCGCCAGATCGACGCGCGGAGGAACAGGGTCTCCCCGTCCTTCCACTCGTTGGACTGGCGGTCGAACGTCCGCGGCGTGGAGGCGATGGTGAAGTTCGCCACGGCAGCACCCGAGGGGGTGAACCGCAGCTCCGGGTCGGACGTCAGGTTTCCAACAACGGTGATGACGGTTTCTCCGGCCATGGTGCCTCCTGTAGTGCCTTGAGTCAGTGCTGTTCGGCGGTGATATCGGCGTGGGGGTGCGGCTGCCTCGAGGGTGCCGGCACGGTCGTTACTCCGCGGAGATCTTCTGCTCTTCCGGGCGGATGATCTTGGTGCGGAGGATGGTCTCGTTCAGACCCAGCAGTCGGTCCAGTTCCTTGGAGGTCTCCGGGGAGCTGGTGAAGTTGATGACCGCGTAGATGGCCTCAGCCTTCTTCTGGATCTCGTAGGACAGGCGGCGCCGGCCCCAGAGGTCGAACTTGTCCACGGAGCCGCCGTCCTTGGTGACGACCTCCAGGTACTTCTGCAGGGTCGGTTCAACGGTGCGCTCATCCACTTCGGGATCAACCAGCACCATCAGTTCATATGCACGCATGCGAACCCACCTCCTTTGGGCTGACGGTCACGGTACTTCCGTAACAGGAGGTTCTGTGCGATGTCCCCTGCGTGGAGTCCGTCATGGGACGGCACGCAGAAAACCTTAGCCATCTTAGCCGCTGCCATGCCACAGCGCCCAATTGGATCTGTGGACCACCCGCCGGTCGTCGGCCGCTGTGCAGTGACGGAGGTCAGACTCCGGCGTAGAACGCGTCCACGGCCCCGGCCAGGCGTTCGGGGTCCTCCGCACCGCACATCTCACGGACGGAGTGCATGGACAGCAGGCCGATCCCCACGTCCACGGTGCGGATCCCCAGCCGGGTGGCGGAGATCGGCCCGATCGTGGAGCCGCAGGGCACCGTGTTGTTGGAGACGAACTCCTGGAAGGGTGCCCCGGCCACTCCGCACCAGCGGGCGAAGGCGGCGGCACCAGCGGCGTCCGTGGAGTAGCGCTGGTTGGCGTTGATCTTCAGCAGCGGCCCGCCGTTGGGTACCGGGTGGTTCACCGGGTCGTGCCGTTCGGCGTAGTTCGGGTGGACCAGGTGCCCGGCATCGGCGGAGAGCAGCCAGGATCCGGCGAAGGAGCGGGCCGCCCCCTGGCCCTCCACGCCCAGGGCCACCAGCACGCGGCGCAGTACGTCCTCCAGCACGGGCCCGGCCGCCCCGGAGCGGGAGGCCGAACCGAGCTCCTCATGGTCGAAGGCGGCCAGGACGGGGATCACCGGTGCCCCGGCGGCCTCCCCGACGATTCCCTCGGCCACCACGCCGGCCCCGTCCCCGTGGGGGGCCAACCGCTCCATGGCCACCAGCCCGGCGTGCACGGAGGAGAGGTTGTCCAGCCGGCCGGAGGCGAAGAACTCCCCGGCAGCACCGAACAGCCCCGGCGGCTGGGTATCGGCCATCACGACGTCGAAGCCCGCCACGTCGTCCGCGTCCAGTCCCGCGGTGCGCGCCAGGACGGCGAGGATGTCTGCCGCCGGCTCCCCGCCCCGGCCGCCGGCACCCGCCGGAGCCGCTCCCCAGATCGGGTTCAGGTGCTTCTGCCGGTCCAGGGTCAGCCCGTTGTTGGCCTCGCGGTCCAGGTGGATGGCCAGCTGCGGGAACCGGGCGACCGGTCCCGTGCGGACGAGGTGCTCCCGCCCGTCCGTGGACACCACGCGTCCGGCGAAGCAGAGCTCGCGGTCCAGCCAGGAGTTCAGCAGCGGACCGCCGTAGACCTCCACGCCGGCCTGTAGCCAGCCCTCCCGGGAGGTCGAGGGCCTCGGCTTGAGCTTGAAGGTGGGTGAGTCTGTGTGGGCGCCGAGGATGCGGAACACCGGGACCGCACCGTCCGAGGCGACCGGGCCGGCGTCGGGAATCCGCCAGGCCATCACCGCACCGTCCCGCACCAGGACGTACCCGCCCGGCGCCGCGGGGAAGTCGGCCCGCTCGTCGACGCGGGCGTAGCCGGCGGCCTCCAGCCGGCGGGCGGCCTCGGCGGCGGCGTGGTAGCTCGAGGGGCTGGCCGTCACGAAGTCGGACAGGTCCTGCAGGTGGGGGGACAGTTCGGTCATGTGCCTACCGTACTGGGGTCCGGCCGGCGGGATGCCCGGGAGTGTGGCGGAGCTCGGCGTGGGCCCGCAGCAGCCAGGGGGCGCGGTCCGGGGCGTCGTCGTAGAACCCGCCCAGGGGATCGTCCACGGGGAGGCTGCGTGCCTGGTCCGGGTCGAAGCCCAGGGACCTCAGTCTCGCCGCCGCCTGGACCCGGCCCTGGCCGGAGTTGCCGGCCAGCCAGATCCGGCCGCCCGGCAGGGACGCCCGCACCTGGTCCTGCGCCGGGTTGAGCATCTGCTCCACCACGCGGAACATCAGGTACACCGTGGCGGCCATATGGCCCAGGATCGCCAGCACGTAGAAGGTGTCGTCCATGGAGTGCTGGACCTCGGAGCCCGAGGCGCCCTTGGCCAGGTACATCCAGATGGCCCAGAAGTGCAGCACCTCGAGGAACTGCCAGATCAGGAAGTCCCGCCAGCGGGGGACGGCGAGCGCCGCCAGCGGCACAAGCCAGATGACGAACTGCGGTGAGTACACCTTGTTGCACAACACGAAGGCCGCGACGATCAGGAACGTCAGGTGGGCGACCCGCGGCCGGTGGCGGCAGGTGACCCCGAGGGCGAAGATGGCGCAGCAGCACAGGAAGAAGGCGCCGTAGGCCAGCAGGGACAGCTGCTCGGCGGCGATGGTGGGCCCGCCGATCTTCTCCAGGGTCACGTTCCAGGCGTGCCAGACGGAGGACAGGCCCGGGCCGCGTTCTCCGGAGAACGTGAAGAACACGATCCAGGCCGCCGGGTTGCCGATCATCATCGGCAGGTTGACCGTCAACCAGGCGGCCACGGTGCCGAGGGTGGCCCAGAGGAACGGGGCCCAGCGCCGCGAGCGCACGGCCAGGATGAGCAGGGCCCCCAGGATCAACAGCGGATAGAGCTTCATGGCTGCCCCGAGTCCGAAGAAGACGCCCGCCCACAGGGGCTTGCGCCCGCCGAAGAGCCACATCCCCACGGCGAGCAGTCCCACGGCCCAGAGGTCCCAGTTCACGGACCCGGCCAGGATGATGCCCGGGGCCACGGCCACCATGAGCGCGTCCCAGGGCCGGCGCCCCGCGGACCGGGCGGTGACCACCACCGTGACGATCCACAGCACCGCGGTGAACACGAAGTTCACGTCCCAGTAGGCCAGCGAGGGGTTCAGGTCCGCGAAGGGCAGCATCCGGGAGACCACCGCCGCGATCGAGGCCACCACGGACATCAGCACCGGGTACTCGAAGCTCGCCCCCGCGGCGAACGGGGCGAACGGATCCTCGGCGAAGCCACGGCCGCCGTACAGGGCGGACCAGTCCGAATAGCACCCCGCGTAGTAGACGGTGGGCTGGCCCCAGCCGTTCAGCCGGCACGGGGACTTCAGCAGGACCGCGACGACGGCCGAGAGGGTCGTGAGCGCGATCAGCACGCGCATCGGGGTCCAGAACGTCCCCGCCATCCGCCCGGGCACCGTGTGCCGGCCCATCGGGCCGCCCAGCATCTCGCCCATCCGGCGGACGAGCCCGTCCGCGCGGGACGGGACAGAGGCCGGGAGGGGAGCGCCGGCGTCGGGCCTGGTGGTGTTCCCCGGGGTGCTCAGGCTCATGGCCACCATCCTAGGAGGGCCGGCGCCGGCCGGGCGCTGCGGGGAATACGGGTCGGAGCCGGGTGGTTGGACACGGATGCCGTCCACGCCCGTCATCCGGCGTAAAGTGGATGGGGTTGTGCCGAGCCCGCTCGGGTCCACGGCACCCAACAACGTTTCTGTCCCGAACCCTCGGGACCGTCAGTCCGTCGCGCCCGGCGTGCGGCCCAGACTGCCAGGACAACAAGGAGTACCGGTGTCGAAGAACCCGATTCGTGTGGCCATTGCGGGCGTGGGCAACTGCGCCACCTCCCTCATCCAGGGGGTGGAGTACTACCGCGAGGCCTCCGCGGACGAGCAGGTCCCCGGCCTGATGCACGTGCAGTTCGGCGACTACCACGTGAACGACCTCGAGTTCGTGGCCGCCTTCGACGTGGACGCGAAGAAGGTCGGCCTGGACCTCTCCGACGCCCTGACCGCGTCGGAGAACAACACCATCAAGATCGCCGACGTCCCGGCCACCGGCGTGACGGTGCAGCGCGGGCCCACCCTGGACGGGCTCGGCAAGTACTACCGCGAGACCATCGAGGAGTCGGACGCGGAGCCCGTGGACGTGGTCCAGGTCCTGAAGGACACCCGCGCGGACGTCCTGGTCTGCTACCTGCCCGTGGGCTCCGAGGAGGCCGCGAAGTTCTACGCGCAGGCCGCCATCGACGCGAAGGTCGGCTTCGTCAACGCCCTGCCCGTCTTCATCGCCGGGACCCCCGCGTGGGCGGAGAAGTTCACGGAGGCGGGAGTGCCGATCGTGGGGGATGACATCAAGTCCCAGATCGGTGCCACCATCACCCACCGCGTCATGGCCAAGCTGTTCGAGGACCGCGGGGTCACCCTGGACCGGACCTATCAGCTCAACGTGGGCGGCAACATGGACTTCAAGAACATGCTCGAGCGCGAGCGCCTCGAGTCCAAGAAGATCTCCAAGACCCAGGCCGTCACCTCCAACACCTCCGCCGTGCTGGGTGAGGACGACGTGCACATCGGCCCCTCGGACTACGTGTCCTGGCTGGACGACCGCAAGTGGGCCTTCGTCCGCCTCGAGGGTCGCAACTTCGGCGACGCCCCCGTCTCCCTGGAGTACAAGCTCGAGGTGTGGGACTCCCCGAACTCCGCCGGCGTGATCATCGACGCCGTCCGGGCCGCCAAGATCGCCCTGGACCGCGGGATCGGCGGCCCCATCCTCTCCGCCTCCAGCTACTTCATGAAGTCCCCGCCCGTCCAGCACCACGATGACGTGGCCCACGAGCTCGTGGAGGCCTTCATCCGCGGCGAGATCGAGCGCTGACACACCCCTCCCTTCTTGCAACTGGAGGTCGAATCCGGCCCGTTTACTGACGGGTAACCCTTGAAATCGGGCCGGATTCGACCTCGCAGTTTTCTGTGGGTGGAGATTACTCACCGGTAGGGGTGTTGCGGCTCACATGAGCCTGCTATTCTCGACGAGTGCCCAAGTCCGTCCAGGATTTCGGCGCGCTTCCTTGTCGGCTTTTCCGCCCTGCACCGGCGGACGGACTCATCTGAAGGAGGTGGGGAACATGATGAATTTTGGAAATGACTCTTCGAACGGTGGTTTCACCGTGTCCGGCGTCCTTCTGGCCTACCCAGGAGTCGCCGCCATCATTCTGCCCGACCCCGCCTCCGCCTTGAACACCAGCAGCTGAGCATCCTCACCCCGGCCACTTCCCGGCCCGGGACCGCAACAGAGTAGGACCGTCGGCCAGACCATCCCAGTGGTCCGGTGGACTTCCCCCTCAAGTCGCTGACCCATCGCTGAGGCATCCCGACCCAGGGAGCACCCAGCCATGTCCGTCGTCCGCCACACCCCTGATCACCCCGTCCTGACCGCCGGCATCCCGGTGGTCCTCCCTCCGTCCCTGACCGGACCCCCTCGAACCTCGAGAGGGGGTGACAGCACGTGAGCGAACACTCCCATGACCCCGGCACCCCACGCCGGCGCTCCGGCAAGCAGCGCTTCGGGACCATCTTTCGCCCGGCGCCCTTCCTGCCCGACCAGGAACGGTCCCCGAGCCGGGACGACATCCCGTTGCCGCCGGACTTCATCATCCACCTGCGGTAGTCGCCCGCACCGATACAACTGGCGGTCGAATCCGGTCCGTTCCTCGTGGTTACCGACGAGTAGATGGGCCGGATTCGACCGTCAGTTCCCTGTGGGGAGGGGAAAAGGCGAGGGAAGTCCACTGCACTCCACCATTCCCCGCCCGGCAGGCACCATGCGAGGATCACCCCATGAACGACGCCGAGATCTCCGCAGCAGCGACGCTCGAACCGGTGGCCGACGTCGCCCACCGGGCCGGAATCCCCGCCGACGCCCTCATCCCCTACGGCCGCCACATGGCCAAGGTGGACACCACGCGCCTGGCGCCCGGTGACCCGGGCCGGGCCGGCCGCGTCGTGCTCGTCACCGGCATCAGCCCGACGCCGGCCGGCGAGGGGAAGTCGACCGTCACCGTGGGCCTGACGGACGGTCTCAACCTCCTCGCCCGCGCGGACGATGCCCCGGTCACCTGGGCCGGCAAGACGGCGATGGCCGCCCTGCGGGAGCCCTCGCTCGGCCCGGTGTTCGGCATGAAGGGTGGGGCCACGGGCGGCGGCTATGCCCAGGTGGTGCCGATGGAGAACATCAACCTGCACTTCACCGGCGACTTCCACGCCATCACCTCGGCCCACAACCTGCTCTGCGCCCTCGTGGACAACCACCTGCACCGGGGCAACGAGCTGCGGATCGACCCCCGCACCATCACCCTCAAGCGCGCCCTCGACACCAACGACCGCTCCCTGCGCCAGACGGTCATCGGCCTCGGCGGACGCACCGAGGGAGTGCCGCGCGAGAACGGGTTCGAGATCACGGTGGCCACCGAGACCATGGCCGTGTTCTGTCTCGCCACCGGGCTGGAGGACCTCAAGGAGCGGCTCTCCCGGATCATCATCGGCCGGACCACCGACCGCCAGCCGGTCACCGTCGGAGACCTGGGCCTGCACGGCGCCCAGGGGGCGATGGCCGTGCTGCTCAAGGACGCCCTGAAGCCCAACCTCGTCCAGACCCTCGGCGGCTCCGCGGCGTTCGTGCACGGCGGTCCGTTCGCGAACATCGCGCACGGGGCCAACTCGATCACCGCCACGAACACGGCCCGGCGACTGGCCGACGTGGTGGTCACCGAGGCCGGCTTCGGGGCGGACCTGGGCGGGCAGAAGTTCATGGACATCACCGCGGTGGCCGGCGGCTTCCCGCCGGCGGCCAGCGTCATCGTGGCCACGGTGCGCGCGCTGAAGCTCAACGGCGGCATGGAGCTGGCGGACCTCGACCACCACACGGCGGACTCGGAGCGGCACCACCTCGAGGCGCTCGAGGCCGGGGTCGCGAACCTGGCCCGGCACATCAGGAACATGGCCGCCTACGGCGTGCCGGTGGTGGTGGCGGTCAACCGCTTCCCGCAGGACACGCAGGCCGAACTGGACTGGCTCACCGGCTGGTGCGCCCGCCGGAGCGTCCCGGCCGCGGTGGCGGAGGTCTGGGCCCGCGGCGGAGCCGGTGCCCTGGAGGTGGCGCGCCGGCTCGTGGAGGTCCTGCCGGCCGAGGGCGAGGACTCCGGCTGGCGCTCGCTGTGGACCCAGGACATGACGGTGGCCGAGCGGATCGAGGCCGTGGTGACCCAGATCTACGGCGGGGCGGGGGTGGAGTACACCGCGGGGGCCCGGGCCCAGCTGGACCAGCTGGTGGCGGAGGGCTGGGATCACCTGCCGGTGTGCATGGCCAAGACCCAGTACTCGTTCACTGACGACCCGGCGGTGCTCGGGGCCCCCGAGGACTTCACCGTCATCGTGCGGGAGCTGGCGCTGCGGCCCGGCGCCGGATTCGTGGTCGCCCTGACCGGCTCCGTCATGACCATGCCCGGACTGCCCCGCACCCCCGCGGCCGACTCCATGGACGTGGACGCGGACGGCCACGTCACCGGCCTGTTCTAGACCCCGCTGTTCTCGTCCTCGGCCCCCTGGGCCTCCGGCTGCTCCGCCCACCAGCGCCGCAGCTCGGCCGTGGCCTCCTCCTCGCCGTGCGGGCCCTCGTCGAGCCGCCACTCCAGCAGGTGCTGGTAGGCCCGGCCGACCACCGGTCCGGGCCTGATCCCGAGGATGGCCATGACCTGGGTACCGTCCAGGTCAGGGCGGACGGCCTCGAGTTCCTCCTTCTCGGCGATCTCCGTCATGCGCCGCTCGAGGTCGTCGTACGCGAAGGCCAGCCGATCGGCCTTCCGCCGGTTGCGCGTGGTGACGTCCGAGCGGGTCAGGGCGTGCAGCCGCGGCAGCACCGGCCCGGCGTCCGTGACGTACCGGCGGACGGCCGAGTCGGTCCAGCCGGCGTCCCCGTAGCCGTAGAACCGCATGTGCAGCTCCACCAGCCGGGCCACGGCCTTGATGGTGTCGTTGTCGAACTTCAGCGCCCGCATCCGCTGCTTGACCAGCTTGGCCCCCACCACATCGTGGTGGCGGAAGGTGACCGCCCCGTTCGGTTCGAAGCGCCGGGTCGCCGGCTTGCCGACGTCGTGCATCAGCGCCGCGAAGCGCAGGACGAAGTCCGGCGCGGGCACATAGGTGCCCGACGGCGGCGCGAACCTCTCCGCTGCCGCCTCACCCTCCGCGTCGGCCGGGTGCTCCGCAGCCCACTGCTCCTCCAGGCGCGCCGGGTACTCGTGGCCCATCGCCTGTTCCATCACGGTCAGGGAGTGCTCGTAGACGTCCTTGTGCCGGTGGTGCTCGTCCGTCTCCAGCTTCAGGGCCGGCAGTTCGGGCAGCACGTGTTCCGCCAGGCCGGTCTCCACCAGGAGGCTGATCCCGGAGCGCGGGTGCGCGCCGTTGACGAGCTTGACCAGCTCGTCCCGCACGCGCTCGGCGGAGATGATGGTGATCCGCTCGGCCATCGCGGTCATGGCCGCGGTCACGGTCTCGTCCACGCCGATCCCGAGCTGGGAGGCGAAGCGTGCGGCGCGCATCATCCGCAGCGGGTCGTCGGAGAAGGACTCCTCGGGGGTGCCCGGGGTGCGCAGCCGCCCGCCCGCCAGGTCCTTGACGCCGCCGTGGAGGTCCACGAGCTCCAGCGAGGGCAGGCGGATGGCCATGGCGTTGACGGTGAAGTCGCGGCGCACCAGGTCTCCGGCGAGCGTGTCGCCGAACGCCACCTGGGGCTTGCGGGAGTCCGGGTCGTACTGCTCGGCCCGGTAGGTGGTGACCTCGAGCTGCCAGCCGTCCTTGCTGAAGCCGATGGTGCCGAACCTCCTGCCGATGTCCCAGTGGGCGTCCGCCCACCGCCGGGCGATCCGCAGGGTGGTGTCCGGGTCGGCGTCCGTGGTGAAGTCCAGGTCCGGGGACATCCGGCCCAGGAACAGGTCCCGCACCGGTCCGCCGACCAGGGACAGCTCATGCCCGGCGGACTCGAACATCCGGCCCAGTTCGAGGACCACGGGGGGCAGGCCCGCACCGGTCGGGAACCCGACGGGCAGGGCCACGAGCTCGGCGGCAGGCGTGCCGGAGGGGGGCGGGGAGATGGCGGAGGGATTCATCGTGTGTTCAAGGGTGCCAGATCCGGTGGACTCCTGCGGACAACCGGCGCCCGGCCGGCGGTGCCGCCGCGATGCGGTTCCGGTTCGGCCCGCTACAGTGGAATGCATGGCTCATCCCGTTCCGAGCGCCCCCAAGCGCACCCCGCTCACCGCATCGGTGGGTCGGCGGGTGCCGCGGCGCCCCGGGGCCCCGGGCGCCGGGGAGACCCCGCAGGGGTCCCTGCCCACCGTGGAGGAGGTCTCCGCGGGTGGGCTGGTGGTGCGCAAGGTCGGCGGCCGGCTCGAGGTCGCCATCATCGCCCGGTACAACCGCGGCGGCCGTCTGGAGTGGTGCCTGCCGAAGGGCCACCCCGAGGGCGAGGAGACGCACGGTGAGGCGGCCATCCGCGAGGTGGAGGAGGAGACCGGCATCGCCGGGGACATCCTGGCTTCCCTCGGATCCATCGACTACTGGTTCACGGTGTCCAGCCACCGCGTGCACAAGACCGTGCACCACTACCTGCTGCAGGCCACCGGGGGCGAGCTGACCACGGAGAACGACCCGGACCACGAGGCCGTGGACGTCGCCTGGGTGGGCCTGGACGTGCTGAACGCCAAGCTGTCCTTCCCGAACGAGCGGCGGATCGTGGACCTGGCCCGGGACGTGCTCCCCGAGCACGTGGACGGATTCCCGGACCTGCCGGATTCCGCGCGGTGAAGGAGAACACCCCCACCACGACGCCGGACACCCCGGACCGCGGACAGGGCACCGGTGCGTCGGATGCCGGTACCGCCCCCGCCGCCGTGCGGGACAGCACCGCCAGGGCCAGCGCCATCATGGCGGCGGGCACCCTGGTCTCCCGCATCCTCGGCTTCGTCCGGACCGCCCTGCTGGCCGTCGCCATCGGCTCCACCGCCATGGCCGCGGACATCTTCGAATCAGCGAACACGATCCCCAACATCATCTACATGCTGCTGGCCGGCGGCGTGTTCAACGTGGTGCTGGTCCCGCAGCTCATCAAGGCGGCCCGGGCCCCGGACCGCGGCTCCGACTACACCTCCCGGCTGATCACCCTGGCCGTGCTGGTGATGGCCGGTGCCACCGCCGTCATCACCCTTGCCGCCGCGCCCATCATGGTGGCGCTCACGAGCAACTGGTCGGAGCCCATGCTCGCCCTGGGCACCGCGTTCGCGCTCTGGACCTTCCCGCAGATCTTCTTCTACGGCGTGTACGCGGTGATCGGCCAGGTCCTCAACGCCAACGGACGCTTCGGTGCCTACATGTGGGCCCCCGTGGCCAACAACGTGGTGGCGATCGGCGTGATCGGCCTGTACCTGGTGATGTTCGGCTCCTACCAGGCCGGCGGGGACCAGCTGGCCGCGTGGAGCACGGCCCAGACCGTGCTGCTGGCCGGCGGACACACCCTGGGCATCGTGGTCCAGGCGCTCATCCTGTTCGTCCCGCTCAGCCGGCTCGGCCTGGGGCTGCGGCCGAGGTTCGGCTGGAGGGGCATGGGCCTGCGCTCCACCGGCAGGCTCGCCGGCTACACGCTGGTCACCATGATGGCCGGCAACGTCATCAACCTGCTCGTGGCCCGCCTGGTCTCCGGCGCCACGGAGGCGCGCGACTCCATCGGGGAGGCCGCCGGGGCCGGCGGGCCCTTCGAGGGACTGGACCCGGCCGCCGTCGAGGCCTCGATCCCCGGCCTCTACGCCCTGAACACGGCCCAGCTGATCACCGTGCTGCCGCACTCCGTGTTCGTGCTGTCCCTGGCCACCGTGCTGTTCAACCAGCTGACGCGCTCCCTGCACCGGGACGACGTCCCCGGGGCGCTGGCCACCGTCAGCCGAGGCCTGCGCAGCTTCGCCGTGCCGATGATGTTCGCCATGGTCGCGATCCTCGTGCTGGCCGGACCTCTCGGGCGGATCTTCGGCGGCTCCTCGGCCACGGCCACGGCCTCCGGCGTGGCGATCGGGCAGCTGCTGATCCTGCTGGCCCTGGGCATGCCCTTCCGCTCCGCGCACATCTACCTCACGCGGCTGTTCTACGCCTCGGAGAACGCCCGGATCCCGATGTTCGTGCAGGTCGGCATCGCCGCCTGCACCCTCGTCATCGCCTATGCGGCCTCGATCTTCATGCCGGCCTGGTCCATGGCCTACCTGATGGTCTCGGTCTTCACCCTCCTGCACGTGGTCCAGTTCGTGTGGATGCACGTCCTGGTCCGGCGTCACTACGGCGACTACGGTTCCAGTCAGGTGCTGGACACCTACATCAGGACCGGGGTCGCCGCCCTGGTGGCCGGCGCCGCCGGCGCCCTGGTCCTGTGGCTGATGGGCGGCTACTCGGGCGGCTTCCCCTGGGTCTCGATCATCACCTCCCTGGTCAGCTGCGCCGTGGTCGGGGTGGTGATGTCGGTGGTGTACTTCCTGCTCCTGCGGGCCATGCGCCTGCCCGAGCTCGCCGACTTCCTGGGGCCCCTGGCCCGCCGGATTCCCGGGCTGGCCCGGTAATTTCCTGCGGACCCGTTCGGCGGTTCACCGCCGGAGTGCGCGCTGACGGCCGTAGCATGGTCCCGACCGCACCCCGGCCCGTCCGTGGCCCGCCGCTGCCGGCAGTGGCGCCCTCAGGCACCACCGTCCACCCGGACGGCCACCACGAATCCACGGATCCGGGCCACCGACCTGGAGGAACACCGTGCCACAGCCCATTGAAGAGGGGATGGTCCTCGGAGGCCGCTACCTCGTCACCGGACATGTGCTGACGTCCGCCGATCAGGACATGGTGCTGGATGGCCGTGACCAGGTCCTCAACCGTGACGTCTCCATCCTCGTGGCCTCCGCCGCGCATGCCTCGCAGGTGGCCGCCTCGGCCCGGGAGCTCGCGACCGGTGAGCGCCAGGGCACCGTCCAGGTCCTGGACCTCGGCCTGAGCGAGGGCCGGACCTACCTCATTGCCGGCGGCAATCCGGCGGCCGAGGAACTGCTGGACATGACGCGCGAGCAGCAGGTCTACGTGGAGCCGTTCTACACCGACACCCTCGGTTCCGAGATCTTCGGCGAGGCCCGCACGTATGAACCCCACGTCTACGAGGACGATGAGGAGTACTACGAGGACCTGGATGACGGGTACGTCGAGGAGGAGACGGGGAAGCGCCGTCCCAAGTTCCTGCGCGGCATCTCGGAACGTCTGAGCCAGCGGATCGGTTCCGAGGACGCCGCCCGGGACGCCGTGACCGGCGGGGCCGCCGCCGGAGCAGCGGGTTCGGCGGGTGCCGCTTCGGTCCGGGACGGCCAGGAGCACGACGCCGGCTCGCCCAGCGAGCACGATCCGTACCGTTCCGCGGTGCGCCGGGAGGAGGCCAAGCCCCTTCCCCAGACGGTCCATGACGATGAGTGGACCGGCGCCCAGGACGAGGTGACCGTCTCCCGCGGCCAGGCGGCCCCCTCCGCG
Source organism: Citricoccus sp. I39-566 (assembly GCF_031432995.1). Taxonomy (GTDB): domain Bacteria; phylum Actinomycetota; class Actinomycetes; order Actinomycetales; family Micrococcaceae; genus Citricoccus; species Citricoccus nitrophenolicus_A. The sequence goes on from NZ_CP133842.1 coordinate 615,670, forward strand.
GAGGAGCACTCCGAGCCGGACCGAGACGCTGCGCCTGACACAGACCCGACTCCGGAGCAGTCTCCGGACGAGGACTCCGGCCAGGGTCAACAGCAGACCACCGACCGGTCCACAGACGACGGTCCGACGACAGACGAGACCCCCACGGCCGCCGTCGCGTCCCCGGCCGTGGGGCGCCACGGTCCCCGCTCGGAGAAGGAGCGGCAGCAGCGCGCCGCCGACCGGCCCAAGGTGACCCTCTGGGACGAGGAGCCCGAGCGTGACCGTGCCGTGGACGCAGGACTGGCGGCAGGTACGGTGACCGGCAGTGCAGGAGGTGCGGCGGCCGCCGCGGCAGCGGGCGATGCCCCGGGAGGGACGGCCCGCTCCGCCCAGCCGCACCACGGTGGCCGCTTCCCCGACGATGCTGATGGCGACTTTGACGAGGACGCCGAGTTCGGCGACCACTACGAGGAGGACGAGGAGGACAAGCCCACCGGTGCGCGCTGGCTGGTCGGCGGGATCCTGGTCCTACTGCTGATCCTCGGCGCGGTCTTCGCGTTCAACATCCTCGGCAACAACCGTAGCCCGGAGGCCGGCGGGGAATCCTCCAGTGCGCCCGGGAGCCCCTCCGAGGGCACCTCAGAGGACGCCACCCCGGACTCGCAACTCCCGGACCCCGTCATCGCCGGCGCGACCCGCGTGGTCCCCGACGATCCCTCCCTGAGCGCGGAGACGGACAACACCCTGCCCAACGCCGTGGACGGCAACCCCGCCACTGCCTGGCAGACCTACTCCTTCGCCCAGCCGGCCTTCGGCGGCTATGCCTCCAACATGGCCCTGGTGGTTGAGCTGGAGGAGCCCAGTGGGATCTCCCAGGTGGACATCACGCAGAACAACGGCAGCGGCGGTTCGTTCTCGGTCCTGCTCAACGACTCGCCCGACCTGGACGGCGCCACCCAGATCGCGGAGGGTTCCTTCACGGGGCCCGAGGTCAGTGTGCCCGTCCCGGCCGGGGAGGGTGGTCCCGCCGAGGCGCAGTACGTCATCATCAACTTCACCGAGCTGCCGCAGCTGTCCAATGCCTCGGGCAATCTGCCCTACGGCCTGCGGATCGCAGAGGTCTCCGTCGAATAGCGGTGCCGGTCCGGCGGCGTGGATCCGCCAGGCGGAACGGGCGGGCGCAGCGCGGGTCCGGCCCGCCTAGGATGGGGATCGGCACCGGCCCCGCGCGAGCGCGCTTGGAATAGGTTCTTCCCGGGGGGTGTTCCATCCATCAGAGTCCCCATTGCCTACCGTGAAGGAATCACCGTGACCGAGGCTGTAGAGTCCACCGACGCCGTCCGGGACGTCGTCATCATCGGATCGGGTCCGGCAGGCTATACCGCCGCCATCTATGCGGCGCGCGCCAATCTGAACCCCCTCGTGGTCGCCGGCTCCGTCACCGCTGGCGGCGAGCTGATGAACACCACGGACGTGGAGAACTTCCCCGGATTCCCCGAGGGAATCCTGGGGCCGGAGCTCATGTCCCACCTGGAGCGGCAGGCCACCCGCTTCGGCGCCGAGGTCCAGTATGAGGACGTCACCGAGGTCGATCTGCAGGCGACCCCGAAGGTGGTGACCCTGGGCAACGGCACGGTGTACCGGACCCATTCCGTCATCCTCTCCACCGGTTCGGCCTACCGCGAGCTCGGGGTCGAGGGCGAGAAGCGGTTCTCCGGCCACGGTGTGAGCTGGTGCGCCACGTGTGATGGCTTCTTCTTCCGCGATCAGAACATCGCGGTGGTCGGTGGTGGCGACTCGGCCATGGAGGAGGCACTGTTCCTGACCAAGTTCGCCTCCACGGTGACCGTCATCCACCGCCGTGACGAGCTCCGCGCCTCCAAGACCATGGCGGAGCGCGCCCTCGCCCACGAGAAGATCCGCTTCGTCTGGGACACTGAGGTCACCGGGCTGCAGGGCGAGGAGAAGCTCAAGACCCTGAACCTGCGGAACCTGAAGACCGGCGAGGAATCCACCATGGACGTCACCGGCCTCTTCGTGGCCATCGGATCCGATCCTCGGACCACGCTCGTCAAGGACCAGCTGCAGCTGAACCCGGACGGCACCGTCCAGGTTGAGCACCCCAGCAGCCGCACCTCACTGCCTGGCGTCTTCGCCGCAGGCGACGTCACGGACCCCACGTACCGGCAGGCGATCACAGCGGCCGGCAGCGGCTGTATCGCAGCGCAGGACGTGGAGCACTACCTCGCGGATGTCAGGGAGCTGGCAGCCAGCGCTGTCTAGTCCCCGGCCCGCACACCCGATCAACCCATCAGGAGGAACCATGAGCACCATTGACGTCACCGACCAGGACTTCCAGGAGAAGGTCCTGAACTCGGACAAGCCGGTCCTCGTCGACTTCTGGGCCGAGTGGTGCGGCCCCTGCCGCATGCTCAGCCCCATCCTGGAGGAGATGGCCACCGAGCACTCGGAGAAGATCACCGTGGCCAAGCTCAACGTGGACGACAACCCCCAGGCGGCCTCCACCTACGGCATCACCAGCATCCCCGCCGTCATGGTCTTCCGGGGTGGCGAGAAGGTCGCCACCTCCATCGGGGCCAAGCCGAAGCAGGTCCTGGAGACGGAGTTTGCCGAGTACCTCAAGTGAGTCCTGACCGCTGACACGCTCAAGCTGGAATGGCCCCGATCCATCAGGATCGGGGCCATTTCATTTCCAGCCCATGTCTTCCGAGGCGTTTCTCATGGGCTATTGGCGTATAGACCTTATGCGCCGTTTGCCTCTGACTGGCCGATCAGGTCCATAATGCGGTTCAGGTCATCGACGGAGGCGAAGTCGATCGCGATCTTTCCCTTCCGTGCGCCGAGCGTGATCTTCACCGTGGTGTCGAGGCGGTCCGTCAGCGAGTTCGCCAGATAGTCGAGTCGTTCATGGCGATCGGTCCTCTTGTTCCTCGACTGGGGCTTCACCTGGCGCACCCCGTCCTGGAGGGAGACCAGCTCCTCGGTGGCCCGCACGGACAGCCCCTCCGAGACCACCTTCTGCGCCAATCGCTCCATCTCTGCCGGATCGACCAAGGACAGGAGGGCACGGGCATGGCCGGCCGAGAGCACTCCAGAGGCCACCCGGCGCTGCACCAGCGGGGGGAGCCTCAGCAGGCGGAGGGTATTGGTGATCTGTGGGCGGGACCGGCCGATGCGCGAGGACAGCTCATCCTGCGTGCAGTTGAAGTCCTCCAGCAGCTGCTCGTAGGCGGCGGCCTCCTCCAGGGGGTTGAGCTGGCTCCGGTGCAGGTTCTCGAGCAGGGCGTCCCGGAGCAGGTCCGTGTCGGCCGTATGCCGCACGATCGCCGGGATCTCGGTCAGCCCTGCCCGCTGGCTGGCCCTCCACCGACGCTCACCCATCACCAGCTCGAACGGCGAGGGTCCCTCCACCTGACGGACGACGACGGGCTGGAGCACACCCACTTGGCCGATGGAGGCGACCAGTTCATCCATGTCGTCTTCATCGAAGACGTCTCGGGGCTGACGAGGATTGGGATGGATGTCTGCCACCGGGATCGACCGCAGTTCAGCCTCACCGGACGATCCCATCGATCGTCCGGTCGCTGGGGTGGTGGACCCCGTTTCCTGTGGCGCGCTGGTTTCCGAGGGCAGCTGCTGCTCGCTCGGTGCGGTACCGTCCACAGCTGGCTCAACCTGATCGAGTTGTCGACGTACGTCTCTGCCCGTGTTGCCGTTCGCCTTCGTCGTGCCCGAGGCCGTCGAGGGCTGAAGAGAGGGCATACTCGGTCGACTACGGGGACGCCGCTGACCGGGCCCCGGACCGACGAGGTCGACATTCTCGCCCGCCCGTCGATCCGGGAAGAACACGTCCACCGGTCGTCGTGTTTCACGTGGAACGACGGTGGTGTCACCAGCGGAGGAGCGACCGCTGAGGTACCGGCTCATCAGGTCTGGGCGATCTGCCGACCCCCGTGCGTCTTCGCTGCTGTCGTCAGGCATGTCCCGCGGAGCGGTGTCGGCCGACTCGTCCGTCTGCGTCGACGCCGACACGGGCTCTGAGGTGGTGGATTTTACTGCCTCGGCGGGCGTGCGGTTGCGGGACGCGGCCCGCTCGACCGGAGCGTCAGTTCGCCGCTGAGCAGTTGATTCTGATAGGGCAGACGTGGTCACGGTCGAGTCGGCCACACCTGTCGCACCGGACGACAGGGTGGCATCCGTGGCGTCGATGCCATCGGAGGCCTCTTGCTCCGGAGCGGTGCTCTGAATCAGGGCCTCAATGCCACGGCCTAAACCCCGTCGGTTCTTCTTCACACAAACTCCTCACTCGCGGCCTAACAACGCCCCTCAGTCTACTGTTGTTTCACGTGAAACTGCAGTCAGCGGTGCGCCCGAGGGGGATTGGAACCTGTTCCGCGTCGCCGACGACACCCGCCGTCCGATCAACTGGCGCGGCATCCATGGAGGGCTTCGAGGGTCTTCGACGAGGAGGACAGGCTTCTCCACCACGGCGTCACCGTCGGCGAACGATCTGTAGTGGCACGGGCACCCGCGTGACCGTGCAGCACGGTGAACTGAATTCTCCGTCCTGGCATATCAGCCAACGGTGGTGGACAGTGTCGATCAGAAGAGGCAGGCGGGCGATCCCGATCGCACCCAGGAGGCTCAGGGACAGACTGCCTACCTGACGAACCGGGCACTGTCTTCGGGCCCATCACCATGACGTGCCCCGGGGGATCAGCAGGGCGCCTAGCCGACGGATGCCCGGTTCGGTTTCACGTGAAACGGCTTCCACGGCCAGCACTGAGTGACCAGCCAGGCGCGGCAGGTCGGCCCCGCGGGTTGCTCACCCGGTGAGTAGGTTTCACGTGAAACCCGATGAATCATGGCTGTCCGGTTAGTTTCATCGGACCCATCAGGAGGTGGGCCAGTTCCAGCAAGTGCAATTGCGGCCGAACGGAAGGACGATGTCGGGTCCTGTCGGCGGCGTGTTCGCCTGCTCGGGCGACCTCATGCTTGCACGAGAGCGGCATTCCGAGGCACGTAGCTGGTCTGGCCCATCGACCTGGCAAACTGCGATGTCCAGTGTGGCATCCACCATGCTCGGGGCTCACCCCATGACGAGGCCCGTATCGGTCATGTGCAGGCATGGGAGGGCAGACTCAAGCAGGACCGCCTCATACTGACGAGGACTCCGCGGCTCGTCTCGACTAGCCGAAGGGTGACTGGAACCTGACATCCCCGCCGCGTGCTTCGCTGCAGATTCCGACCCCCTGTCGCGGCGCGGCTCAACCCCCGGGACAGAGGGCAGCAGGAGGTATGCCCCTCGGTACACGTCGGCTCACGTGCATGGAGGTTCAATCGATCACGGAATCTCCGGGCGGTTGCAGGCCCGGGCTGGCCCATGGACGTTTCACGTGAAACCACGTCGCGGGATCGAAGACCCTGCCGGGTCCTCGCGGCAGGAGGTCGCTGTATTGGATAGATCTACGGGGCGCCGACGTGCCGAGACATTCGTGCCGCGGTTGGCCTGTACATCCGTGAATCGACGTGCACCGCCAGTGTTTCACGTGAAACGGGGTGCACCGCGGGAAATCTCTAGCGGTCGAACACGCAGTAAGGCCGAACCGCCATTCCCCGACTCATGGTTCCCTCCCCGGCCTCGGCACTCAGTAGTGCCAGAACGGGTAGACGCTACCCAAGACACGGCGGTTCACGCGAAACCGGAGGGACAGATGCCCTTAAAACGACAGACTCAACTCACCTCAGCTGAATCGTCCTCGATTTGGTCGCAGGAACTAGCGGCCTTTGGCCTGGCCCCGGTCAGCGATCTCGGTAGCCGCTTCACGATACGACAAGGCACCGGAGGACTGTGGGTCATATGTGAGGACGGTCTGCTGGAAGCTCGGCGCTTCGGAGATACGGACGTTCCGGGGGATCACGGCATTCAGGACCTCCTCCGGGAAGTGCTCCCGGACCTCCGCAGCCACCTGGGTGGAGAGGTTGGTTCGCCCGTCGTACATGGTGAGAAGGATCGTCGACACCTCGAGCGCGGAGTTCAGGTGCTTCTGGATCATCCTGATGTTGTTGAGGAGCTGGGAGAGCCCCTCCAGGGCGTAGTACTCCGTCTGGATGGGAATGAGCACCTCGTTGGCCGCCACGAAGGCGTTGACCGTCAGCAGTCCCAGGCTCGGCGGGCAGTCGATGAAGACATAGTCGATCCGCGGAAGCCCCTGCTTCTCGCGATAGCTGAAGTACTCGTCGAGGGCGCGGGAGAGCCGCTGCTCGCGGGCCACGAGGGATACCAGTTCGATCTCGGCGCCGGCGAGGTCGATGGTGGCTGGCGCCACCACCAGCCCGTCCACGTCCGGGCAGGGCCTGACCACCTCGGCCATCGGGTACTCGTCGATCAGCACGTCGTAGACGCTGTCCACCTCGGAGTTATGCGGGATGGCCAGCGCGGTGGACGCATTGCCCTGGGGATCGATGTCCACGACCAGGACCTGCATGCCGGCCCGCGCGAGGGCGGCCGAGAGGTTCACGGTGGTCGTGGTCTTGCCCACCCCACCCTTCTGATTGGACACCGTGATGATGCGGGTCTTCTCCGGGGCGGGGAGCCTTCGGCCCTTGAGCTTGTCCCGCCGCCGGTTCTCCTGTGCCAGTTCCCGTGCCAGCGGGGTCTCCAGGTCATCCATCACCGACGGGTCATCACCGGGGACGGTTTCCCGTGAAACATCCGACTCATTGGTCAAGGAAACAACCTCCTGAGGTTGATAGACGGCGGGACCATCCTGTCGCCGTGGGATGCAGCCACTCCAGCCTACTGGTCAGCGCCGGGGACCCACGCGCACCCTGACCACGGTGGTCGGTTCCTCCAGAAGATCCGCTCCCACGGTCTCGATCACCGGGGCGGAGCCCTTGAACTTCTTCAGGACCTTGGCGGCGGCAGCGATCTCCTCACCGGCACTGCGTCCCTTGATGGCCAGCAGCTCACCCGAACCCTGCAGCAGTGGCACGGTCAGCGGGATGAGGGACTTCAGTGCGGAGACGGCACGTGCCGTCACGATGTCCACGGCGATGTTGCCGACGACCTGTTCCGAGCGCGCCCGCACCACATCCACGTTCTCCAGGCCGAGGTCGTCGACCACCATGTCCAACCAGGCGACGCGACGCTCCAGCGGCTCGATGAGGATGAACTGGCTGTCAGGGCGGGCCAGGGCCAAGGCGAGGCCGGGCAGGCCGGCGCCGGAGCCGACGTCAGCCACGAGGGCCCCCTCCGGAAGGAGGTCTCCCACGACGGCGCAATTCAGGACGTGCCGCTCCCACAGCCGCGGTACCTCACGGGGCCCCAGGAGACCCCATTCGATGCCGGTGGAGGACAGGTGCTCCACGTACCGTACGGCCAGGTCCAGACGGTGCCCGAACAGCTCCTCGGCCGCGGTGCGCAGCGCGCCCTCCAACAGCGGGGGCTCGTGGGACTGCTGGGGGGCGGAGGACTCGTCACTCACCGGCGGAGACCACCACGTGCCGGCGCGGGCCTTCGCCCTCGGAGGCGCTCACGAGTCCTGCCTCGGAGATCACATCGTGCACCACCTTGCGCTCGTAGGCCCCCATGGGCTTCAGGTGCACCGGCTCGCCATCGCCTCGGACGGAGTCGATGGCCTCCTGGGCGATCCCCTCCAACTGCGTGGACCGGTCGGCCCGGTGGCCGGCGATGTCCAGGACCAACCGGGAGCGAACCCCGGTGGCCGAGAGGACGGCCAGCCGGGCGAGCTCCTGCAGCGCTTCCAGTCCCTTGCCGTCCCGACCCACGAGGTCCCGGAGGCGATCATCGCCCTCCGCGGCGATCACCGAGACGTAGGTCCGGCCGTTGCGCACCTCGATGTCGATGTCCCCGTCCAGGTCGGAGATGTCCAGCAGCTCCTCGACGTAGTCGGCGGCGATGTCGCCCTCCTCCTCCAGGCGACGTGCGCTCGAGGGGGCGGCGTTCGTGGCGTCGGAGGAGTCCTGCTGCGCAGGGGCTCCGTCAACACCGTCATCCACAGGGTCTCCAGCCTTATCCCCAGCGTTATCCACAACAGCGGCGCGAGCGGCATCCTCGGTAGGGCTCACGGTCGGATCGATGGTCTGATCGGTGCTCTCTCCGGAGCCCGGGGCGTCCTCGGACGGGATGGCTGATGCATCGGTCACGGCTATCTCCTCTTCTTGGACTTGCGCTTCGGCTGGTGACGCTGCCCCGTCTGCTGCGGCTTGGCGGCCTCGGCCTCCGCCTTCGCGGCGGCCTCCTGTGCGGCCTTGCCCACGGGAGGCAGGCCCTTGACGGCGCGGCGCTCATTCAGCTCGCGCTCGGCCTGGGACCCCGGGGTGGGGTTGTTCCGGATGATCCACATCTGCTGTCCCACGGCCCAGAAGTTGGTGGCAGTCCAGTAGATCAGCACACCGATGGGGAAGTTGATGCCGCCGATGCCGAACACCAGCGGAAGGATGTAGAGCATGAACTTCTGCGACTGGGCGAAGGGCCCGGTCATGGCCGCCTCGGACATGTTCTTGCTCATCAGCATCTTCTGCATGAAGAACTGCGAGCCGGACATCAGGATGATCATGACGACCGAGACGATGATGACCGCCACGTTCATGTTCTCGCCGATGGACCCGAGGAACGTGTCCTGCATCGGAGCCCCGAGGAAGATGGCCTCTCCGAAGGAGTGGATCTGCTCGGCGCTGAGGGCGGCCTCGCCCTCGCCGCGCTCCGCGGCGGCGCCGGCTCCGGTGAGGATCTGGAACAGCGCGAAGAAGAACGGCATCTGCACGAGCATCGGCAGACAGGCGGCGAATGGGCTGGTCCCGTGCTCCTTGAACAGGGCCTGCTGTTCCATCGCCATGGCCTGACGGGACAACTGGTCCGTCTTGCCCTTGTACTTGGCCTGCAGCTTCTGGATGTCGGGCTGCAGGGCCTGCATGGCCCGCTGCGACTTGATCTGCTTTACGAACAGCGGGATCAGCGCACTGCGGACGATGACCACGAGCAGGATGATCGAGAGTGTCCAGGTGAACCCGCCGTTGGGATCCATGCCGATCCAGTCCAGCACGGTGTGGGCCGCACCCAGGATCCAGGACATCACCCACTTGAAGGGCCAGAGAATGATTTGGAAGAAGTCCATGATCTCCTACTGTTCAGCCGGAGGATCCGGTGGGATGACGGGATGGTTTAGGTCAATGATCTTGGGTTGACGCCCCGGCGGCCAAATCCTGCGGCCGGGCGGGACCGCGTCAACGCCGCCCCTCGCCCACGGATGGCAGCGGGCCAGCCGGTGAGCCGTGAGGAGCGAGCCCTTCACCGCCCCGTGCACGTGGACGGCCTCCAGGCCGTAGGCCGAACAGGAGGGGAAGAACCGGCAGACGGGGCCGTACAGCGGCGAGATCACCGCACGGTAGATCATGAGCACCCAGGCGAGCAGGGTGGACGGCAGTGCCCTCAGCGCATTCCACTGCACGGCCCCGGGCCGGGTGATGAAGGGCGACTGGACGGTCATGTTCCGGCGTCCTTCGGGGAACGACGGCGGCCGGCGGCCTTCCGCAGGGCACCGGCCAGGGCGGAGTCCAGATCCCCTTTGAGCTCCGTCCAGTCGGCAGTCCCCGCCGGCGGCAGGGCCCTCACCACGACGGTCCCGCCGGGGTGACCGGACAGGGGGCCATCGAGCTGCTCGGCCACGGCGGCCCGGAGTCGGCGCTTCACGCGGTTGCGGACCACGGCGTTACCCACGGCCTTGGAGACGACGAAGCCCACGCGCACCGGCCCGGTTGCGGCCTCGGTGTTCGTGGGCTCGGAGAGGTGTGCGGACACGACAACGTTCCGGCGCCCTGTCCGGGCACCGGAACGCAGTGTCTGGGAAAAATCCGCGGGGGTGCGTACCCGTTTCGCGCGGGGCAGCACGCCGTGTGGTCCGCTGAAGGCTGATCGGCCGGAGGCCGGATCAGGCGGACAGTTCCGTGCGGCCCTTGGTACGGCGGGTTGCCAGGATGGCGCGACCGGCGCGGGTACGCATCCGGGCACGGAAACCGTGCTTCTTGGCCCGGCGGCGGTTATTCGGCTGAAAAGTCCGCTTGCTCACTTTGATCTCTCCACAACGTGTGTATGCGCCCGGACCCGTTGTACCTGGGGGAAGAACCGGTAGACGCTCTGACTAGGACTTCCCCGCGAAGGGACACCGGCCCACTTCCGGGTGGGCCTGACGGTGTCCGCTGGCTGACTGTGCCCTGTGCTCGATCCGCACGGAGCGAAGGTTTCAGAGCACGGTTGAACAGTCCCGCGGGGACCAATCAAGTTTAGGGATAGCGCCCCATCGGGGTCAAATTACCCCGCCGGTGGTCGGGCCGGCATCCCGGCAGGTACCCTGCCCGGAGTTATCCACTGCCTGTGAATAACTCTGTGGATTGCCGGTAGACTCGCCACGGACGCCAACGGAAGGACCCCAGCCCCCATGGTTGCAGATGAGGCTGTCAGCAGCTCGTGGCGCAAGGTGGTCCGCACCCTCGAGGAAGACCACCGGGTGACCCCACGCCAGTTCGGGCACGTCGGCCTCGCCCAGCCCCAGGGACTGATCGGCAGCACCCTGCTGCTCGCCGTACCGAATGAACTCACGCGTGAGGTCCTGCAGAACCAGCTCAAGGATCCCCTGGCCGAGGCTCTCGAGAACGTGTTCCGGACCGAGATCCTGTGCGCCTACTCCATCGACTCATCCCTGGTGTCCCCCGTGCTGGAGGAGTCGCCGTTGCCCTCCGCCCCGACCCCCGTCCGCGAGGCACCACGCGCCCGCTCGGCCGCCTCGCCCCACACCCCGGCCCGGTCCTCCGCGCCGGCGCCGGCGCCGCCGTCGACCTCGGACGAGACCAGCCGGCTCAATCCGCGCTATCACTTCGAGACCTTCGTCATCGGGTCCTCGAACCGCTTCGCCCACGCCGCCGCCAATGCCGTGGCCGAGGCACCCGCCAAGGCGTACAACCCCCTGTTCATCTACGGGGAGTCCGGCCTGGGCAAGACCCACCTCCTGCACGCGATCGGCCACTACGCCCGGCACCTGTACCCGGGGCTGCGCGTACGGTACGTGAACTCCGAGGAGTTCACCAACGACTTCATCAACTCGATCCGCCACGACGAGGGTGCCAGCTTCAAGCAGGTGTACCGCAACGTGGACATCCTGCTGATCGATGACATCCAGTTCCTGGCGGACAAGGAAGCCACCGTCGAGGAGTTCTTCCACACCTTCAACACCCTCTACAACAACAACAAGCAGGTCGTGATCACCTCGGACCTGCCCCCCAAGCAGCTCTCCGGCTTTGAGGAGCGGCTGCGGTCGCGCTTCGAGTGGGGGCTGATCACGGACATCCAGCCGCCGGATCTGGAGACGCGGATCGCCATCCTGCGGAAGAAGGCCGAGGCCGAGGGGCTCACGGCACCGCCGGAGGTCCTGGAGTACATCGGCTCGAACATCTCCACCAACATCCGCGAGCTCGAGGGGGCGCTGATCCGCGTCACGGCCTTCGCCTCCCTCAACAAGCAGCCCGTGGGCATCCAGCTGGCCGAGCAGGTGCTGCGGGACCTCATCACCCACGAGGACGCCCACGAGATCACGGCGCCGACCATCCTCAATGAGACGGCCTCGTACTTCAACCTGACCATGGAGGAGCTGACCTCCAAGTCACGCACCCGGACACTCGTCACGGCGCGCCAGATCGCCATGTACCTGTTGCGCGAGCTGACGGAGATGTCCCTGCCCAAGATCGGCCAGGAGCTGGGCGGCCGCGACCACACCACGGTGATCCACGCCGACCGCAAGATCCGCGAGCTGATGGCCGAACGCCGGACGATCTACAACCAGGTCACCGAACTGACCAACCGCATCAAGCAGCAGCAGCGCGCCCGCTGACGGTCCCCTCCGGGCCACAGGCTTGAACCTTAACGGCAAGGTCCTTCCACAGCCAGAACCCCGACATCGGCGTCCCCCGTCCGGGTTCTCCACAGTGGTCCACAGATATCCACAGGCCGTTGGGCTCCCCTCCCACGGGGCAACCCACAGCTGTGGACAACCCTGTGGACACTTAAGTGGACCACTCGGGCGATTCTCTGGATAACTACACGCTTCCCTGTGAATCCACGGGAAGGGCCGCCGACGGTTGTTCACCTTCCGTGCACAGCCACTGCGGGCGGCGTCCACCACGGGGTCCACAGGCAGAAGGGCCGCGGCACTGGGATGGAGGGGGTTATCCACAGTATCCACAGGACTTATTAACACTACTGACCCCTGTTAAGAATGAATCCCAAGAACATTCACCCTCCGGCCATCCCGACGACGGCGACCGCCTCTCGAACCACATCGCCAACCACATCCAAGCCGAAAATGCCAACATTCATCCCCCCGGCGAGTCACGGTAAGCTGACACAGCACACGGCATCGGCGTGTGTACGAAGGATGCCCGGCGGGGGTATCCGGAGGACGTCGACCACCATCACCTGCCGTCTACGAGAAAGGCGGAAACTTCTGTGAAGTTCACCGTTGAGCGAGACATCCTGACGGACGCCGTCTCCTGGACCGCACGCTCCCTGTCCCCTCGCCCCCCGGTGCCGGTGCTGTCCGGTCTGCTGATCACCGCCGAAGACCAGTTGGTCTCCATCGCCAGCTTCGACTACGAGACCTCCGCCCAGCTGGAGATCGAGGCAGACATCGAGACCCCCGGCAAGATCCTGGTCTCCGGCCGCCTGCTCAACGACATCGTCCGCTCCCTGCCGGCCGCGCCCGTCACCGTGGAGACGGACGGCACGAAGGTCATCCTCACCTGCCGCAACTCACGCTTCGCCCTGGCCACCATGCCGGTCGAGGACTACCCGTCCCTGCCCGAGATGCCGGAGATCGCCGGCACCGTGGACGGAGAGGCCTTCGCGCACGCCGTGGCCCAGGTGACGGTGGCCGCCTCCCGGGACGACACCCTGCCGATCCTCACCGCCGTGAAACTGGAGATCGAGGGCGACCGCATCACCTTCCTGGCCACGGACCGGTACCGGTTGGCGATGAAGGAGCTGAACTGGTCTCCCGCTGACCCGTCCATCTCCACCTCCCTGCTGGTCAAGTCCAAGACGCTGACGGAGGTGGCCAAGTCCCTGTCCGGCGGCGGAGAGCTGCAGCTGCGGCTGCCGAAGGAGTCCGCCCCCTCCGACCTCGTCGGTTTCGCCTCCGGCGGACGCCGCACCACGAGCCTGCTCGTGGACGGCGAGTACCCGAAGATCCGGGCCCTGTTCCCGGAGTCCAGCCCCATCCACGCCGTGGTGCCCACCGGTTCCCTGGTGGAGGCCGTCCGGCGCGTGGCCCTGGTGGCCGAACGGAACACCGCCGTGCGCATGGTCTTCTCGGACGGGCAGGTCACCCTCGATGCCGGCGCCGGGGACGACGCCTCGGCCAACGAGCTGCTCGATGCGGGACTCGAGGGCGATGAGATCACGGTGGCCTTCAACCCCTCCTACCTGGCGGAGGGCCTGAACGTCATCGACTCCCCCTACGTCCGGTTCTCCTTCACCACAGCCCCCAAGCCGGCGCTGATGACCGCCCAGCAGGAACCGGACGCACCTGAACAGGACGACTACCGGTACCTGGTGATGCCGGTACGCCTGGCCAACTGATCCGCCTGGCCCGGACGCCACCGCCTGCCCCGTGTACCTCTCCCACCTCTCCCTGACCCAGTACCGCTCCTACGCCCAGGCAGACCTCGCACTGGTGCCGGGGACCAACGTGCTGGTGGGGTCCAATGGGGTCGGCAAGACGAACGTGGTGGAGGCCGTCGGCTACCTGGCCACGCAGGCTTCGCATCGGGTCTCCCAGGACACGCCGCTCGTGCGGTTCGGGGCCTCTCAGGCCATCATCCGGGGCCGCATCCACCGCGGTGAGCGGGCGGTGTCCCTGGAGGTGGAGATCAATCCCGGCAAGTCCAACCGGGCTGCGGTGAACCGCGGCGCACCCCAGCGGGCCCGGGAGGGTCTGGGACTGCTGCGGTCCGTGCTGTTCGCCCCCGAGGACCTGGCCCTGATCAGTGGGGATCCCTCCGTCCGCCGCCGGTTCCTGGACGACCTGGTGGTGCAACTGAGGCCGGCCCTCGGCGATGCCCGCAGCGACTACGACCGGGTCCTGAAGCAGCGCAACGCGCTGCTGAAGAATGCCAAGCTCTCCGGGACCTGGACCGAGGACCACGGGCACACCCTGGGGGTGTGGGACGAACACCTGTCCCGGGCCGGGGCCAGGGTCCTCAACGGACGCCTGCACGTGCTGCAGATGCTGGCCGGACCCCTGACCGAGTCCTACACCGCCCTGGCGGAGGGGCGGAAGGCCGCAGGCTTCAGCTACGAGTCCACCCTGCCCTTGGCTACCGGGCAGCACCAGGAGATCCCGGACGAACCGACCCTGCACGCTGCGCTCCTGGCCGAACTCGAGTCCCACCGTAAGGCTGAACGCGACCGTGGAGTCACCCTGGTGGGACCGCACCGGGACGACCTGGCCCTGACCCTGGGCCCTGCCCCCGTCAAGGGGTTCGCCTCCCACGGGGAGACGTGGTCCATCGCCCTGTCCCTCAAGCTCGCCAGCTACCAGGTGCTGGTCGCGGACGATCCTGATCCCGACGCCCGGCCGGTGCTCATCCTCGACGACGTGTTCGCCGAACTCGACGCCGACCGGCGCAGCCGGCTGGCGGCCCTGGCCGCCGGGGCCGAGCAACTGCTGGTGACCGCTGCCGTGGCCGGAGACATCCCGGAGGAGCTGGACGGCCCCCGCATCGGCGTGGTCCTCACGGAGACAGGCAGTGAGATCCAGCCGTGAGCGCAGATCCATGAGTACAGATGGTGCGGATCAAGGCCCGCTGCCGGAGCGCGAGGCGTCTCCGGACGGGATCGAGGATGAACCCGATGCGGCGGTCGTGGCGCTGAACCGGGTCCGGCAGGCCGCCGAGTCCCGGGGGGAGGTCCGCCGTCGCCGCCCGGCCGTCAGTGGCCGTGGCGCCGCGGGGACCGCCGCGGCAACCGGGCGCACCAGCGGATCCGGAGGGGGCCGGCGTCGTGATCTGGATGCGCGGGACCCGCGGATGGTGGGGGACGTGTTCGGCCGGCTCGTCACCGAACGCGGCTGGTCCTCCCCGGTGGCCGTGGGATCCGTGCTGTCCCGGTGGGATGAGCTGGTGGGGGCGGACATCGGGCTGCACTGCCGCCCGGAGAGCTTCGAGAACGCCGTGGTGACCGTGCGATGTGACTCCACCGCCTGGGCCACACAGCTCAAGCTCCTCACGCCGGCCCTGCTGCAGCGCTTCGAACAGGCCCTCGGGCCGGGGATCGTGACCAGCCTGCGGGTGGCCGGCCCCGCCGCCCCGTCCTGGCGCAAGGGGCCCCGCGTGGTCAAGGGGCGTGGACCGCGGGACACCTACGGCTGACGGAGGTGCCCACCGTGGAACCCGCCAACGGCGATTTGGCGAACTCAACCCCCGGTGGGTGAACCGGGACCGGATAGTGGCATCCCTGGCGGGCCGGATCCGCGATTCTGTTCCTTAGAGGACATGTTTTATCCCCCGAGCGGACCAGATGAGACCACGAATCCGCGCTCCGGGGGGTAGAATGTGAAGGAAACGTGCCGAAGTGGGAAGACCCCGCGCCCAGCGTGCAGGGGCCCGCATCGGCACACATGTTGCCCAGCTTGATCCCACCACCAGAGGAGCCGTAGACGCCCGTGGCCGAAGAGAACAACGGCACTGATCAGAGCGGCATTCCGCAGGATCCCGCAGTCGAGGGCTCCGAGCCTGTCGAGTCCGTCACCGGAGAGGTGGTGGAGGGGGACACCACCTCCACGCAGATCACCCAGGCCACCCGCAGGGTGGAGCATGAGTACGGTGCCGGGGACATCACCGTCCTCGAGGGGCTGGAGGCGGTCCGCAAGCGGCCGGGCATGTACATCGGCTCCACGGGCCCGCGCGGGCTGCACCACCTGGTGTACGAGGTGGTGGACAACTCGGTGGACGAGGCCCTGGCCGGCTACTGCGACACCATCCACGTGACCCTGCGGGCCGACGGCGGCGTGCAGGTCCAGGACAACGGACGCGGCATACCCGTGGAGATGCACCCCACCGAGGGCAAGCCCACCGTGGAGGTCGTCATGACGATCCTGCACGCCGGCGGCAAGTTCGGCGGCGGCGGGTACGCGGTCTCCGGCGGGCTGCACGGCGTGGGCATCTCCGTGGTGAACGCGCTGTCCTCCCGGGTGCAGACCGAGATCCGGCGCGACGGCGCCGCGTGGCAGATGAACTTCGCCGACGGCGGCATGCCGCAGGGAGAGCTGATCAGGCTCGGGGACGCGGAGGACACCGGCACCACCCAGACGTTCTACCCGGACGCCGGGATCTTCGAGTCGGTCGAGTTCGACTTCGAGACCCTCCGGGCCCGCTTCCAGCAGATGGCGTTCCTGAACAAGGGGCTGCGCATCACCCTGACGGACGAGCGGCCCATCGAGACCAACGAGATCCAGAAGGACGAGATCGCCGGCGACACCGACGGCGACGGCGTCCCGGGGACCGACGAGGACCAGGCCCTCCAGGCCGACGCCGAGCCGAACCCGGACACGATCGGCGAGGAACTGCCCGCGCCGAAGAAGCGGATGGTCGACTACAAGTACGAGAACGGACTGCTCGACTACGTCCAGCACCTGAACTCGAACAAGAAGGTCGAGATGGTCCACGAGGACGTCATCGCCTTCGAGACCGAGGACACGGACCGCAAGATGGCCGCGGAGGTGGCCATGCAGTGGACCACCGCCTACTCGGAGTCCGTGCACACCTACGCGAACACCATCAACACGCATGAGGGCGGCACCCACGAGGAGGGCTTCCGCGCGGCACTGACCTCCCTGGTCAACCGCTACGCGCGGGACAAGGAGATCCTGCGGGCCAAGGACGACAACCTCTCCGGCGACGACGTCCGCGAGGGCCTGACCGCCGTGCTCTCCGTCAAGCTCTCCGAGCCGCAGTTCGAGGGGCAGACCAAGACCAAGCTCGGCAACTCCGAGGCCAAGGGCTTCATCCAGAAGATCGTCTCGGACCAGCTCGGCGACTGGCTCGAACGCAACCCCGGCCCCGCCCGGGACATCATCCGCAAGGCCCAGCTGGCCTCCCAGGCCCGACTGGCGGCCCGCAAGGCGAGGGACAACGCCCGGCGCAAGTCCCCGCTGGAGTCCTTCGGGATGCCCGGCAAGCTCGCGGACTGCTCCTCGAAGAATCCCGTGGAGTGCGAGGTCTACATCGTGGAGGGCGACTCCGCGGGCGGCTCGGCCAAGCAGGGCCGCAACCCCACCACCCAGGCGATCCTGCCGCTGCGCGGCAAGATCCTGAACGTGGAGCGCGCCCGCCTGGACCGGGCCCTGTCCAACGCCGAGGTCCAGTCGATGATCACGGCCTTCGGCACGGGCATCGGTGAGGAGTTCGACATCACCAAGCTGCGGTACCACAAGATCGTGCTGATGGCGGACGCGGACGTGGACGGCCAGCACATCACCACGCTGCTGCTGACGGTGCTGTTCCGCTACATGCGCCCGCTGATCGAGCACGGCTTCGTGTTCCTGGCGCAGCCGCCGCTCTACCGCATCAAGTGGTCCAACGCCCCGCACGACTACGTCTTCTCGGACGAGGAGCGGGACCGGGCCCTGGCCGCCGGCGTGGCGAGGGGCTGGCGCTACCCGAAGGACAACGGCATCCAGCGCTACAAGGGCCTGGGTGAGATGGACTACCAGGAGCTGTGGGACACCACCATGGACCCGGAGCACCGGACCCTGCTGCAGGTCACCATGGACGACGCCGCGGCGGCGGACGAGATCTTCTCCATGCTGATGGGCGAGGACGTCGAGTCGCGCCGGAACTTCATCCAGCAGAACGCCAAGGACGTCCGCTTCCTGGATATCTGAATCCAGCCCATACACCTGACCCAGCGCCCGGGGCAGGGTCCGGATCGCCGGCCAGCCCGGCGCCGACCCGCCCCGGCCCCCATTGACGAGACCTGAGGACACCGCGCGTGACTGACGAGCAGAACCCCGAGAACCCCGAGAACACCACCTCCGACGCCGGCACTCCGGAGGGCGGGGATGTGCCGGTGATCGCCCCGGCGCTCTCCGGCCATGACAAGGTCGAGCAGGTGGACCTGCAGACGGAGATGAAGCGGTCCTACCTGGACTACGCCATGGCCGTGATCGTGGGCCGCGCGCTGCCGGACGTGCGGGACGGCCTCAAGCCGGTTCACCGGCGCGTGCTGTACGGGATGTTCGACGGCGGCTACCGTCCGGACCGTTCGTTCAACAAGTCCGCCCGCATCGTCGGCGACGTGATGGGCACCTATCACCCGCACGGTGACTCTGCGATCTACGACGCCCTCGTGCGCCTGATCCAGGACTGGGTCATGCGGTACCCACTGGCGCTGGGCCAGGGCAACTTCGGCTCCCCCGGCAATGACGGCGCGGCCGCCCAGCGGTACACCGAGACCAAGATGGCCCCACTGGCCATGGAGATGGTCCGGGACATCCACGAGGACACGGTCGACTACCAGGACAACTATGACGGCAAGGAACAGGAACCCACGGTCATGCCGGCCCGGTTCCCCAACCTGCTCGTCAACGGTTCCTCCGGCATCGCGGTGGGCATGGCCACGAACATCCCGCCGCACAATATGCGGGAGGTGATCGAGGGCGTGCAGTGGTACCTGGAGCACCCCGAGGCCTCCCGTGAGGAGCTGCTCGCCGCCCTGATGCAGCGGATCAAGGGCCCGGATTTCCCCAGCGGCGCCCAGATCCTGGGTCGCAAGGGCATCGAGGAGGCCTACCGCACCGGCCGCGGTTCGATCACCATGCGCGCCGTGGTCAATGTGGAGGAGATCCAGGGCCGCACCTGCCTGGTGGTCACCGAACTGCCGTACATGGCCAACCCGGACAACCTGGCCGCGAAGATCGCCGAGATGGTCCGGGACGGCAAGCTCTCCGGGATAGCAGATATGCGGGACGAGACCTCGGGCCGCACCGGTCAGCGGCTGGTGATCGTGCTCAAGCGCGACGCCGTGGCCAAGGTGGTGCTGAACAACCTCTACAAGCACACGCAGCTGCAGGAGAACTTCTCCGCCAACATGCTTGCCCTCGTGGACGGGGTACCCCGCACCCTGTCCCTCGACGGCTTCGTGCACCACTGGGTGATGCACCAGATCGAGGTCATCGTCCGGCGCACCGCCTTCCGGAAGAAGAAGGCCGAGGAGCGGGCGCACATCCTGCTGGGACTGCTCAAGGCCCTGGACATGCTGGACGAGGTCATCGCCACCATCCGCGCCTCCTCCAGTGCGGATGCCGCCCGGACCGCACTGATGGGTCTGCTGGACATCGATGAGGCCCAGGCCCGCGCCATCCTGGACATGCAGCTGCGCTCCCTCGCAGCGTTGGAACGGCAGAAGACCCAGGACGAGTACGACGAACTGCAGGCCAAGATCGCGGAGTACAACAAGATCCTGGACTCCCCGGAGCGCCAGCGCGAGGTGGTCTCGGTGGAACTGGCCGAGATCGGCGAGAAGTACGGGGATGACCGCCGTTCCGAGATCATGTACGGCTACGACGGTGACATGTCGGTGGAGGACCTCATCCCCGAGGAGGAGATGGTCGTCACCATCACCCGCGGCGGATACATCAAGCGCACGCGGATCGACAACTACCGCGCCCAGAACCGCGGCGGCAAGGGCGTGCGGGGTGCCACCCTGCGGGAGGACGACGTGGTGGAGCACTTCTTCACCACCTCCACCCACCACTGGATCCTGTTCTTCACCAACCTGGGCCGGGTCTACCGCATCAAGACCTACGAGCTGCTGGAGGCGGGCCGCGACGCCAAGGGTCAGCACGTGGCCAACCTCATGGCCTTCCAACCGGAGGAGCGGATCGCCCAGGTCCTGCCGCTCGCCGACTACGGACGGGCCCCGTACCTGGTCCTGGCGACCCGCGAGGGCCTCGTGAAGAAGACCCTCCTGGCGGACTACGACACGAATCGCAGCGCCGGCGTGATCGCCATCCGGCTGCGCGAGGGGGACGAGGTGGTCTCCGCCAAGCTGGTCTCGGAGGAGGACGACCTGATCCTGATCTCCAAGAACGGGCAGTCCCTGCGCTTCAACGCCACCAACGAGGCCCTGCGCCCGATGGGCCGCGCCACCTCCGGGGTGACGGGGATGAAGTTCCGCCAGGGCGACGAGCTGCTGACGGCGGACGTGATCCGCCAGGACGCCTTCGTCTTCACCGTCACGGACGGCGGCTACGCCAAGCGATCCACCGTGGACGAGTACCGCGTGCAGAACCGTGGCGGCCTGGGGATCAAGGTCGGCAACTTCGTGGAGGACCGCGGCGAACTGACCGGCGGCCTCGTGGTGGAGGAGGCCGATGAGGTGCTGGTGGTGATGAACTCGGGCAAGGTGGTCCGCTCGGCCGTGGCCGGGGTCCCGGCCAAGGGGCGCAACACCATGGGCGTGATCTTCGCCAAGCCGGACAAGAAGGACCAGATCATCGCGGTCACGCTCAACAACGAGAAGCAGCTCAATGGCGCGGCGGACGAGAACGGCGAGGGCACTGAAGGGGATGTTACCGAGGGTGAAGTACCCTTGGACTCTGAGACGGCCGCCCCCGCCAGCGCGGAGGGGACCGACACGACCGTGACAGCCACCGAATCCGCAGGGGTCGAGTCCGACCCGGATGCGGAGATTGACGGAGGACAGTAGTGAGCACATCCGGAACGCCCCGATCCGGAGGCCAGCGCCCGGCCGGCGGTTCCTCGGCCCAGGGAGCCGCGCCCCGCGGACAGCAGCGACCCCCGAGCCAGGGCGCCCGTCAGGGCAGCCCACGCACGCAGGGCAGCCGTCCCACGGGGACCGGGGCGTCCCGGCCCCAACGGCCGACTCAGCGTCCCACGCAGCAGGGACTCGTCCGCCCAGCGCCGAAGGCCAAGGTCCGCAAGGCACGGTTGCTGGTCTCCAAGGTGGATCCCTGGTCCGTGCTGAAGATGGCGTTCCTGCTGTCGGTGGCCCTGGGGATCGTGACGGTGGTGGGTGCCGTGGTGCTCTGGACCGTCATGGACCTCACCGGCATCTTCGACCAGGTCAACGACCTGCTGGCCCAGGTGCTCGGCTCCGAGGGCGGGTCCTTCACCGTCCAGCAGTTGATCTCTCTGGGACAGGTGGCCTCCTTCGCCACGATCATCGCCGTGGTCAACGTGGTGCTGCTGACGGCCCTGAGCATGCTGGCGGCCGTGCTGTACAACATCTCCTCCACCCTCGTGGGTGGCATCGGCGTCACGCTCACCGACGACTGAGACCCCGCACGGATGGGGCAGGAATCACCAGTGATCTCTGCCCCCCCCCAAGGCACGCGCACTTGGGGGGAGGATCTTGGCGCGGAGGCCGATTTTGCCGGCCGGCCGGGCTGGGGTAATGTTGACTCTCGTTCCGGGGATGCGATGACATCGTACGATCGGGACATGAGGGCGTATAGCTCAGGCGGTTAGAGCGCTTCGCTGATAACGAAGAGGTCCCAAGTTCAAGTCTTGGTACGCCCACCCACGCAGTTCCCCCATCCGGCTGGAGAGCCGGGGAAGGTGGCACCATGAAGCCGGTAGTCCGACTGGCCGTCGTGGCAGCCGGCATCGCCGCCGTGCTGGGAGTCCGCTCGTGGCGCGAGAACGAACGCGGCAAGCAGGTCTGGAGCTCTGCGACGGATTCGCTGGACAACCCGGGAGCCGCAGGCGGGCACCAGGCGGAACCGCACAACTGAAGATCCCTCGGGGGCATGGCGCAATTGGTAGCGCACCTGCTTTGCAAGCAGGGGGTTAGGGGTTCGAGTCCCCTTGCCTCCACCGAAGGAAACGAGAAGGGCCCGGGACACCATCAGGTGTCCCGGGCCCTTCCGCGTGCCGCCGGCTCCCGAGGGAGCCGACGGCACGGACGATCACTCCGCGGACTTCGGGGCGGGAATGCCCTCGACCCTCTCCTCGGCACCGTCCACGCTGTCCACGGTGGCGCTGCCGGCCGCGACGCTGGGAGCTGCGGCTCCGGCCGCTGCGGCCGGAGCCGCCGGGACGGACGGTGCGCTCTCGGCCAGGTCCGGATCGGTGCCCGTGGCCGCGGTGGTGCCCGTCGCCGGGGCGGGCTGCTTCGGCAGGGGGGCCGGCGCCGGGGTCTTCCAGGGATCCTCGACCGGCTTGGTCAGTTGCCAGACGGCGACGGCGGCCGCACCGGTGGCCACGACGATGCCGGCGATGAGCCAGCCCTTGCCGCCCTTGTTCCCCTTCTTGGCCTGCTTCTTCAGCTGCTTCTGAGCGGCCTTCGCGTACTCCTCGGTGGCCTTGCGCAGCTTCTTGACGGCCTTCTTGTCCCCGGTGATGTTGATCAGGGCGTTCTCGACGGCCGGAGAGACCTTGGCCCCGTGGGCGGCCTTGGAGGCGCGGCCCGCGACGTCGGCCAGCCGGGCGGAGGCGGCCGGGACGTACTCACCCTCGACCCTGCTGCGGGCTCCCTCGAGCGCCGGGGAAACCTTCCCGACGGCGTCCGACCAGACGGAGTTGGCCTGAGCCAGTCCGGCCTTGACCTGCGGGCTCAGCTTCTCCACCGTCTCGGCGACCTGGTGGGAGGCCCGCTCGCCGGCCATCTTGCCCTGGGCCTTGCCCTCGCCCAGGCCACGTTCGGCCCAGGCCAGCGCGGCCTCGACCTTCGGCGCGGCCCAGTGGGCGGCCTGGTCGATACCGGCGTTGAAACGGTCCTCAATGCTCGGAACAGTCGTCTTCTTGCTCATCTGAACCTCCATGACGTGCGGCTGTGCACTGGTTTGTGCCGGCAACCCACCGGTCAGCCGGTCCTGCCTACAGCCTACGGGTTCGACGCCCTGACGGCACGGCGGGGGCCGACCACAGTGATTCGGCCCTGCGCGAAGTCACCGCATCGCCCGACGCCTGGGGGCCTGCTGCCCACCGGGGATGGAACAATGGCGTTCATGACTGCCATTGCAACCCAGATTGCCACCATCAAGACCACCGCCGGGGACATCCTCGTTGAGCTCTACGGCAACCACGCCCCGAAGACCGTGAAGAACTTCGTGGGCCTGTCCACCGGCGAGCAGGAGTGGAAGCACCCGGAGACCGGTGAGACCCACCACGGCACCCCGCTGTACAACGGGACCGTCTTCCACCGCATCATCAAGGACTTCATGATCCAGGGCGGCGATCCGCTGGGCCAGGGCTTCGGCGGACCGGGCTACCAGTTCGACGACGAGATCAGCCCCGATCTCGACTTCGCCTCGCCCTACAAGCTGGCCATGGCCAACGCCGGCCTCCAGAACGGCCGCGGCACCAACGGCTCGCAGTTCTTCATCACCACGGTGCCGACCACCTGGCTGCAGGGCAAGCACACGATCTTCGGCGAGGTGAAGGACGAGGACTCGAAGAAGGTCGTCGACGCGCTGAACGCCGTGGCCACCGATGGCCGCGACAAGCCGCTGGAGGCCGTCTCCATCGAGTCCATCGAGATCAAGGAAGCCTGAGTCTCCTTTGTCCCACCAGACCACGGGCGGTCCGGACGGCGGGACGGGCCGGCAGCTGCCGGTCTGTCCCCGCCACCCGGACCGCCCTTCGTTCATCCGATGCCAGCGGTGTGGCCGGCCCGCCTGCCCCGAATGCCAGCGGCCGGCCGCCGTCGGGATCCACTGTGTGGACTGCGTGGCCGTTGCGGGCCAGCCCGGCGGGAGCGCCGCGACCGATCCGTGGGGCATGCCGGTCCAGGGCGGGGCTGAAGCCCCCGTCCGGCAGCAGCGAAGGCCCCACGCGATGGCGGTCTCCCGTCAGGGTCTGCCGTGGGTCACCTGGACCATGATCGGCCTGTGCGTGGTGATGTACGCGCTGCAGTGGGTCACCTCGGGCCAGCGCATGGGCCTCACGGAGCAGTTCTTCTACGCCGGCCTCCACACCTCCGCTGCCCAGATGGAGCCGTGGCGGATGCTGACTTCGGCGTTCCTGCATTCACTGGGCAATCCGCTGCACATCGTGCTCAACCTGTACACGTTGTGGCTCATGGGCAGGATCCTCGAACCCATCCTGGGCTGGCCACGGTTCCTGGCGGTCTACCTGATCTCCGCGTTCGGGGGCTCGGTGGCGGTACTCCTCCTGTCCAACCCGTACATCCCCGTGGTGGGCGCCTCGGGCGCCGTGTACGGGCTCTTCGCCGCGCTGTTCATCGTGATGCGCAAGACCGGCGGCAACGTCACCGGTATCGCGGCGCTGATCGGCGTGAACCTGGTGATCTCGTTCGTCCCGGGGGCCAACATCTCCTGGCAGGGCCACGTGGGCGGGATCGTGGCCGGGGCGGCCTGTGCCGCGGTGCTGGCCTACCTGCCCCGGGGCCAGCATGGTCCGGGCTGGACCGCACGGATCACGGGGCGGGCGTCCGCGGTGCAGTGGCTGGCCCTGGCGGGGATCCTGGCGGTGCTGGTGCTCCTGACGGTGGTGGGGGTCTGGCAGCTGAGCCTTCCTGAGCTGATCGAGCGGCGACTGGACGCGTGAGCCGTGGATCTGTCCGGCACGCTTGTCCACAGGGTTATCCACTGATGTGGATGGAATGACACGGTTGTCATTTGACTTCGGAGTTATCCACAGGCGTTATCCACACTGTGGATGAATGACATCGGTGTTGTTCCCCCTGTGGATGGCGATGTGGACAAGAAACGAGCTGGTCAGATGGACAATTGATCGCTCGGATCGGCCTGGGGATAACCCTGGCGTTTCGGAGGGTGGACGCACGAAGTCTTCCACAATTGCGGCGAGGCGGGGAGGATCGGGTGATGGTCCACGGCGACGACGTATCCACAGGCCCTGACAGCGGTTCCACAGCCCTCTCGCACGAACTGGCCCACCAGATGCGGTGGCACTGGGAGCATCACCTCTCCCAGCGGCTCGAGGGGATGACCGATGAGGAGTACCACTGGGAGCCGGCGCGCGGCGCCTGGGGGCTCAGGCCGCGCGGGGTCACCAGCCCGGAGCACCCCGGGGCGGTCCAGGCGGGCAGCGGCGAATGGGTGGTGGACTTCGCCGTCCCGGAGCCCAGCCCGCCGCCGGTCACCACGATCGCCTGGCGGACGGCGCATGTGCTCGTGGGGGTCGTGGGCGCGCGGATGGCCGGCCACTTCGGGGGCCCGGCCGTGGACTACTTCACCTACGACTACCCGGGCACAGCGGAGGAGGCCTACGCGAGGCTGGGGGCCGCCGTCGGGGGCTGGTGCGATGCCGTGGGCACGCTGGGACCCTCAGAGCTGGAGGAGCCCGTGGGTGAGGCGGAAGGACCGTGGGCGGAGCATCCGATGCTCGAACTGGTGCTGCACATCAACCGGGAGGTCATCCACCATGGTGCGGAGATGTGCCTGCTGCGGGACCTGTACCGTGCGGAACGGACCTGACGCCTCGGCATCCGGGGACGAGCGGCGGAAGGGCCGGCAGCCTAACGCCAGCGGGTGGTCATCAGGAAGCCGACGCAGGCGATGCCGAAGCCGATGCCGATGTTCCAACCGCCCGCCTGCGGGATGGGGGCCACGCCCATGGTGAGGTAGTAGACGACGATCCAGATCAGGCCGACGATCATCAGCCCGAACATGATGGCCTTGTACCAGGTCGGCAGCGGGCCGGGTTCCTGCTCCTGAGCGCGGCGTTCAGCCCGCAGCTGAGCTCGATCGGCCTTCGCGGCCTTCGCTGCCTTGTTGCCGGTCTTGCGGGACTTGGACTCGGGCACGTCGGTTCCTGTTCACGGTCGGTCGGTCACGTCGCCGCACCGAATCCGGTCACGGCGTATTCTGCTTCAGACGAAGACTTCCGGGCCAGTCTAGCGGCGAACGCCGCCTGGCCGGCGTGACCACCCCGGCCGCCTCCTGACACGATGGGACCCCTGCATGACCTCCCCGACCGCAATCACCAGCCCCGCTGCCCGGATCCTGGTGGTGGACAACTATGACAGCTTCGTCTACACCCTCGTGGGCTACCTGCGGGAGCTGGGGGCGGACACCCTGGTGGTGCGCAATGATGCCGTGAGTCTCGGCGAGGCGACCGAGCTGGCCGCGGACCGGGAGGGGATCCTGCTCTCTCCGGGGCCCGGCACCCCGGCGGAGGCCGGCATCAGCGTGGACCTGGTCCGCTGGGCCGCCGAGCAGTCCAAGCCGCTCTACGGGGTCTGCCTGGGCCACCAGGCGATCTCCGAGGCCTACGGGGCCACCGTGACGCACTCCGAGGAGCTCATGCACGGCAAGACCTCCAGCGTGCTGCACGGGGACCATCCCATGTTCGCCGGGGTGCCGGAGCCGTTCACGGCGACCCGGTACCACTCGCTGGCCGCCGTCCGGGACACGGTGCCGGACGAGTTGGAGATCACCGCCGCGACGGAGGGCGGGATCGTCATGGGTGTGGCCCACCGGACGGCACCGCTGTGGGGGGTGCAGTTCCACCCGGAGTCCGTGCTGACCGAGGGCGGCTACCGGATGCTCGCCAATTGGCTGGAGTCCCTCGGCATGGCCGGTGCGGCCGCCCGGGCGGAGACGCTCTCACCCCTGGTGGGCTGAGCGACCTCCGACTCTCGGGTTGACCAGCTGCCGACCGGCCGGACCGGCTAGCCGTTCGGGCCTCGGCCGTTGTTGTTTCCGTTGCTGTTGTTGTTGCCGGGCCCATTCCCATTGCCGCGCCCATTGCTATTGCCGGGTCCGGGCGCGGCCGCCGGCGTCTCGCTGCCGGATCCCGAGGCGCTCCCGGAATCGCTGGGCGAGGGCGAGGGCGATCCGGAGGGCGACGGCGCATCACTGGGGCTAGCGGGTTCACTCGACGGGGACGGGGAGGGGTCATCGGGGGCCTCGGCCACCTCGACCGTGACGGAGGAACCCTGCGGGACCTCCGTACCCTCCACCTGTTCCTGCCCGACCACCGTTCCCGGCTCGACCGGGGCCTCGCGTTCCACCATGGACACGGTCATGCTCAGGCCGAGGTCCTCCAGGGCAACCTTCGCCTCGTCCTGGGTGCTGCCGACGACGTTCGGGACCGCCACGTTGCCGGAGGACATCTGCAGTTCGACGGAGGCCCCGGAGCGCACCGTGGAACCGAGCTCGGGGGAGGTCTCGACCAGCCGGTCCCGTGGCACATCGGCGGAGGGGACGTAGCGCACCGAGGAGATGGACAGTCCCAGTCCCTCGAGGGTGTCCCGGGCCGTGGCCTCCGACTGGCCGGCCAGGTCCGCCGGGATCTCGATCTGCTCCGGGCCCAACGAGATGAAGAGCGTGATCTCCTGGCCCTTCTGAGCGGTGGTCCCCGCGGTGGGCTCGGTGCCGACCGCGAGGTCCCGCTGGACCTCGTCGTCATGCACCTCATCCAGGATGGGACGGAGCTCGGCGGAGGTCAGGGCGTTCTGGGCCTCGATCTGGGTCATGTTCGCGACTGCGGGGACGGAGACCTGGTTGGCCTCCACATTGCGGCGGTTCAGCTCGTCCATGAGGAACCAGCCGCCGGCCACCGCGCCCAGGGCGAGGATGACCACGAGGATCGGCACCCAGATCCGGTGGCTCTTGCGATTCTTCGAGGCGCGGTCAGGAGGCGGGGTCCCGCCGAGGTCCAGGGGATGCCCGGTGGGCTCCGCCGGTTCGGCCGGCGTGGCGGCGGTGGGTGGGCCAAGGTGACGGGCATCCGCCGTCGCCGAGAGGCGTTCCGGACCGGGATCGGAGCCGACGGCGGGCAGAGCCCTGGTCGCCGCCGTCGGATCCTCCACCGCGGACTCCACGGTGGTCATGGTCTCGGTGGGCCCGTCCGCGGACGTCCCGGCCATCGCTGCCCCGGCCACCGCAGCCCCCGCAGCACCTGCCGCACGGGCCGGCCGGGGTGAGTGGCCGGCGTCGGGATCCTCCAGGGCCCGCATCAGCGCGGCACGGAACTCGAGGCCGGACTGGAAGCGCTCCACGCGGTCCTTGGCCAGGGAGCTGGCGACCACGGCGTCCAGGGAGGCCGAGACCGTGGGGTTCAGGGTGGAGGGGGCGGGCGGCTCCTCGCGCACGTGCTGGTAGGCGACGGCCACGGGGGAATCCCCTACGAACGGCGGCCGCCCCGTCAGCAGCTCGAAGAGCAGGCAGCCGGACGAGTACAGGTCGGAGCGCGAGTCAACGGACTCGCCACGGGCCTGCTCCGGGGACAGGTACTGCGCCGTGCCGACCACGGCCTGGGTCTGCGTCATCGTGGCGGCGGAATCGGACAGGGCCCGGGCGATGCCGAAGTCCATGACCTTCACCGCGCCGGACTTGGTGACCATGATGTTGGCGGGCTTGATGTCCCGGTGGACGATCCCCTCCTCATGGCTGTAATTCAGGGCCGTCAACACCCCGGAGGTCCACTCGACGGCCTGCTCCACGGTGATCTCGTCATGGCGCAGCAGGTCCCGAAGGGTCCGTCCGTCCACGAACTCCATGACCATGAAGGGGCAGGCGACTCCCTCGTAGCCTCCGTCCTCGAACAGCTCCTCGCCCGTGTCGAAGACGGAGACGATGTTGGGGTGGTTCAGCGCGGCGGAGGACTGGGCCTCGCGGTGGAAGCGGGACTGGAACTGCGGATCACGGGCCAGGTCCGGGCGCATGAGCTTGATCGCCACCCGGCGGCCGAGCTTCTGGTCCCGCCCCTGGAACACATCGGCCATGCCACCCCGGCCGATGAGGTCACCGACCTCGTACCGGCCGTTGAGGATGCGTTGATGTGGCACTGTGATTCGTCCTGTTCTCGCAAGGGGTCCTGGGTGGAGCGACCGACAGCCTACGCCGCGGGTTCCCCGTCGGTGTCCGCGGCCGCCTCCGGTGTCTCGTCCTCACCGTCGCCGGGCTCGGGCGCCGAGGCGCCCTGGGGAGCCGTCGACGCCGTGCCCGTGGTGGTCGGGGCGGAGGAGGTGGCCGGCGGGGTCGTGCTCGGGGCCGGTACCGAGGAGGACGGCGGTTGCGTGGTCTCGGCCGGGGTGGACGGAGGCGGCGTGGTGGGCTCCGGGCCGGAGGAGTAGTTGACCAGGATCTCGGTGCCCAGCGGGATGGCCTGGCCCGTGGGGGCCAGCCGCAGCACCGTTCCCGCGGGGGCGTCATTCTGGACCTCCTCCGCGACCACGGTCATCCCCAGGGCCCGCAATTCTCCTGCGACCTCCTCGAAGTCACGGCCCAGGTACTGGTCCGCCTGGATGCGGACCGCCTCCGGCTCCGTCTCGCTCGGGCTCGGGGACTCGGTGATGGGCTCGGAGCTGCTGGGCGAGGGGGAGGCCGCTTCCGAGGACGAGGCCGAGGAGCTCTCCGAGGCGGGGGGCGCCGAGGACTCCTCGCCAGCGCCACCGGTCAGTTGGGGACCCAGCCAGATCCCCAGGATGACGAACACGATCAGCGCCAGCAGGCCGATCAGCGGCCAGGTCCACGGACTACGCCGCTTCCGCCCGGCCGTGCGGTCCAGCTCGTCGTTGTAGCCCGGCTCCGCGTCCCCCGGCGCGCCGTACGCTCCGCTGTCCTGGCCGCCGTCGGGATGCTCGGTGGCGGAGATGGCGCCGGCCGCACCGGCCGCACCGGCCGCGCCGGCTCCGGCCACGGGCAGCGCGGACGTGCCCGTGTTCTCCGAGCCGGAGGCAGCGCTGATGACCTCGGTGGCATGGGTCTGGGACATGCCCGAGTAGTCGACCGCCTGGGTCATGGCCTGGGTGGGGGCGCCCTGGGCGGCCGCCGCCGCGGCCGCGGCGCCGCCGGTGAGGAACGGGATCATGCCGGGCACCGCGGCGGCGGCGGAGGCGGTGTCCTGCCGGCGCAGGGCCTCGGCCGCCTCGGCCAGGGCGGTGGCGTTGGCGGGCCGCTCGTGCGGCTCCTTGGCGAGCATGGACATGATCAGCGCGCGCACCGGCTCGGGGATGGTGTCCGGCAGGGGCGGCGGCGGGTCGTTGACCTGGGCCAGCGCGATGGCGATCTGGGACTCGCCCGAGAAGGGCCGGTGCCCCACGAGGCACTCGTAGCCGATGACGCCGAGCGAGTAGATGTCCGAGGATCCGGTGGCCTGCTGCCCGGTGGCCTGCTCTGGGGCGAGGTACTGCGCGGTCCCCATGACCTGTCCGGTGGCCGTCAGCGGCACCTGGTCCGCGAGTCGGGCGATGCCGAAGTCGGTGACCTTGACGCGACCGTGCGGGGTGATCAGCAGGTTGCCCGGCTTGATGTCACGGTGCACCAGTCCCTGGGAGTGGGCGGCCGAGAGGGCCCGGGCGGTCTGCGCCATGATGTTCAGCGTCCGGTCCGGGGAGAGGACCTTCTCCTTGTCCAGGATCGCCGAGAGCGGCGGGCCGGGCACGAGCTCCATGACGAGGTAGCCGGAGCCGTCCTCCTCGCCGTAGTCGAAGACGTTGGCCACGCCGGGGTGGTTCAGCAGCGCGGTGTGCTGGGCCTCCGCCCGGAACCGGCGCAGGAAGTTCGCGTCCCCGGTGTACTCCTCCTTGAGGATCTTCACCGCCGTCTGCCGCCCGAGGACCTTGTCCTTGGCCTTCCAGACCTCACCCATGCCGCCGATGGCGATGCGTTCGGTGAGCTGGTACCTGCCGCCCAGCGTGATACCCGATGTCGGCCTCACTGTGTGACCACCGCCTCCATGATTTCCTTCAGGTTGGTCGACGTCAGCGCGCTGCCTTGGTCGAAGTCGATGTTCTGGTACACGATCGTGACGGCCACCTGGGGATCGTCCGCGGGGGCGAACCCGGTGATCCAGGAGTTGACCAGGTCGTTGTCCGCGCCCAACTGGGCGGTGCCGGTCTTGGCCGCGATGTCCACGGTGTCGGACTGGGCGCGGTAGGCCGTTCCGCCGTCCAAGGGGCCGCGCATCAGCTCGGTCATCTGCTCGGCGATGTCCGGGGTGGTGGATCGCAGGAAGACCTCCGGCTGCGTCTCCTCCAGCAGGGTCAGGTCCGAGCCGCGGATGGTGTCGATCAGCTGCGGCTTCATCAGCGTCCCGTCATTGGCGATCGCCGCGGCGACCATGTTCATCTGCAGGGCGGTGGCCTTCACATCCCGCTGGCCGATCGAGGACTGCGCCAGGGCGGCGTCGTCGAGGTCCTCCGGGAACTGTGAGGCGGCCACCGTCAGCGGGATCTCGAAGGACTGGTTGAAGCCGAAGTTCTCCGCCGTCTGACGGATCCGGTCCTGGCCCAGCTCCATGGCGGCCGTGGCGAAGGGCGTGTTGCAGGACTGCGCGAAGATCTCGGCGAGGGTGGCCCGGTCCATGTTCCCGCACAGCCCGCCGCCGAAGTTGCCCAGCTCGGTGCTCGAGTTCGGCAGGGTGATGGAGTCCGGGACGTCCAGCACCTGGTCCGGCTCGTACTCGCCGGACTCGAGCATGGCCACCGTGTCGATCAGCTTGAAGGTGGAGCCCGGCGCCGGCAGGGAGGCGGTGGGCCGGTTCACGTACGGGCTCAGCCCGGGCACGGACTGCAGCTCCTCCATGTTGGCCGAGGCCTCGGCTCCGCTGTGGGTGGCCAGCAGGTTCGTGTCATAGCTGGGCTTGGAGGCCATCGCCAGGACATCCCCCGTGGCGGGGTCCGAGATGACCACGGAGCCCTGGACGCCCTCGGGCATCACCGAGTACGCCAGTTCCTGCATCTCGGGATCGATGGTCAGCTCCACCTGCGCACCCTCCATCTGGGTGCCGGAGAACAACTGGATCAGCCGGTCCACGAACTGGCCGTCCGAGGACCCGGCCAGGTGGCGGTTGAGCTTGTCCTCCAGTCCCGTGGCGCCGTAGGTCAGGGAGTAGAAGCCGGTCAGTCCCGAGTACAGGTGGGTGTCGTGGTAGACGCGCTGGAAGTTGAAGTCGTCCTTGGACTCCACCGATTCGGCGATCGGATTGCCGTCCACCAGGATCGGCCCCCGCGCCGAGCCGAACTCCTGGTAGAGCTGGCGCGAGTTGAAGTCGTTGTTCTTCAGCGCATCGGCGGCCAGGACCTGGATGATGGAGATGGCCACGATCAGCACCATGAACATGGCGATGACCACGACCCACGTGTTGCGGATGGCCTGGTTCATGCGGTCACACCTCCCGCGGGCGTGGTCAGGGGGACCCCGGCGGTGCGGTCCTGATGGCCCGAGCCGGAGCCGGAGGCGTTGACCATGGGCCCGACCGCCACCGGCTTGCGGGCGGACTGGGAGACCATCAGCACGAGGGCCACCACGATCCAGTTGGCCAGCAGGGAGGAGCCTCCGGCCGCCATGAACGGGGTGGTGAGTCCGGTCAGCGGGATGACCATGGTGACGCCGCCGATCACCACGAAGCACTGCATGGCCATGGTGAAGGCGAGCCCGGCGGCCAGCAGCTTGCCGAAGGAGTCCCGGGTGCCCAGGGCGGCGCGCAGCATCCGGGTGACCAGCAGGACGAAGAGCATCAGGATCGCCGAGAGGCCGATGAATCCGAGTTCCTCGCCGAAGGAGGCGATGATCATGTCCGAGTTGGCGTAGGCCACGATGTCCGGCCGTCCCCCACCGAGTCCGGTGCCCACGAGCCCGCCCGAGGCGAGCCCGAACAACCCCTGCACGATCTGGTAGCTGCCGGCCCCCCGGTTGTAGACCTCCGGGTCGAAGGCGTTGAGCCAGGCGTCCACGCGCAGGCCCACGTGCGAGATCGTGTTCACCGCGAGCAACCCGCCCACGGCCACGAGGACGAGTCCGAGGATGATCCAGGACACGCGGGAG
Source organism: Citricoccus sp. I39-566 (assembly GCF_031432995.1). Lineage (GTDB taxonomy): Bacteria > Actinomycetota > Actinomycetes > Actinomycetales > Micrococcaceae > Citricoccus > Citricoccus nitrophenolicus_A. The sequence goes on from NZ_CP133842.1 coordinate 648,465, forward strand.
GTGGCCAGGTAGATCATGGCCATGAACAGGCCGAAGAACAGGATGGCCGATCCGAGGTCACGCTGGAACACCAGCACGCCCATGGAGATCAGCCACGCGATGATCAGCGGCCCCATGTCCCGGAAGCGCGGGAAGGTCACCGGACCGATCCTCTTGCCGGCCAGCAGGATCAGGTCGCGGTTGGCCGAGAGGTAGCCCGCGAAGAAGACGGCCAGGGTGATCTTGGCGATCTCGCCGGGCTGGAAGGTGCCGATGCCGAGGTTGATCCAGATCCTCGCCCCGTTGATGGTCACGCCCAGGCCCGGGACCAAGGGAAGCAGCAGCAGGATGCCGGAGGTGGCCAGGAACAGGTAGGGCCAGCGCCGCAGGACCCGGTGGTCCTTGAGCAGCCACAGCAGGACGATGGCCACGCCCATGGCCAGCACGGTCCACATCAGCTGCCGGCCGGCGGCGTTGTCCCCCTCGGCCACGTCGAGGCGGTGGATCATGGCGATGCCCAGGCCGTTGAGGGTGACCACGATCGGCAGGATGTAGGGGTCCGCGTACCGGGCGCGCAGCCGCAGCACGAGGTGGAAGACGAGGGCCATGATGGCCAGCACGGCCCCCTGCACCCAGTAGTCGGAAGTGATCGGCCGGTCCATCCCCAGGCCGGCGAGCATGCTGGCGCCGATGCCGATGCACAGGCCGACGATCAGCAGCACCAGTTCGGTGTTGCGCCGCGGGCGGGGAAGCGTTGGATCCTGGGGCATCAGCGATCACCTCCTGAGGGGGTGGCGGGCGAGGTGGTGGCGGAACCCGAGGGCGACGGGGAGCCGGTGGGGGAGGCCGAGTCACTGGGCGAGGCACTCGGGGACGGAGTGGGATCGGGGGCCACCGAGGTCTCCAGCTGGTCGACGATCTGCTGGGCGTGCTCCAGGTCCCGGGCCGGCAGCCCGGACTCGACGCGCTGGCGGGAATAGGCCGGCAGCTCCTCCAGGGACACCTCGGTCTCGGTGTCCAGGTGCGCGAGCTCGATCGGGCCGAGCCGTTGGGAGACCCCGTTGAAGATGGCCACCCGGCCGTCCTGGGCGCCCACGAAGTACTGGGTCTGGGTCCAGAGGTAGCCCCACAGCAGCAGCACCGCGAAGATCAGGGCCAGCAGGGCGGTGAAGACCGGGATGAACACGGAACGACGTCGGCGCGGCCGGTCCTCCTCCCGGTTCCCCTCCCGGCCCCGCGGGTCCGCCGCGGGGCCGTCCGTGGTGGAGTCCTCCGGCGCGCGGTGGCCCTCGATGAGGTCAGCGGACGCCGTGGCGGCTGCGCCGGCCTCCGCGGGCACGGGTTCGCGCGGCGGGTGGGTCCCCTCGGCCTGGTCCCCGAGGGCTGGGGCGCCGGTGAGCAGGGCGGCGGCCCGCTTCTGGGTGCTGCGCCGGGTGACGATCGGGATCTTGCCGGTCTGGGTGGCGAGTTCGGCCGCCCCCACCAGGACGTGGGGGCGGGACTCGAGGTCCTCGCGCAGCAGCGAGGCGGAGACGGGCCCGGCCTGGGCGGGGGTGGCGGCCGCGAGGGCCTGCTCGGAGAGCTGCGCCGGCGTGCCGGCCTCGGACTCGCCCTCGGCGGCCTGCTGGACCTCGAGCACCACCACGGTGACGTTGTCCGGGGCGCCGCCGGAGAGCGTCAGCTCCACGAGCTCGTCCGCCACCGTCTGGAGGTCGGCGCGGTGCCGCAGCTTCTGCTCGATCACGGAGGGCGGCACCACGGCCGTCAGCCCATCCGAACAGAGCAGCCAGCGCTCGCCGGGGGCGGCGTCCAGCGCGGAGATATCCAATTCGGGCGAGGCGTCCACGTCACCGAGGACCCGCATGAGCACGTTCTTGTGGGGGTGGGACTCCGCCTCGGAGGGGTCCAGGCGTCCCTCGTCCACGAGCCGCTGGACGAAGGTGTGGTCGACGCTGATCTGCTCGAACGTGTCGTCCTTGAACCGGTAGGCCCGCGAATCCCCGATGTGGGCCACGTGGATGGTCTCCCCGGCCAGCAGCATGGCCGTGCAGGTGGTCCCCATCCCGGCGAGCTTGGGACTGGCATGCACCAGGTCGTTGAGGATCAGGTTCGCGTTCTGGATCTCGTCCGGCAACACGGTGGCCGGGCTGGCGTAGCCGCTGGCGTCCAGGGGGGCGAGGTCCAGCACGGTGGAGGCGCTGGCGACGTCACCGCCCACGTGCCCGCCCATGCCGTCGGCCACGACGGCGAGGTGCAGACCGGCATAGGCGGAGTCGTCGTTCTTCGACCTGACCCTGCCCACATCGGATCGCGCGGCGAAGCGGAAAACCAACGGCATGGGGCTCAGGATCCCAGTTCCAGCACGGTCTTGCCGATCCGGATGGCGGTCCCCGGGTCAACGGCCACGGTGCGAGTGAGCTGCGAGCCGGCTACGTAGGTGCCGTTCGTGGAGCCGAGGTCCTCCAGGAACCAGCGGGAGCCCTGCGGGAACAGGCGGGCGTGCCGACCGGAGACGTAGTCGTCGTCCAGCACCAGGTCGGCCTCCTGGGCGCGGCCCAGCAACAGGGGCGCGCCGTGCAGGTCCACCACGGAACCCCGGAGTGGTCCTTCGGTGACGTGCAGCTGCGTCGGCAGGGGCCGGACCGGTTGCTGGCCCGTGGTGTTCCCGCCGGAGCCCGCCGAGGCGGGTGCGGCGGAGGACGAGGCGGAGACCGACGCCGGGGCGGGGGCGCCGGCGGCGCCGCGCGGACGGACCTTGTTGCGGGCGCCCACCATCAGGTCGCGCCCCTGGGAGGAGACGATCGAGATGATGAGGATCCACAGGACCAACAGCAGGCCCAGCCGGAGTGCGGCGACGGCGAGTTCACTCATGGCGGTTTCCTCCCTGGCCGCGGGTGTCCCGGGCGGGCAGCATCCGGAAGACCATGCTCACCCGTCCCATCCTGATCCGGTCGCCGTCCCGCAGGACGGTGGATCCGTCCACCTTGCGGTCGTTGACGTGGAAGCCGTTGGTGGAGCCCAGGTCCACGGCCATGACGGTGGCTCCCCGGGTGATGATCTCCAGGTGGCGGCGCGAGACGCCCGTGTCCTCCACCAGGATGTCCGCGTCCGCGGCACGGCCCAGCACGATCGAGTCCGCGTTGAGCCCGTACTTGCGGCCGTCGATCTCGAGGACCGGCTGCAGCGGTGTGTCCGGCCGTGACGGCTGGGCGGGGCGCTGCGGCGAGGGACTGGGGGTCGGCCGCCGCACCTCTGTCCGCGGGGCCGGCGGGGGCACGGGGTGGGGGACGGGAGCGGCCGCCGGGACCGGGGCCTGGCGGTCCACCGGGGCCTGGTCCACCGCGGCGGACGAGCCGGTTCCGGAGGGTGCCCGGCCGGCGTCCTGCGAGGGGGCCGAGCCGCCCGTCTTGTCCGAGGCGGTCTCGATGTCCAGCTTGCCGGCGCGCAGCTCCGCGTCCTCCACGAAGGTGACGCGGACCGGGCCGTGCAGGGTGTAGCCCTGGTCCCGGGCGTGGCGGATGGCCTCGTCGCAGAGTTCCTCCGCGAGGGCAGAGCCCCACTTGCGGGCCTGGTCGAAGTCCGCCGTGGCGAACTTGACGGTGAAGACATTGGGCACGAACGTCCGGCCCTCGGAGAGGACCATGGACTCGTCGTCCATGGCCAATCTCAGGGCATTGGCGATCTCGACCGGCTTGACTGCTCGGGAGCCGCCGGCCGAGAAGGCTGACTGCACAGCCTTCTCCAGGCCGCGCTCGAGGTTATCCAGAAGACCCACGAGGGGTGCTCCTTTCCGCAGATGTCTTTGACGATAGTACGCGGGACGCATGAGCATTCCGTGAGGAACAGGCCCTTGACGGGTTGCAATGCGGTTGCGATGAGGGTGCCGAGGCGCCGTGCAGCACCTCGATTTGGGATTCCGGCGAGGGTCGGGATAGGATGGATCCTGCTGTTCTGACCGGTACGAAGGATTCCATACAGGCCTTTCGACCGGGAAGATCAGACCAGAACCTCGCGCGAGTGGCGGAATTGGCAGACGCGCTGGCTTCAGGTGCCAGTGTTCGAAAGGACGTGGGGGTTCAAGTCCCCCCTCGCGCACGCGAGTTGTACACGAAGGCCCCGGATCATCGATCCGGGGCCTTCGTCGCGTCACGGGTCGTCGACCCCGCTGCTGCGGCGTGGCCGACCTGCGTGATGCTGGGGGCTTAGGGCTTCACGCAGATGACCGGGGCCTGGGCCTCCAGGATGATCTGCTGGGCGGCGGACCCCAGCAGGAACTTGCCCACCGGTGAACGGTGGCGCACGCCGACGACGATCACCGAGGCGTCCACCCGCCCCGCGGTGTCCAGCAGGTCGCCGACGGCGTCGCGGCCTCGGGCTTCCGGCTCCGCGTACTCCTCCGTCACGGCGGCGGCCGAGGCCACGGCCGGGTCCGGGCGGTCGCCGGAGAGGGCGAAGTACAGCACTTCCTCGCCGCGCCGGGCGGCCTCGCCCACGGCGAAGCGGTGCGCCGCCAGGCCTTCGTTGGTGCTGGATCCGGCCACGAGGACTGTCATCGCTGTGCTCCTTGCTCGGTGGGCTCTGTCCGCAGCCGAACGCTGCGTCTGACTTGCATCCTAAACGCTCGCTATGGTGGGCTATGTCACCGCACGAACTCCGCCTGCCACGCGCCTGCCACACCACCAGAAGGGCCCTTGATGAGCCAGCCTCAGGCTGTCCAATCCCCAGAGCGACCCCGGACCCGGCGCATCGGGACGGCGATCTTCGCTGTCCTGGCCGCCGCCGTCATCGGCGTGGCGTCCTTCTTCTCCATCCAGTCCGCCTCCGGGGGGACAGACGTGCGGGGCAACCTGACGCTCATCGCCCCGGCAGCAGCCGGCGGAGGCTGGGACACCTTCCAGCGTGAACTGCAACAGGCGATGCGGACCAACGGCCTGGTCAACAACGTCCAGGTGGTGAACGTCCCCGGGGCCGGAGGCACCATCGGGGTGGGCGTGCTCTCCCAGCAACCGGAGGCGAACAACCTGATGGTCGGCGGCTCCGGCCAGATCACGGCGCAGATCCAGTTCGACACACCCTCAAGGATCCAGGACGTCACCCCCGTGGCCAAGGTCCTAGAGGAATACGACATCGTGGCGGTCCCCGCCGACTCACCGTTCGAGTCCATGGACGACATCATCGCGGCCTGGACCCAGGACCCGCGGGGCGTCGCCTGGACCGGCGGCGGGTCCTTCGACCAGCTCGTCATGACGGACATCGCCCTGGACGCCGGAATCCCCGTGGCCGACACTACCTACATCCCCTCGGACGGCGGCGGCGAGGCGATCCAGGCGCTGCTCAACGGCACGGCGGACGTCACGGCCGGCGGCTTCGCGGACATCTACCCCCAGGTGGAGTCCGGTCGCCTGCGCGTGCTGGGTGTCGTGGCCGAGGAGCGGCTGAGCGGCACCCCGGAGATCGAGGCGATCCCGACCCTCGTGGAGCAGGGCATCGACGTGACGATCACCAACTGGCGCGCCCTGTTCGCCCCGCCCTCAGCCACGGACGAGGAGATCGACCAGTTGCAGGAGCTGGTCGCCGAGACCGTCGCGACCCCCGAGTGGCAGGCCACCGTGGAGCGCAACTACTGGCGCGAGGCGCCGCTGCAGGACGAGGAGTTCGGGCAGTACATTCAGGACGAGACGGACAGGATCGCCACCCTGTTCGAGGAGATGGGTCAGTGAGCACACCGGACGCCGCGGTCACGCGGAACACCCCCACCCCCGCTGCGGCGGGCACGTTCTGGGAAGGCCGGTCCGGGCTCATCATGCCCGTGCTGATCACCGCCTTCTCCCTGTTCTTCATCATCGGTTCCATCGCCATGGACACCGGGGACGCGGACTTCCCCGGCCCGGGCTTCTTCCCCACCCTGATCGGGGTCGTCGGGCTCGTGCTCGCCGCCGTCATCACGGTGGGCCTGCTCCGCCACCCGGAGCGCCCTGACGGCCACGCCGCACAGACCACCCGCTTCCACTCGGACTTCACGTCCCTGGGCTGGGCCGTCCTGGGCTTCCTGGCCTTCGCGGTGCTGCTGCCCTGGCTCGGCTGGATCTTGGCCTCGGGCCTGCTCTTCTGGTGCGTGGCGCACGGCTTCGGCTCCCGGCGGCCGGTCTTCGACATCCTGGTGGCCTTGTTCATGGGATCCGTGGCCTACCTCGCCTTCGACGTGGCCCTCGGGCTGAACCTGCCCTCCGGCATCCTGGGCGGGGGGTTCTGACATGGAGTCACTCAACCTGCTGATGGAGGGCTTCGCCGGAGCCTTGACGCCGGTCAACCTCATGTGGGTGGTCATCGGCTGTCTGCTCGGCACCGCCGTGGGCGTGATGCCCGGGCTTGGCTCTTCCATGGCCGTGGCCCTGCTGCTGCCGATGACCTTCGCCCTGGATCCCACGGCGGCCTTCATCCTCTTCTCCGGGGTGTACTTCGGTGGCCTGTTCGGGGACTCCACCATGGCGATCCTCATGAACACCCCGGGACAGGCCTCCGCCATCGCCTCCACCTTCGAGGGCCACAAGATGGCCAAGTCCGGCCGGGCGCCCCAGGCGCTGGCGACGGCGGCGATCGGCGCGTTCATCGGCGGCTTCATCGCCTCCGTCGTCGTGGTGTTCTTCGCCCCGGTACTGGCCGAACTGTCCACCTTCTTCGGTCCCGCCGAGTTCTTCGCCCTGGCGTTGTTCGCCTTCGTGGCCACCTCGTCCGTGGTCTCGGACTCCGTCCCGAAGGGTCTCGCCGCCCTCGTCCTCGGGCTGGGCATCTCCACCATCGGCATCGACTCGGTGACCGGCACCGAACGCTTCACGCTGGGGGCCCCGCAGCTGTTCGACGGGATCTCGCTCGTCACGGTCACCGTGGCCATCCTGGCCCTCGGCGAGGTGTTCTTCGTGATCTCCCGGGCTCGGCGCACCACCCAGAACCTGAGGACGCGGTCGGCCGGACGCCCCTGGCTGAAGCTGGCGGAATTCCGTGAGGCCCTGCCCGCCTGGGGGCGTGGCACCGCGATAGGACTGCCCTTCGGCATCATCCCCGTGGGTGGATCCGAGGTCCCGACCTTCCTGGCGTATGACGTGGAACGCCGGCTGGACCGGCGCCGGAGGAAGCCCATGTTCGGCAAGGGTGCCATCCGCGGGCTCGCTGCCCCGGAGGCCGCCGGCAACTCCACCACCGGCATGGCCATGGGCGCACTGCTGGCCCTGGGCCTGCCGGTCTCCGCCACCGCCGCCATCATGCTCGCCGCCTTCCGCCAGTACGGTCTGCAGCCGGGCCCGCTGCTGTTCGACCGCAACCCGGACCTGGTCTGGGCCTTGCTGGCCAGCTTCTTCCTCGCCATGGTCGTGCTCCTGATCATCAACCTCCCGTTCGCGCAGCTGTGGGCCAAGCTCCTGCTCATCCCCCAGCCCTACCTGTATGCCGGGATCGCCCTGTTCTGCGGCCTGGGCGTCTACGCCACCTCGGGGCGGGTGTTCGACCTGCTCCTGCTGCTCGGGATCGGGGTCGTGGGCTTCCTGATGCGCCGCTACGGCTACCCGTTGGCACCGCTGATGATCGGCATGGTGCTCGGCCCCTTGGCTGAGACCTCCATCCGGGACGCGTTGCTCTCCTCCGCGGGAGACTTCTCCATCCTGGTGTCCAGCCCGATCACCTGGACCATCTACGGCCTGCTCGCGGTGGTGCTGGCCTTCACCGTGCGGAACGCGATCATCCAGCGCACCCGCCGGGACGTCTGAGCGTCAGTCCGTGGCCCGTGGCATCGGCCGGGCGAAGCGATCCAGGAACGGTCCGTTGAGATCCCGGTGCCCGCTGCTCCAGTGGGCCTCGATCGCCCGCTCATAGAAGCCGACCAAGGCCTCGGTGGCCGCGCGCCAGGAATGCCGCTCCGCCTCGGCGCGGGCCGCGGCGCCCATCTCCGCGCGCCGGCCGGTCTCGGTGAGCAGCAGTGCCAGGCGGTCCACCCAGCCGCCCACGTCGTCGGGATCGACCAGGAAGCCGGTGCCGCCGTCGTCGATCACGAAGGGGATCCCGCCCGCCCGGGCGCCCACCACCGGCACGCCCGAGGCCATGGACTCCAGGGCCACCAGGCCCAGCGTCTCGGTGGTGGAGGGGAAGGCGAAGGCGTCCGCGCTGGCGTAGGCCGCGGCGAGGCCGGGCCCGGACAGGTAGCCGGTGAACACGGTGTACGCCGGATCGAAGCGCTTCCTCAGCTCGTCCAGGTACGGCCCGGAGCCCACCATGGCCAGCCGGGCGCCGGGCACGCGCTCGCGCAGCCGGCGCATCACCCCCACCAGCCGGTCCAGGTCCTTCTCCCGGCTCATCCGGCCCACGTAGACCACGAGCGGCGCCTCCGGATGCCCGTCCGTCAGGGTGGCGCGCATCTCGGCACTCGCGTTCGTGGGGCGGTATCCCACCGTGTCCACGGCCTTGGGCCACAGGTCCACCCGCTCGATGCCGACCTGCCGGGCCCTGTCCACCATGGGACCGGAGGTGCACAGGTTGACCTCGGCCTTGTTGTGCAGGAACTCGATCCAGGCCTCGATCGGGTGCCGGGCCCACCCCACGCGCAGGGACTCGGTGTACTGGGGCACGTCCGTGTGGAAGCTCGCCAGCTGCGGCAGGTCGCGCCGGCCGGCCGAGAGCACGCCGTAGGCGGACAGCCAGATGGGGTTGACCGTGTGCACCACGTGCGGGTGGAAGGACTCCATGGCCCGGGCGATGGCCGGCGTGGGGACCCCGACCTTGAGCTCCGGGTACAGGTAGCGCAGCGAGAAGCTGCGCACCCTGACGACCTGGTGCCCCGCGTACTCGGCCGGCGGATCCCCCGGGGCGAACAGCAGCACCTCGTGGCCCATCTCGCCGAGCTGTTCCAGGGTGCGCACCACCCGGGTCACCACGCCGTCGATCTTCGGCAGGAAGACCTCGGTGAACATGGCGATGCGCATGCGGTCGGCCCCTAGGAGACCGGAGGGACCGGAGAGATCGACGACGGCACGCCGGCCTGCTGCTCGGCCGTCCACAGGCTGGTGGCCGGCACCTTGGACAGGTCCGCGCGGTCCTTGTACCTCTCGGCGATCTGCTCGACCTCGAGCAGCAGGCCCTCGGACAGGGTGGTCGGGTTCAGCCCCAGGTCCAGGAACGTGTCGTTGACGACGTGCAGCTCGTTCTCCGCCGATTCCTTGCGCGGGTTCGGCACCATCGCCACCTCGGCACCGGTGATCCTGCCGATGAGCTCGGCCAGGTCCCGGACGCGGTGGGTCTCGGTCATCTGGTTGAAGATCTTGACCCGGTCGCCGGTGGCCGGCGGGTTCTCCAGGGCGATCTGGATGCAGCGGACCATGTCCTGCAGGTGGATGAACGCGCGCGTCTGCCCGCCCGTGCCGTGCACCGTAAGCGGGTAGCCCACGGCGGCCTGCATGAGGAAGCGGTTGAGCACGGTCCCGTAGTCGCCGTCATAGTCGAAGCGGTTGATCAGCCGTTCGTCGCGCTGGGTCTGCTCGGTGTGGGTGCCCCAGATGATGCCCTGGTGCAGGTCCGTGATCCGCAGCGAGTCGTTCTTCACGTAGTAGGCGAAGAGATGCTGGTCCAGGACCTTGGTCAGGTGGTAGATCGAGCCCGGGTTGGTCGGGTAGAGGATCTGCTGCTCGATCCGGTGCGGCTCGACCGCGTTGCCCTCGGCGTCCTCGCGGGCCGTGACCTCCACGTCCAGGTAGCCCTCGGGGATCTTCATGCCCGCGGTCCCGTAGCCGTAGACGCCCATGGTGCCGAGGTGGACCAGGTGGATGTCCTGGCCGGACTCCACGGTGGCGGCCAGTACATTGTGGGTGGCGTTGACGTTGTTGTCCACCGTGTAGCGCTTGTTGCGGGGGGACTTCATCGAGTAGGGGGCGGCCCGCTGCTCGGCGAAGTGGACCACGGCGTCCGGCGCCTCCGAGCGGAAGAACTCCACCAGTGACTCGTAGTCCTGGGCCACGTCCAGGAAGGCGAAGCCGATCTCCTTCCCCGAGATCTCCTTCCAGGCCGCGCGGCGCTCGGACAGGGAGCGGATCGGTGTCAGGGACTCGGCCTCGAGCTCCTCGTCGATCACGCGGCGGGAGAAATTGTCCACGATGATCACGTCATGGCCCTGATCGGAGAGGTGCAGGGCGGCGGGCCACCCGCAGAAACCGTCGCCGCCGAGGATCGCAATCTTCACAAGTACTCCCACTGCTGGTTGGAAAGGAAGGGCCCCTCCGACCCTATCCAACCGGCGGGCCTGCCCGAAGTGATCGCGACCCGATGAGTCACGGCCCGCGTCGCGGCGCCGATCCGTTCACCCGACGTTCATCCACGGCGCGGGAATAGTTCCGCCCGGGGTATAGTTCTATTGAATGTTCAACCAAAAAGGGTGGAACGGCCGGACTGCGGTCCGGACGCCACCGGCCATCTCAGAGGAGACCTCACATGACCGCAATGACCCCCGGTACCTGGAACCTGGACGCCACCCACACCGACGTCGACTTCACCGTCCGTCACGCCGGCATCTCCAAGGTGCGCGGCACCTTCAACGCGGTGGAGGGCTCCCTCGTGATCGGCGAGGACCGCAACGCCTCCTCCGTGAAGGTCACCATTGACGCCAACTCCATCGACACCGGCCAGCCGGACCGCGACGGCCACATCAAGTCGGCCGACTTCTTCGAGACCGAGGCCCACCCGAACATGGTCTTCGAGTCCACCGAGGTGCGCGGCGACGCCGCCGGCGAGTTCGTGCTCGCGGGCAACCTGACCATCAAGGGTGTCTCCCAGCCGGTCGAGCTGAAGGCCGAGTTCGGCGGACAGACCGTGGACGCCTTCGGCATGACCCGCGCCGGCTTCGAGGCCACGGGCGAGATCTCCCGCAAGGAGTTCGGGATCACCTGGAACGCCCCGCTGCAGGCCGCGGCCGGTGGCGTGCTCGTCTCCGACGCCGTCAAGATCCAGATCGACGCCTCCTTCGTGCTCCCGGCCGAAGAGGGCGCCCAGGCCTGAGCCTGACCCCACCCCCGCCACGGCGGGTCCAGGGGGCCGGTGCCACGCTCCCGTGGCACCGGCCCCCTGCCGGCCTCTGGGCGTCTGCCCCCGGCTCAGGCGGTCGCGTCGTGGGCCTCGTGCCCGGCGATGTCGGCGTTGACCGTCGTGCGGTCCGGGAAGAGGAGCTGGTAGGTCAGCCCCGCGATCGCGGCACCCACGAGCGGCGCCACCAGGAACAGCCACACCTGGCCCAGCGCCTCCCCGCCGGCGAACCACGCCACCCCGAGGGAACGGGCGGGATTGACCGAGGTGTTGGACACCGGGATGGAGATCAGGTGGATCAGGGTCAGGGACAGCCCGATCGCCAAAGGACCGAAGCCCGCCGGAGCCCGACGGTCCGTCGCCCCGAGGATCACGTAGAGGAACACGGCCGTGAGGACGACCTCGATGATCAGCACGGAGAGCAGCGAGTAGCCGTCCGGGGAGCGCTCGCCGTAGCCGTTCGTGGCGAAGCCCGACTCCGCGGCGCTGAAGCCCTCCTTGCCGGAGGCGACGGCCAGCAGCACGGCCCCGGCCACCGTGGCGCCGAGGATCTGGACGACCAGGTAGGGGCCGACGTCGGACCACTTCGTGCGGCCCGCCAGGGCCGTGCCGAGCGTGACGGCCGGGTTGAAGTGGCCGCCGGAGACATGCCCCACGGCGTAGGCCATCACGAGCACTGTCAGGCCGAAGGCCAGGGCCACCCCGAGGAATCCGACGCCCCTGTTGACGCCCGCCTCCGCGTCCAGGACTTGGGCGGCGAAGACGGCGGTGCCGCAGCCGCCGAACACGAGGACGAAGGTCCCCAGGAACTCGGCGGACCAGCGGGCGGCGGTGCTGTGGGCGGATGCGGATGACATGGTGCGGACCTCCGGACGGTGACGGCGGTCCGCCGCCTGTCCACCGAGCAGTGGACAGTGCAACCGGCCGCTGCAGCCCAGTATCACCACTGGTGCCGTGCGGGCGCACCCCTAGACTGGCGGGACGATCACCACCCGACGCACCGCGCTCCCGAGCGCGGCACCCAGGAGGACCGCCATGGCCGGAAAGACCCCGCACCAGAACACCACCTTTGCCCTGCCGGAGAAAGAGGGGTCCGCCGGCGGCGTGAACCTCGGCCACGGCTACCTGGCCACCCCGGAGTCCGGTTCAGGACCCGGCGTGATCGTGATCCAGGAGTGGTGGGGCCTGACGGACCACATGAGGGATGTGTGCGACCGGCTGGCCTCCGAGGGCTTCACCGCACTCGCCCCGGACCTCTTCGGCGGCTGGGTGGCCCATGACGGCGAGGAGGCCGGGGAGATGATGCAGAACCTCCCCGCCGAGGCCGGTGCCCACCAGTTGGCCGGGGCCGTGGACTACCTGCTGTCCCAGGACTCGGTCACCTCGAAGACCGTCGGCACCGTCGGCTTCTGCATGGGCGGCGGGTTCGTGCTGGCGCTGGCCGCCGAGCAGGGCGAGAAGGTTTCCGCGGCCGTGCCCTTCTACGGCGTGGGCCAGGCCGTCCCGGACTCCTATGCCGGCGTGAAGGCCGCCGTCCAGGGCCACTACGCCGAGCAGGACTCCATGTTCCCGCCCGAGGAAGCCCGCGCCCAGGAGCGGCAGATCCGCGAGGAGTCCGGCACGGAGGTCGAGTACTTCTTCTACGACGCCCCGCACGCCTTCCACAACGACGAGAACCCCCAGGGCAACTACCGCCCCGAGGAGGCCGCCCTCGCCTGGTCCCGCGCCGTGGGGTTCCTCCGGGACAAGGTCAAGTAACCGCTGGTGCCCGGCCCCCCATCCGGCCCGGCCGTGCCGGCCGTCCCGGAGACCCTCTTCCTCTCCACCATCCCCGGCGCCTCGCCGTCCAAGTGGGTGGATCGCTTCACCTCGCGTGAGCGCCGGGTCCAGCTGGTGAATCACGACGTCGGCGGGCAGGTGGCCTTCCTGGCCCCCGGACCCGGGGGCTCGGCACCGCGCGGACTCCCCCAGCTGGGCTACCTGCGCTGGCGGCTGGACTCCTCCCCGGAGCAGCTGCTGACGGCGGCCGGCGTGGACCCGGCGGACGTCCACGTGGTCCGGTTCTACGAGGAGGATCCGGTGGTCTGCGTGGGCCAGGACCACCTGCTGGCCGCGTGGGACGTCGAGGCCGACGGGCCCGTCCCCGCCGCGGAGCTGGACACTGCGGAGGTCATGGACCCGGCGCGCTTCGCCCCGGAGCCCCCGGCCGACCCGCTGGACGCCCCCGAGGTCCCCGGCTCCGGCGAGCGGATGGCCGTGGAGATCGTGGCCACGGGCGCCGGCCACGTGGTGCTGCCCGCCTCCGTGGCCCGGATGTTCGGGCGCAAGGACGTGGTGGTGCTGCCCCTGGCCCGGGATGCCGCCCAGCCCGGGTGGGCCGTGGGCCTGGCGTGGCTGCGGACCGTGGACTCCCAGCTCGTGCAGGACTTCATCGGGGCCGCGAAGGGCCGGCGCCCTGGATCCTCCCGGAACGACCACCTCCGGGACGGCACCTCCGGGACGACGCCGGCCGGCCGGCCCCGGGCGGCATCCGGCACGGCGCGCTCGGGTCAGGCGGGATCGTCAGGCTCCGCCCGCGCTTCGGGTCCGTCCGGCAAGAGCGGTAAGAGTGGCAAGGGGTCCAAGGGCGGCCGGCGCCGCTAGCCCAGGCGGCCGGGCTCGGAGGACTCGTAGGGGTTCTCGTCCGGATCCGCGGGCACGGGTTCGGTGCCGCGCCACCGAGCGATGAGCGTCATCAGGTGGAACACCACCAGCACGGCGGCGGTGCCCAGGGCGATCCCGCCGAACTGCATGCCGCCGAGGTCCAGGACCGGGTCCGCGATCGCCACGATCAGCCCGGCGCCGGCCGACATCAGGTTGATGGTGTTGGAGAAGTCGACGCGGTTCTGCACCCAGATGCGCACGCCCATCACGCCGATCATGCCGTAGAGGATGATGCCGGCCCCTCCCGCGACGCCGGCGGGGATGGTGTTGATCAGGGCGCCGAAGGTGGGGAAGAAGGCCAGGGCCAGCGCGAAGAACCCGGCCACCCAGTAGGCGGCCGTGGAGTAGACGCGGGAGGAGGCCATGACCCCGATGTTCTCCGCGTAGGTGGTGGTGCCCACGCCGCCGCCGAGGCCGGAGAGGGTGGTGGACAGGCCGTCCGCCATCAGGGCCCGGCCGTTGGAGGAGTCCAGGTTGCGGTTCGTCATCAGCCCGACCGTCTTCACGTGGCCGATGTTCTCCGCCACGAGCACGAGCACCACGGGCAGGAACAGGAACAGCACGTCCCAGTGGAACTCGGGGGCGTGGAACGGGGGCAGGCCGATCCAGTCGGCCTCGCCGACCGGGGAGAAGTCGATCTGGCCCTGGGCCAGGGCCACGAGGTAGCCGACCACGATGCCGAGCAGGATGGACAGCCGGCCCAGCAGGCCTCTGAACAGCACGGCGCACACCACGATCGCCAGGGCCGTGGCGAAGGTGGTCAGCGGGACCTCGACCATGGCCTCGGTGGTGGAGCCGGCCAGGTTCAGGCCGATCAGCGCCACGATGGTGCCCATCACGACCGGCGGCATCAGGGCGTGGATCCACCCGGTCCCGGCCTTCTGGACGATCAGCCCCACGAGGAACAGGGCCACGCCGGTGACGAGCACCCCGCCCAGGGCGCCGCCGATCCCGTGCTGGTTCATCGCGGCCCCGATCGGGGCGATGAACGCGAACGAGCTGCCGAGGTAGGACGGCACCCGGCCGGCGGTGAGGAGCAGGAACAACAGGGTGCCCACTCCGGAGAAGAACAGGGAGGCGGTCACCGGGAAGCCCGTGATGGTGGGCACCAGCACCGTGGCCCCGAACATGGCCATCACGTGCTGGATGCCCACGCCGACGGTCTGGGGCCAGCCGAGACGCTCATCCGGGGCCACGACCTCCCCCGGCGTGATGCGGCGGCCGTCGCCGTGGACGGACCAGGCGAGGCCGAGCCGGGAGGTGAGGGGCCGGCGTCGTGCCTTCGGGTTTTCCGGGCCTGACGGGCGGGGATGGTGCTCGGATGAGGTCATCGCGATCCTTCGGGGGAGGGGAAATCAACTGAGCCGTAGGGTACCGTTGATTTGTGACTGACTACGTGGGTGTGATCGGCGAGGCGCTCGTCGACGTCGTCCTGTCCGATACCGCAACACCGCGGGCCCACGCCGGCGGCAGTCCCCTCAATGTGGCCGTCGGGCTGGCCCGCCTCGGGGAGAACGTCTTCTTCACCGGCCGCTACGGGCGGGACGAGTACGGCACCATGGTCCGCGAGCACCTCGAGCGCAACGGCGTGGCCTCGGTGCTGACCCCCGATGGGCTGCCGACCTCCGTGGCGACGGCCCGCCTCGACCCGACCGGGGTGGCCCACTACGACTTCGACCTCGACTGGTCCCTGCCCGAGACGGCGGAGATCGACCGCCTCGTCCGGCAGGTCCTGGCCCAGGGCGGCCGGGACCGGACCCTGAGCCACCTGCACACCGGCTCCATCGCGACGATGCTCGAGCCCGGCGCCTCCACCGTCATGGAGCTGCTGACCATCCTCGAGCCGGACGTCACCCTGAGCTACGACCCGAACTGCCGCCCCTCGATCGTCCCGGACCGCACCACCGCGAGGCGCCGGGCCGAGGAGTCGGTCGCGCTCGCGGACATCGTGCACGCCTCGGATGAGGACCTGGCCTGGCTGTACCCGGAGCGTTCCCTTGAGGACGTGATCGTCGAGTGGCAGCGGATCGAGCCGGCCCTGGTGGTGGTGACCCGGGGGGAGTCCTCGCTGCTGTGTGCCACGGCCGCCGGACTGACCGAGCACCCCGTGGCCCCGGTGGAGGTCGCGGACACCGTGGGCGCCGGCGACTCCTTCACGGCGGCCCTGCTCGTGGCCCTGAAGGACCGGGGCCTGCTGGGTGCCGAGAACCGGGAGGCCCTGCGGGGGATCGGCGCCGAGGACACGGCCGCCGTGCTCGCCTACGCCGCCCGGGCGGCCGGGATCACGTCCTCCCGGCTGGGCGCCGATCCGCCCACGCGGGCCGAGCTGGGCTGAGATGCCGCAGCAGCGCCGCCCGCGGATGATCGCCAGCGACCTGGACGGCACCATCATCGGCTACGACCACACGCGCACCGGATTCATCACGGACCGGACCGTGGAGGCCTTCCAGGCGGCCCACGACGCCGGCATCCAGGTGGTCTTCGTGACCGGTCGGCCGATCCGCTGGCTGAACCCCCTGACCCGGGCCCTGGGCCACGCCGGGCCCGTGATTTGCTCCAACGGAGCCGTCATCTACGACCTCGTGCGGGACGAGGTGATCGAATCCCGGCCCATGGACTTCGAGACGGTGCTGCAGGCCCGGGAGATGATCGCGGCGCTCGACCCCTCGGCGTCCTTCGGCGTGGAGACCGTGGAGGGCTTCCACCTGGAGGAGGCCTTCCTCGAGCGGCCCGGCGCCGGCGACGCGCGGGGAGCCCTGGAGCCGGACGGGCCGCCGCCCGAGCTCGCCGCCGGGATCCACGTCGGAACCCGGATCCAGGAGGTGCTGCCGGCGGACCCCGAGGTGGTGAAGTTCCTGGCCAAGACCCGCTCCAGTGAGCCGGACGCCTTCCTCGCGGAGGTCAGGCAGCTGCTCGGGGACCTGCTGGCCGTCACCCACTCCGCTCCGGGCGTGGCCCTGCTGGAGATGTCCCGCCCGGACGTCAACAAGGCCACCACCCTGGCGGGGTTCGCCGCGGAGCTCGGGATCTCCGCCCGGGAGGTGGTGGCCTTCGGGGACATGCCCAACGACCTGGAGATGATCGACTGGGCGGGCACCGGCTATGCCGTGGCCTCCGGCCACCCGACCCTGCTGGCCGCCGCCGACGCGACGACCGGGGCCTGCGACGACGACGGCGTGGCGCGGGAGATCGAGCGCCTGCTGACGCTGGACTGAGCTAGGACTTCCGCTCGTGCGTGTAGGCCACGTAGACATCGCACGGCGCCTGGGAGGCCACATCCCGGGCGATGCTGCCCAGCATGCGCGCCATGCCCTGGACCCGCTTGTTGCCGACCACGATCACGTCCGCCCTCAGCCGCTCGGCGGCCTTGACGAGGGCGTCGCCCGGCTTGCCCTCGGCGGCCTCGGCGCGGATGGTCAGACCGGCGAAGTCGCCCCGGACCGACCGCGCCACGGACTCCGCCGTCTTGAGCGCCTCTTCCTCGTTGCTGTAGTGGAACTTCTCAGGGCCGCTCTCGAACGTGGTGGACTCGTACCGGCCGTAGGCGCAGATCAGGTGCAGCGTGGCACCCAGGGCGCTGGCCAGTTCGGCGGCCTTGCGGGCGGCAGCCGCCGCCGTCTCGCTGGCGTCCACTCCGGTGATGATGGTTGAGGTCATGTTCCGACTCCTTTGACGGTCCCGTCCCTGATACGCGGTACGGCGGAGTCTACCCAGCGCACACCGCCCGTGTCTGGCGCACTGGGGGACGCAGGAGGGCGCGGGCGTTAGGGTGGCACCGTGAAGCGTTCCGTCCTGCCTCCGTACCTGAGGGAGTCGCTGCCCGGCCGGCAGGGCTGGCCGCTGGCCTTCGCGCACCGCGGCGCGGACACGGCCCGGGAGAACACCCTGCCCGCGTTCCGCCGGGCCGTGGAGCGCGGCTACGGCTACCTCGAACTCGACGTGCGCACCACGGCGGACGGTGTCCTCATGGTCTTCCACGACGAGGCCCTCGATCGCATCACCACGGGGTCCGGCAGGCTCTCGGACCACACGTGGGAGGACCTCAGCCGGCTGCGCGTCATCGATCCGGCGGCCGTCCGGGCCCGGGCCGCCGCCGGGACCGGGCAGGAGGCGGGCCGGGATCCCGGGACCGCCGGGACCGACCTGCTGGAGGGCGAGCACCTGCTGCGCTTCGAGGACCTGCTCACCGAATGGCCGGACGTGCGGCTGAACGTGGACCTCAAGGATGACGCCGCGGCGGACGCGATCGCCCCGATCATCCACCGCCATGACGCCTGGGACCGGGTGCTGATCGCCTCCTTCCATGATTCCCGACGCCGGCGCTTCACCCGGGCGGCCGGGCGGCGGATCGCGATGTCCGGCGGGGGGCTGGCCATCGCCGCGCTCGTGGTGGCGGCACCGCTGGGGCTGGCCCGGTTCGTCGGGCGCCGGCTGGCCCACGTGAATTGCGTCCAGGTCCCCGTGAAGCAGGGGCCGATCCCGGTGGTGACCAGGACGTTCGTCTCCCGGTGCCAGGCGGCCGGACTGCAGGTCCACGTCTGGGTGGTGGACGACCCGGCCGAGATGGAGCGCCTGCTCGCCCTGGGCGTGGACGGGCTCATGACGGACGACGCCGAGGCCCTGGCCTCCGTGATGGAGGCCCGGGGCCACTGGCCCCAGCGGTGAGGCGGCGGTGACTGGGACGGCTGCGCGGTATCGGGTACCTGCCGTTACCGTGGTCGCATGACTCAGCCTTCGTCCCGGATTCCTGACTTCATCGCGGACCAGACCCTGCACCCCGATCGCCTCGGGGAGCACGCCGATCCCGAGCAGGAACTCTTCGGGCCGGCCGACGAGGTGCCGGTCCCCTCGGGCCCCGCGGTGGCGACGGGGACTGAGGAGCCGGGCGCCGCCGTCGTGCGCATGCGTCAGGCCGCCACCCTGCGGCTGGCCCATCCGCGGCGCTTCCGGGCCGCCCAGCTCAAGGGGATCCGCCGCCTGCTGGAGGAGGAGTCCGGGGCCATCTGCGCCGCGCTCGCCGCTGACCTGGGCAAGCCCGCCACCGAGGCGATGCTCACCGAGGTCCAGCCGACCCGTGGCGAGGTGGACCACGCGCTGCTGTACCTCACGGACTGGATGGAACCGGAATCGGCCAAGGTCCCCCTGACCTTCCGGCCCGCCGCGGCCAAGATCGAGGCGCGGCCCCTGGGCTCGGTGCTGATCATCGCCCCGTGGAACTACCCGTTCATGCTGCTGATGGCCCCGCTCGTGGCGGCCGTGGCGGCCGGCAACACCGTGGTGCTCAAGCCCAGCGAGAAGGCCCCCGCGACCTCCGAGCTGATCGGCCGCCTGATCCCCCAGTACCTGGATCCGCGCGCCGTCGCGGTGGTGCAGGGCGGGGCCGAGGAGGTGCAGGCGCTGCTGGCCGAGAGGTTCGACCACATCTTCTACACGGGCGGGGAGCGCGTGGGCCGGATCGTCTACGAGGCCGCCGCCCGGCAGCTCACCCCCGTGACCCTGGAGCTGGGCGGCAAGTCCCCCTGCGTGGTGGCGGACGGGCGGAACTGGTCCGCGATCGCCCGGCGGATCGCCTTCGGCAAGTTCACCAACGCCGGCCAGACCTGCGTAGCCCCGGACTACGTGCTGGCGGTGGGCGAGGAGACGCAGCGCCAGCTGGAGAAGCACCTGCCCCAGGCCATCGAGGAGTTCTACGGGACGGATCCGCAGCAGTCGCCGGACTACGGGCGGATGGTCAACGCCGAGCACCTGGAGCGCACCGTGGCGCTGCTCGAGGACGCCTTGGCCGGCGGTGACGGGCGTGCCCCGGCGCGGCTGGTGCACGGCGGCCGGGCCGACGTGGCCGACCGGTTCCTGGAGCCGACCGTGCTGTCCGACGTGCCCGCGGACAGCGCCCTGATGGCCGAGGAGATCTTCGGGCCCATCCTGCCCATCATCCGGGTGGACACCTTCGAGGAGGCGGTGGAGTTCATCACCTCACGACCGCACCCGCTGGCGGCGTATCTCTTCACGGACAAGCACCGCTACCACCGGGCGTTCGAGGAGCGGGTCACGGCCGGCGGCATGGCCTTCGACGTGGCCCTGCTGCAGGTGGGCCTGACCTCGCTGCCCTTCGGCGGCGTGGGTCCCTCCGGCATGGGCACCTACCACGGCCGGGCCGGCTTCGAGACGTTCTCCCAGCTGCGCCCGGCCCTGACCAAGACCGACCAGGTGGACACCCTGCGCATGGTCTACCCGCCCTACACGTGGGCCAAGCGCCAGGCCCTCAAGCGCCTGCTCTGACCGACTCTCGCATCCAGGTCGCACGAAATGTCCCCGATCTGGCCGGAACGGGGCTACTTCGTGCGACCTCGTCGGAGGACGTCAGGCGATGACCGCGTCCACGATGGCCCGGGCCTCGGCCTGGACCTGGGCGAGGTGCTCGGCGCCGAGGAAGGACTCGGCGTAGATCTTGTAGACGTCCTCCGTGCCGGAGGGGCGGGCGGCGAACCAGGCGTTGGCCGTGGTGACCTTCAGCCCGCCGATGGCGGCGCCGTTGCCCGGGGCCTCCGTCATCTTCGCGGTGATCGGCTCCCCGGCCAGGGCCCCGGCCGTGACGTCCGCGGGGGACATCCTCTTCAGCCGGGCCTTCTGCTCGGGGGTGGCGGTGGCGTCGATCCGCGCGTAGACCGGATCGCCGTACTGCTCCACCAGCTCCGCGTAGTACTGCGAGGGGGACTGGCCGGTCACCGCGCGGATCTCCGCGGCCAGCAGGCACAGCAGCAGCCCGTCCTTGTCCGTGGACCACGCGCTGCCGTCGAAGCACGCGAACGAGGCCCCCGCGGATTCCTCGCCGCCGAACACCCCGGTGCCCGCCAGCAGGCCCGGCACGAACCACTTGAAGCCCACCGGTACCTCCACGAGGTCCCGGCCCAGCCCCGCGGCCACCCGGTCGATCATCGAGGAGGACACCAGGGTCTTCCCGACGCCGGCCCCCGCCGGCCAACCGTGCCGGTGCCGGTACAGGTAGTCGATCGCCACGGCCAGGAAGTGGTTCGGGTTCATCAGCCCGCCGTCACCGGTGACGATGCCGTGGCGGTCGGCGTCCGCGTCATTGCCGGTGGCGATGTCGAAGGGGATCTCGCCCCCGTCACCGTCCGCCTCGTCCGGGGTCATCCGCCCGATCAGGGTGGCCATGGCGTTCGGGGACGAGCAGTCCATCCGGATCTTGCCGTCCCAGTCCAGGGTCATGAACCCCCACTGCGGGTCCACCTCCGGGTTCACCACGGTCAGGTCCAGCCCGTGCCGGGCCCCGATCTCGCCCCAGTAACCCACCGAGGCCCCGCCCATGGGGTCCACACCGAGGCGAACCCTGGCCTGGCGGATGGCGTCCAGGTCGATGACCTTCGGCAGGTCGGAGACGTAGCGGTCCAGGAAGTCGTAGGTGCCGAGGGCCTCGTGCCGCTTCGCCTCGGCCAGGGGGAGGCGCCGCACCTGATCCAGCCCGCCGGCCAGCAGCTCGTTGGCGCGGTCCGCGATCCAGTCCGTGGCCTCAGAGTCCGCGGGGCCACCGTGGGGCGGGTTGTACTTGAAGCCCCCGTCCGCCGGCGGGTTGTGGGAGGGGGTGATGATGATGCCGTCGGCCTGCCCCGCCGGGTCCGCGGCCCCGGCCTCGGAGGACCCGACGCCGGCCGGCACCTCCGCGTTCAGCGCCAGGATGGCGTGGGAGACCGCGGGGGTGGGGGTGAATCCGTCCCGGGAGTCGATCAGGGTGTGCACCCCGTTGCCCATCAGCACCTCGAGTGCGGTGTCCTGCGCCGGACCGGAGAGGGCGTGGGTGTCCCGGCCCATCAGCAGGGGGCCGGTCACGCCCTGGGCCGCCCGGTAGTCCACGATCGCCTGCGTGATGGCCGCGATGTGGTCCTCGTTGAACGAGGTCTTCAGCGAGGATCCCCGGTGCCCCGAGGTGCCGAAGACGACCCGCTGGGCCGGATCGGCGGGATCCGGGTGCCGTTCCGTGTAGGCCGCGAGCAGTGCGCGCACGTCCACCAGGTCCTGGGGCAGGGCCCGGGTCCCGGCTCGCTCCGCGGCGGGCAGGGCGCTGGGGTTCTCGGGGGAGGCGTTCTCGGCGGTCATGTCTCCACTGTTCCACGTCCGGCAGACCGGCGGTAGATTCGCGCCGAACTGTGGCGCCGGCCCGTCACGGACCGGCCGGATCCCCGCCCGTCCGCCCGCCTCAGTCGTCCGTCACCGCGCGGATCAACGCGTCCACCTCGGGGTCCCGTCGTCGGCCGGCCTCGTCACAGCGCAGGGACCCCTCCTCGCAGCTCACGGACCACTGGAAGCCGTCTCGCACCGCCCGCCCACTCTGCATCTGGCGGTCAGAAGTGGCCCGGTTCTCGGCCGGATCGGGCCCCTTCTGGGCCACTTTCGACCTCCAGCTGCCGGGGGGCGGGTGTTCTGAGGTGAGCCCGGCGATCCGGCGGGCCGCGCGCGCGGCCGCACCGCCGTCGTCGGGAATCTCCGCACTCCACCGCCGCACCATCCCGGCGAGGCCCCCCGAGCGCTCCACCACCACGGTGAGGCGCGCGGCCGTCACGTCCGGGGCGCTGGCGGGGGGCTCCATGACGTAAGCCTAGGCAGGCTCCGGGTCGCCGGTCAGCACCCCGACCTGCCGCCAGGCGCCCCCGACGGTGCCGGCCACCCCGTCCCCGAACCGCGCCCGGGCGGCCGCCGCGGTGGCCTCGGCGAACCCCGCGAAATCCACGTTCCGGGGGAGGTCCTCCCCGATCACCACGTCGAACCAGACCTGGCCGGCCCGCTCCCACGCGTGGCCCCCGAGGGCCAGGGCGGCCAGGTGGAAGGCCTTGTTGGGGATGCCGGAGTTCACGTGCACGCCCCCGTAGTCCGCCTCCGTCACCACGAAGCCATCCATGTGGGCGGGCTGGGGGTCCCGGCCCAGCCGCGGGTCGTCGTAGGCCGTGCCGGGGGCCGCCATGGAGCGCAGCCCGCGGGCCTGCACACCCTCCCCGAACACCTCGGCACCGATCAGCCAGCTGGCCTCCGGCGCGGTCTGGCCCCGCGCATACTGGTCCACCAGGGCCCCGAGGACGTCCGAGAAGGACTCGTTCAGCGCCCCGGACTGGCCCTCGTAGTCCAGGTCCGTGGAGTACTGCATGAGCCCGTGGCCCAGTTCGTGACCGATCACGGAGAGCGAGGGCGTGAACCCGGTGAAGATCTCCCCGTCACCGTCCCCGAAGACTATCTGCGTGCCGTCCCAGAACGCGTTGTCATAGCGGCGTCCGAAGTGCACCGTGGCCAGCAGCCCCAGCCCGGTCCCGTCCAGCGAGGACTGCCGGTAGATCTCCTCGAGGAAGGTGTGCACGGAGCCGATCCCGTCATAGGCCTCGTTGACGGCGGCGTCCTGCACCGGGGGCTGGCCCTCGGAGCGGACGGTGACCCCCGGCAGCTCCTCGGTGTTCCGCGCATCCGAGATGGTCCGGTCCAGGGTCCCGCTCGGGGCGCTGATCGCCCGGCGCGGCAAGAGGCCCCGGTGCCGGGCCGCGCGGACCTGTTCGTCCAGCTCCAGCACGTGGCCCAGGTCCGGGCCGCGGACCTGATCGGCCCGCGCCAGTGTCCGCGCCGAGCGGTCCAGCTCCTCCAGCATGTACGGCGGCACCGCGCAGCGGCGCGGCAGGGCGGCCTCCGCCGCACGGTATGACGTCATCGAACCCCTCCAGTCCACTCCGGCCTCCGGCCCCATTCCTCACCGTGGTCGCCTCACCGTGGTCCACAAGGTATCCGGTGTCCGACCGGGTGCCCAGCGCCGACCGTCGGTGGAATGGCCGGGAGAATGGTCGGTGGAGGAGCCGTGGAGTCCGGGACCGCGGTCCGGGCGGTTCCGTAGACTGGAGGCCAGAGCAGAACAGGCC
The DNA here is from genome assembly GCF_031432995.1 of Citricoccus sp. I39-566. GTDB lineage: Bacteria > Actinomycetota > Actinomycetes > Actinomycetales > Micrococcaceae > Citricoccus > Citricoccus nitrophenolicus_A. The sequence goes on from NZ_CP133842.1 coordinate 672,110, forward strand.
GACCACCCCGGAGGGGAACCATGTCCGACCCGGACCCACGCCAGCACGGCCAGCCATCCGAGGCCTCGGACGACTACCGCCCGTTCCATGACCCGAAGCACCCGTCCTGGTACTCGGACGCCTCGGCGCCGGCCGCCACGCCGCCGGTGCCGCCGCGCTCGCCCGGCCAGGATGCCGCTGCGCGCAATCCCTACGCCGAGCAGCCGCTGGCCGGCCCGTACGGCGACGGCCAGCCGCAGTATCCGATCCACGGGCAGTACCCGGTGATCGCCAACCAGCAGCAGCGCCAGGCCGGGAGCCCCTACCCGACAGCCCGCCCCGGTCCCGGGACCGGAGCCGGCCTCGGCGCCCCGGTCAACGGGATGGCCATCGCCGCCATGGTGCTGGGCATCGTCGGCGTGGTGACGGGTGGCTTCCTGCTCGTCCCGCAGGTCCTGGCGATCATCCTGGGCCACCTCAGCCTGAACAAGGACCGGCAGAGCCGCGGCTTCGCGATCGCCGGACTCGTCATGGGCTACCTGATCTCCGGGTTCTGGGTCCTCGGCATCCTGGGCTTCATCGGCCTGATCTTCACCTACTGACGGCCGGCTCAGGCCAGTAGTCGCTCCATCCGGGCCGCCAGGGCCAGCAGCTGCCCCTCCGTCCCGGGCCGGCCGATGGCCTGCACGGACCAGCTCAGCCCCTCGGCGTCCCGCAGCACGGGGATGGAGATCGCCGGCAGCCCCATCACGTTGATCATCGAGGTGTACGGGGTGAACCGGCACTGTAGCTCGTAGTCCTCCGCCGGGGGCAGGGCCGTGAAGGTACCGATGGCCGGCGGGGCGAAGGCCAGCATCGGGGTCAGCACCACGTCATGGGCCGCCAGCTGGCGGCGGGAGTCGGCCGCCCAGGCCGTCAGCCGTTCCACCGACTCGGTGAGGAAGGGCTCGGAGTAGCCCCGGGCCAGTTCGAGGAAGTGGCTGGCCAGCGGACCCAGCAGCCCCTCGGCCCCTTCCGGCAGCGGAACCCGGGTCAGGGCCGCCGTCCAGACGGTCCGGAAGTCCGCGTGGTATCCCGGCGCGTAGTCGACGTCGGCCTCGACCACCTCGTGGCCGTCCCGGCCCAGGGCGGCGGCAGCGGCCGTGAGCGCGTCCATGGCCGGGCGGGCCAGGGTGATCTCCAGGTCCGGGGAGAACGGCGAGGCGGTCGAGTAGCCGATCCGCAGCCGCTCTGGACGCGCAACCAGGGCCCGGGCCAGGCTGCGGCCCTCCCCGCCGGGCCCGCCCAGCATCGCGTCGTACAGCAGCGCCGCATCGGCGGCATTCCGGGCCAGCGGACCGGACACCGAGAGGTTGCGGACGGAATCCTCCTGCTGGTCCGTGGGCACCGTGCCCCGGCCCGGTTTCAACCCGACCAGCCCGCAGGCCGCCGCGGGGATGCGGACGGACCCGCCGCCGTCGTTCCCGGGGGCGAAGGGAAGCATCCCGGAGGCGACGGCGGCCGCGCCGCCCCCCGTGGACCCGCCCGCCGTGCGCGTGGGGTCCAGGGGATTCCGGGCAGGGGCGGAGATCAGGTTCTCCGAGTGGCAGGGCAGGCCGAACTCGGGGACCGTGGTCTTGCCCGTGGAGAGGGCTCCGGCCGAGTGGACCGCATACGCCAGCGGGTCATCCTCCGGGGCCGGCGGCGCCTCCGCGGCCACCCGCGAGCCGAAGGTGGTGCGCATCCCGGCCACGTCCACCAGGTCCTTGAAGGCCAAGGGCATCCCGTGCAGCGCGCCGGTGGGCCCGGCGTCGGCGAACCGGGCGTCCAGCTCCTCAGCCCGCCGCAGGGCGGCCTCCGGGTCCAGGGAGATGAAGGCCCCCAACTCCGGGTTGCGGCGTGCGGTCACGGCCAGGAAGTGCCGCGTGACGGCGACGGCGGACTCCTGCCCCGCCGCCAGGGCGTCGCGCAATTGCAGGGCGGTCAGGCCGGCCAGGTCGTCCCGTTCGGCGTCAGCATCCTGAAAGGTCATGGCCTCCACTGTAACGAGCGGCGCTACCGCCGGGTCCCGGCCGGCTCGGGCAACTGCATCACCAGGGCCACGGTCCGCAGGGACAGCACGAAGCCAGCGAACAGCACGATGTACCCCATGGCCGTGTACCAGCTCATGTAGCTGGTCATGGCCGGGCCGCCCTCGCCGAAGACGAGCAGCACGATCCCGCCGAGCACGCAGAATCCGGCCAGGATGGACACCACGACCTGCTGGAACAGCCAGGTGACGTAGCGGCGGTCGTTCTCATGGGCCAGCAGCCGCATGTTGATCGAGAGGCGGCCGCCCTGCAGGTCGTCCGCGATCCGGTTCACGCGCCGCGGCAGCTGGGAGACGATGGGCAGGGCCTCCAGCAGGGCCGTGGTGGCCGATTCCTTGAGCGAACCCGGCGTGAACCGGTGCTTGAGCAGGTCCGCGCCGATCTCGCGGGCGGCGTTGACGAGCTCCAGGTCCGGGTCGATGAGCCCCAGGGTGCCCTCCATGCCGCCGAGGGAGCGCAGGGCGGCGGCCACCGCCTTCGGCACCTCGAACCCGTGGTTCAGGATCAGGCCCATCAGGGAGCCGAAGAGCCGGGACGCCGAACCGCCGCGCATCCCGCCGCGGTAGCGCACCAGCAGCTCGCCCACCTCGCGCTCCAGCCGGCGCTCGTCCAGGTCCTCCGGTCGACCGAGCAGCTCGATGAGCGAGTCGCTGAGCAGCCGGGTGTCGTTGCGGTCGATGGCGGCGAAGATCATCACCAGCTGCTGCTGGGAGCGGGGGTCCAGGCGTCCCACCGCGCCGAAGTCCAGCAGGCCCAGCCGCGTGTCCGCCTCCCGTCCCAGCAGCATGACGTTGCCGGGGTGCAGGTCGGCGTGGAAGATCCCGTCGTCCATGATCTGGCGCATCACCGAGTTGGTCAGGTCCTGCGCGAGCCGGCGGCGGGTGGCGGGGGCCAGGGCCCGCAGCTGTGGCTGCGCCCTGCCCACCGAGGCGCCCGGCAGGAAGTCCATGACCAGCAGGCGGGTGGAGGAGAACTCCGGGTAGACGGTGGGCACGGTGATGTTCTGGTCCGAGACGGCCACCGCCATGTCCTGCATGTTGGCGGCCTCCACGGTGTAGTCCAGCTCCTCCTCCAGGGACCTGGTGAAGCCGCGGCCCAGCTCCAGGATCCGCAGGGAACGGCCCCACGTGGTGTTGTTCTGCAGCCAGCGGCAGATGCGGACCACGATGTCCGAGTCACGCATGACCTCGTCCACCGCGCCGGGACGCTGCACCTTGAGGACCACCTCGGTGCCGTCCCGCAGCCGGGCGCGGTGGACCTGCGCCACGGAGGCGGCAGCCAGCGGGGTCTCCTCCACCGAGTCGAAGACGTCGAGCGGGTCACAGCCGAGGGAGGTGCCCAGGGCGTGGCGGATGGACTCCCAGGGCTCCGCCGCCACGTCCGACTGGAGGCGGGAGAGCTCCCGGACGAAGGGGGCCGGCAGCAGGTCGGAGCGGGCGGAGAGGTTCTGGCCGAGCTTGACGAACGTGATCCCGGAGTCCTCCAGGGCGCGGCGCAGGGCGGTGGCCGTGCTGCCCCAGGAGCGTTCATCCCGGGCCCCGGACTCCCCCCGGCGGCCGAAGCCGCGCAGGTTCGCGCCCAGTCCGTGGCGGATGAAGGTGGCCACCACCTGGCGGTACCGGCGGTTGCGGGACCAGGTCCTCCGCAGTCCCGCCATCCACAGGAAGGGGTTCGGCAGGGTGCCGGTGGGCAGCACCATCTCCAGCACCATCAGCAGGGCGGTGCCGAGCCCGAAGATCCACAGCAGGGCGATGATGATCAGCACGAGCGCGGCGGGGATGGAGACGTCCGAGAGCACCCCCGAGGTCCCGGCGATCTGGTGGAGGACGGCGTCCATCACCACCTGGGTGCTCAACACCATGATCAGCGCCACCACGAGTGAGCGGAACCAGCCCACGGGCACCCCGAGCACCCGGCGCGTCGTGGTGGCGATCAGCCAGGCCATCAGGACGAGGAGGAATAGCCCGATCAGTGCGCCGAGGGTGGACCCCACCCAATAACCGACCGTGCCGAGCTCCCCGAGAAAGTTCTCCACACCTCCACCCTATTAGGCTGGTCGCCATGAGCATGTTCGAAACCGTCAGCGCGGGCGATGTCCCCGAGAACGCCAGCATCCTGGATGTGCGGGAGGACGACGAGTGGGTCCTCGGCCGCGCCGCCGGAGCCCTGCACATCCCGCTGGGCCAGCTGCCCGACCGGATCGAGGAGCTGGACCCGGACACCGACTACTACGTGATCTGCCGGACCGGCGGCCGCTCGGCCCGGGCCACCGACTTCATGGTGGCCCGCGGGTACTCGGCCATCAACATCGCCGGCGGCTCCGGGGCCTGGCTCGAGTCCGGCCGGCCCATGGAGGCGGACGGCGGCGCCGAGCCGACCGTCAAGTGAGCTCCGCCCGCCCCCGGTACGTCTACCTCGGCCCTGAGGGCACCTTCACCGAGGCCGCGCTGCGCCAGGTCCCCGGTGTGGAGTCCGCGGAGTGTGTCCCCGTGGGCTCGGTGATCACGGCCCTGGCGCAGGTGCGTTCCGGAGAGGCCGACTTCGCGGTGGTGCCGATCGAGAACTCCGTGGAGGGCGGGGTCACCGCCACCCTGGATGACATCGCGGCGGACGACGACCTGCAGATCCGGCGCGAGATCCTCGTGCCGATCAGCTTCGTGCTGCTGGGGCGGCGGGCCATGGACCCGGCGGAGATCCGCACCGTGTCCACCCACACCCACGGCTGGGCGCAGGTCCGCCACTGGGCGGCGGCACACCTCCCGCAGGCCGAGTTCGTCCCCGCCGGGTCCACCGCCGCAGCCGCGCGCGGCCTGCTCGATGACACCACCACATACGACGCGGCCGTGTGCGCACCGCTCGTGGCCGAGCAGACCGGCCTGCCCGTGCTGGCCTCCGCCATCGAGGACACCGCCGGCGCCGTGACCCGGTTCGTCCTCGTCTCCCGCCCGGGCTCCGCCCCGGAGCCGACGGGTTCGGACAAGACCACCGTCGTCGTGCCCCTGCCGGAGGACCATCCCGGCGCGCTGATGGACATCCTGGACCAGTTCGCGACGCGCGGGATCAACCTCTCGCGGATCGAGTCCAGGCCCACGGGGGCCGGGCTGGGCAGCTACTTCTTCTCGATCGACTTCGAGGGGCACGTGGCCGAGGAACGGGTCAAGGCAGCGCTCGCCGCCCTGTACCGGCTGATCCCGGGCATCCGGTTCCTGGGGTCCTACCCGCGGGCGGACCAGCGGAGGTACACGGTGCCCGAGTACACGCAGGATGCGGCGTACCGGGCCGGGCAGGAGTGGGTGGCGGGGCTGCTGGGGCGGTAAGTGCTCCCATGGTCCGATCCCTATCAACGTCGGATTGATCTAATGTGCAATCCAATGCGCTTCAACGGCAGCTAGTGTCGTGCGGCGAGGAAGAAGGTTGATAGATGTCATCGGACGGCATTGCGGCAAAGGTTATCGGTCAGTCGGTGCGCCGACCGCGCGAGCAGGTTGAGGAGACCATCCGGGAGGCAATCCTTTCGGGTGATCTGAAAAGTGGTGAGATGCTGCCCCCCGAAGCTGAGCTGGCTCGGCAATTCGGGGTCAGCCGGACGACATTGCGCGAGGCTTTGCGGGTGCTCTCTTCACAGCACTTGATTCGCAAGGTGCCGGGGGCGCGCGGTGGAAACTTCGTCCAAGCGGTGGATTATAAGTTCCTCGGCCGAACCTTGATGGACTCCATGAGTAACCTCATGGCCCTGGGCCGCGTGGATTTCGATGAAGTTGCTGCAGTGAGACAGTTCTTGGAAGTGCCGGCCGTGCGGTTGGCGGCGGAGAAACGGTCCGAAGCCGACCTCGCAACGCTTGAGTCAATCCTTCACAAGCAGCGGACTCTGTCCGTCGATGATCCAGAGGTTCCTGGGCTCGACCGGAAGTTTCACATTGCAATCGCGCAGTCGTCCGAGAACCGGGTTCTCGCTTCACTGGTTTCGGCGCTTCATCACGCTACCGAGCCGGTAAGTTATCTCGACCTATCTCCCGATGTGGGACGGGACACCGTCAAGCAGCACGGGGCCATTGTCCGGGCCATAGGGAGACAAGATCCCGAATCTGCTGAGGCGGCCATCATCGAACACCTGACGTATCTTCGAGGGCACATCACCGATCACCAGAATCGATAGAGGGACCGGCAGCAACTGATCGACGGATCACTACAGATTTCTAAATGTCCAACCTTGAGACATCTGTCTAATAGTGGGTAGCATGATGTGCATCACGTTCGACCTTCAAGGTCGGAATCGACACACTCCTTGTCACTCTGAGAGAGGTAAGCCCATGTCATCTACGACAGCTGCGGCACCCAGCAAGAAAGATGTCCGCCGCGTTGCAGCGGCCAGCCTGATCGGCACCACCGTTGAGTTCTATGACTTCTTCATCTTTGGGACGGCCGCCGCACTGGTTTTCGGCCAGCTGTTCTACCCGTCCGAAGATCCCCTGGCGGGAACCTTGGCGTCCTTTGCCACGTTTGGCGTGGCATTTGTGGCGCGTCCGCTGGGCGCCATCGTTTTCGGCCACTTCGGAGACCGCATCAGTCGCAAGAACATGCTGATCATCAGTCTCATGATGATGGGTATCGCCACCGTTGCGATCGGCCTCCTGCCGACCTACCAGCAAGTGGGCTTTCTGGCTCCCGTACTGCTCGTGTTGTGCCGTTTGATTCAGGGCCTTGCCTTGGGTGGCGAGTGGGGCGGCGCTGTGCTTATGGCGGTGGAGCACGCTCCCCGGAATCGCAGGGCTTTCTTCGGCAGCTGGGCGCAGGTGGGGGTCCCACTGGGGCTCGTACTCGCCTCGGGGGCCTTCGCGCTGGTCGGGCTGCTGCCGGCTGACTACGTCCAGGAGTGGGGTTGGAGGCTGCCCTTCATCTTGAGCGCCATCTTGGTTCTCGTGGGGCTGTATATCCGGCTGAAGATTGAGGAAAGCCCTGCGTTTACAGCGATGAAGTCGGAGAAGAAGGAGGAGAAATTTCCTGCTGGGGTGGTCTTCAAGAAGGCTCCCAAGGGCCTGGCGATCGCCGCACTCGGTGTTGCTGCGGCCAATATCCCCTTCTACATGGCCACGGTGTTCATGCTGACCTTCGGAGAGCAATACGGTATCGAGCGAAGCCATATGCTCTTGGCCGTATGCGTAGCGTCCTTCATCCAGATCTTCACGATCCCGATGTTCGGTCTGCTGTGTGACAAGATCGGCCGCCGGAACGTCATGATGATCGGCTGCGTGCTCACGGCAGCCATGGCCTTCCCACTCTTCAGTCTGGTGCAGACAGGCAGCGTGTGGGCTGCCTTCGTCGGAATGATCATCGTCCTGCCGCTATGCCACGCCATGACCTACGGGCCGCAGGCCGCCTGGATTCCCGAGGTGTTCCCCACCCGCCTGCGGTACAGCGGTTCCGGCATTGCCTACACCGCCGGTGGACTTCTGTTCAGCGCACCGGTCCCCTTCATCTCTGCCTGGTTGCTCTCCCAGATAGAGGGCACATGGACCCTGTCTATCTACATCATCATCGGTGCGGTTCTGACCTTCGTGGCCGTCTGGGCGAGCCGTGAGTCTCGGGACGATGAGATCCATTGGGAGAAGTCCCCTGACGAGGTCCGTCCGGTGAGTAACTCCGTTCAGACCCCGGCAGTCCGCTGATGAATCCCACTCGACTCTGACCGTGCTCAGAGGCGAACCAACACCACACGTCCAGGGGGAATGAACACCTTGAGTACTACGGATAATCAGGCCCGGGGGCCGCTGTCTGGCCTGACGGTCGTGGACATGACAACGTCATATGCTGGCCCCAGTGCGTCGATGTACCTTGCGGATCTGGGTGCTGACGTGGTCAAAGTCGAACGGCCAGGGCAGGGTGACGATGCTCGCAGCTGGGGCCCGCCGTTCACGGATGACACCTCAGTCTGGTTCGCCTCGGCGAATCGGAACAAGAAGTCGGTCGTGATCAATCTGCGCGATCCGAAGGGGGTGGGGGTGCTGCACCGGCTCATCGGTCAGGCTGACGTGTTCATGGAGAACTTGAACCCGTCCAAGCTGAGATCCCTGCAGGTGGACCATGAGACCCTTTCGGAGAAGTTCCCGCATCTGATCTACTGTGCGCTCTCCGGTTTCGGTTTGGACGGGCCCGACTCCGACTTGCCGGGATATGACCTTGTGGCCCAGGCCCGGTCCGGGATCATGTCCGTCACTGGGCCAGCCGGCGGAGATCCCCAGCGCGTCTCGGCTCCCTTGTCTGACGTGGTGACGGGAATGTGTGCCGCGTTGGCGATCTCGGCGGCGGCGGTCCGGCAGGCAAAGAGTGGAGTCGGGGAAGTCATCGACGTCTCATTGATGGACAGCGATCTGGCGATCATGGCCCCGCGGATCGCCTCCTTCCTGGCGGGAGAACCCGATCCTGCTCCTAGCGGCGGAACTGATTCGGTCCTGGCGATTTATCAGAGTTTCCCGACAGCTGATCGGAATATCGTCGTGGCGATTGGAAACGACCAGATGTGGGCCCGGTTCTGTTCCACGATTGGATTGCCCGAACTGGGTCAGGACCATGAACTGCAGTCCAATGAAGGACGCCGAGCGCATCGGGATCGGATTGTTCGTGAGGTCTCGGTGCCGCTGCGCGGGAGGTCAGCGGACGAGTGGCTCACGCGACTGCAGGGGGAATCTGTTCCGGCGTCGCTGGTTAAGTCACTCTCGGAAGTTGTGGCCGATCCGCATGTTCGCGCTCGCAGGGCGATCCTGCCCGTGCCTGGATCCCATAATGCCCACTCAGTGCACAGCCCATTCAGGTTGCACTCGGTGCCGGAACCCCGCAATGAGCGCTACCCGGATCTGGGTGCCGATACTGAGAGTGAGCTCGGCAGGCTCGGCTTCAGCTCCTCCGAGATCGCAGCACTGCTTGGTTCCGGGGCTGTCGAAGGCCCCAAGAAGGTCGGTGAGCCGGTATGAGTGTTGTCGAGATCGATGTCCATGGTGAGGTCCTCGTCCTCACCATCAATCGACCGGAGGCCTTCAATGCACTGAATGCCGAGGTGATCGAATCTTTGAGGAGTCGTGTCGTGGCAGCGGCCGACGATCCGGAACTGCGGGCGGTGGTGATCACGGGAGGCGGGCCCAAGGCCTTCTGCGCTGGCGCGGATCTCAAGGAACTACAGGATTGTGACGCTGATCAGGCAGCGAAGATCCTCGGATCCGGTCAGCGAGCATTCCGTGAGATCGAATTAGCTGAGATCCCGGTCATCACAGCCGTCAATGGGCTGGCTCTGGGTGGTGGCTTTGAACTCATCCTCGCCGCCGATATTCCGGTCCTGGCGGCGAATGCACGGTTGGGCCTCCCCGAGACGTCGCTAGGTCTCATCCCTGGGTACGGGGGGACCCAGAGGTTGCCCCGCGCTGTGGGTGATGTCGTTGCAACGCACCTGATGCTGACGGGAACGAAGCTCGATGCCCACCGCGCCTACGCGCTGGGTATCACTCCGATCGAACCGGTGGATGAGGGCATGGCGACGCAAGCGGCCATCGCCATCGCCGAAAGGATCTGCGCCCAGGGACCCGAAGCCGTGAAGGCTGTTCTTCGGAGTATTGACCGCGGCCGTGATGCTTCACTGGACGGCGGACTGCAGGTGGAGACTGGCTTGGCGGCCTTGGCCGTCGCCGGCAGCGAATCCACGGAGGGCATCGCTGCCTTCCTGGAGAAGCGACCCGCCGATTTCGGCACCGTCCGTCCCTCGAACCCGCTGGGAGAATCATGAGTACTCGTTTCAGTCCGCTGGAGGCCAATCCCATCGGCTACGAAGAAGTCCATGGCCTGCTCGATGAGCCCGCGGCCGATGCGCTGCTGACCGATAGAGAGCAGGAGCTGAGATCGACCACTCGGGGCATCATGGCCGCGTCGATCGCACCTCGAGCTGCCGACGTTGACCGCCACCATGAGTTCACGGGGCCCCAAGTCAGGGAACTCGCCAACCATGGACTGATGGGCCTGGTCTTTCCACGCGAGTACGGCGGGACGGCTGACACGAACGTCTCGTACGCTGCCGTCGTTGAGGAAGTGGCGGCCGGGTGTGCCGCCACCAGTCTGGTTTTCGTCACTCAGATGCACGTTGCGTATCCGCTGCTGCTCGCCGGGACGGAGGATCTGAAGGAGCGCTATATTCCCGGCCTGCTCGACGGGACTGCGTGGGGGTCGTTGGGCATCACAGAGCCGAACGCCGGCAGCGATGTCTCTGGAATGCGGACTACCGCCACCGCCGTCGACGGCGGGTACCGGATCAATGGTTCCAAGACGTTCATTACAACGGGCGACGTCGCCGATGTCATCGCCGGATTCGCTACCGGAGATCGATCTGCTGGTCGAGATGGGATCGGAGCCTTCGTGATCGATGGCGACGCCGAGGGTCTCGCCAAGGGCCAGCCATTCAGGAAACTCGGGATGAACGGATCGTCTACGGCCGAATTGTTCTTCGACGATGTCTTCGTGCCGACGCAGAACGTCTTGGCGGCGCCGGGTGAAGGCTGGTCGGTTGTCATGAAGTCTGTGACGAAGTCCCGAATCAGCGCCGCAGCCCAGGGCGTTGGAATCGCCCGAGCCGCCTATGCGCGAACCCTCCATGCTCTCCGTCAACGCCACGGGCACCGGTTCTCGGACGAGGTCACCTATGCATTGGCCACCCTGCGTGGGCGCATCCTGCAGGGGAGGCTGCTGATGCTGACTGTGGCCCGCCAGGTCGATGAGCGTCCGGACGTGGCGCCCGGCCAGATTGGCATGATGAAGCAATCCTGCACCGATCTCGGCTGGGAGGTGTCTCTCGAATGCATGCGCATCCTCGGCGGGTGGGGCGACCTCGAGGAGATCGGTGTCGAACGGTGCCTCCGTGACTCGAAGGTTACCCAGATCTACGACGGAACCAATGAAATTCAGCGGCTGCTCATCGGTCGCGAGACGAGTAGAGCGCTGAAGGAGTTGTCATGAGCGAACTGACAGGCAAGGTGGCCGTGGTCACCGGTGCCGGCCGTGGCCTGGGCCGCGTCATGGCGATGGCCTTATCCGAGGCAGGAGCACACGTCGTGGTGGCTTCCCGTACCCGTAGCGAACTTGAGTCCTTCGTGGAGGAGGCCGAGGCCCAGGGCCGTGAGTCTCTGGCTCATCCGTGTGATATCACGGATGAGGCCTCAGTCGAGTCGCTGGTGACGGCCGCGATCGATCGGTTCGGCACGGTAGACATCCTTGTCAACAACTCGGGTGTGGTCTCCACCGTTCCACTGGTGGACCAGTCTGCCGAGGATTGGGACCGCGTCATCGCCACCAACCTTCGGGGCGTCTTTCTGGCAACTCGGGCCGTCGGGCGTCGGATGGTGGAACAGGGGTCAGGGAAGGTCATCAACGTCTCTTCGAACTTCTCCATCATGGGTGTCGCCAACCATGCGGCCTACGCAGCGTCCAAGGCAGCCGTGTCGGCGTTCACCCGTTCGATGTCCATCGAATGGGCCAGGTACGGGATCCAGGTCAATGCGCTCGCTCCCGGCTACTTCGCCACGGAGCTCAATCGGGACCTGCGTGAGGACACGGAGGTCTTCAACAAGGTGGTTCGTGCCGTGCCGGCTCGCCGTATGGGCGAACCCGACGAAATCAAACCTTGGGCTCTGCTCCTGGCAGGACCCGCCTCGGATTTCATGACTGGAGAGACCATCGTCATCGACGGTGGCCAGTCGGTTCGCTAGACCAATCGACTCAACGAAGGAAGAGAATATGACCAACACACCACAGACTGTCGGTGTCCTGGGTGGCGGCACCATGGGCTCCGGTATTGCCATCGTCATGGCCAAGGCGGGACAGCGGACCCTGTTGTTCGATGTCAAGGAAGAGAACCTCCAGCGTGGCCTTGACACTGTGCACGGCTTCTTCGACGTCAGCGTCAAGAAGGGCAAGATGACCGCCGACGAGGCGGAGAAGATCAAGGCGAACGTCACCGGGACCACGCGCCTGGCCGACCTGGCCCCGTGCGACGTGGTCGTGGAGGCGGTCTTCGAGGACCTGCAGGTCAAGAAGGACGCCTTCGCCCAGCTGGACGAGATCGTGTCCCCGCAGACCCTGTTCCACACCAACACCTCGACCCTGTCGGTGACGGGTATCGCCTCCGGGTCCAAGCTCCCTGGTCGCGTGGTGGGCACGCACTACTGCAACCCGGCGCCGCTCATGAACCTCGTAGAGGTGGCCGACGGGCGACACACCGAGAGCTGGGCCCACCAGGCCACCATCGAATTCCTGGAATCTATCGGTAAGACCACGGTGGTCACCCAGGACCGTCCCGGCTTCATCGTGAACCGTTTCCTGATTCCGTGGGAGAACTCCTGCATCACCGCTCTGGAGAATGGCCTGGGCACCAAGGAGTCGATCGACGCCGCGGTCAAGGGTGCGCTGGGGCATCCGATGGGCCCCTTCGAGTTGCTCGACATCGTGGGCATGGACATCCACCAGCAGGTCGCCACGCGGCTGTACGAACAACTCCGTGAGCCACGGTTCTATCCTCCGGCGATGGTCGACCGCATGGTCGCTGCGGGCGATCTCGGTCGCAAGACAGGCCGGGGATTCTATGACTACGACGACACCCGGCTTTTCGGATCCTAGGAAGGGGAGCATCCAGATGAACATCAACACCGTTGCCGTACTCGGATTCGGGACCATGGGGGCTGGGATCGCGCAATCCGTTGCGCAGTCCGGGCGCCAGGTACTCGTCCTGGAAACGACCGAAAACCGCATCCAGGCGGGTCAGGAGGCCCTCGACGCCTTCCTGTCCACCGGCGTCGCCCGGGGCAAGCACACCGAGGCCGAGAAGGCAGAGGTCCAAGGGCGCGTGGCCGGCGTAACCGGCGTCGACCAGTTGAAGGACGTCGACCTCGTCATCGAGGTGGTCACGGAGAACATGGAGGTCAAGAAGTCCCTCCTGGGCCAGGTCGCCGCAGTGGTCGGTCCGGACGTTCCCCTGCTGACGAATACCTCAGCCCTTTCGGTCACGGACCTCGCCTCGGCTCTCGAGCACCCTGAGCGCGTAGCCGGCCTCCACTTCTTCAACCCTGCTCCGTTGATGAAGATCGTCGAGATCGTTCGAGCCCTCCAGACCCGTGAGGATCTGGTCCCTGTCCTCGAGGAATTCGTGAAGTCCATGGGCAAGACTCCCGTCGTGGTCAAGGATCGCCCTGGGTTCCTGGTCAATTGGCTGTTGCTCCCGTACCTCAATGACGTCATGCGGGCCTATGACGAAGAGCTGGCCTCGGCCGAGGACATCGATACCGCTATGCGTTTGGGACTGGGCTACAAGCAGGGTCCCATGGAGCTTCTGGACCTCATCGGCCTGGACGTTCACCTGCACGCCACCTCGAATGCCTACGAGGCAACCCACGACTCGCGCTTCGCGGCCCCGCCGCTGTTGAGCCAGATGGTGGCCGCAGGCTACCTCGGCAACAAGAGCGAACGCGGATTCCGCAAGGGAGAGGAAGTGCAGGCATGAGTGAATACAACGATCTGCTCGTGGAGCGCGACGGGGCTACCCTGATCATCACCATCAACCGACCTGAGAACGGCAACAAGTTCAGCCACCAGACCTGCTTGGAACTCGTGGACGCGCTGCAGAAACTGCGGCTAGACCGCACCCTTCAGACCGGCGTCCTGACGGGTGCGGGGGACAAATTCTTCTGCATCGGCGGGGAACACGACCCGATGACCCACCTGGATCAGTCTCAGGTCCTTCCGGTGGTCGATGTCTATCAGGCGATCGATACCATTCCGAAGCCGGTGATCGCCGCGGTCAACGGATTCGCCGTGGGCGGGGGAAACGTCCTCAACACCGTGTGTGATCTCAGTGTGGCAGCGGAGAACGCGGTCTTCCGCCAAGTGGGTCCGATGGTCGGCAGCTTCGACGCCGGCTATGGGACCTGGTATCTGGAGGACACCATCGGCCGCAAGAAGGCGAAGGAAATGTGGTTCCTCAACGACAAGTACTCCGCCGAGGAAGCGCTGCGCTGGGGCATCATCAACAAGGTCGTTCCACAAGGTGAGGCGGTCGACGAAGCCGTGAAGATCGCCCACCGGATCAACCAGCGCAGTCCTCTCGCCATCGGTTCCCTGAAGGCCGCGTTCTCTGCACGGCACAACGGCATCTCCGGGCAGGCACGCATGGCTCATGACCAGCAGCTCACGTTCTATCTGGCCACCAAGGAGGCTCATGAATTGAGCGGTTCCTTCTCCGAGCGGCGCGAACCTGACTCCGAGGTGTTCTGGACATGAGTTGGTACGGCACGGCTCTGGAAGATGAGCAGGCGGCTGTCCGGGCAATGCTGGACGACTTGGCCAGCAGCCTGGCCGAGGGGTCGGAACACCAGGGTCATACCGAGCAAGCACGTTCCGCCATCGTCGAGTCCGGAATGTGGGTTCTGGGCGCGCCGGAGGACCTGGGCGGAGCCGGAGCGGATCTGGCAACCACCCTTCTCGTCCTGGAGCGCCTGGGCCGGTATTGGCCAGCCCTGGGCTGGGCGTCAGCTCAGGCTCAGGCTGCCTTGACCATCCTTGCCCACGGCAGCCAGAGTGATCTCTCCGCTGGCGTGGCCGATGGCTCATCGGCAGTGGCCGTCCTGGAGGCGGAATCCGCCCACGTCAGCGTGACCGGCTCCCACGATGGTCGGTGGACCGGCCAGATCGACCGGATCGATGTGGCAGCGGACACCGCCGCCGTGATCATCCTTGATGGTGAGTCCGCGGCGTGGTTGTTCACCGAGGACGCGCTGTCATTCGACCCGGTCGGCGTCACCGGCCTGGAGGGGGCAAGGACGCGCTCAGTGACCTTGGATGCCGCGCGGGCTGAGCTGGTCACCACGGAGCTGCTTCCGGCCCGCGCCCTGCTACGCCTCAGCGCGGGCGCCATAGCTGCCGGGATAGCCGGCGCGGCCGCCGACGCTGCGCGGGAATACGCCGCCAGCCGATCACAGTTCGGCGGAGCACTGACACTGATTCCAGTGGTCCGGCAATCACTGGTAGAGCAGGTCAATGGGGCTACTCAGGCCATCACCACGGTCATGTCGGCGGACTCGGCATCGTTGGCTTCCGTGACCGCAGCCATGGAGAACGCGCTGCAAGCTGGCGTCACCGTCGCGGGCCAGTCGGTGCAGTCCCTCGGTGGATACGGCTATCTGGACGAATACCCGACCGGCAGATTCGTGCGAGACGCCGCTTCCCTTCGATCTGCGGTGGATTCCTTCTCCGCAAACCGGCAGTCAGCGCGCAGCTTGGCCGGTCTACCCTGGACAACCCTTCAAGGAGAGTCATCGTGAATGCAAGGATTGCCGAGAGGCTGAACGGTCAGGCGACTCCGCTGACGGATGCGCAAGTTGAAGCATGGCGAGACCAGGGGTACTGGGAGCAACGCACCCTGCGCAGCCTCCTCACCGATGCCGCCGGCGAGGTACCGGACCGTTCCGCCGTGGTCGGCTACGACGCCGACGGCAAGAACGGGGAGATGACCTACGCAGACCTGGACGCAAGGGCACATCATGTGGCCTCCGCACTGGATTCCCTGGGCATCGGAGCCGGTGACGGTGTCGTGGTCATGCTCCCGAACGTGGTGGAATATGCGGCGCTGGTCTTCGGCATCATCGAGGCCGGTGCTGCCTACTCCGGCATTCCCGTGGCCTACGGACCCCAACAGGTCGAGAAGATCGTCCGGCGGAGCAAAGCCAAGGCGATCTTCATCCCACGCTCGTTCCGCCGCACACAGCATCTCCAGATGATGCGTCGACTGAGAGCCGATCTGCCAGAACTGCGGCACGTCATCGTCCTGGATAACGACTCGGATGACCTCCGAGACGGGGAGGTCCTGTGGTCAGATCTGGAGGGGACCCCGAGCCGGGAACTGGACGCAGTGGACCCAGGCCGGGTGTGCTATCTCGGTTTCACCTCCGGGACCACCGGAGAGCCCAAGGGTGCCATGCATTCACATGAAAGCCTGATGTACTCGGTTCGTCACCAGGCTGAGCACCTCGGGATCGATGCCTTCGGCAATCCTCCGGTGCAGCTCGTGGCGTCGCCTATAGGACATCACACGGGCTTCGTCTGGGGCATCATGCTGACCGCTTTCCTGAGGGGAACGGGCGTGTACGTGGACCGATGGGACGCCCGATGGGGCATAGATGTCGTGCGGCGAGAGAAGACCACGTTCTTCGTCGGGGCGCCTACATTCCTTCAGGATATGGTCCGTACTGATCTCGCCGGGGATCCCGATTGTCCGCTGACAGCGCTTATCATTGCCGGGTCCCCCGTGCCCCGACAGCTTCCGACACAGGCTTCTGCTGCGCTCGGTGCCTATGTGGCCCCGGCCTGGGGTATGACGGAGTGCAGCATCATCCTGTCTTGCACCCCGGATGAGCCCCAGGCCATCCAGAATACCGACGGGTCGGTTTTCAAAGGTAGCGAGGTGCGCATCGTTGGTCCTGAGGGTCAGGAGTTGCCGGCAGGCGAGATCGGCGAACTTCAGATCAAGGGCCCCGCCCTCTTCCTCGGCTACTATGACCGGCCTGATGCCACGGAGGACTCGTTCGTGGACGGACTCTGGTTCCGCACCGGTGACACCGCCCAGATCGATGAAAACGGATGGGTGTCGTTGCGCGGGCGCATCAAGGACATGATCATCCGTGGAGGTGAGAACATCCCGGTGACGGAGGTCGAATCCGTGATCTTTGGGCACCCGTCCGTCTTGCAGGCCGCAGTCGTCGGGATTCCGGACGAGCGATTGGGCGAGAGGATCTGCGTGGTCCTCAAGACCAAGGACGACGTCAGGCTCACCGTGGATGAGTTGTCTCAGTACCTGCTGGGCCAGGGGCTATCACGGCACTACCTGCCCGAGCAGATCGTGCTTCTCGACCACATGCCCATGACGCCCAGTGGAAAGATCAAGAAGTTCGAGCTCCGCGAGGAACTGAAGGCGGCAGTGGAGGCTCATCATGTGTCCTGAACAGTCGTCGATGGGCCTTCCCTTGTCAGGAATACGCGTCCTGGACCTCTCGACCCTGGTGCCTGGCCCCATGGCCAGCCTGATGCTGGCTGAGTCGGGAGCGGAGGTCATCAAGGTTGAGCGGCCGGGCGAGGGCGACACGATGCGTTCCTACGAGCCGAAGTTCGGGCCAGACAGTGCGAACTTCGCCCTCTTGAACCGGGGCAAACAATCCGTGGCTGCGGACTTCAAGAACGCGGAAGACCGGGACAGGATTCTGGAACTCATGCGCTCGGCAGATGTGGTCATCGAACAGTTTCGTCCGGGCGTCGTTGACCGGCTGGGACTCGGTTACACGGATGTCGCTTCGTCCAATCCCGGAGTGGTCTACTGCTCCATCACCGGGTACGGGCCATCCGCGCCCTTAGCTATGAAGGCAGGGCATGACCTCAACTATGTGGCCGAGTCTGGTCTCTTGGGCGTGGTGACTGATGACGCGGGGAACCCAGGGCTCCCCTTCTCCGTCATCGGAGACATCGTCGGTGGGGCCTACCCCGCAGTCATGAACATCCTGATGGCGCTCCGGCAACGTGACCGGACGGGGCAAGGGGCCCATCTCCAAGTCTCCATGGCCCACAACCTGCAGACCCTGGCTTATGGCTACCTGGCAACCCATCACGGTGGGGGCGGCTGGCCGAAGCCGGGCCGCGAGCTCCTGATCGGCGGTAGTCCGCGGTACCGCGTCTACCGGACTGCTGACGACCGACACGTGGCTGTAGCCGCGCTCGAGGAGAAGTTCTGGCACCGGTTGGCGGAGCTCATCGGATTGGCTCCCAGCTACATCCAAGACGATGGTCAGGAGGACGCCGTCATCGAAGAACTGACCCGAATTCTCGCCGGGCATAGTTCAGAGTACTGGCGCCGTTTGTTCGAGGGGGAGGACATCTGCACCACGGTGGTCAACACTTTCGATGAGGCAGTGCAGATGGGGCTTATGGCCACCGAATCCGGAGACACGGTCACGTATGGGGACCAGGGAATCCCGGCGCTTCCGGTGCCCTTGGACCCGTCAGTACGGATCCCTGCAGGCCCCCGCAACTATCCGCCGCTGCAGGACCTGACCGCAGACGTGCAGTGGTCGGCAACCCCCGCCATGAGGAGCTGAGCATGAAAGCAGCACTGGTCAAGGAATTCGGACCGCCGTCGTCGGTGGTTTTCGGTGAGGCCGAGGATCCGACACCCGGGCCGGACGAAGTCGTCATCGATGTGGTGGCCACCAGCGTGAACTTTCCCGACCTTCTGGTCGTGGAGGGGACCTATCAGAACCTTCCGGAGCGGCCCTTCAGCCCGGGCAAGGAGGCTGCTGGACGTATCGCGTCCATCGGCGCGAACGTCTCCGGTTTCACCGTGGGGGACCGTGTCCTGGCTTTGGTGGAATACGGAACCTACGCCGAGAAGGTGGTGTCACCCGCGAGCCAGGTGATCGGTCTTCCCGATGGGGTCGACTTCGTCCGCGCGGCATCCTTCGGTCTCATCTACACGACTGCCTGGGCCGGACTCGTGCGGCGGGGCGGTATCACGTCCTCGGATGTGGTCCTGGTGACCGGAGCGGGCGGCGGCGTGGGATCGGCCGGCGTGGACCTGGCCAAGGCCCACGGGGCCACCATCATCGCCCTGGCCAAGGATGAGGAACGTGCGAATCTGGCGTTGAGTCAGGGCGCGGACCATGCCCTGACATCGTTGCCGGAAACCCTCCGAGACGATGTCCTGGCCCTGACGGAGGGGCACGGGGTGGATCTCACCCTGGAATCCCTGGGCGGGGACTACCTGTCCCAGATCATCCGCTGCACGGCGTGGGAGGGGCGGGTCGTCATCACCGGGTTCGCCTCCGGTGGGCAGAACCCGATTAAGCCGGGGCACCTCCTGGTGAAGAACATCAGCGTGATGGGCCTGCAGGCCAGCGACTACCGGGACCGGACCCCAGACCTCGTGCAGTCTTCCACAGTGGAGATGCTGGAGATGGTCGCCCGGGGCGTCCTGAACCCTCCGGTTGACCGCACCTATCCTCTGGCGGAGGCCGCAGCCGCCCTCCAGCACGTGAAGAACGGCAAGGTCAGGGGCAAGATCGTCATGGTGACACGCAACCTTCGGGATTCCGACTCCCTGCCGGATGGCGTCGCGGCGCCTGAAGCCACACCATGAGTTCCCTGACCCAGTTCCGTGATCAGTCCGGCGTTGCCATGGTCTCCAAGACCATCAGCGAGGCGGATGTCTATCAATTCGCTGGCATGACTGGGGACCTGCACCCGGTCCACGTCAACGCCGCCTACGCCAGTGAGCGGCCGGTCGGGCAACGGATTGCCCACGGGGTGCTGATACTGGGGCTCATGTCGGCTGCTTGTACCCAGTGGTGGCAGCGGGAAGGCCAGGACATCGTGTCCTACGGATGGGATCGCGTGCGCTTCACAAAACCGGTGTACTTCGGGGACACCATCACGGCCTGTTACCTCGTTGACCCGGAGGTGCCGGCAGAGGGCAACAAGCACTTCTCGCGGGCAGAGGCCTTCAACCAGCACGATGAGGTGGTCGCTGTTGGCCACCACATCGCCTTCGTCACCGAGTAGTCGAGCAGCCGAGCGCCAGCGACCTCAGCCCGTGACCTCCGGGGCGGCCTCCGGCTTCATGGCCGGGGCCGCTGCGGAGTCCGGCACGTCCGAGGCCGGGATCTGCACCCGCAGTGAATCCGGCTTGATCCGCGCGTCGAGTGCCCTGACCTCCATGATGGCGTCCCCGTCGATCTGCGCGGTCATCGGCTCGTGCAGCACCACGCGGCAGCGCGTGGCCTGGTGGGTCTCCATCACGGGGATCGTGTGCTTGGACTTCGTCACGGTCTTGGCCGCGATCCGGACCCAGTCACCCACGTGGCGGGGGGAGAGCAGCACCACGTCCAGCAGGCCGTCGTCGAACCGGGCGTCCGGGACGAAGTCCATGCCGGCGGTCAGCTCGCCGCAATTGGCGACCATGACGGAGCGGACCTTGCGTCTCTGGGGGGCGCCGCCGTCGAGGGAGACGGAGACCTCCTTGCGGTGGCCGGGGAGGTGGCGCATGCCGGCCTCGCCGTAGGCGAGCCAGCCGGCCTTCGCCTTGAGGTCGTCGCGGGCGTCGCCCATCATCTCGGCGTCGATCCCGGCGCCGGCGATAACCAGCGAGGTGTTCTTCCGGACCTCGCCGTTGGTGCCCTCGAGCTTGATCGTGACGGTGTCGATGTCCCGGGTGGCGCCGTGGATGGCCGTGTTGATGCAGGCCCGGTGGTCGTCCAGGGGCACCTTGAGGTTGCGGGCCAGCAGGTTGCCGGTGCCCATCGGCACGATCGCCAGGGCAGCGTCCGTGCCCGCCAGTTCCTCGGCCACGAACCGCACCGTGCCGTCGCCGCCGGCGGCCATCACGACGTCGGCCCCATCGGCGATCGCATCCCGCGCCATCTGCGCGCCCGGGTCCTCGACGGTGGTCTCGTAGACGGCCAGCTCGGGCAGGCCGGCCTCGGCGACGGCGGCCGCGGCCTGGGCGCGGATGCTCTCCGCCCCGGTCTTGGAGGGATTCAACACGAGCGCGACGCGCCGGGGGTGGTCCAGAGCCCGGGACACCAACGGAGCGTCCGCGATCTCGCTGACCTGGCCGTCCAGGGCCCGGATCTGGCCCGTGAGGGCGTCCACGCGATCCGGCAGGGTGCGCACGTTCCCGTGCAGGTCGGTCACCTGGCCGTCGAGGTCGTCCATGCGGTGGCGCAGACGGCGGTGGCCGGTCCACAGCCCGGCGGCGAAGGCCAGGGCGGCCGCCACGAGGACGAGCGCGATGATGGCCAGGGTCAGTTCGAGGGGCATGGGCGCAGTCTACGCAGGGAGGGGATGACGGCGCGCGTGGGGGCTCGACGCTAGGCTGGACCCCGTGATCGACGTCAAGCACCTCATCGAGAATCCAGACCTCTACACGGCCTCGCAGCGCGCCCGCGCTGCGGACGAGTCGCTGGTGGAGCAGATCGTCTCCGCCGACGTGGAACGCCGTGCCTCGATCACCTCCTTCGAGGAGCTGCGTGCCCAGCAGAAGGCCTTCGGCAAGAAGGTGGCGGCCGCGCAGGGCGAGGAGAAGCAGCGGCTGCTGGCCGAGGTCAAGGACCTGGCCGCCAGCGTGAAGACCACGGAGGCCGCGGCGGAGGAGGCCAAGCAGCGCCTCGAGTCCCTCCAGCGCCGGTTCCCGAACCTCATCGAGGACGGTGTCCCCGCCGGGGGCGAGGACGACTTCACCACGGTAAAGACGGTCGGGACCATCCGCGACTTCTCCGCCGACGGCTTCACCCCGCGAGACCACCTGGAGATCGGCGAGCTGATCGGCGCCATCGACATGGAGCGGGGGGCCAAGGTCTCGGGCTCGCGCTTCTACTTCCTCAAGGGCGTGGGGGCCCGTCTCGAGCTGGCCCTGATGCAGATGGGCCTGGACCTGGCCCTGCAGAACGGCTTCACCCCGATGATGACCCCCACGCTCGTGCGCCCTGAGACCATGCAGGGCACCGGTTTCGACGTGGAGCACGACGACGAGATCTACAAGCTTGAGCGGGACGACCTGTACCTGGTCGGCACCTCCGAGGTGGCCATCGCGGGCTATCACGCGGACGAGATCCTCGAGCTCGGCGAGGAGCCCGTCCGCTATGCGGGATGGTCCACCTGCTACCGGCGCGAGGCCGGCTCGGCGGGGAAGGACACCCGGGGCATCATCCGGGTCCACCAGTTCAACAAGCTGGAGATGTTCGTCTACACCACCGTGGAGCAGGC